>CBIHLJ010000016.1:0-74403 GCA_966210745.1 uncultured Pseudoxanthomonas sp.
GACTGGCCGCGCCTTCAGCCCTTGTTCGCCTACGTACCGCCCGGCGAGCGCGACGCTGCGCTCTCGTTGTTGCGCCAGCTCGATGCGGAGCAACGGGACGATGTGGCCGCGCTGGCGCAGCGCCTTCCGCCGCAGGACCGCGACGCGTTCCGTCGTGAGCTGCTGGCGGTGCCTGTCAGCCAGCGGCGCGCATGGTTGCAGCAACGGCGCGATCGCTAGCCAGGGGAGCGCTGAACGACGGATCCCGTTACGACGGATCCCGTTCGTGGTGAGCCCGTCGGGCCATGCTTTTCACGGCAAGGCCGAGCCGTCGTGGCCGGTCGGGCCATTGCCAAGAGCGTGGCTCGACGGGCTCACCACGAACGGCATCCAAGGCGGCGCGCCTGCATCATGGCGTCGTTCGGCGTGTCCCTACGCGTTCACCAGGCTGGTCAGGGACAGCAGGACCATGGCCGTGACGACCAGCATGAAGTACAGCATGCCCAGCGCAAGGTACTTCACCAGCGTCACGGCCGGGTGCTGGCGATAGACGCGTTGCTGCATCCAGAACAGGTACACCGGCATCCAGAACATGATCAGCAGTTCGGCAAGCCACACCGGCGCGCGCGCAACGGTCGCCTGCGCGGGCAGCAGGCTGTCGATGAAGGACAGGGCGAAGAACGCCAGCACGCACAGGCACAGGTAGGCGTGGCTGTAGAGCGCCACCACCAGGTGTTCCAGATACACCCGGTGCGTGCCGATGTAGGCCAGCTTCAGCAACAGCGCGAACACCGGCACCAGCACGAACAGCGCCGATGGAACCGACCCCATCATGGTGTTCTTGAACAGCTCGGGGTCTTTCTGCAGGCGCGGGATGTTGTCCTGCGCCCGCGCGATCTTCTTGTTCAACCAGCGGTTGCCGAACGCCGGCAGCCAGTCCACCTGGATCGGATTGTCGGTCGGATGCCATGGCTTCCCGTTCTGCGAGAACAGCGAGCCGGTGGAATCCGGCATCGGCCCGTCCTCCGGAATCCGGTCGGGTTCGGCCAGTGCCGGATGATCGGGCTGCAGCGCCGCGATGCGCGCGCGTGCCCGCGCCTGGGTGCCGCGGATATTGTCTTCCACGCGTTCGCGCGCGAACGCGAGCGGCGGTGGGATGGTGGCGCGCGCGGCCAGCAGCCCGTCGATGGTGCGGTCGCGCAGGCGCACCACTTCGTCGGCGTCGGTCAAGCTGTCGAAATCGACGCCTTCGTCGCCCGTGCCCGTCACCTGGACCGTCGTGCCGCCCTTGCCATCGGGCACGGCAGGTGGGCGCGACACATCGCCGCTGCCCATGGCGAACTTGCCCACGAAGAACGTCAGCACGCTGAGGACGACGAACAGCCGCAGCGGCGCCACGAAAGGCGCGCGGTGGCCTGACAGGTAGGCGTTCGCCAGCCTGCCCGGCGACATCAGCGTGCGCAGGGTGCGGAAGATACGACCGTCCAGGTGCCAGAACGATTCGAACACCTCTTCCACCGCATGCCCGAAGCTGCGCAACGGGTTGTGCGAGGTCTGTCCGCAGGCATGGCAGAACTCGCCCTGCAGCGGTGTATGGCAGTTCTCGCACGCGCTGGCGTGCACGGCATCGTGCGATGGGGTCATGGGGCGTTCGGGTGGCGCGGCGGGCGAGCGGGTAAGATACCGGCCTCCCGTGACCCGGTGCCAGCGCGAATCCGCGCGGCCGCAGTCCGGCGGTTGATCCCATGTCCCGTTCCCTCTCCCCGACCCCGCGCTTCGGACAGGAAGTGCGCGCCACAGGCACGCTCGCGTTGCCGCTGGTGCTGGGCCACGTCTCCACCGGCCTGATCGGCTTCGTCGACAACGTCATCGCCGGCCACCACGCCACGGCGACGCTGGCGGCGGTGACCGTCGGCACGGCGTTGTTGTGGCTGCCGATGATGGTGCCGATCGGCACGCTGATCTCGCTGACGGCCTCCGTATCGCAACTCGATGGCGCCAACCGCCGCGACGAGATCGCGCCGCTGTTCCGCCAGGCGTTGTGGCTGTCGCTGGGGCTGGGCCTGCTGATGTTCGCCTTCCTCAGTGCCGCGCCCTACGCGCTGGCCGCGTTCGGCATCGCGCCGGACATCATTCCCGGCGCGACCGCGTTCCTGCACGGCATCCGCTGGGGCGTGCCGGCGCTGACGTTCTATTTCTGCATGCGCTACCTCAGCGAAGGCACGCACTGGACGCTGCCGACGATGATCCTGGGCTTCGGTGGCCTGCTGGTGCTGGCGCCGGTGGGGTACGTGCTGGCGTTCGGCAAATTCGGGTTCGCCGAAATGGGCGCGGGCGGCCTGGGCATCGCCTCGGCGCTGACCATGTGGCTGCAGGCGATCGCGTTCGCGATCTATCTCTCGCGGTCGAAGCGCTTCGCCGACCTGCACCTGTTCGCGCACTTCGATCCGCCGCGCCCTGCGCCGATCATGCAACTGCTGCGCACCGGCCTACCGATCGGCATCACGGTGTTGATGGAAGGCAGCCTCTTCATCGTCACCGCGCTGCTGATCGCACGCCTCGGCGCCACGCCGGCGGCCGCGCACCAGATCGCCATCAACGTATCGGCGCTGTGCTTCATGATTCCCATGGGCGTGGCCGAGGCCACCACCGTGCGCGTGGGCCATGCGGTGGGTGCGGGCAACACGCTCGGCATCCGCCGCGCCGCGCATGCCGGCTACGTGATCGTGCTCGCTACCCAGGCGATCTCGGCGCTGTTCCTGCTGCTGGGCCACGACCTGGTGGTGTCGCTGTACACCGACGACCTGACGGTGGCCGCGATGGCGGGCACGCTGCTGCTGTTCGCCGCCGCCTTCCAGTTTCCGGACGGCATCCAGGTGCTCTCGGCCGGTGCGCTGCGCGGACTCAAGGACACCCGCGTGCCGATGTGGCTGGCCGTGGCCGCTTACTGGGGCCTGGGCATGCCGCTGGGTGCCGGGCTGGGCCTCGGGCTCGGCTGGGGCCCGCAGGGCATGTGGCTGGGTCTGATCGTGGGCCTGACCGCCGCTGCCGTGCTGCTGGGCTGGCGTTTCGAGCGCAGCAGCCGGCGCCATGCGGCGCTGCCGGTCGCCCCAACGGTGACCAACGGGGCATGAAAGCCCCGCGTCCGCACGCTACAGTGGTCCCAGTTTCCCGGAGCTTTCCATGAGCCAAGTCGCACCCGCACCCCGTCGCAGCCCGATCGTCGCGTTCTTCGTCGGCCTGTGGGACGTGATGAACTTCACCCGCAAGCTGGTCCTCAACCTGATCTTCTTCGGGCTGTTGTTCCTGATCTTCATCGTGTTCGTCATCGCCGCCGGCAGTGGCGGGGTGAAGCCGCTCGCGGAGCGCACCACCTTCGTGCTGGCGCCGGAAGGCCGGCTGGTCGAGCAGTTCACCTCTGACCCGGCCACGCGCGCGCTGGCCAAGGCGCTGGGCGACAAGGCCGCCGACGAAGTGCAGCTGCGCGACCTGCTGCGCGCCATCGAGGCGGCGCAGAAGGACGAGAAGATCGAACGCATGCTGCTGCGCGTGGACCAGTTGCAGCCGACCGGCTACGCCTCGCTGCGGGAAGTCGCCGCCGCGCTGGCGAAGTTCCGCGCCTCCGGCAAGCAGATCGTCGCGTTCGGCGAAAACGTCAGCCAGACGCAGTATCTGCTGGCCGCGCAGGCGGACGAGGTCTACCTCGACCCGATGGGCAGCCTGATGCTCGAGGGCCTGGGCCGTTACCGGCAGTACTACCGCGAAGGCCTGCAGGACAAGCTGGGCGTGGACGTGCACCTGTTCAAGGTGGGCGAATACAAGTCCGCCGCCGAGCCCTACGTGCTGGATGCCGCATCGAAGGAAGCCAAGGAAGCCGACCTGTTCTGGATGAACGATGTGTGGCAGCGCCTGCTGGCCGACATCGCCAAGGTCCGCAAGACCACGCCGGAAGCGCTGGCCGCGGGCATCGACACGCTGCCCGAAGGCATCGCGGCCGCTGGCGGCGACCTGGCCAAGTACGCCCTGCAGCAGAAGCTGGTGGACGGCCTTAAAACGCAGGAAGAAGTCGAGGACCTGCTGATCGAACGCGGCGTGGCCGACGAGGATTCCGACACCGGCTTCCGTGCCATCGGCCTGACCGGTTACCTGTCCCAGCTCGATTCCCGCATCAACCCGCTCGACAAACGCCCGCAGGTCGCCGTGGTGGTGGCCGAAGGCGAGATCACCGACGGCGACCAGCCGGCCGGCCGCGTCGGTGGCCTGTCCACCTCGGCGCTGCTGCGCGAGGCGCGCGACGACGATGACGTGAAGGCCGTGGTGTTGCGCGTGGATTCGCCCGGTGGCGGCGTGTACGCCTCCGAGCAGATCCGCCGCGAAGTGGCCGCGCTGAAGAAGGCCGGCAAGCCGGTGGTCGTCTCGATGGGCGACCTGGCCGCGTCCGGCGGCTACTGGATCAGCATGAATGCCGACCGCATCTATGCCGACCCGTCCACCATCACCGGCTCGATCGGCATCTTCGGTCTGATCCCGACCGTGCCGCGCACGCTGGAGAAGATCGGTGTGCGTACCGATGGCGTGGGCACCACCCGCTTCGCCGGCGCATTCGACATCAGCCGACCACTGGACCCGGCCGTAGGTCAGGTGATCCAGTCGGTCATCGACAAGGGCTACGCCGACTTCACCGGTAAGGTCGCCGAGGCGCGCAAGAAGCCGGTCGAAGAGATCGACGCCGTGGCGCGCGGCCGCGTGTGGAGTGGTGCGCAGGCCAAGGAGCGTGGCCTGGTCGACGAACTGGCCGGCCTGGACGCGGCCCTGGCCGATGCCGCCAAGCGCGCCAAGCTGGGTGAGGCGGGCAAGTACCGCGTGCGCTACATCGAGAAGATGTCCTCGCCGTTCTCGCAGTTCATGGGTGGCTTCGCCGGCAGCCGCATCGGTACGGCCTGGCTGAAGGACTCCGACTTCGCCCGTGCCCTTCTGGCACGCAGCCTGCCGGAGATGGAAGCGCAGCTGCGCTTCGTGGACGAGGCGGTCAACGACCGCGACGGCGCCCCGGTGAAGAGCCTGGCGTACTGCTTCTGCGGGTTTTGAGTTCCTTCGACATCGCGTGAACCACGGGCCGCGCGGGCAACCGCGCGGCCCGTTGCGTTTGCGGGCGCGCACGTCGCGTGCGGCGCGTGGCGGGTCGCATCCGTTGGGCGGGGCTTGGAGTTCGGAACGACGAGCGTCGGCGCTGCAGTTCCGTACGGCGGGTCTGCAGCGTGGTGTGTCAGGTCTGCAGCACGGTGCCTCGGGTCGAAGGCGCCGCGTTCCGGCTCTGGAACCCAGAACAGCAGGTCTCGTACACGGCGTTCCGGGTTCCGAACTCGGGACATCGTGTCTTCAACGCGACGAGTTGGTCCGGAAACCCGGCGCCTCAGGTCTGCAACGCGGCGTCTCGGGTCGAAAGCGCCGGGTTCCGGGCCCGACAGGCGGCTGGGGGTCCGGAACCCGGCGCACCGGGTCACACCCGCGGCCTACGGCGTTCCTGACGCGGAGGCGCGGGCGGCGACCCGTGCCGAGATCCTCCGCAGCGACACCCGGACGCCGATGACGGACCCCGCTCATGCCGCCGACGCGGTGGGTTGGCCCGGGAGGGACGTGCGGACGCGGGGGCGGGGACGGTGATCGGATGCACAGGCGCGTGCCTGCCAACCCGATCCGAAACGGTGAGCAGGACCGACCGCGGGCCGGAGGAGGCGAGCGCCGTATCCGCCTGCGGACCGCTGTATCCCGGACAAGAAGCCGTACATGCCTGCGGAGGGATGTCGGTGCTGGAGGTGGGCATATGGATCATATATGATTCATATATTCCCGTTCCCCCGAGAAACCCCCATGGGCATCGTCAACATCGATGACGCGCTGCACGACCAGCTGCGTCGCGCCTGCACGGTCAGTCACCGCTCGATCAATGCGCAGGCCAACTTCTGGATCAAGGTCGGCATGCTGTGCGAGATGCATCCGGAGCTGAGCTTCCAGGACATCGTCGCCAACGAACTGCGCGCTGCCGGTGTGCAGCCGGCACCCCTGCGCGCCGGCCACACGTGATCAAGACCGAGGCCGAACTGGCGCGGATGGCCGAGGCCGGTGCGCTGCTGGCCTCCGTGTTCGACATGCTCGGCCGGCTCACGCTGGAAGGCATGAGCACGATGGCGATCAACGATGCCGTCGAGCGCATGATCGTCGACGAGCTGCACGCGCGCCCGGCCAGCAAGGGGCAGTACGGCTTCCCGTACGTGCTGAATGCCTCGATCGACGACGTAGTCTGCCATGGCATGCCGTCGCATGACGACGTGCTGCGCAGTGGACAGATCGTCAATCTGGACATCACGCTGGAGAAGAACGGCTACATCGCCGATTCCAGTACCACCTATCTCGTCGGTGAGGTGGCATATCCGGCGCGGCGACTGGTGGCGGCCACGTACAGCGCCATGTGGAAGGGCATAGCGGCGGTGCGTCCGGGCGCACGCTTGGGCGACATCGGCCACGCCATCGCGCGGCATGCGCGCGCGCATGGATACAGCGTGGTCAGGGAATACTGCGGCCACGGGATCGGCCGCGAGATGCACGAAGATCCCCAGATCCTTCACTACGGCACCCCTGGCACCGGTCTTGAGCTGGAAGAGGGCATGGTGTTCACCATCGAGCCGATGTTGAACCAGGGAAAGGCGGCGATCCGCTCGCATCCGGACCAGTGGCCGGTGTACACCCGCGACGGAAAACTCTCCGCCCAGTTCGAACACACGGTTGCGGTCACGCGGACAGGCGCTCACGTGCTGACGCTGCGGCCGGGAGAAGTGCCGCTGTGTGAGCTTGGGTGATCAGCAACGACCGCATTGCCAGAGCGAGTTCATGCGAGGTCGTGTGATCAGGCAGGATTCTCAAACAACTGCTTGCAATGTCGGATTGAGCACGTGGACGACCACGCCGTGGGCCACGATGTGCGAGCCTTCTTGGACGATGAACTTGAATCCGGGATGGAGGCGGCCTGCCTGATACTCAGGTGCGAGAAACCAGAGCTGCGCTCGTGCGGTGGTCCCGGGGGTAACGGATTCGACGCCGATGTACTCGTGATATGCGTCATTGAACATGCCATCGAGGCCAAAGTCGTGGTGTGGCCTGTATCCGGAGCGGATCGGGCCTGACTTGCCGCTGTCTTGGGAGCTCAGGAAGCAGATGTCGGCTTCTATATCGGGTGGACGGCCTGGCCTCGCCATAGTGTCGAATGCTTGAAGTGGGCGAACGGTGGAATGGAGTTTCAGTCCTCGCGCTGCAGCGCCGACCACACCGCTTCGATGATCGCCATTGAGGCATCATCAGGGTGGCAAGGCTTGCGCACGCTGATTCGATAAGCTGGTCGTAGCCCCGCCGCAGTCCGAGGAGCGGTATCGGTCCAGTGCACTTTATCCCGCAAGCCATCGATGACGCCCGACGCTGGCGCAGGGGCGTGATCGATGAATCAGGAGGTGCCGCTGTCGCTGCTCGCCTGCGGTTCCGGCGGTTCGTCGGTCGGTGGCGGCTCGGGAGCGCGGCAGGCCACGCAGGCCAAGGCGAGCAGGGCGAGCAGGATGAGGCGGATCCGGGTCATGGCGACGGTCCTCCTGTGAGGTGGCGCTATGCTACGCCCATCGATGAAGGAGACGCATGTGGCGGCGAACCGGTGGCGGTTGGACGGGCAACTGGCCTTGGTGACCGGGGCCAGCGCGGGCATCGGGCTGGCGATCACGCGCGAGCTGCTGGGTTTCGGTGCCGACGTGCTGCTGGTGGCGCGCGACGAGGATGCCCTGCAGGCGGCGCGTGTCGAACTGGCGGAGGAATTCCCCGAGCGCGGCATCAGTACGCTGGCTGCCGACGTGGCGGACGACGAGGATCGCCGCGCCATCCTGGACTGGGTGGAAGACCACGATGATGGCCTCAACATCCTGGTGAACAATGCTGGGGGCAACGTCACGCGCGCGGCGGTGGACTACACCGAGGACGAGTGGCGGCACATCTTCGAGACCAACCTGTTCTCGGCATTCGAGCTGTCGCGCTATGCGCATCCGCTGCTGACGCGGCATGCGGCCTCGTGCATCGTCAACGTGGGCAGCGTGTCCGGCATCACCGCCGTGCGCAGCGGCGCGCCCTATGGCATGACCAAGGCCGCGCTGCACCAGCTCACCCGCAACCTGGCCGCCGAGTGGGCCGAGGACGGCGTGCGCGTGAACGCGGTGGCGCCGTGGTACATCCGCACGCGGCGTACGTCCGGGCCACTGTCGGACCCGGACTATTACGACGAAGTGGTCGCACGTACGCCGATGCGCCGGATCGGCGAACCAGAGGAAGTCGCCGCTGCGGTGGGCTTCCTGTGCCTGCCTGCGTCCAGCTATGTCACCGGCGAATGCATCGCGGTGGACGGCGGGTTCCTGCGTTACGGGTTCTGAGGTGCCGCCTCGGGCGCGCGGAACACCACCCGGCCGTCGGCGTCCAGGATCTCGATGCCGGCATCACCGGCGCGGTCCACGCGCAGCCGGATGCGTTCCTTGCCGGCCGCGTCGGCCAGCAGGATCTCGGCATCGTTGCGTTCGTTCTGGATCACGATGCGGCGCGTGGCCTGCCTGGCCGCGTCGAGCACCTTCACGTGCGAGGGCACGGCCTGGTTGATCTGCAGGCCGCTGCTGATGGGTTCGCCATCGGCGCCGATGCGTGTCAGCAGGCCGATGGCGTCCATGTTGGGATTGTCGAAGGCGAGCGCCGAGACCTTGCCGGCCTCCACGTCGGTGAGTGCAAGGCCGCCGACTTCGTTGCCCTTGCGGTCGTAGAACACCAGTCCCGCGGGCGAGACGGCGCGCTTGAAGGTTTCTCCATTCAACATCGGCGGCGGAAAGCGCTGCTGGTTGGCCAGCACCACGCGTGGCACGCCGTCCGCGTCCACGATGTCCAACCGCTCCACCGACAACCGTTCGAAATGCGGGTCGGGTGCCTTGAAGGCCGTCAGCAGCACGGCGATGAAGGCCAGCGTCAGTGCGCCGGCGTAGAGGCGCAGCAGGCGCATTTCGCGCAGCAGGCGGTGCGTCGGATCGTGTGGCATCGGAGGTCCTTGTGGTGGAAACGTCCGATTCTAACGAGCCCTCCGGCGCGGTTCCCGCACGGGTGTCCGCAATGTCGATGCGCCACAGCGGGTACGTGGTGCGATTGAAGTTCGTTTTACGCGCGCGACGTAGCGTGTGCCCATCTGGAGACGAGGACATCGGGATGCGGCGATGGATCAAGCGCGGGCTGCTGGCCTGCCTGGCGACGGTGCTGGTGGTGGTGGCGGGAGGATTCGTCTATGTGTACACGCTGGACCTGGATGCGCAGCCGCCTGCGGAGCCGGACAGCACGGTGGCGGACCTGGCCTTCATGCACGATGCACTGCCGCCGACACGCGGGAAGATCCTGGCGGTGGTCACCAGCACGTCGCACTTCCCGGGCGGCGAGAAGAAAGCGGGCTTCGAACTGACCGAACTGGCGCGGGCGTACTACGTCTTCCGGGCCAACGGCTACGACGTCGACATCGCCAGTCCGCAAGGGGGATCACCCCCGATGCGTCGGGATGACGAGGACATGGTGGAGGCCGACCATGCCTTCCTCAACGATGCCGATGCACTCAGGAAACTCGACGCCAGCCTGCGTGTGGGCGACGTGGACCCAGCCCGTTACTCGGCGGTGTACTTTGTTGGCGGCAAGGGCACGATGTTCGACTTTCCCGATGATCCGGCCATCCAGCGGCTGGTGCGCGCGGTGCACCAGGTTGGCGGCGTGATCGGTGCGGTCTGCCATGGTCCCGCGGCGTTGCTGGAGGTGACGCTGGACGATGGCACGCCGCTGCTGCGCGGCCGTCGCGTGGCCGGCTTCAGCAACGCGGAAGAGCTGTTCCTGATCGAGGACGCACGCGTGCGCTTCCCGTACCTGCTGCAGGATCGCCTGGTGGAGAAGGGCGCGCGTTACGTGGAGGGCCCGATGTATCTGGACAACACCGTGGTCGATGGTCGGGTGGTTACCGGACAGAATCCGTGGTCGACGTGGTCCACTGCGGAGGCGATGGTCCGCGCGCTGGGCCATGCGCCGGTCGCACGCGCACCCGGGCGCGACGAAAGGGCGGTGCAGGTGTTGGCCGCCTATCACGCGGGCGGTATCGACGCCGCGCGCAAGGCGCGTGCGGAGCGGCCCGACGCGGACAAGCGCCTGCTGCTGATGCATGCATTGGTGGCGGGCATGCAGGGGAGGCTGGGAGATGCCTGGCGATTGCAGGGACTGGCACACGACTAGGAGTCCTGTGCAGTGGCGTGGCGCCGACGTGGATCAACGCAGCGGCATCACTGCCCGCAGTTGCTCCCGCTGACGATGCGCGTGACGCGCTCGTGTTCGGCCCTGTTCCGCTCCACGTTCTCGCGGCGGGCGAAGCGCCAGGCCACTTCAGTTTCGTCGAGTCGCTTCCGCCATGCCTCGCAAAGCGCGCCATCCGGCACCCGGGCGCAGGTGTCGCGCACGACTTCACAGGCCTGGCCAGCGCCGGATTGCGGGTTGCCGTCGAGTCCCACGGTGCGCAGGGTCACGCAGCGCGACGCGGGTTCGCTGTCCTCGGTCACGTAGGTGTCCTTGTCGTGCGTGGTGCACTGGAAGAGCACCGGCGGTGGCAGCGCGCGCGTGGTGCTGGCCGTCGCGGGCACGGCAGGCGCAACGGGTGCCGGCGTGGCGGTGGCAGGCGATGCCTGCGCGGGCGAAGCGGGCGACGTGGCGGGCGGCGCGGGTGCCATCGGCACCGTGTTGACGCCCTGCATGGTGCGCGCTTCCTGCTTCATGCCTTTCGGGCAAGGCGAATTCTGCAGCGTCAGTGCGCCGCTCGCATCCGTGCAGCGGTATATGGTCACTTCATCTGCGCGGGCGGCCGAGGATGCGGTGACCCAGAACAGCACCAGCAACGTAAGACGGGCGAAGGTGGAGCGCGCGGAAAGACTCATGGATTCCTGCAATCGTTGGCGATGCGCGCGTCGATGCCGCGCTGTTCCAAGTCTAGCGCGCGCTGCTCGCTCGACATCGCGCTGCCGTAGCGGCGCAGGATCTCGTAGCGGCGGTCGGAGAGGCGCGCGCACACTTCCTGCTGTGGCAACGGGTGGCAGGTGTCGCGCACCCAGGTGCCACCGGGCAGGATCACCGGGCCATGCCCCGGATAGTGGCCGCCCGGGGGACGCGGCGGCCGACGGTCACCGCTTTCGAAGGACAGATGGCCGTTGCCGACCGAGACGCTGCCGGACACGCTGGCGCCGCTGCTGGTGCGTGGCCAGGCAGGATAGGCCACGCCATACGGTACCCAGCGCGGATTGCCGTCGTCGTTGTCGCTGGTGTAGACCTTGCCTTCGGGCGTGGTGCATTCGTACATCGGCCGCGGCGGGGTGAGGTACACCACGCGCGCAGGCGGCGGCGCGGCAGGCGGTGCCGCCGCGGGCGCGGGGGCTGCGACGGCGGGCGGTGGCACCGGATCCAGCGGCCGCTGCATCGTACGGACTTCCTGCCTCTCGCCTTTCAGGCAGGGCGAATCGCGCAGCGCCACGCTGCCGTTGGCGGTCACGCAGCGGTAGATGGTGACTTGCCCGGCGCTGGGTGTCGCCTGCGCGCCCATGGCGACGGGTGACAGCGTCAGCAGCATCGTCAACAGGGGCAGGGCGAGGCGCGGCATGCGGCCATGGTGCGCGCGTGCCGGAGGGATGGGAAGGTGGAAGGACGACCGTGTACGGCCGTCGGTCATTCGCGCAGCGCCTGACCGGTCAGCGCATCGCGGATGACCGTGGGGCGGGCGAGGCCGCCGGTGTGGCCGGGGACGACAGCGTCGACGCGTGGCAGCAGCAACGGGTCCAGGGCGTCGCGGTCGCTGACGGCGGGCTTGCCGCTGAGGTTCGCGCTGGTGGACACCAACGCGCCGCCATAGGCCTGGCACAGGCCGATCACGACCGGATGTTCGCTCACGCGCACGGCAATGCCACGATGCGCACCGGTGATCCAGCGGGGTGCCTGCGCGGTGGCAGGCATCACCCAGGTGTGTGGCCCGGGCCAGCTGGACAGCACCTCGGTGAGGCGATCCGTCGGAACGGCGGCGACGTCGATCAGCGGCTTGAGCTGTTCCAGCGTGGCCGCGATCAGGATCAGCCCCTTCTCCACCGGGCGCTGCTTGATCGCCAGCAGCCGGTGCACCGCGCCTTCGTCGAACGGATCGCAACCCAGCCCCCACACGGCCTCGGTGGGGTAGGCGACGATGCCGCCACTGCGGATGACTTCCGCGGCTTCCTCGATGGTCCGTTCGATGGGCATGGCGTCGTCGGCGTCGTGGTGGAGTCAGAAGGGAGCGTCGTCTCCGGCGACCGCCTTGGATGCCGCCTTCTTCACCGTCTTCTTTGTCGCTGTTTTCTTGCTGGCGGCCTTCTTCGCGGCCTTCTTCGCCGGTGCCTTCTTGGCAGCAGTCTTCTTTGGCGCGGCGTCCTTCTTCACTACGGCTTTCTTGGCGGCGGTCTTCTTGCCGAAGCCCTTGCGCACCGGCTTGCCGGTTTCTTCCAGCAGCTTCTGCACCTCGGCCAGCGTCAGCGACGCCGGCTCGCGATCCTTCGGAATCTTGCCGTTGAGCTTGCCGTCGCTGATGTACGGGCCGAAGCGGCCGTTCAGCACCTGGATGTCGCTACCGTCGAAGTCCTTGATGATGCGGTTGCGGGCGATCTCTTCCTTCTCTTCGATCAGGAACACCGCGCGCGCCAGGTCGATCGTGTACGGGTCGTCTTCCTTCTTCAGCGACGCATACACGCTGCCGCGCTTGGCGAACGGGCCGAAGCGGCCGATGCCGACGCTGACCTCCTCGTCCTTGTCCTGGCCCAGCTTGCGGGGCAGCTTGAACAGTTCCAGCGCGTCTTCCAGCGTGATGGTATGCATCGACTGGCCGGGACGCAGCGAGGCGAACTCCAGCTTCTCGTCGGTGTCCTTGTCGCCGATCTGCGCATACGGCCCGTAACGGCCCAGTCGCACGCTGACCGGCTTGCCGGATTTGGCGTCGGTACCCAGTTCGCGCGCGCCGGTGGCTTCGCTGCGGTCCACGGTTTCCGCCTTTTCGGCGACCAGGTCCTTGAAGGGGCCCCAGAACCGCTCCATCAGCGGCACCCAGTCTTCCTCGCCGCGGGAAACCGCATCCAGCTCGTCCTCCAGCTTGGCGGTGAAGTCGTAGTCCACGTACTGGGTGAAATGGCCGGACAGGAACTTGGATACCGCGCGGCCCACGTCGCTGGGCTTGAACGCACGGCCTTCCATTTCCACGTACTTGCGGAACTGCAGTGTCTGGATGATCGAGGCGTAGGTGGAGGGACGGCCGATGCCGTACTCCTCCAGCGCCTTCACCAGCGCCGCTTCGGTGAAGCGCGGCGGCGGCTGGGTGAAATGCTGGTCGGCGTGGATGCGGTCGAGCGGCACGGTGTCGCCGGGTTTCATCGGCGGCAGCTTGCGGCCTTCGTCGTCGTCCTCGGCGTTCTTCTGGTCCTTGCCTTCCTCGTACACGGCCAGGAAGCCGGGATCGACCACGGTGGTGCCACTGGCGCGGAAGCTGTGCGCGCTGCCGGCGGCGAGGTCGACGCTGACGGTGTTGAGCGTGGCCGGGACCATCTGGCAGGCGACGGCGCGCTTCCAGATCAGGTCGTACAGCTTGCGCTCGTCGTCGCTCAGGTACTTCGCGACCTGCGAGGGCGTGCGCAGCGCGCTGGTCGGGCGCACGGCCTCGTGCGCTTCCTGCGCGTTCTTCGACTTGGTGACATAGACGTTGGGCTTGTCCGGCAGCGCCTGGGTGCCGAAGTCGCGCGCGATGACGTCGCGGATCTCGGCCAGCGCTTCCGCCGACAGGCTCACCGAGTCGGTACGCATGTAGCTGATCAGGCCGACGGTACCTTCCTCGTCGCCGATGTTGACGCCTTCGTACAGCTTCTGCGCCACCTGCATGGTCTTGCGCGTGGTGAAGCCGAGCTTGCGCGAGGCTTCCTGCTGCAGCGTGGAGGTGGTGAACGGTGGCGCCGGGCGGCGCTTGCGTTCCTTGCTGGTCACGTCGGTGACGTGCAGCATGCCCTGCGCGGCCTGCTGGATGCGCAGGCGGGCGGCTTCTGCGGTGTCGCCGTCGGTGACGGTGAACTGTTCGAACTTCTGCCCGTCGAGCTTCGTCAACTTGGCGGTGAAGGGCTGGCGCGGATGCGCGCACTCGGCCTCGATGCTCCAGTATTCGCGAGCGATGAAGGCTTCGATCTCTTCCTCGCGCTCCACGATCATGCGCAGCGCCGGCGACTGCACGCGGCCGGCGGACAGGCCGCGCTGCACCTTGCGCCACAGCACCGGCGAGAGGTTGAAGCCGACCAGGTAGTCCAGCGCGCGACGCGCCTGCTGGGCGTCGACCAGGTCGCCGGCGATCTGCCGCGGCTGGGCCATGGCTTCCTTGATCGCGCGCGGCGTTATTTCGGTGAAGACCACCCGATGCAGCGGCTTGTCCTTCAGCAGGCCCCGCTCCTTCAGGATCTCGGCGATGTGCCAGCTGATCGCTTCGCCCTCGCGGTCCGGGTCGGTCGCCAGGAAGATGTCATCGGCGCCCTTGGCGGCCTTGGCGATGGCATCGACGTGCTTTTCGTTCTTCTCGATCAGGTCGTAGCGCATCGCGAACCCGTTGTCGGGGTCCACCGCTCCTTCCTTCGGCACCAGGTCCCGGACGTGGCCATAGGACGCCAGGACGGTGAAGTCCTTGCCGAGGTATTTGTTGATCGTCTTGGCCTTGGCGGGCGACTCGACGATGAGCAGGTGCTTGGGCATGTCAGGGGTTCAGGGGAGTTCGGGTGGGCCGTCCGGGGCCGGCTAGGGTGGCCCAGATGCGGGCGGCAGAGAAGCGGACGCCCGGGGCTGGGGCCCCGGGCGTTCAGATTTCCTATTTATAGTGGTGTCACGGTCGGGGCCGGGCTGTCAAGCCGCCGTGGTGGGACCGGGCCGGGTTCCGTGACCCGGATCGCGCCGTGGGGCCGGTCAGCGGCTCATCGAGAACAGGGCAGCGAAGGCCACCAGCATCAGGATCACCGCACCGACGACCAGCAGGCCGCCGATGATCAGCACCACCAGGGCCACCGGCCCAAGCTCCTCGCGCTGGCGCTCCGGTTGCGAGGTGAAGGCCCACTTGTCGACCACCAGCGTGTCGCAGACCAGGTCGTGCAGGGCTTGCTTGCGCGCGGTGAAGGCCGCCATCAGGAAGCCGATGCCAAGGATGATGGCCGACAGCATGGTGGCCCAGTAGCGGCCGAAGCCGCGCAGGAAGCTGATCTTGTCGCCGTCGGTCCTGACCACCTTGATGCCGATGGCCAGTTTGCCGGGCGTGGCCATCAGCCCGGCAGCGGAGTGGAACCAGCCGTAGACCATCGCCGTCAGCACGTACGAGATGGCGGTTTCGCCCACGTTGAACGCGCCCGCCGCTCCGGAGAAGCCATCGGTGAACGAACTGCCCAGCCCCAGCAGTCCGGCGATGATGGTCGCCACGATGCCCACCGGGATGCCGATGGCGAACGCGTCGATGAAGCTGGCCGCCACACGCTTCCAGAAGCCGGCGTAGACCACATGGCCGTCGGTGACCGGGGGCGCGTAGGTGACGCGGCCCACGTCCGCGCGCGGTGCCGCGTAGGGCGATGCAATGGCGCCAGGGGTTTCGCCCGGCGCAACCGCGCGGGTGGCGGCCGCTGCGGCGATCACGGCATCGGACTGGCTGGCGTGCGCGGGCGCGTGCCGTGCGTAGCTGGGTTCGCTGGCGGTGAAGACGGCGCGGCCGGTCAGCGGGCGCTCTAGGGGTGCCGGCTCGGGCTCCGGTACCGGGGGCGCGGGTGTGGTGGCGACCGGGCGCGCGTCCGCGATGCCGAGTTCGACCGCGAGCTCGCCCAACGGCGTCCACCGGTTCATGCCTTCGCGCCACGCAAGCGATGCACTGGTCAGGGCGCCGGAACGGTAAAGCCCCGTGAGAGCCTCCGGGGACACCGGGCCCTGGCGCTCATGTCGGATATCAACGTAATACCACTCGGTCATGCAGGGTCTCCTTGCCCTTTCAGGATTGTGTGGCCAGTGGAATCAGGATGGCGGCCATCATGGCGATGAAGATCAGCCCGTAGATGACGCCCGCGATCGCCAGGATCACCTTCGTGGCGGTACCGAGGCCGCGCTGCTGCCAGTCGGGATGCGCGGTGTACGCCCAGCGGTCCACCACCAGCGTGCCCACCGCCATGTCGTGCAGGCCCTGCTTGCGCTCGGTGAAGGCCGCGATCAGGTAGCCGATGTACAGCGTGAGGTAGTTCAGCATGACCGCCAGCCAGCGCAGCAGCGCGCGACCCAGTGTCAGGCGTCGCCCGTCGATGTCGGTGACCTTGATGCCAACCGCCATCTTGCCCAGCGTGGCCTGCTTGCCCGAGGACTCGAAACCGACGTAATACGCTGCACTGATCACCGGATACAGCAGGTAGACCAGCGCCATCATGCCGAACATCGCCGCCATGCCTTCGGCGTCGTTCCCGCCGCGCATCAGCAGGCTGCCGCCGACGCCCAGCACGACCACGCACACGATGAGTACCAGGTAGTAGGCGAAGCCCACCACCATCGAGTCGATGAAAAGCGCCGCGAGGCGCCGCCAGAAGCCGGCCAGCACCACGTCGCCATCCCCCACGTAATGCTGTTCCGACGCGATCTGCGCCGCAGGCGGTGCGTAAGGCGCGTCCGCGGCGGGAATGCGGAGTTCAGCCGCGGCGTCGGCACCTGTTGCCGGCGGGTCCATCGTGCCGGCCGGCAGGTCCAGTTCGGAGACCAGCGCACTCAGCGGCTTCCAGTCCTCCAGTCCCTCTCGCCACACCAGGGACTGCGCGCCCAGGCGTGCCTGGCGGACATGGCCGCCGAGTTCCCCGGCCGTGAACGGCCCCTGCCGCTGCCCTTGGGCGTCGGCGTAATACCAGTGCGTCATGCGTTCGATCCCCGATGAAATACGTAGCCTGCCGCGGCACGTCGACGTTGCTCAGCCGCGACACTCCATCGGCAGCCACTTGTCGTCGATTTCCGACGAGCACTGCCATTCGGTGTTGTCGCTCCCCATATCCCACCACAACTTCCTGCCGTCGATCTGCGCGTTGCCGGTATTGCCGAATTCCAGCTCGAAACCGCAGGTGCCGTCGTCGAAGTCGCCGACGACGGTGCGCGTGATGTACGTACCCGCGTAGCTCTCGGGCGTGCCGATGCCGCCTTCGCCATTGGTGGGGCAGCGGCCTTCGCGATCATGGAAGGCCTTCACGTCGCTGCGCAGTTCGATGTTGTCGACCACCGCCTGGGAAACCTTCGAGCGCAGGGTGTAATCGTTGTACGCAGGAATCGCGATGGCGGCCAGGATGCCGCCGATGCCGACGCAGGGCAGCACCAGGGCCGCCGCCACGATCAGCGCGATCCTGCCGCCTGACATCCCTTTCTTGGCGGCCGGCGGAGCGGGTGAGCGCAACAGCCGGTCCTGCGGTAGAGCGGCGGCAACGTGCGCCGACAGCGGTGGTGGGACGGGCGATGGCGTTCCGCCGTCATCGGCCGGTGCCGCATGCAGTCCCAGTTCTGCGGAAAATTCCTGCAGCGGCAGCCACTGGGGCAGGCCTTCGCGCCAGACAAGGCTGTCCAGCGCGACGCGGCCGTAACGGTAGTGGGTGACCAGTTCTTCCGACGACACCGGCCCGTGCTGCTGACGGTTCCGGTCAGCGTAATACCAACCCGACATGCTTCCCCCTGAAGCGTTTCAACGCCTCAGTGTACCGGCTCGGGTTCGTCCGCAAACATCTGGGTTTCCATCCACGCGTAGGCGGCTTCCGAGCCCGGCTGGTTGAACAGCACCATCAGTACGACCCACTTCAGGTCGTCCAGGTCCAGTTCGTCCTGGTCCAGGGCCATGGCGCGGTCCAGCACCAGCTCCCGCTGGTCCGCATCCAGTACACCGTGCTGCTCCAGGAACAGCAGGAAGCCCCGGCATTCGACGTCGAGCTTCTCCAGCTCGGGACCGTGGAAGACGCGGGTGGGGCCGCCCACGCGCGGCGTCGACGCGGCCGGGCGCTGGTCGGCCAGGGCATCGAGCCAATCGAAGGCTTTGCTGATTTCGGCGGGGCTGAAACCGGCCTGGATCAGGCCGTTCTGGAGAGAGTCGCGGTCGCGGACGGGGTCCGCATCTTCGGTGAAGTAATGTTCGAACAGGTACAGCAGTACATCCAGGATGCTCTCTTTCATTGCCCCTCGGCCTGCGTCATCGACGCTGTGGAGGTGAAGAAACCGGTCTTTCTCTGGTATCGGCCGTGTTCCGCCGTTACTAAGCCATCCAGTTCCATGACCAGCAGCATGGAGGACAGTTCCGCAGCCGTCAATCCGGTGCGTGAGACGAGCTGATCCATACCTGTTGGGTCGTGACCCAAGCCTTCCCACAACTTCTGGTAGTCGGCATCCAGTCGCAAGGGGGTCTCACCTGGCCCTGCGATTGCCGCCGATTCAGTCTCGCCCAAGCGGCCACGCAAGGCGTTGGCGAGGTCTGCGGCCAGTGGCGCCACCGCCTCGATGACCTCCTGCGCGCATTCCACCAGGGCGGCACCGTCCCGGATCAGGCGGTGACAGCCCCGCGCCAGGGGATTGTGGATCGAGCCGGGGATGGCGAAGACCTCGCGCCCGGCTTCGCCGGCCTGGCGGGCGGTGATCAAGGCCCCTGACCGCTCAGCCGCTTCGACCACCAGCGTGCCCAGGGTCAGGCCCGCGAGGATGCGGTTGCGCGAAGGGAAATGGCTGCGCATCGCCGGTGTTCCGGGTGGGTGTTCACTGACCACCGCGCCGTGGGTGGCCAGACGGTCGCGCAACAGGTCGTGCCCTGGGGGGTAGGCGATGTCCGGGCCGGTGCCGACGACCGCGATGGTGGTACCGGGCCCCAGCGCGAGCGCGGCCTCATGCGCCACGGCGTCGATACCCCGGGCCATGCCGCTGGCCACCACGATGCCCGTGGAGGCCAGCGCACGTGCGAACGCATGGGCATTGTCCCGTCCCCCGCTGGTCGGCGTGCGGCTGCCCACCACCGCGACGGCGGCCCGCCACAGCAGGGTCGGGTCGCCATCGACGAACAGCGCCAGCGGCGGGCTCCCGACCTGCCTCAGCGGAGCCGGGTAGTCCGCGTCGTGCCAGCCGATCAGGTGATGGCCGGGGGCCTGCAGCCACTCCAGTGTTCTCGCAAGTGCGTCATCGGCAGGGCCGCGCAGACGGGTGATCTGTACGTCATCCATTCCTGCCGCCCGCCAGGCGCCTGCCCCGGCCCGGAGGGCTGCCGACGGTGCGCCGTGCTGGTCGAGCAGGCGTCGTCGGCACAGGACCGGACCGCCGGCCAGGACCAGTCTGGCCAGTGCGCTCATATCGTCGGTATGCATGCTGCGAGCGTAGGCCGGAAACGACGACGGCGCCCTCGGGCGCCGTCGCGGTCTTGCGTAGGAATTGCCTGACGCGTGTCAGTAGGTCGCGTCGGGGTGTTTCAGCTCGTAGCCGACGCGGGTGGCCTCCACGCCTTCCATGACCAGCGCGTAGCTGACCTTGTCGAAGGTGCGGAACACCATCGCATGGCTGGCATATTCGTCAGGCAGGCTGACGCGGCCAGCGCCGGACTTCGGCGATTCGCTGATGCGTGAGGATTCCGGATGGGCCATGCGGTTGGCGGTGTGGCTGCCATTGCGCCACACCGAGAACACGGTGCCGTTGTCCACGCCGTCCAGACGGCCGCCGGAGATGGCGATCACGTCGCGCGTACCGCCCGAGGTAAGGGCATCCGCCACGGCCAGCACGCGCAGCTTTCCACCCGGGTCGCTCGAGGGTGGGTGCGGGAAGAAGTGCAGGTCGTAGGGCTGTGCGTCCACCGGGATCAGGCGGTCGCCGACGCGGACCTCATGTCCGCCGATGTCGGCGACCAGCGTGCTCACCTCGGTCCCCGGGACCACGCCCCGGGTGAAGGTCGCAACGTTGACCTTCGCCAGTTCGTAGCCGAGGAAAACGCCCTTGCCGCTCTGTTCGACGATGTCCTTCCACTGGTCCACTTCGCCGCGGATACTCTTGCCACGGAAATCCAGATCCTGTGCGCGCGGATTGTCGGTGAAGCGGGCCGTCGGCCGGACCACCGCGAAGCGCTGGCCCGGCTGGGCGCCATCCAGTCCGCGGACGTAGATGTTGTGGCCACCGGAGCCGCGCAGGCGGTCTTCATCCAGCCCGGCGACGTGCGGCAGGCCCTCGAAGCTGTCGACGACGCGGCGATCCTTCAGGTACGCCTCGATGTCGGATAGCGGAATGGCATTCAGCGGGGCTTCCTGGCGCGGGCCGGGTTGCACGGCCACGCGGTCCAGATAGGCCAGGCTGATCACATCGCCCGGATAGATCAGGTGCGGGTTCTGGATCTGCGGATTGGCCTGCCAGATTTCCGGCCACAGCCATGGCTTCTTGAGGAAGCGCGCCGAAATATCCCACAGCGTGTCGCCACGCTTGACCACGTAGGTATCAGGGTGGCTCCCCGCCATCTCGGCAGCGGCCGCGTAAGTGCCGACGGTCAGCGCCGCAACGGCGAGAACCGTACGAAAATATTTAAACATGGCGGTATCTACCTGATTCCCCGACAGGTGGTCAGCACTATAGTCCAGAAAACCCGACGCAAAGCAAGCGCCCGCGTTAGAATTCGTGAGGCCTTGCCGGATTCCACTGGCGCCCCCATCCCGAGACGTACCATGGCCCTGCTTCCCATCCTCGAATTCCCTGACCCCCGCCTGCGTACGAAAGCCGTGCCGGTGGATGCGGGGCACGTGAGCTCGCCGGCGTTCCAGCGGCTGCTGGACGACATGTTCGAGACCATGTACGACGCGCCCGGCATTGGCCTGGCCGCCAGCCAGGTGGACGTGCACCAGCGTTTCATGGTGATCGACATCAGCGAAGAGAAGAACGAGCCGCAGGTCTTCATCAATCCCGAGCTGAGTGAACAGGTCGGCGAACAGGTCTACCAGGAAGGCTGCCTGTCCGTGCCCGGCATCTTTGCCGACGTGACCCGCGCCGATGCGGTCACGGTGCGTTTCCTCGACCGCCAGGGCCAGCCGCAGGAACTGCGGGCCGAAGGCCTGCTCGCCGTCTGTATCCAGCACGAGATGGACCACCTGGACGGAAAGCTGTTCGTCGATTATCTCTCGCCGCTCAAGCGCGAGATGGTGCGCAAGAAGCTGGCAAAGCAGCGCAAGCACGTCGCCTGACGTGCCGGCATGGCGGGATCGGGTGCCGGGCTGGTCCCGCCCGTTCCGATATCCCTTCCCTGAGGCCTCACCCGCATGAGAATCGTCTTCGCCGGCACGCCGGCGTTCGCCGTGCCCAGCCTGCGCGCCGCACACGCCCACCATGAAGTCGTCGCGGTCTACACCCAGCCTGATCGCCCGGCGGGACGTGGGCGCGGGCTGACCCCTTCGCCGGTCAAACTGGAAGCGATCCAGCGCGGCATCCCGGTGCTGCAGCCACTTTCGCTGAGGAGGAAGTCCGCCCAGGACGCACTGCGCGAGATGCAGCCGGACGTCATGATCGTGGTGGCCTATGGCCTGATCCTTCCACAGGCGGTATTGGACATCCCCCAGTACGGTTGCTGGAACGTACACGCCTCGCTGCTGCCGCGCTGGCGCGGTGCCGCGCCGATCCAGCGCGCCATCGAGGCGGGCGATACCGAGACGGGTGTCTGCCTGATGCAGATGGAAGCGGGCCTGGACACCGGGCCGGTGCTGCTGGCGCAGAGCATGCCGATTGGTCCAGACGATACCGGCGGGCAACTCCACGACCGGCTTTCCGATCTGGGAGCCCAGGTCCTGCGCGATGCGCTCGGCCTGTTGCGGGCCGGCGTCCGCCTGCCGCCGCATCCGCAGGCGGGAGAGGGCGTGGTCTACGCGCACAAGCTGGACAAGGCCGAAGGCAGGCTCGACTGGTCGCAGCCGGCCGAGGTGTTGGCCCGCAAGGTGCGTGCATTCAACCCTTGGCCCGTGGCCGAAGCGCAGGTCGCTGGCGAGCGCTTGCGCATCCACGGCGCGGTTGTGGTGGACCAGTCCCACGGCGCCACGCCGGGCACGTTGCTCGCGGCTGGCCGGCAGGGGTTGGACATCGCCTGCGGCGATGGCGTCCTGCGCCTGCGTGTCGTCCAGCGGGAAGGGGGCAAGGCCATCACCGCGGCGGACTACCTCAACGCCCGGCGCGACCTGGTGACGGCATGAACACGCAGGCCGGCGTCGCGGTACGGGTCCTGGCCACCCGTGTCGTCGATGCCGTGATGCACCGTGGCCGTTCGCTGAAAGCGGAACTGGCCGCCTGCCTGCCTCGCATCGATGACGCACGGGACCGCGCGTTGCTGGAGGCGATCTGCTTCGCCGTACTGCGCTCGCGCGCCCGAAGCGAGGCGGCGCTGGAGCAGTGGATGAGCAGACCGCTGGGGCCGCGCGACAACGAGTTGCGTGCGCTCCTGCACGTGGGGTTCGCGCAGGTGGTGATCCTGGGGCTTCCTCCGCACGCGGCGCTGTCGGCGACCGTGGAAGCCGTACGCGCACTGGGTAGGCCGCACCAGGACAAGGTCGTGAACGCGTTATTGCGTCGTGCGCAGCGCGAAGGTCTGCCCGCTGTCTCCGCGGACGCGCTGTGGCCCGAGTGGCTGCGCCGGCAGATACGAGCCGATTGGCCGGAACAGGCCGAGGCGATTTTCGAGGCCAGCCAACACGAAGCGCCGCTGTGGTTGAGAGTCAATCGATCCCGCGGCAGTCGTGACGAATATCGGCAACGACTGGCGGATGCGGGTATCAAGGCGGATCTCGCGGAGGGCATGGCCGATGCGCTGGTCCTGCGCGAACCGCTGGCTGCCTTGGCATTGCCTGGGTTTGCCCAAGGCGATGTCTCCGTGCAGGACGGCGCCGCACAACGCGTGGCGGATCTGGCAGGCACGCTGCCAGCGGGAGCCCGCGTGCTGGACATGTGCGCCGCGCCCGGCGGCAAGTCCGCACACCTGCTGGAACGTGATCATTCATTGCGACTGGTTGCACTCGATGTGGACGCCCGCCGGTTGCAGCGCGTCCGGGAGACGCTCGACCGAGTGGGTGCCAGCGCACACCTGCAGGCAGCGGATGCCACCGATACAACGGCCTGGTGGGATGGCCAGCCTTTCGATGTCGTGCTGCTGGATGCGCCCTGCTCCGCCACGGGCATCGTGCGCCGGCAACCGGATGTCCTGCTGCATCGGCGTGCCGAGGACATCACGGCGCTGACCCGTGTTCAGAGGGATCTGCTGGAAGCCGCCTGGCGTGTCGTTGCGCCGGGCGGCCGGCTGATCTACACCACGTGCTCGATCCTGCGTGCCGAGAACGCGCAACAGGTCGACGGATTCCGTGCACGGCACCCGGATGCGGTGCAGGATCTGCTGGATGAGGTCTTGGGCCTCGAGGAGGCCGGCGGCCGGCAGCGTTTCCCTGGGGAGCAGGACATGGATGGATTTTTTTATGCGTCGTGGCGGAAGAGAACGTGAGCCATATCGCAGGACTCAACCTGATGCGACTGCGGCGACGCAAGCGCGTGCGATGAATCGCACGCTTGCCGCATACTTTCCTCCGCGCAGCGTACTGCCGATTCACGTTGCATTGACGTAACGATCATGCCGTTGGCTCAAACTCCCCTTCCCGGGAGTCCTGCCTGCTGCCTCCATGATCATGCCATCGCAATCCGCAGGACCCGAGGTGTACAGATGAGGAGTTGTCGTCGACAGGATGTCGCGCGCGGGTTGGCGTGGCTGGCAGGGTTCAGCGCGGCCACGCTGCTGGTGGTGCCCAAGGGCCTTTCCGTATTCGCGGTACTGATGCTGGCGGCCACCGTGGCCGCACTGCCGGACCTCTGGCGCGGCGGGCGTGTTTTGCCGCGTGCCTGGTACTCGCTATTGGCGACGGCATTGATTGTCGTCGCCATCGCGGCCGCGTCGATGTGGGCGCGCGACGCGCGCTGGGCCTCGTTGGACAATCCTTCGCGTGCGCTGCTGCTTCCCTGGTGCGCCTGGCTGGCCTGGACGACCCGCGTACGCATGTCGAGCCTGTGGTACGGGGCTTTGGCAGGCCTGCTCATTGCCTGCACGATTTCGATCGTGCAGGTTTTGTTGGGTGTCGAGAGGGCGGGCAGCGAGGCGAACCCGATCGTGTTCGCCAATGCGGTGCTGGTGCTGCTGGTGGTTGCGGTGTTCTGCCGGCCACCGCACAAGGGGGTGCTGATGCCGTTGCTGCTGGTCGGCGTGATTGTGCTGGCCAACGTCGCCGTCATCCTCAGCGGCAGCCGCGGTGCGCTGCTGGGTCTGGGCCTCGTGGTGTTGATGTTGCTGGTGGGTGGCACGACGCGTTACCGATGGCGGCGACTGGGCATCGCGGGCGGCGTGCTCGCGACCCTGTTCGTCGCCCTGTGGACCGTGCCTTGGCTGTCCACCCAGTTCAGGCTGGACCAGTTGCATGCGGATGTGTCCGGCTATGCGCTGGGCCAGGTGGACCAGCCGATCAGCGCGCGTCTCGGGCTGCTGACGGTGGCATGGGATGCTTTCCGCGAGTCGCCGCTCACGGGTATCGGCATCGATGCTTTCGAGGCGCGTATCGACGCCAGCGTCTATTGCCGGGGGGGCGAGCGCCATTTCTGCGGGCTGGAGCACGCACACAACGATCTTGCCCAATGGGGCGCGACGATGGGAGTGGCCGGCATCTTCGGCTTGCTGGCTCTGTACCTCGTCCCGCTATCTGTCGCGGCGCACCAGATCCGCGTGGCGCGCACGGAGGCTGCGGCAGGAGCACCGTGGGCGGCCGGCATGCTGGTGGCCACCTACATGGTCTCCGGATTGACGCAGTCGATGTTCTCCCACGCGCTCAGCACGAGCGCGTACGTGGTGTTGGTGGGGCTGCTGCTTGGCATCGGCATGCAGCGGGAATGATCTCTCGCCCGATCCAGTACTGCCACGCGCTTCATGCAGCGACAGCGTGCTCTCCGATCGCTGGCATCGCCAAGTTGGGCGTTGACGATTGGTCGGCCATCTCCAGGTGCCTGTCCAGACCCAGCAGGCTGCGCGTGCGCTGTCCGTGTTTGGTCTCGAAGATCAGGGCATCGTTGGGGCTCGTTTCCCCATCGTGGCGCTCAGGGTGATACAGATGGCTGGCCAGGCCGGCGAAGCGGAGTGAGCGACGCTTGATACCCGCCCTGACGGCGCGAACCGCCAGGTCGACATCCTCACGCCCCCATCCCTGGTAGCGTTCATCGAAGCCGTTGAGCGCGACCAGATCTTCGCGCCACCAAGCCTGGTTGCAGGTCTTGATCGCTTTCAGGGACGTGCTGGGACTTACAGCTGCGATGCAGCGCGACAACCATGGCAGGCGCAAGGCGTGACGCCGCCGGCGAATGCCCGGATCGAAGAATCCCAAGGCGTGGTCTTCGCTGGCGAGTAGCCTGTCACGCCCGTCAGCATCGGTCAGCACGCGCATTCCTTGTACGAAGGTGTTGCGCCGTGCAGCAGTAAGGTGGTCGGCGACGAAGGAAGGGTGCGGCACCATGTCGCCATCGAGCAGGATTACGTACTCGCTGGAAGCTGCAGCGATGGCGCGGTTGCGGCACAATGCAGCCCGGAAACCTTGGTCGGGTTGCCAGCAATGATGCAGGGGCATCGGGTAGCCGCGCGCAATGCGCTCGATGCAGGCGCGCGTGGCGGGGCCAGACCCGTCATCGGCCACAATCACTTCAGAAGGCAGCGCCTGCTGAGCCGCGAGCGCGCGCAATGTCTTCGCCAGCGCCTCGGGCCAGTTGAATGTCGTGACGAGGACGCTGACCGAACGCGGCTTGTGCGCGGTAGGCTTGGCACTCATCGCTTCCCGCTCCTGCGGCCGAGCATGATTCCAAGCGCCCTTTCCCAACGCTTCCACCATGGCGCCGTTCCACGCAACGCGAGCGAGGCATACCGCTTGCGCTCGGTCCGGCAGGGGGCGACCTTCGTGCGGTACTCGTACTTGCCAAGATCCGCCGCCGACCGGTCGAGACCGATGATGGCCGCGTAGTGGTTGATGATGCCGAGGTTGCGGATGCGGTTGCGGTAAATCGACACCGGGTCGCGGCGTGTGGCCCACCAGCCGTTCTTTCCGTGCGACCGATAGCGTACCTCGCCGGTCGGCAGGAAGTACTTGCGCGCGCCCAGGATGCTGGCGCCGTGGACTACGCAGGCATCGGCGCACAGTCGCCACAATGCGTCGAAGGAGGCGGGAAGGTCGAGCGTCCGCACGGCCCAGTTGCGGCGGAGCGAAAGTGCGGACGTGGGGGCGCCGTACCAGGGCTGGAATACGAGGGTGCTGATGGCCGTGAAGCCGAGATCTACCGGTCGTTCATCGAAACGGATGTGTTCACTGTCATCACCGAAGACCCGCAGATCACTGAAGACAAAATCAACATCCGCACGCTGGTCGTAAAGCCTGGCGAGCGCCTCCAGGTATCCAGGCTCCCACAGGTCATCCGCATCCAGGAAACAGACCACGTCGGCATCGGTCGACATGACGCCTCTTCGGAATGCAGACAACTGCCCGCCGTTCTCGCCGAACAGGAGCGTTACCCTCGGATCGGCACCGTAACGCTGCCTGAGCAATTCGGGCGAACCGTCGGTGGATCCGTCGTCTACTACGACGATCTGGCGCGGCGCGTAGCGCTGGGCCAATGCGCTGTCCACCGCAGCTTCGACGAATGCGCGGTAGTTGTAGTTGGTGACGACGACGGCGAAGGTGGTCATGCCTAGGCCTGCAGCAGGTGGCGGAAATACGAGATGGTTTCTTTCAGTCCATCCTCCAACTCGACCTTCGGCTCCCAGCCCAGCTTCTCGCGCGCCAGCGCGATATCAGGCTGGCGCTGTTTCGGGTCGTCGGAAGGCAGAGGCTGGAATACCAGCCGGGAACGGCTGCCGACCAGAGCGAGTACTTTTTCCGCCAGCTCCAGCATGCTGAACTCGCCGGGGTTTCCGATGTTGATCGGGCCGGTGAAGCCGCGCTCGGTCTCCATCATCCGTGCCATGGCATCGATAAGATCATCCACGTAACAGAAGCTGCGTGTCTGGCTGCCGTCGCCGTAGATGGTGATGTCCTCGCCACGCAGCGCCTGCACGATGAAATTGGACACGACGCGACCATCATTGGGATGCATCCGCGGGCCGTAGGTGTTAAAGATTCGCACGACCTTGATGTCGAGCCGGTGCTGTCGGAAATAATCGAAGAACAGCGTTTCGGCGCAGCGCTTGCCCTCGTCGTAGCAACTGCGGATGCCGATCGGATTGACGCGTCCCCAGTAGCCTTCCTGCTGCGGATGCACCTCCGGGTCGCCGTACACCTCGCTGGTGGACGCCTGCAGGATGCGCGCATCGAGTCGCTTGGCCAGCCCGAGCATGTTAATGGCGCCGTGCACGCTGGTCTTGGTGGTCTGCACCGGATCGTGCTGGTAGTGCACCGGTGAAGCCGGACAGGCGAGGTTGAAGATGCGGTCCACTTCCACATAGAGGGGGAAGGTCACATCGTGCCGCATCAGCTCAAAGCGGGGATGACCAAGCAGATGGGCAATGTTCTGTTTGCTGCCGGTGAAAAAGTTATCGACACACAGTACGTCGTGGCCTTGCTCGACCAGTCGCTCGCACAGGTGCGACCCGAGGAAGCCGGCTCCGCCGGTGACCAAGATGCGCTGCATGGGGGAAGGGGGTGGTGGGGACGCGATATTGTCCGGGCCTGACGGGGTGAGAGCGGGGCAGCGCGAGAGCGCAAGACAGCCGCCAGTCAGGAAACTGCTTCGATATGGCACGGGCAGGCCGCCTGCGCCGGGAATGTGCGTGGACGTCTAGAATGAGCGCCATGCAGCCTCCCCTTCCCATCTCCCTCGTCGTCATCACCCATAACGAGGCGCTGAATATCGGTCGTTGCCTGGATAGCGTGTCGTTCGTCACGGAAAAGCTGGTGATCGACAGCGGGAGTACCGACGATACCGTCGCGGTCGCGGAGGCGCATGGCGCGCGCGTGGTTCACCAGGACTGGTTGGGGTTCGGGCCGCAGCGCAACTTTGCGGGTGCACAGGCGCGGCATGACTGGCTGCTGGTGCTGGATGCGGACGAGTTCCTGTCGGAGGAACTCGCCGCACAACTCGAACGTGACCTGCCCGCATTGCTGGCATCCCCCAAGGCAGGCGCTTGGCTTCGCCGCCGCACCTGGCTGATGGGGGCGCCGATGCGCTGGTACCGGCCCATGGTCGGCGAGAGGATGGCCCGGTTCTACCACCGCGGACGGGCGCGCTGGACTGATGCGCGCGTACACGAATCGCTGCGCTTCGACGGCGATACCGTCGAGTTCAAGGCGCCCTTCAACCACGCCGATAACCCCAGCCTGGTACACAAGCAGCTGAAGGTGCTCCGTTACAGCGAGCTGAAGGCGCTGGACTGGCGCGACAAGCGCCGGCCGGTGCGGATGTGGCTGACGCCGTTGGTCTATCTGTCCAGCTTCATCAAGGATTACCTGCTGCGACTGGCCTTCCTAGATGGCTGGCGCGGTTTCATCATTGCCCAGACGGCGGCCAGCTATGCCGTCTACAAGCGCATGCGTTACTACGAGATGCAGCACAACCCCGCCTCCATCGAGGCCGCGCACCGCAAGCTCGCCCGACACCAACTGGAACACTGATGGCCAAGCACTATCTCCTCTATGGTTCGGAGCGTTATGCGCTCGCCATCCTGCGGCCGCTGCAGGATGCGATCCGCGCCCGCGGCGGTGAGGCCGCCTGGTTCTTCGATGGCCCTGGTGCGGAGGACTTGCGACCGGACGAGAGGCTGCTGACCACCACGGAGGAAGTCCGCCGCTGGAACGCCATCGCCGTGATCACCGGCAGCAACGCGGTGCCGCACTTTTTCCCCGGTGTGAAGGTGGAGACCTTCCACGGCTTCGATGCCGGGAAACCCCGTCACATCTATATCCGCGGGTTTTTCGACCTGTATTGCACGACCGGGCCGAACGACACGCGGGCATTCTCGGACATCGCCGAGCGCGTCGGTCACTTCAAAGTCGTCGAGACGGGGTGGCCGAAGATCGACCCCTTCATGAAGGATATCGCCGGGGCGCTGCCGCCCGTGCGCGAACCCCCGGTCATCCTGTACCACTCCACGTTCTCCCCGTCCTGGAGTGCCGCGGAGACGCTGTACGAAGAAGTGAAGCGCCTGTCGCGCACCGGGGAGTGGCGCTGGATCGTCACCTTCCATCCGAAGATGAATCCGGACACCGTGGCGAAGTTCCGTGCGCTGGAGAACGAACACCTGCGCTTTGCCGACGACGACAATATCCTGGACCTGTTTCCGCAGGTCGACATGATGTGTTCGGACACATCGTCGGCGCTCAACGAGTTCCTGCTCACGCACAAGCCGGTGGTCACGTTCAAGAACCGCAGGCCGGGCCCGCAACTGCTCGATATCGACGATGCGGCGCAGTTCGAGCCGGCGATCCGGCGCGCGTTGTCCCGGCCGCCGGAGCTGATGCAGGCCATCGTCGACTACGCCGACAGCATCCATCCCTACCGCGACGGCCGATCGAGCGAGCGCGTGCTGGATGCCATCGATGCGTTCATCGCCGCAGGCGCGCGCAGCCGGCGGCCCAAGCCGATGAACCTGTGGAGGAAGCTCAAGATCCGCAAGCGCATCGGTTATTGGGGGCCGGCCTGAAGACCGGGCGCTACCGGTTGTCATCTGGTCGCGCGAGAATGGAGGCGGGGGCGAGCGCCATGGCGAGCGTCATGCCCCGCGAAATCCGGTGAAGGGGTGCCGTGAAGATCACTGTCATTGCCAGTACGTACAACGCGGAGGAGTGGCTGGAGAAGGTGCTGCACGGCTACCGGTTCCAGACATGGCGTGATTTTGAGCTGATCGTTGCCGACGATGGTTCGCGTGGAAGTACCCGCGAGATGGTGGAGCGGCTGGCGACCGATTATCCGGTGCCATTGCGGCATGTCTGGCACGAGGACGCGGGTTACCGGCGCCAGGAAATACTGAATCGCGCGATCCTCGCAGCGGCTTACGACTATGTTCTTTTCACCGACGGCGACTGCATTCCGCGCCGCGATTTCGTCGGCGTCCATGCCGCACTGGCGGAGCCGGGGCGCTTCCTGTCCGGGGGCTACTGCAAGCTGAGCATGAAGGCGAGCAAGGCGATCACGCTGGATGACATCCGAGATGGTCGATGCTTCCAGCTCGACTGGTTGCGCGCGCTGGATCACGTGGGATTCTCGCCTGCGCTCAAGCTGGTCGCGGGTGCGCGGACAGGCCCCCTGCTGGATGCCATCACCACCACGCGCGCGACCTTCAACAACTGCAACTCTTCCGCATGGAGGCGGGATCTGCTGGCGATCAACGGTTACGACGAGCGGATGAAGTACGGCGGCCCCGACCGCGAACTCGGCGAGCGTCTGGAGAACCATGGGGTGCGTGGCAAGCAGATCCGGCATCGTGCGGTCTGCGTGCACCTGGACCACGCGCGGGGTTACAAGACATCGGAGTCGCTCCAGCGCAACCTCGCCATCCGCGCGCAGACCCGTGCACGGCGCATCACCTGGACGCCCTACGGCATCGACAAGACGGGCTGATCGCGCACCGGCAGCGCGCGCCATGCGTGGACCACGTCGGCGACCTGGATATCCGCGACACGGCTTGCGCTCCCATGCTCCCCGCCAAGAACCTGGATCGCGCCGGGACCGATGGGGCGCCATTTCGCCGGCGAGGCTGCGCCGAACATCACGACGAGCGGGCAGGCGAGCGCGGCAGCGGCATGCGCGGGGCCGGTGTCCACCGAGACCATGCTGTGGGCGTGTTCCATCAGTGCGAGCAGGCGCGGGACAGGCAAGTCACGCGCGGCATTGAGCATACGGGGGGAGCGTTGGGTGGCGGCATGTATGTCGTCCAGCACGCCGTGCTCGGCCGGCGATCCGCACAGTACGATCCGGGCGTCGGGAAGATCATTCCAGATCGCCTTCGCCAGTTCGGCCCATGCCGTCGCCGGCCAGTGCTTGGCATTGCTCGCCGCGCCCAGGCGGCCACGCTTGTGGGTGCGCTTGTTGCCGGGCTGGAACAGGATGCACGGCGCGCTTCCGATCCCGTGCGCTGACTTCCATTGCAGGACATCGGCACGATCCGACGGAGCCACGACAAGCCGGGGCAGGCGGAAGGACCCGGCGACCACATCGCCAGCGCACGGATGGCGATGCACCGGATCGCGCTGGCCCAGCCGCACCCAGCGGTCCGGCCAGAGTCGCGGAACGCCGTCGTGCTCGTCGTCTTCGCGCACGCGCTGGACCCGGTCCTCGTCCTTCAATCGGGCACGCTGCAGCAGGCGCAGCGTAGGGGCATCGGTGTCGCATACATACACGGGTCCACGTCCGCGCCTTCGCAGCCAGGCGACCGTCGCCCATTGACTGGGGCACAGCAGGTAAGGCGTGTTGCGGCTGCGGACCGTCCACACGGTGCCCACTTCGGGTAGCGGCTCGAGCAATGCGTGCGTCCATGGCCCCGCGCCAAGCACATCGATCCGGCGACCATACCGCGCATGCAGCAGACGGATGAGCGTGGTGAGCATCACGATGTCGCCGAACGCTCCGCACCGCACCACCAGGGGCGCCGCGCCCGCTGCAGCGGCGCCGGCCTGCTTGTGCGCTGCCACGTTCACCAGCGCAGGCGTCGCGTTGCCAGCGTGTTGCGCAGGCGGTCGTAGACCGTGACCGCGTCTGCGTCGCGCACGAAACGCAGGCACAGCGGTGCGGCGATCCCGTTCGCGCCCGCCGTATCCAGCCAGAGCGTGGCGGTGCCGCAGGCGTGGTCGAGGGGTGAGCGCGACAGGCGCAATGCCTGCAGTTTGTCGATCTCGGCGAAGCGCCAGTAACGCGACCACCAGCCACTGCGCACGGCAATGACGTGACTGTCCACGGCCCATCCCATGCGCTGCGCATGCCGGTGTGCGGCGTACGCGGCGAAGGCGAACCATGCGAGCCCCAGCCAGGCCCAATGGCCGACGTGCCACGCCGCGATCGCCGTGATGGGCACCAGCATTGCCAGCGACGGCAGCAACAAGCGCCAGCGGGCGGAGCCCTGCACGGGTTGCCAGTCCTCGCGGGGCCACTCCACATGCGGCAGCAGGTGCCGCACGAGTGCATCGCACGCATCGGGCGACGCGATCGGGGCCACGTCCTTCAGTGCGCGCGTGTCCTGTTGTCCCGCCTTCTCGGCCACGGCGGTATCGATGCGCAGCGAGCGGCGGCGGAACAGCCGGTGCAGCACGCCTTCGTGCAGGGTCCAAGCCTGGATGCGCCGGCGTGCGACGCTGGTGCGAAGGCGCGCAAGCAGGCCCCGTTCCACCATCAGGCGGCGTGCATCTTCGGTCAGCCGGAAGCCGTGGAACTGCAGCAGTGCCAGCACGACGGACAAGGCCCGGACCAGGCCCAGCGCAAGCATGATGAGCACGACGACGCTGGCCGCGCCGGCGAGCCAGCCCAGATGCAGTTGCTCGGCATAGCCGTAAGCCTGTTTCGCACCCTGGCGGAAGAACTGTTCGATCGTCTTCTCCGGCAGGATCTGCCATGCGGCACCGAAGCCCGCGGCGACCACGATCATGCCGCGGTTGGATATCAGGCCAAGCTTGATGACCTCCCGTGTCGAGAGCGACAGCAGCGTGGTGTCGGCCGGCTGTGTTGCCCCTGTGGTGCCTGGCGTCTCGTGAGGGGCCGTGCCATGCGCCTGGTGTCGCACCAGGTTTTCCAGGGCCAGCGCGTCGTTTAGACCGAGGACCCGCATCTGCGCTTCGGGCTTCTGGCCTCCCGCGGATTCGAGTCGCACTTCCGCAACGCCGAACATGCGATGCAGCAGCGACTGGTGGACCACCACGTTGTGGATACGCGAGAACGGAATCTCCCGTCGTGAGCGGTGCAGCAGGCCTTCGCGCACCGTCAGGCCATCGCGACCGAGCGTGTAGCGATAGGTGAAGTACTGCAGGATCGCCAGCACCACCAGCACGATGATGCCGATGACGGGAGCGAGCGACGCCCAGAGGTCGCCCTCGCCGCTGCTCTTTCGGGCACCGAACACCACCAGCGCGACCAGGGGGAAGATGAACTGCTTGAGCTGCTGCAACAGCACGAACAGCCATGACCAGGGGTGCAGGCGGCGTTCGCCGGATGCGTCTGCTTGCATGGCGCCGTCCATCACAGTGCGTCGTCGTGGTCGACCTGCGTGGCGAGGCGTTCGCGTAGCCGTTCCGCGTCGTCCGCATCCAGTCCCGACACCGACACCGCCGCCATCCGCGTGCCCGCGGTATGTACCACAAGGGTCGACAGGCGCGCACTGCGCTCAAGCGGCCCCCGCTTGAGATCCAGGTGCTGCACGCGTGAAATGGGCACGTGTGTCTCGCTCTGCCACCAGTTGCCGCGGCGCAACGCGAAACCCTGATCGTCGAGGCGCCAGCGGGTGCGACGATGGCGCTTGACCGCGACCCACGCGCCGATCAAGGCGCCGGCCAGTGCCGCTGCCGGAACGGCAAGCCAGGGCGACACGACGTCTGTGGCCCGCGAGATGAAGAAGGCAGGGATCGCCAGCGGGAACATCAGCGCAGCACCGCCCAGCGCGGCCAGCCAGGCGCCGCGGGAAGGGAGTGATTGCCAGTTGGCGACCGTCGGCAGGGGTGTGGGGATATCGGGGTGCGTCACTGCCTGCCTGTCCTCAGTTCATCGATCATCCGATAGTCCAGCACATAGTCACGGCCGCTGCGATAGCGGCTCAACCGGGCTTTCATGCGTTTCAGGACCGCGTCGCGCTCGCGCCCGCTGTACTCGGGGTCGGCACTCATCTTCTCTACCGCACGGCTCTGGAAGCGGACAGCCTGCTCGAAGTCGTGATTGGCGGCCAGCGCGGCCGCGACGGTGTCCAGTTCATGCCAGGCCAAGGCCTCTTCGCGACGGATCATGTGCTGGGCGAGTTCCAGCGCCTGGACCGGATCGCGTTGTCCGGCGACAGGACAGGTGGCCCAGATCCAGACGCGTTCGTTGCGCGCTGACTCTGCCCCGGCTTCTTCGGCACGGGCCGCCCATTCGGCTGCCTGCCGGCAGTCGCGCGGCAGACCGCCCATCCCATCCAGGTAGTAGTTGGATTGCGCCAGCAATGCTTCGGCCGGCCGGCCTTGAGCCACTGCGCGCTGCAGGTGGGGGAGCGCCTTGAGCATGGCCGCATCGGTCTGGCCTTCTTTGCCTTCGGTGATGGTGATGAAGGTCATCCACGCGGCGTCGCCATGTCCACCTTCGCTGGCCTTCTCCCACCAGGCGAGGCTGGCGGCTTCATCCTTGGGCAGAACGGCCGGTATCTCGCCGCCGTACAGCAGGCTGCCGGTGACGAACTGGGCGAACGCATCGCCTTCCTCGGCCTTGCGCACCACGGCGCGTACGCGCAGGTGTCGCCACTGGCTGTAGTCAGGCCATCTCTCGTTCAGTCGCGTGCGCTTGGCCGCATCATCCAGCAGTGCCCGGTCGAGTGTGGCCAGGCTGGGCGCCTGGCTCTGGAGCGAATTCGAGAGCGACATTTCCAGCACGCGGGATTCACTCATGCCCGTTCGCCGAATCTGCTCGTCCATCCCGAAGGACATGTCCTCCACCATGGACGTGTAAAGGAAGCGCCACTGACCATCCTCCCTCACGAACGCAGGTCCGAACTGGAACTGGGTCTCCGTCGGTGGTGCCAGTTCGCCGATCGCCTGGTCGCCCACCACCGTGACGTGAGACAGGCTTGGTATGACGGCATCGGGCTGGGGTGGTCGGGTATTGATCCAACCCCGGCTCACGCACAGGGTTGCCACGGCGCGATCATCCATGGCCTGCAATGCCGCCTCGGTTTGAGTGGCGCGAAGAAGATAGACGACCACGCGATCAAGAACCGGCAGGCGCCGCAACTGATCAGGCGAGGCGTAGAGCGCCATGTCGCGCAGAAAGCCGGCGTGCGTCAGGCTGGAGCCTGACAGCAGATCCACGGCCTCGACCTTGTCCTGGCTGCTCAGTGCTGCATAACGATCCCACGTTCGTGAGACCTCGTTCATCGTGGCCATGTCCTGCGCCGCCCACGCCGGCAGCACCAGTGCGCCAGCCAACATCCCGGTCAGCCATTTCCGCATCCGCATCGTGTTCCCCTGTGTGGTTCCCTCAGTGGTAGGGATTGCCCTCGCCACTACCTTCCGGCCGCAAGGTATAGCGTTTGTAGGTCCACTGGTACTGCGCAGGATCGCGACGCGCGATCCGCTCGACGGCCTGGTTGAGCGCCGTCACTGCCGTCACGGCGTCGGCATCGGCTATCACTGCGGGTGCGCGTTCCACATGCAGTGCGAAGTCAGGCCCGGGGCCGATGCGTTCGCACCAGGCGAACAGTACCGTCGCTCCCGTGCGCTCGGCCAAGCGCGACACCAGCGTCATGGTCAGCGCGGGCTTGCCGAAGAACGGCGCGAATTCGCCGTCGCCCATCTTGGGTTGCTGGTCCGGCAGGATGCCCACCGCACCCCCATCCTTCAGCACCTTCCACAGCTGGCGCACGGCGGGGCCCTCCGCGCGCACCTGGCGGATGTTGTCCGCTCCACGCACGCGCAGCAGGAAGGCATCACCCGCCGGCGACTCGGGCGGGCGGTAGACGATGGCGATCGGGCCGCGCGAGGCCAGCCACTGGTTGAGCAGTTCCCAATTGCCGAAGTGGGGCGCTGCGACGATCACGCCTTTGCCGCTGGCCAGCGCTTCGTCGTACAGCGCCTCGCCGTGACGCTCGCGCAGGCAGGCCAGGTTCTCGCCTGCCGGCCGTGTCCAGAAGCGCAGGGTTTCCAGCGCCTGCCGCGCGGTCGTGCGCAGGATGGCAGCGTGCAGTTCCTCACGCTGTCCCGGCAGCAGGTCCGGGTAGGCGATCTCCAGATTGCGGCGGGCCACCCGGCTTTCGCGCACGTCGAACCGCCGCCAAGCCCAGGCCATCGTGTCTCCCAGCGTGCGCAGCCAAGGCCAGGGGAGGTGCCCGATGAAGGCGGCGGCGTGGTAGCCAAGGGCGGCAAGAGTGTCCGGTTTCATCCGCCGAGTGTAGCCAACCGGCGTGTCACCCTTGCCGGTGCGCGGCGGCGGGCCCGGTATCCTGTTCTTCCCTTCATGCCATCCGGACCCGTCCCATGCTTTCCCTGATCCAGCGCGTGACCCGGGCGAGCGTCGCGGTTGACGACGATGTCGTAGGGGCCATCGACACCGGTCTGCTGGCGTTGGTGGGGCTGGAACCGGGGGATGGCGAGGCGCAGATCGCCCGCATGGCCGAACGCCTGCTGGGTTATCGGGTCTTCGCCGACGAGGCGGGGCGCATGAACCGGTCCCTGGCCGATACGAACGGCGGGCTGCTGCTGGTCAGCCAGTTCACGTTGGCCGCCGATACCCGTTCCGGCATGCGGCCCAGCTTCACCACCGCGGCCCCGCCCGCCGAGGCTGAACAGGGCTTCAACCGGCTGGTCGACATCTGCCGCGAAAAGCACGCCGGCAGGGTGGAAACCGGGCGTTTTGGCGCCCATATGGTGATCAGCCTCGTCAACGACGGGCCCGTGACCTTCCTGCTCCGCCCGTGACGTTCTCCCCTTGTCGGGAGACAGGCTTCGGGAACCCAAGCCGGTCCGGGCTGGTATAATACGGGGTTCTCCCTTTCCTCTTCCCGGTGGCGCAACCTCGATGGCCAACGAACGTCCTGCGCAGCAGTCCGACATCAAGCTCTTGATCAGCAAGGGCCTGGAGCAGGGCTATCTGACTTACGCCGAAGTCAACGATCACCTTCCCGACGACCTGGTCGATCCGGAACAGATTGAAGACATCATCGGCATGATCAACGGCATGGGCATCGACGTCCATGAAGTCGCTCCCGATGCCGAAACCCTCCTGCTTGCCGATGGCAACACCGGCAACCGCGAAGTCGACGAGACCGCGGCCGAAGAAGCCGCCGCGGCGCTTACTTCGCTGGATACCGAAGGTGGCCGCACCACCGACCCGGTGCGCATGTACATGCGCGAAATGGGCACCGTCGAGCTGCTGACGCGCGAAGGCGAAATCGCCATCGCCAAGCGCATCGAGGAAGGCCTGGGCCAGGTGCAGGCATCGCTGGGCAACTTCCCGTGGTCGATCGAACTGCTGCTGGAAGACTACGAACTGCACAAGGCGGGCAAGAAGCGCCTGGCCGAGGTCATCGTCGGCTTCAACGATGTCGAAGAGCCGACCCCGGAAGTACCGGTGGCCGAAGAGGCTGTCGAAGCCGCCGACGATGCCGCCGACGACGAAGAAGAAGCCGCGGACGATGTGGCCGAGGAAACGGGCCCGACCGGCCCGGATCCGGAAGAAGTCGCGCGCCGCATGCAGGTGCTGGCCGACGGCTATGCCAAGTTCAAGAAGTCCTACGCGAAGAACGGCCCTGAGAACAAGGCCGTGGTCAAGCTGCGCACCGAGCTGGGCGAGACCTTCGTCACCCTCAAGCTGCCGCTTCCGCTGACCGACACGCTGGTACGCAAGCTGCGCGAGGTCGTGGCCCAGGTCAAGGACCATGAGCGCCGCGTGCTGCACCTGTGCGCCAACGTCGCCAAGATGCCGCGCAAGGAGTTCCTGCGCGCATGGGAAGGCAACCAGACCAACCTGGGCTGGGTGGACGAGGTGTTGAAGCGCAAGCAGAAGTGGTCGTCGGGCCTGCGCGATGTCAGGGAGCAGATCGTCGCCGAACAAGAAGCCACCATCGCCGTCGAGCAGGCGATGTACCTGACGCTGGCCGACATCAAGGAAATCAGCCGCGCGATGGCCTATGGCGAAGCCAAGGCACGCAAGGCGAAGAAGGAAATGGTCGAGGCCAACCTGCGCCTGGTCATCTCCATCGCCAAGAAGTACACCAACCGCGGCCTGCAGTTCCTCGACCTGATCCAGGAAGGCAACATCGGCCTGATGAAGGCGGTCGACAAGTTCGAGTACCGCCGCGGCTACAAGTTCAGCACCTATGCGACCTGGTGGATCCGGCAGGCCATCACCCGCTCGATCGCCGACCAGGCGCGCACCATCCGCATCCCGGTGCACATGATCGAGACGATCAACAAGCTCAACCGCATTTCCCGCCAGATGCTCCAGCAGTACGGCCGCGAGGCCACGCCGGAAGAACTGGCCAAGGAAATGGACATGCCGGAGGACAAGATCCGCAAGGTGATGAAGATCGCGAAGGAACCGATCTCCATGGAAACGCCGATCGGCGACGATGAAGACTCCCACCTGGGCGACTTCATCGAGGACACCAACGTGGAGTCCCCGATCGAGAACACCACCAACATCAACCTGTCGGAAACGGTCCGCGACGTGCTCGCCGGCCTGACCCCGCGGGAAGCCAAGGTGCTGCGCATGCGTTTCGGCATCGACATGAACACCGATCACACGCTGGAAGAGGTCGGCAAGCAGTTCGACGTGACCCGCGAGCGCATCCGCCAGATAGAAGCCAAGGCATTGCGCAAGCTGCGTCATCCGTCGCGTTCGGAACAGCTGCGCAGCTTCCTCGACATCGACTGACGCGAAGAAGCACGGCATTGCACCAATGAAGCGCGGCCCTGAGGGGCCGCGTTTCTTTTTGGTGCATGGCTGGCGTCGCTGACGCGTCCGTCTTGCCATCATCATCACATGCGCGCCACTACACTCGCGGGCACCCCACGAGTCAGACTTCCGCGTGCAGCGACGGGACGCAATCAAATCCGTCCTCGCCATTGCGTTGCTGGGCAGCATGCCCCGCGCGATGGCGCAGGCCACGAAAACAGCGAACACCGCGACAGCATCGACGCGATTCACCTTGGAAACGGTTCCACGCCTTGCGCAAGCGATGGCGGGGCAGCCTTATCGCGCGCCTGACGAACAGCTGCCCGCGTCACTGGATACCGGCTACGACGCGTATCGCGACCTCCGCTTCGACCCAGCGCAGGCCGTCTGGCGCAGGGAAGCCCTGCCATTCCAGGTGCAGATGTTCCATCGCGGATTCCTGTTCAAGCAGCGTGTGGAGCTGTGGCGCGTGCATGAGGGGCGCGCGGAGCCGATTCCGTATTCCCCCGGGCTGTTTGATTTTCCGCAGGGCGTGACGCCTCCAGAGGACCAAGCCTTGGGGTTCGCAGGCTTCCGCGTGCATACGCCGCTCAACCAGCCAGATGTGTTCGACGAGTTGATCGCATTCCTCGGCGCCAGCTATTTCCGTGCCCTAGGCAAGGGACACGCATACGGCCTTTCCGCGCGCGGACTCGCGCTGGGCAGCGGTGATGCGGGTGCGGAGGAGTTCCCGCTGTTCCGCGCCTTCTGGATCGAGCAACCTTCGGCAGGCGCGAAGCACTTGGTCGTGCATGCGTTGCTCGACAGTCCCAGCGTGACGGGCGCATTCCGTTTCGTGATCGGCCCGGGTGGCGAAACCACCATCGACGTGCAGTCGCGCCTGTATCCCCGCGTGGACCTGGCGCATGCCGGCATCGCGCCGTTGACCAGCATGTTCGAGTTCGATGCCGGTGATCGTGTGGGAACCGACGACTACCGGCCGGCCGTGCACGACTCCGATGGGCTTGCCATTTTCAACGGGCATGGCGAACAGATCTGGCGTCCGCTGAGCAACCCGCCGCGGGTCCAGCACAGTGCCTTCGCCGATGCCGGGCCTCGCGGCTTTGGCCTTATGCAGCGCAAGCGCGGCTTCGGCGACTACGCCGATATCGAGGCGCGTTACCACCAGCGTCCCAGTCTCTGGATCGAGCCCAAGGGGGATTGGGGCAAAGGCGCGGTCACGCTGGTGGAAATTCCCACCGGCGACGAGTATCACGACAATGTGGTGGCGTTCTGGCGACCCGAGGCGCCGCTACGCGCGGGGCGCGAACACCGTTTCGACTACCGCATGCACTGGTGCGACACGCATCAGTGGGACGCCGACCTGGCCATCGTCACCGCCACGCGCATTGGCGCGGCGCCTGATCCTGCCCGTCGACTGGTGGTGATCGATCTGGATGGCGGCCGCCTGGCCGCGCTGCCGCGTGATGCGAAGCTGATACCGGATGTCTGGGCGGCCCGGGGCGACATCGTCGGCGCGGTGGTCTATCCGAATCCGGAGACACGCGGCTGGCGCCTGAGCTTCGAACTCCGTCCTCAGGAGGGTGGCACGGACGGGCGTGACGTGGAACTGCATGCGCGCGTGCTGGAGGGGCACGTGCCGTTATCCGAAACCTGGCTGTACCGCTGGAGTACCTGACCATGAACACAGATCGCGTGGATGATCCGCTGCAGCAGGAATGGCTGCCCCCGGAATCGCCGCTTGCCATGCCGGTACAGGACCTGCGGACAGGACGCCTGTCGTCAAGAGCGCTGCCCACATCGCCGCCCGCAATCAGGCGGCGGCGTGCGCTGGTAATGGGTACTGCGATCGCGCTGACCCTGTTCGCGACCTACCAGATCTGGTGGGTATTGCGCGGTGACGGCATCAATGTGCTGGAGGGCGTGCTGCTCGCGTTGTTTGTTGCGCTGTTCGCCTGGATCGCGCTGTCGTTCTCCAGTGCACTGGCTGGCTTCGTCCTGCTGTTGCGTCGACGCCCGCATCCACTCGGCATCGATGACGTGGCGGCGCTTCCCGTGCTATCGACGCGCACCGCCCTGCTGCTGCCGACCTACAACGAAGACCCGCATCGCGTGCTGGCCGGCCTGCATGCCATGCATGAGTCGCTGCAAGGTACGGGGCAAGGGAGTCGCTTCGACTTCTTCATCCTCAGCGACTCCACGCGCCCGGAAGTTAGGCATCAGGAAGTGGCTGCCGTCCGGGCTCTGCGGCGCAGTCTGGGTGCAGACGCACGTGTGTTCTACCGCCGCCGCCGCGAGAACACGGAGCGCAAGGCAGGCAACATCGCGGAGTGGGTGCGGCGTTTCGGCGGCGCGTATCCGCAGATGCTGATCCTGGATGCCGACAGCCTGATGACCGGCGACACCCTGGTCCGTCTGGCGGGTGCGATGGAACGCAATGCCAGCGTTGCACTGATCCAGACGTTGCCGATGATCGTCAATGGGCGCACGTTCTTCGCGCGCATGCAGCAGTTCGCCGGTCGCGTGTATGGCCCGGTGGTGGCGCACGGCATTGCCTGGTGGCATGGCGCGGAAGGCAACTACTGGGGGCACAACGCCATCATCCGGACCGCGGCGTTCGCCAGGCATGCCGGCCTGCCCCACCTTCGCGGCGGCAAGCCGTTCGAGGGGGCCGTGCTCAGCCATGATTTCGTGGAGGCCGCGCTGCTTCGCCGTGGTGGCTGGGCCATCCACATGGCGCCGGGGTTGGATGGCAGTTACGAGGAAGGTCCGCCTTCGCTGACCGACATGCTGGTGCGCGACCGCCGCTGGTGCCAGGGCAATCTGCAGCACGGTGCGGTACTGCCGGCGCGCGGGCTGCACCGCATGCATCGGCTGCATCTGCTGGTCGGCATCGGTCACTACTTCACTGCGCCGATGTGGGCCATGCTGATGCTGGTCGGCCTGGCCATTCCGTTGCAGCAGGCCGGCTTCAACCTGAGTCAGCCGCATATGGAAGGCTTCACGCCTGCACTCTACTGGCGCGGCGGTGACCCGGCGCGCTTCCTGTGGGTTTTCTACTTCACGATGACGGTGCTGCTGGCGCCCAAGGCGATGGGCTGCGTGGCCACGCTGATGCAGCCGGCGTTGCGTCGGCAGTGCGGCGGTGGGCTGCGCATCATCGGCAGCGCGTTGCTGGAAACCGTGATGGCGGCATTGATGGCGCCCGTCACCATGTACGTGCAGTCGCGTGGCGTGGCGGAAGTGCTGGCCGGACAGGATTCCGGCTGGGAGACGCAGCGTCGCGATGATGGCAGCGTGCCCCTCGGCAGCCTGGTGCGCCGCTACGCGGGATTGACGTTGTTCGGCGCGAGCAGCGGCGTGGTCGCCTACCTCGTGTCGCCCGCACTGGCGGCATGGATGGGGCCGGTCGTGCTGGGCATGGTCCTGTCCATCCCCATCAACGTACTGACGGCCTCGCCCGTGGTCGGCCAGCGCCTGCGCGCTGCAGGATGGCTGCGCATTCCAGAGGAATCCACGCCTCCGGCGATCCTCGCTCGTGCCCTGGCATTGCGCGCCGCACCCGACGACGCGCCATCCGTACCCTTGGCCTCCGGTACAATCCTCGCGCTGGGGGCCTATAGCTCAATGGTTAGAGCAGAGGACTCATAATCCTTTGGTTCCAGGTTCGAGTCCTGGTGGGCCCACCATCCCTGCCAACCCCTGACAGATGGTCGGCGGCGACTGGAGCGGCTGAAAGTGGGTGTCCCCTTCTGTTCGACGGAGTGGAGGACCGGACTTCCCGCTGATCTTCGCGCCGGTCATCGCCCTGCCCGTCGGCCCCATGCATGCGAGCGATGTCGCGAATCCGTTGGAAACTCGGCAGCCTGCTGCTCATGCCATGCGCCGTCGCCCTGGCAGAGGAAGGGCAGCCAGTGGCCGCGGAGACGCTCGACCGCGTCGTGGTCGTCGCAACGCGTCTTGAATCGGTAGATGCCTTCGACGTGCCGGCCTCGGTGGATACCATCGTGGTGGGCGACGGCGGCGCGCGATCCCAGTCCGCGTTGTCGGAAGTGCTGGTCGGCGTCCCCGGGCTGCTCGCGCGCGAACGGCAGAATCTCGCGCAGGACACGCAGCTTTCGATCCGAGGCTTCGGCGCGCGCTCGACCTTTGGCGTGCGCGGATTGCGTCTGTACGCCGATGGCGTGCCTGCGACAATGCCCGACGGGCAGGGCCAGGTATCCCACTTCAACATGCTGGGCGCGGATCGCGTGGAGGTGCTGCGGGGGCCGTTCTCCGCCCTGCATGGCAATTCTTCCGGCGGCGTGATCCAACTGTGGAGCGACGTTCCCGGGGAGGGCCATGAAGCCCGGGTGCAGGCAAGCGTGGGCAGCCATGGCAACCGTGTACTGGGTGCGCGGATACGCGGTGCCCGCGATATCGTGGGCTACAGCGTGGCGGCGTCGATGCTGGAGACGGACGGCTACCGCGCGCATAGCGCGGCGCGGCGCGAATCGCTGAATGCGAAAGTCCGGTTGAAGCCGGGCCGCGCCACGCTGGACCTGGTCTTCAATCATTTCGACGCGCCCGACGCCAAGGATCCGCTGGGCCTTACGCGTGCGCAGGCATGGCAGGATCCGCGTCAGGCAACGCCGGTGGCGACGCAGTTCGACACGCGGAAGTCCGTCCGGCAGGACCAGCTGGGTGCCGTGTACGAATGGCCTTTTGGCAGCGGACATCTGCTGCGGGCGATGGCCTATGGTGGGCGGCGCGACGTCGAGCAATACCTCGCGTTGCCGGGCACCGCGCAAGCCAATCCACTCAACGCCGGCGGCGTGATCGATCTCGACAACGACTACGGTGGGGCGGACCTGCGCTGGTCATGGACGGGCGAGCTTGCCGGGCGTCCGTTCGAGGTCAGTGCGGGCACGAATGCCGATCGGCAGCGCCAGCATCGTCGTGGCTACGAGAATTTCGTCGGCGCGGTGCAGGGCGTGCGAGGCGCGTTGCGGCGCGACGAGCGCAACCAGGTAGGGAATGTCGACCAGTACGCACAAGCCTGGTGGCGGTTTGCGCCCCGCTGGTCCTTGCTGGCGGGCGCTCGCCACAGCCGCATTGCGTTCCGCTCGCGGGATGGGTACGTCACCGTCGCGAATCCCGACGACAGTGGCCGGGTGACGTACGAACGCACCACGCCCGTAGCGGGGCTCGTGTACGCGCCCACCGATGCGCTGCGGCTGTATGCATCCATCGGGCGCGGCTTCGAGACACCGACGTTCAACGAGATCGGCTATCGCGCCGATGGCGGTGCAGGGCTGGCGTTCGATCTGCGGCCGGCGGTCAGCCGGAACGCAGAGGTGGGGATGAAGTGGCGGGACGGGCGGGGCGCTCGCGTCGAAGCGGCTCTGTTCCGCGCCGATACCGATGACGAGCTCGCGGTCGCACGCAACGTGGCTGGGCGGAGCAGCTACCGCAATGCCGGCGCCGCACGACGCCAGGGCATGGAACTGCAGGCCGGTCTGCAACTCCACGCCGCATGGCGGCTGCAGCTGGCCTATACGTGGCTGGACGCCACGTTCCGCGACGGCTTTCCTATCTGCACCTCAAGCGGTTGCACCAGGCCGGGTGTGCAGGTCGCGGCCGGCACGCGAATTCCCGGGATTGCCCGGCAACAGGCATCGGTGCGCCTGGGCTGGCAGGGCGAGCAGTGGAGCGTTGCTGCGCAATTGCTGGGCGTCAGTGCGGTCACGGTGAACGATACAGGCAGCGAACGTGCCCCGGGCCATGGCCTGCTCAACCTCGAACTCGTGCGCGATTGGCCGACCGGCAGCGGGCGCCTGCAGGGCTTCGCCCGTATCGACAACGCACTGGACCGGTTCCATATCGGTTCTGTCATCGTCAACGAAGGCAATGGCCGGTTCTACGAACCCGGTGCCGGGCGCACGTTCACCGTGGGACTGCGCTGGCACTGGGCGGACCGCTGACGGCGCATCGGCCTTCTGGCGCGCCTACGTCAATCGATGGGGAAGATGGACACTGGCGCGCAGTCCGCCGTTGCTGCGGTTCGACAGCCATACATCGCCACCGTGTGCGAGTGCCGTGGATTTCACGGATGCCAGGCCCAGGCCGATTCCGCCTGTGGCCCGATTTCGTGAGGCATCCCCGCGCACGAAGGGCATGAACAATTGCGCTTCCTGCAGGGGATCGATGCCGGGACCGTCGTCGTCCACCTGCAGGCGGTAACCGTCCCGCTCTGCCGTCAGCGCGAGCCGCGCCCGTTGTCCGTACTTGAGCGCGTTGTCGACCAGATTGGCCACCATGCGGCGCAGCGACAGCGGGTCGCCTTTCATCGGTGCAGGCGAACCGTGGGCAAGCTGCACGTCGTGTCCGATATCGCGCAGGTTGTCGACCACGCTTTCCACCAGCAGGCGCAGATCGAGTGACTCGTGCGCGCGCAGGCGATTCTGGTCGTGGATGAATTCCAGCGTCGCATCGATCATCTGCGACATCTCGGCGATGTCGGCGCTGGCCTTGGCGCGGCCCTCGGCCGGCAGCGCATCCAGCCGGAACGCCAGCCGCGCGAGCGGTGTGCGCAGGTCGTGCGCGATCGCGCCGGCCATTTCGCTGCGCTCCTGCAGCAGCCGGTCGAGGCGGGCCTGCATCGCATTGAAGGCGGCGGCCGCGCTGGCGATCTCGCTGGGACCTGTCAGCGGCAACGCCGGCGCGCCGGTCTCGCGCCCCATGCGGTCGGCGGCACGCGTGAACTCGCGGATCGGTGCGGCCAGGGCGCGCGAGAACCACCATGCCAGCGGCAGCAGGGCCAGCATGCCGGCCAGGAACAGCGTCGCCAGCCGGGTGATGAAGCTCGCGCGGTTGCGCGTGTTCTCGACGACCCGCCAGCGCCCGTCGGCCTGACGGAATGCCGCCACGAAGTCGCCCCGCAGCGGCGCATCAGGCCGCCAGCCCGGCGGGAACCGTTGCGTACCCGGGTTGCCCACGTCCTCCGGCGCAAGTGCGGGTCCTGCCAGCGGCGGTGCCTGGATGCCGTCGCCGGGCATCGGAGGCGGGCCGGCGGGCATACGCGGCGCGGGAGAGAACGGCTGGGGGCCTTGCAGGTGGTAGAAGCGCACGTGTTGTGCGTCGCTGCCAAGCCATTGCGCCAGCAGGTCACGGACGAAGGGCGAGGCGCGATAGCGTGCTGGATCGGGCGCGGGGGGCTGCCCGGCGTCGTAGACCATCAGGTCCGGGCCGGTGGCGGGCATGCGCGACGACAGCAGGGCCGTCAGTTCGCTGAAGGCGATGCCGTCGACCGGCGGGCGGTACAGCAGCACCGCCATGCCGATCGCGTACGCCACCACCAGTGCCGCGAGCAGCAGGAGGAAGGTCCGCGCGAAGAGCGGAAGGCGACGCAGGCGCGCGCTCACCGGCGCACCACGGACGGCAGCAGCATGTAGCCTTCGTTGCGGACCGTGCGGATCATCTCCTTGCCGCCGCGCTCGCTGAGCTTGCGGCGCAGGCGGCTGACCTGGCTGTCGATCGCGCGATCATAGACGTCGACGTTGTGGCCGCGCGCGTAGTCCAGCAGCTGGTCGCGGCTCAGGACACGCTGCGGGTGCTCGACGAAAGTGCGCAGCAGGGTGAACTCGCCATCGGACAGCACGATGTGCGTGGCCGTGGGATCGCGCAGCTCCCGCCGCGCGACATCCAGGCTCCAGCCGTCGAAACGGTATTGCAGTCCGCTCGCCGATGCAGGTGCGGGCTCGTCGTCGGTCGGCGGGGGATTGCGCCGGAGCAGAGCGCGCACGCGCGCCAGCAATTCGCGCGGATTGCAGGGTTTGGCAAGGTAGTCGTCTGCGCCGACTTCCAGCCCGATGATGCGATCGGTGTCCGTGCCCAGCGCGCTGAGCATGATGACCGGAGGACCGGCTTCGCTCGCAAGCCGCCGCGCGGCCGACAGGCCATCCTCGCCCGGCATCATCACGTCCAGTACCACGAGGTCGGGACGCCGTCGGGCGATCGCCTCGCGCATCGAGGCGACATCGGCCGCCACGTCCACGCGATACCCGTGTTCGCGCAGGAAATCGCCAATCAGGGTGCGCAGTTCGGGGTCGTCATCGACGACCAGGATGTAGGAGCTCAGGTCCATCTTGCAGCGTCGCAGCAGCGTTCGTGGGAAGTATGCGCCATTCCCTGACCGGCCCTGCCCCGGAAAAGAAGCCGCCACGCGGCGTGGCGGCAAGGATTCCTTGGGATCGAGGACACGGTTGGTCTGGCGCCAACATGGAGGCAGCCTGCCCTGCATGCGTGCCGTCGATGTGTCGGCATGTGGCGGCGTGTGTCGCAGCCCGGAGGGTGCGGTGACACGCACGGGCAAATGCATGCGACATGGCGCACGCAGGCTGCGACTTCCCCCGACACCGGCGCATGCCATGCCCGCTCCCTCCCTGCGCCTGCTCACCCGCGACAACGGGGTTGGCCTCAGTCGCGACCTGCGGTTGATGGCGGAAGGCCTGTTCCAGGCAGGCTTCGACTGCGAACGGGTGGCTTTCGGCGCGGGTGGGCGCTCGGGCAAGGCGATGGAACTGGACCTGTGGGTACGCCGGCTTCGGCATGGCCGGGCCGATCTGCAGATCTTCCTGGAGCGCATCTACCCGCGTTGCCTGCCGCTGTCGAAGCGCAACGTGTTGGTGCCCAATCCCGAGTGGCTGCTCGACAAGTGGCGTCCGCTGCTGCCGCGGTTCGACCTGGTCCTGTGCAAGACGCGGCATGCGCAGCGCATCTTCGAAGCGCGGGGATGCCCGACGGCGTACATCGGCTTCAGCAGCGAAGATCGGCGTGATGTGTCGGTGCCGCGCGAGCGCGCCTTCTTCCATCTCGCCGGCAGCAGTGCGGCCAAGGGCACCGAAGTGCTGCTGACGGCATGGCGCCGGCATCCGGAGTGGCCGCGGTTGACGGTCGTCCAGGCCGAGCGCCACGCGCGCCGCGGGCCGGCGGCAACGAACATCGAGCACCGGATCGGCTACCTCGACGACGGCACGTTGCGCTGGCTGCAGAACCGGCACGTATTCCATGTGTGCCCGTCGGAGGTGGAAGGATACGGGCACTATCTCGTCGAGGCGATGAGTGTCGGGGCCATCGTGTTGGCCACCGATGCGGCGCCGATGAACGAACACGTGACGCGCGATCGAGGCGTGATGATCGGCGCAAGACCCGGGCGTCGGCAGGGCCTGGCCCTGACCCATGACGTGACCGTTGAAGCCATTGAACAGGCCGTCGACTACGCGCTGTGCCTCACCGGACTGCAGCGTGCAGCGATGGCTGAGGCCGCGCGCACGCACTACCTGGCCAGCCGCCGTCAGTTCCATGCGCGCATGCGGGCCATTGTCCCTGCGCTTATGGGCGACGCTGCGCGGCGCGTGGTCGCGGATTGTGCGCCGTGAACCCGCGGCGCCTGCAGCAGCACGCCCGCCTCGCGGACGCATTGCGCGAAGCAGCCGACCCGTCAGGGCACGGCCACGTCCGGCGCCGGGTATTTCTGGTGGGATGCCCGCGCTCGGGCACGACGCTGCTTCAATCGCTGTTGCATGCGCACCGTCATATCCGGTCCCTGCCCGAAACGCACTTCCTGCCGCGGCTGCTGGGCAGCGAGGAGCATCGCCGCAGCGCAGCCGACTTGCCTCGTGGTCCCGTGGCCTCCCTGAAGTGCTGGCGACGCGAAGCGCTTGCGACGTGGGGCCTGGTCGATCCGCGTCGCGCTGCGCGTGCGTGGGCGTTCCTTCGCGAACTGGACCTTCCGGCTCACGTGCCCGACGAGGGTCGGGGGCGCCTGCGCACGCAGATGCAGGCCTTCGTCCGTACGCTGGACGCGCATGCGCTGGTCGTGCACAAGCCCGTCTGGGTGGAGAAGACGCCCGATCACCTGTTCTACATCGATGGCCTGCGTGCGCATGTGGCCGACGCACGCTTCATACACATCGAGCGTGACGGCAGGCAGGTGGTGGAATCGCTCTATCGCGCCGCCCGCGAGCATCCCGATTGGAGGCCGTTCCTGTCGCTGGAGAAGTGCGTCGACCGCTGGGACACCGCGCGACAGGAAAGCGAGCGCTGGCGCGGCGATCCGCGGCACCTGCACGTGAGCTATGAAGCATTGGTGCGTGAGCCGCGCGAAAGCATGGCGCGCGTGCTGGCGTTCCTCGGGTGCGAGCCCGACGACACGCTGTGGTCGCGTTACCGCGCGATGGCGGGCGGCCTGATCCGCGCGGACGAGCCATGGAAAGCGGGCAACCTGCAGCCCCTTCGTGCCCGCGATGCATTCGGCAACGTTCTTGATGCGTCGCAGCGCTGCTGGGTAGAGTCCGCGCTCGCCGCCCGTGCAGGCAAGTGCGCGGTCGCGCATGCGTCTGCACCCGGTGCGACGGCGCTGACACACGCCGGCATCCGCGCGCCACATGCATGAGCCATGCTGCATCCCTGTTCCGCCCGGCATGGAGGGACGACGCGGTGGCCACCCTCTCCCACGTCCCGTTCCGTCCCCCCGTGCCGGCACTGTGGCGACATCATCCTTCCCTTCCGTGACCCTGCGAGGAGATCCTTTGTCCTACGTCCCGTTCTTTCGTGGCCTGGCTCTTGCCGGAATGGCCTTCGGCCTAGCGGCCTGCTGCACGTCTCTCCCGCCGCCGCACCGTCCGCCGCCCCCGTTCGGGCCGGGCGGCCCGCCACCGCATGCGCGAGGCCATGGCGGCATGCCGCTCCCGTCCACCGACTTTGAAGAAGCGGTCGAGGCCTGCGCGGACGAACTCGATCTGCCGCCGCCATCCTCCGGTGATCGACATGCACCTCCGGCTTTGACCGACGACCAGCACGCGCTGCTGGATGCGTGCCTCGGGGAGCAGGGTTTCGTGCCTCGATCCCACCCGCCCGAAGACGAAGAAGATCCGGCGTGATCCCATCGCCGTATCCGGACTGCGAGCGATCGCCTGCCATCATGGCCTTGCGTGCCATCTGAGCGTGATGTGCGTGCCTGCGTGCCAACGCAGGGGCTGACAACGGACGTGCTGGACCGCCTCATCGCAGGCGCCGCCAGCGCGGCCGTGGTGGCGCTTGCGTTGCTGGTACTGATGTCCCAGCGTCCCGTGTCGCAAGGGGAAGGAATGGAGGAGCCGTCGTTGCGGCTGCGTTTCATCACCCGCGATCGTGCGGCGGATGAGCGACCGCCCCAGTCCACGCATACCGATGCCGCGTCACGCGGCGGTGCCGCATCGCCGGTCCGTCCAGTCGCGTCCTCCACATCGCAGACCCCTGTATCCGCACGACAGACAGAGCCGCGCTCCGTACTCTACGAGCGCGACGGACGCCTTCGCGTGCCAGATGGCATCGGCACGCCATCATCCGCGCCAGGTCGGCCACCCGGCAGCGCACCCGGCGCGCGGCAGGCGGATGCGCGCGGTCCGTTCGATCGCATCAACCCGATCGACTATCGGGAGACCCGCTTCGATCGCGCATGGCGGGGAAAGGGCACCGCCGGCGATGTCGCACTGGAGAATGCGCATGGTTCGGTGACCGGCGGCGCGGTGAGCATACCGCTCGGCACAGGAGACCAACCCGCACGTGCGAGACCACCCCCGTCGGTGCGCTTCAACCCCGCGCTGCACGAGCGGGTGGCGGACCTGGGCAGCGAAGCCACCGGCGATGCCTACAAGGCCGCGCCGATCGTAGAGAAGCCGGCGCCCGGGCTCGATGGCGCGGCCAGTCGGGCCATCCGCGAGCAACTGGCGATCCTCGGACAGGATTTTGCCCACTGCCGGGCGTCGCTGCTTGCCGAGTTCGCACGGCCGGTGCGCCTGCACCTGTCGCAGCTCGAAGGCATCGAGTACGCCTTCGCCCACGGTGCCGATCCCGTGCGTGCCGAACATCTGTTGCCGCGTGAAGCGGACATGGCCTACACGCTGGCGTGGCGCGCCGTATGGCACGCCCGCCAGAAACTCGCCGCGTGCAGTCGCTGAAAGCGGCGCAGTCTTTGCGCGCGCACTAGGGCCCGGCGTCCTTCGCCGCACGTACGCGGGCGACGTGCTGCATGATGTCCACGAACGGCGCCACCCAGTACACGTCCGGATGGGCAGCCAGGTGCCGCAGCAATGCTTCGTGTGCGTCGCTGGAGACGGCGAGGTGGTCGCCGCCGATGCCATGGAAGGTGAAGTTGACCATCGTGCCCCTTCGCGTCGCCTCTTCGACGCGCGCGATCAGCGCTTCGCCGGTCACCTCGACCGGAACGTCGACCGGCACCGCCATCGGATCGAGTGTCGCCATGTCCTCGATCACGCCGCCCTGTCCCAGCTTGATCGCCACGAATGCCGACGCGATGGCGTCGACATAGTTGCCGTCGCGAGCCTGTGTATCTCCGCAGGGCACGGTCATGGTCCGTTCGTGTCTGCCATCCAGCGCGGCCAGCATGATATTCGCCAGCAGCACCTGGTCGCGCATCTGCGCCACGGTGACGCTGTCGAGATCGCGGTGCGCCTCCACCCAGTCGCGATCGGGCCGGGAGCCCGAGCATTGGTGGAACAGGCTGTGGTTTCCCAACTCATGGCCGTTGCGTGCGGCGGACACCCACTCCTGCTGCCGCGTACGCACCGTGTCGGAGGACAGCGTCAGGTAGAACGTACCCTTCAGGCCGTGGCGGTCGAGCGCGGGGATTGCGTTGTCCAGTTGCGACGGAACCGCATCGTCGTAGGCCAGGCTCACGGCTGCACGACGTCCGTCGGGCCACGCGAAAGCATCTGCGGCGGAGGTGGGTGCACCCGGCAGCAGCAGCAACAGGACAAGCAACGGACGCATGGCGGACTCCCCTCAGCCGTGTGGTCAGTTCACCAGGGTCTGGATCGCGCGCGCCGGGATGGTGACCACGGCCGAGGCCTGGCCTACATAGAAGTTGTAGGCGATCTCCTTGTCGGTGGGGTTCATCACGACCGTGGCCAGGCGTCCGTCGGGATTGGCGAAGGACGTCGCCAGCAGGGTGCTGCGGCTGGTGGCGGTGCTGACGCGACGTGCTTCGGGACGGATGAACTTCGAGAAGTGCCCGATGTAGTAGTAGCTGGGTGTGTAGATCAGCTCACCGGTGCGTGTATCGGCGTGCAGCGGCGCGAAGCAGTAGTTGCCCACGTGGTTGGGGCCACCTTTCTCGTCCAGCAGCATGTTCCAGTCGGTCCAGCCGACAGCGCCGTTGTTGAGATCGTGGATCATGGAGGTCCCGTAGCGTTCGGCATTCGGCCAGTGCTGGTAGCGCGCGGGGTCGAACTTCTCGACCGCCGCCTCGGTCAGCAGCACCGGCTTGTCGGGAAACGCCTGCGTCACCGCCGCCACGTTGCGGTACATCGGGTCGAAGCCCGCCCACGTCTCGTACCAGTGGAAGCCGAGGCCCCAGGCGTACTTCGCTGCCTCCGGGTCGCCGAGGATCACCTGGGCGCGATACAGCATCATGTCGCGGTTGTGGTCCCACACGATGATCTTCTTGTCGGCGTAGCCGGCCGCGTGCATGGTCGGGCCGAGGTGCTGCTTGAGGAAATCGCGCTCTTCTTCGGCCGTGTACAGCATCGACTCCCACGTCTGCGTGGCCATCGGCTCGTTCTGCACGGTGATGCCCCAGATCGGCACCCCTTCCTTCTCGTAGGCCTGGATGAACCTGACGAAATAGTTCGCCCACGCCTGCCGGTACTCGGGCAGCAGCGCGCCGCCACGCAGCATGTGGTTGTTCGTCTTCATGAAGGCGGGCGCGCTCCAGGGGCTGGCGAACAAGGGCAGCTTGCCGTCGGCGGCCGCGATGGCCTGCTTGATCATCGGCAGGCGGGCCTGGCGGTCGTGGTCGATCGAGAACGTCTCCAGCGTCTTGTCGCCTTCCTCGATGTAGGTGTAGCTGGCCGAGCTGAAATCGGAGCTGTGGATGGTGGTGCGTGCCAACGAGTAGCCGATGCCTTCCTGCTTGTCGTAGTACGCACGCATGAATTCGGCCTGTTTCGCAGGCGGCAGCGCTGCATAGACCTCGGCGGTTGAGTCGGTGATGGCGCCGCCGATGCCCAGCAATGACTGGAACCGCACGGCGGGGTCCACGAAGACCGACGTCTCGACTTCCGTCAGCGTGTGCCCCGGCTTGAGCACGACGGTGCCTGTTTCGCTGAGGCGCTGGGGGGAGCCCTGCGCGGTCGTGTAGATGGTCACCGTGGAGGCGGGTTGCATGGAGGTCTCCCGGGGGCCGGTGGCACCTGCGTCCGTCATTCCGGCGGCCAGGGCCACGCCAACCGTAATGGCGGAGAACAAACGGGTGGAATGCATGCTGGCGCCTCGTATGGAAGTATGCAGCCGGGCGCGGTGTGGAGCGCGTCGGATGCGCGGTAGTTGACAGCGCTGTCATAGCGTTGCTACACCTTGCTGTCAACCGATTGCGCGCCGGGTGGCGGAAAACGGGACGCATGCAGCGTCCACTGCGCGCATACACGGGATGTGTGTTGCCGTGCAGCAACGGTTTGCGCGTGATCACCCGCACCCGCAGGGTTCCACCCGTGATGTGCGACGGGTCGTACTGGTCGCGGGACGGGTCGTGCGGTATCCAAGCAGCGGGCATCGCTGTCAGAATCCGGCGTCGTGCCGGGAGGGTGGACGAGTGGAGCAGGAGCATCCCAATGCGTAGTCGGATCGAAGACGTGGCTGCGGCTGCAGGCGTGTCCATGAAGACCGTGTCGCGCGTGCTCAACAACGAGCCGAACGTCCGTGAAGAAATGCGCCAGCGGGTCATGAAGGCCGTCGACCAGCTGCAATACCGTCCCAATCTGTCGGCACGCAGCCTGGCCGGGCAGCGCTCGTATGTCATTGCGCTGGTCTACAACAATCCGTCGCGCAACTACCTGATGGAGATCCAGAGCGGCATGCTGGATGCCTGCCGCGACAACCACTACAACCTGGTGCTGGCACCGGTGGGTGCGTCGAAGCAGCGCAAGGCCGACGATCTCAAGGTCGTGTTCGAGCACTTCGCACCGGACGGCGTGGTGTTGATTCCTCCGCTGACCGACGACCCTGTGGTGCTGGAATTCCTGGAACAGCAGGAAGTGCCGTTCGCCTGCATCGCGCCGAAGCATCCCGATCATCGCATCGGGGTGATGATGGACGAGACGGCTGCCGTGCTTGAACTGATCGCCGGACTCGTGGCGCAAGGCCATCGCCGCATCGGTCACATCAAGGGTCCACCGGCGCATGGCGCGTGCCAGTGGCGTTTCAAGGGCTACAAGGACGCATTGCGTGCGTCAGGGCTGGAGTACGACGCAGAGCTGGTGGTGCAGGGCGCCTTCTCGTTCGAGTCCGGCATCGAGGCCGGCAACCGGCTGCTCGACCTGCACCGGCCACCGACTGCGATTTTCGCGGCCAACGACGACATGGCGGCCGGCGTCATCCGCGCGGCGTGCGAGCGCGGGCTGGCGGTGCCGCGCGACATTTCGGTGTGCGGCTTCGATGACACGCCCATCGCGCGCCACATCTATCCTGCGCTGACGACGGTGCGGCAGCCCACGTCAGAAATGGGCAGGCTGGCCACGTTGCAACTGCTGGCGCGCATCCGCTCGGCGGAAGCGGGGAGCATGGTGCACGTCGAACACGAAGTGCTGTTCCGCGAATCGACACAGCCACCCGCGCGGCGCTGAAGCAGTCGCATTCCTCACTTGCATCGGTCCTGGATCCCGTCGGCGCCAAGCGCGTCCGGGAGGGTGGAAGTCGTGCGCGCATTCCATACCAATAGAGAACCTTCAGTGTGGTTGCGCGGGAATTATTTTCATTTTCCTTGTAGCACCACGCGGGAAAGAAAACGGTTTCAGCTGCGACGCAACATGAAGAATAGTGCTTGAAACAAGCCATTTTCTTGCAATCATGGGTCGAATCACAGAAAGTTGACAACGCTGTCAATCACGCGTCCAATTCGGCCCAATGTGAAGGGGGACAGAGGCCTCGAACACACACACCAACGCCATTCGTGAATTTCCGGAGAGGGGAAAGTCCATGAAGCAAGTGCAATCCGTTCCTAGGAAGCGGGTGCTTACATCCGCATTGCTGCTCGCGCTCGCAGGGCCCGCATGGGCGCAGCAGGCCGAGCCCCAGGGCAACGCCGATCCGGCGCCCGCAACCACCGGTGAGGTGGATCCCGCCACGCTGGATACCGTCGTGGTCAAGGGAATCCGCGCGAGCCTCGAGTCATCGATGAACCTCAAGCGCGATGCGCAGGGTGTCGTCGATGGCATCGTCGCCGAGGACATCGGCAAGTTCCCGGATACCAACCTGGCCGAATCGCTCCAGCGCATCAGCGGTGTGTCGATCGATCGCACGTCGAGCGGTGAAGGCTCGAAGGTCACCGTGCGCGGCATGGGCCCGGACTACAACCTGGTGCTGCTCAACGGTCGCCAGATGCCTGCGTCCAACCTGGGCAGCGGTGGTGCGGGCTCGTCCACCTCGCGCTCGTTCGACTTCGCCAACCTGGCCAGCGAATCGGTGTCCGAGATCCGCGTCTTCAAGACCGGTCGCGCCGACAATCCGACCGGCGGCATCGGCGCCACCATCGACGTGCGGACGGCGCGCCCGCTGCAGGCCGAGCCGGTCGCGACGTTCGGGTTGAAGGCGGTCAACGACAGCTCCAATGGCAACCTGCCCAAGACCATGCAGGGCAGCGATTTCACGGGCGAGATGTCGGGCATCTTCAGCCAGACCTATGCCGATGGCCGTTTCGGTATCGCGCTCAGCGGCAGCTACCAGGAGCGTGATTCCGGTTTCAACCAGGCGTCGGTGGCCGATGGCTGGCTGACGTTCTACGGCGACAACTCGAACAGCTGGCAGCGCCTGCCGCTGCCGGGCGAAACCTACTATGACCGCATCGACAACCGTCCGGGCCTGGACGATGTCTATGCGCGTCCGCAGAACACCGGTTACAGCGTCAATGGCGTGCAGCGCCAGCGCACCAACGGCCAGGTGACGCTGCAGTGGGCGCCGACCGACAACGTGACGACCACGCTGGACTACAACTACATCGAGAACAAGGTTCAGCAGCAGCGCAGCGAGCTGTCGGTGTGGTTCAACTACGGCCCGGGTGACAGTTCATGGACCGATGGCCCGGTTGCGGCGCCGATCATCTATTCCGAGGACATGACAAACGCCGACCTTTCGATGGGCGGCATGCAGCTGGCGACCAAGACCACCGGTGATTCGCTGGGCTTCAACGTCGAGTGGGAAGTCACCGACAATCTCAATCTCGAGTTCGATTACCACAATTCCACCTCCGAATCGAAGCCGGACAGTCCGCTCGGGTCGGCCGGCGTGCTCGGCGTGGCTGCGTATGTGCGTGGTACCACCACCGTCGATTACAGCGGCGAGATTCCGATCGTCAACGTCCAACTGCCGCCCGGCCAGACCGAGGTGCTCGCATCGCAGGCGCTGGTGACCGGTTCGGTCTTCCAGAACAGCTACAACAAGTCCGAGGTCGAACAGCTGCAGGCCAAGGGCCGCTTCGAGTTCGGTGACTACTCTGGGCTGGACTTCGGCGTGTCGGCCATCGATGTACAGAACCGCTCCGCGTCCTCCGTGATGCAGCGCGATACCTGGGGTGGCGTCGGCACGCCGGCGGACTATGACGACAGCATCTGGTACGTCGACCACATGTCGCGCTACTTCGAGGCCTTCGGCAACCACAACAACCCGAACTGGACCGACGCGTTCCTGGTGTTCGACTTCGAGCGCCTGCGCCAGGCCGCGATCGACGAATCAGGCTGTGCGAGCTGCTACCAGATGCCGACCGAGTTCACCGACGACATGCGTACGTCGGAGAAGTCGAAGAGCGCCTATGTGCAGTGGACGACGATGTTCGACTGGTCCATGCCGCTGCACGTGGCCCTGGGTGTCCGTTACGAGAAGACGGAAGTCGTTTCCACGGCGCTGGAACGTGTCGGCGAAACCATCAGCTGGGTGGCGGCGAACGAGCTGTACGTGAACTACGCGGCCGAGCAGACGTTTGGCCGGCGCGAGGGCGACTACGATTATTTCCTGCCGAACCTGGACCTGAAGCTGGATATCAGCGACAGCATGGTGCTGCGCGGCAGCTACAGCCAGACCATCGGTCGTCCCGGCTGGGGCGCTATCCGTGGCGGCCAGCAACTGGCGAATGTCGTCCGTATCACCGGCGGCGACGGCAGTCGCGGCGACCCGTCGCTGGAGCCCCTGCTTTCGGACAACTTCGATCTGTCGTTCGAGTGGTACTACAGCCCCGGCAGCTACTTCTCGGTTGGCTACTTCCGCAAGGACATCAAGAACTTCATCAGCGACACCATCGTGCGCGAAGAACCGTTCGCCCTGCATACCCCGGTGGGCGGCACCTACTGGAACAATGCGCTCGCAGCAGGCTGCCTGGCGACGGACGGCGACTGCATCCGCAACTACATCTTCGCCAACCATGCCGGGGATCCGGGTGTCGATGCGGTCGCCGGTACGATCACGGGCCAACCGGGCGACCCGATCGCCGGGTTCAACATCACTGTTCCGGCCAACCAGCGGTCGGATACGCTCGATGGCTTCGAGATCAATGTCCAGCACCTGTTCGGCGACAGCGGTTTCGGTATTGCGGCCAACTACACCAAGGTCGATTCGGGGCTGACGTTCGACGACACGGACCTGGGTGACCAGTACCCGCTGGTGGGCCTGAGCGATTCGGCCAACGTGGTGGCGTTCTACGACAAGGGGCCGTGGCAGGTCCGCGCGGCGTACAACTGGCGCGACGAGTTCTTCAACGGCGTCGGCGGGCAGGGCAACAACCCCAACTACGTCGAAGAGTACGGCCAGTTCGACATGAACGTGAGCTACCAGGTGACGCCACAGCTGACGATCAGCCTGGAAGGCATCAACCTCACCGACGAGACGATGCGCACCCACGCCCGTCACGAGAACATGGTGCGGTTCGCCACCCAGACCGGTCCGCGCTACATGTTCGGCCTGCGGTACAAGTTCTGACCGCAGCGGTGCGATCCAGGGACGGAGTCGTCGGCAGGTCCGGCGGCTCCGTCTTTCTTTGCCCCATGTGATCGGGCACGATGCCACGGGTTGCGCTGTTCCGCCCGGTAGCCTGCGAGAGCCGATGAGCCAGCACGTCCTGTTGAACAATGTCGAGCACCGGATGCTCCGCGTGCGGGCCGGCCATGGCGCCGCACTCGGCGATGCCGTGATGCGGGCACTGACATTCCCTGCCGAGTTCCGCGAGCTGCAGGCGCACTACCCGATCGTGTTCGCGCGCGACGGCGAAGGGCGCTTCGTTCCGCTGGCGCTGTTCGGCCTGCAGGAGGGCGAGAACCTGTTCCTCGAAGGGGAGCGCTGGGACGCCACGTATGTCCCGCTGTCCGTCAGGCGGCAGCCCTTCCTGGTCGGGGTATCCGGCGAAGAGCGGCTGCTGCATGTCGATCTCGGTCACCCGCGTGTCCGCGAGGGGGGTGGCGAGGGGCTGTTCCATGACCATGGCGGTGCCACGGAGTTCCTGGAGCGCGTGAAGTCCGTGCTGCTGGCGCTGCATGATGGCGTTGTCGCCACGCCCGCCTTCATCGAGGCCTTGCTGGAGCACGATCTGCTGGAATCGTTCGTGCTCGACGTGAAGCTGGATGACGGCTCGCACAATCGGCTCGCGGGCTTCCATACCATCGACGAGGCACGGCTGCAGGCATTGTCGGGAGATGCACTGGAGCGACTGGCGCGCGATGGCCATCTGCTGCCCGTCTACATGGTGTTGGCATCGATGTCGCGCTTCCGCGATCTGATCGAACGGACCAACCAACGCCGTGCTGCCGGTCGCTGAGCCCATCCCCATCGACGAGATCGCTGGCTGCGGTCCGCAGTCGCTGCCGAAGGCTGTGCTGCTGGGGGCACGGCCGGTGGTCCTGCGGGGGCTGGTCTCGGCCTGGCCCGTGGTGCAGGCGGCTCGGGCATCGGCGGCAGCGGGCATCGACTACCTCAAGCGGTTCGATCATGGCGGCATGCCCGTCGTGGCCACCGTCGCTCCGCCCGAGGCGAAGGGGCGCGTGTTCTACAACGAGGACCTGAGCGGCTTCAATTTCCGTCGTGAACAGGTGCCGCTGTCCGTCGCGCTCGACACGCTGCGCAAATATCTCGATGCGACAGCGCCGCCTTCCATCTACGTGGCCTCCACCACGCTCGACACCTTCCTGCCGGGATTCCGCGCCGAGAACGACGTCGATCTCCGTCAGCGCGATCCACTGGCCAGCATCTGGATCGGCAACCGCAGCCGGATCGCCGCGCACCAGGATGTGCCGGACAACCTCGCCTGCGTGGTCGCGGGTCGCCGCCGGGTGACGCTGTTCCCGCCGGACCAGCTGGAGAATCTCTACATCGGTCCGCTGGACCACACGCCCGCGGGGCAGGCGGTGAGCCTGGTCGATTTCGCCGCGCCTGATCTTGAGCGGTTCCCGAGGTTCGCCAAGGCCATGGAGCAGGCCCGGACCGCCGTGTTGGAGCCGGGTGATGCGGTGCTCATCCCCAGCATGTGGTGGCACCACATGGAGGGCCTGGACGCGTTCAACGTGCTGGTGAATTACTGGTGGCGTGAGTCGCCTGCGTGGATGGATACGCCGATGAATGCACTGATGCTCGCGATCATGAGCGTGCGCGACCTTCCCATGCACGAGCGCGCGGTGTGGAAGGATGTGTTCGACCACTATGTTTTCGACTACGACGAGGAACGGGACGCCGGCCACGTGCCCGAAGCGGCACGGCGCGTGCTCGCGCCGCTCGATGAAGCCCGTGTCCGCCACCTGCGCGCGCTGCTGCTGCAGCGCCTCAACCGTTGAGTGAACCTGCATGCAGACGTCGCAACCGATGGCCAATCCCCGCACCGTCAAGCGTGTCGTCATCGCCGGTGGCGGCACCGCCGGCTGGATGGCCGCTGCCGCACTGTCCAAGACGCTGGGCAAGACCCTGGACATCACCCTGGTCGAGTCGGAAGAGATTGGGACGGTCGGCGTGGGCGAGGCGACGATCCCGACGCTGGTGGTCTTCCATCGCCTGCTCGACATCAAGGAGCAGGATTTCATGGCGGCGGTGCAGGGCACCGTGAAGCTGGGCATCTCCTTCGAGAACTGGAAGGATGTCGGCCATCGCTACATCCACTCGTTCGGCACCAGCGGCAAGGACCACTGGTCGGCAGGCTTCCAGCATTTCTGGTTGCGCGGTCGGGCCGAAGGCCTGGCGAGCGAATACAGCGACTATTGCATCGAACTCCAGGCCGCGCTTCAGGACCGCTTCTCCCATCTGCCGCGCTACCACGTGAATTACGCGTACCACATGGACGCGGCGCTCTACGCCCGCTTCCTGCGCGGATTCAGTGAACGCCACGGGTGCAAGCGCGTCGAGGGCAAGATCGTCGATGTCGCCACCGATGCCGATGGCGGCATCTCCTCGATCAAGCTAGAGCGCGGCGAAGTGATCGAGGGCGACCTGTTCATCGACTGCACCGGCTTCCGTGCCCTGCTTATCGGAAAGACGCTGGGCGTGGGTTACACCGACTGGTCCCGGTGGCTGTTCAACGACAGCGCGCTGGCCACGCAGACCACCGCGGCGCGCGATGCCGTGCCCTACACGCGCGCCATCGCCGGGACGGCGGGGTGGCAATGGCGCATCCCGTTGCAGCACCGGGTCGGCAACGGGATCGTGTACTCCAGCCGCCATATCAGCGACGACGAAGCGCGCGAGCAGTTCCTGTCCAGTGTGGAGGGCGAGGTCATCAAGCAGCCGTGGCCGATCCGCTTCAAGCCGGGGCAACGGCAACAATGCTGGGCGAAGAACTGCGTGGCACTCGGGTTGGCCGGCAGCTTCATCGAGCCGCTGGAGTCCACCACCATCCACCTGATCCAGCGCGGCATCGTGCGGCTGCTGCAGACCTTCCCGCATACGATCACGCAGCCGGCGATCGACGAGTACAACGCTCGCCTGGACGAAGAACTGCAGCACGTGCGCGACTTCGTGGTGATGCACTACGCGGTCAGCGATCGTCGCGACACGCCCTACTGGCGCGACATAGCGGAGATGGAAATCCCCGCGACGCTCCGGCACAGGATCGAACTCTTCCGCGAGACGGGCACGGTTTTCCACGTGCCCGGCGAGTTGTTCGGCGAGAATTCGTGGATACAGGTCATGCTGGGACAGGGCGTGGTCCCGAAGGGCTATCACCCGACCGCGGATGTGATGTCGAAAGAGGATCTCCAGCGCTTCCTCGACGACATCCGCAGCAACGTGCTCGGTACGGCACGCCAGATGCCCGCGCACATGGATTACCTGCGCAGCTATTGCCCCGCGCCCAAGCCGTGAAACTCGGAGCCGGCGGCATGGCCTAAGCTGCCGGCATGAGCGACCCACGACTCGAAGCCTTCCTGACCGTGCACCGGCGCCTGTTCGTCCTGACCGGGGCGGGTTGCAGCACCGGCTCCGGCATTCCCGACTACCGCGATGAACACGGCACCTGGAAGCGCACGCCGCCGGTGACCTATCAGGCGTTCATGGGCGAGCACGCCACGCGCCAGCGCTACTGGGCGCGCAGTCTGCTCGGTTGGCCGCGCATCGCATGCGCCCGGCCGAACGTCGCGCATCAGGCACTGGCGTCGCTTGAAGCGCGCGGGCAATCGGAAATGCTGCTGACACAGAATGTGGACGGCCTGCACCAAGCCGCCGGCAGCCTGTCGGTGGTCGACCTGCACGGCCGGCTCGATCAGGTGGTGTGCACGGGATGTGGGGCACGTTCTCCGCGCGCGGACATGCAGGTTCGCCTGGCGTCCACGAATCCCGACTGGGTGGCGCTCGATGCTGTCGCGGCGCCCGATGGCGATGCGGACCTGGAAGGGCGCGACTTCAGCGCGTTCCATGTGCCCGCCTGCGAGGCCTGCGACGGCCTGCTCAAACCCGACGTGGTGTTCTTTGGCGAGAACGTGCCGCGCGTGCGCGTCGACCATGCCATGGCGCATCTCCAGCGCGCGGATGCCATGCTGGTGGTCGGCTCGTCCCTGATGGTCTACTCCGGGTTGCGCTTCGTGCATGCCGCCGTGCGCGCGGATATCCCGGTGATCGCCGTCAATCTGGGGCGGACGCGCGCCGATGAGCTGCTGCGGTTCCGCGTGGCGGCCCCTTGTGGCGACGCACTGGGCTTCCTGCTGGAAGACCAGACGCGCCTTTCGCTCACTCCGCCGGTGGTTGCAGGCTGATCCAGCGTTCCAGCGAGTGCGGGGACAGGGGGCGCGAGACGTAATAGCCCTGCAGCAGATCGCAGTTGAGCGAGGCCAGCACGGCGCGCTGCGCCGCATTCTCGACACCTTCGGCCACCACCTTCAGCGCCAGGCTTTCGCCGATGCGCAGGATGGAGGTGGTAAGTGCACGTGCGGACTCGCTGTGCTCGAGGTCGCGCACGAAGCTCATGTCGAGCTTCAGTTCGCTGATCGGCAGGCGGTGGAGATGGCTCAGGCTGGAGTAGCCGGTGCCGAAATCGTCGATCGACAGGTGCACGCCCATGCGGTGGATTGCATCGATGTTGGCCAGCACCTCGGGTTTCTGCGCCAGCATGACGCTCTCGGTCACTTCCACCATCAGCTCTGACGGGGAGAGCCCGCACTTGCCCAACACATTGCCGATGAAGGTCGGCAGATCCTGCTGTTCGAAGTTGATCGCCGACAGGTTGACCGAGACGCGCGGCACCGGCACCCCGCGACGCCGCCAGTCCGCCATCTGGGTGCAGGCTTCTTCCAGCGTCCACCGGCCCAGTTCGTCGATCAGGCCGCACTCCTCGGCCATCGGCACGAAGGTGGCAGGCGAGATCTCGCCGATTTCCGGATGGCGCCAGCGCAGCAACGCTTCAACGCCGTGCAGCCGGGCATCGTCATCCAGGGCGACCTGGGGCTGGTAATGCAGGCGCAACTGGCCGCTGCGCACCGCCTCGCGCAGCGCATTCTCCAGTGCGAGCCGCTCCTGCATCGCCTGGTTCATCTCAAGGCTGTAGAACACGATGCGCGCGCCGCCCTCGGACTTGGCGCGGTACATCGCGATGTCGGCATGGCGTACCAGCGAATCCACATCCCAGCCATCGGCGGGGAACATCGCCACCCCCACGCTGGCCTGCGGCGTCAGCATCATCCGGCCTGCGCTGAGGGGTTCGGACAGCCGGGCCATCAGGCGATCGGCCAGGTTGGCGGCCTCCTCCGCACTGCGGTCGGGAATGGCCAGCACGAATTCGTCGCCGGCCAGTCGCGCCACCACGTCGCCTTCGCGCAGTTCGCTGCCCAGGCGTTTGGCCAGCTCGCGCAGCAGCGCATCGCCGGCCGTGTGGCCCTGGGTGTCGTTCACGATCTTGAAGCGGTCGATGTCGATGAACAGCAACGCCACGGCGCTGTCGCGTCGCGCGGCGCCCAGCAGCATCTGCTCGACTTTGCTGTTGAACAGCGCGCGATTCGGCAGCCCGGTCAGCGTGTCGAAGAACGAGAGTTGGTGCATGCGCGCACGCGCGCGCTCGCGTTCCATCGCCAGCGCACACAGGTGCAGGCAGACATCGACCACGCGCTGGTGGAAATCGTCGGGTGCCCTGTTTTCCCAGTAGTACAGCGCGAACGTGCCCAGCACGCGCCCATCATGCGCCTTGATGGGACTCGACCAGCATGCACGGATGCCCAGCGCGAGGAACGGGGCGTTGTACGCCTGCCAGCGCGGGTCGCGTTCGATGTCGCTGCACTCGACGGGTTGCCCGCTCCAGGCGGCCGAGCCGCAGGCGCCGACCATCGGACCCGCGAGCTCGCCGTCGATCAGCGCGCCGATGGCGTCGGGCAGGCTGGGGGCCGCGAGCGGGCGAAGGCGGCCGTAGTCGTCCAGCGCGATCACCGACGCCACGGCTTCCGGCATGACCTTTTCGACTTCGCGGCAGACCAGCGTCAGCACCTCCTGCAGCGGCTGCTCCCGGACGATAGCGCCCAACACCTTGCGGTGCAGCTCCTCGTGCAGTTTGCTGTGGGTGATGTCGGTATAGACGCCGAGCAGGTAGCGGACGTTGCGCTCGGGGTCGAAGACGGGATTGACGACCGCAGAGATCCACAGCGGCACGCCGCTCTTGGCGTAGACCAGCAGTTCGGTGCGGTAGCCCTGCTGGACGTTCAACTGGCCGCGCACCCATTCGACCGTTTCCGGATCGGTGTGCGGGCCGGCCAGGAAATCGCTGGGGCGGCGGCCGGCGGCTTCCTCCAGCGTGTAGCCGAGCATGCGGGTGAAGCCCTGGTTGATCCAGGTGATGTGCGCTGCGTCGTCGCAGACCACGACCGCGTTGTCGCTGTGGTCGATGACCCAGGACACGTCGGGCGCGCCATTGGCGAAGTGTGGCGGCATGGCGATGGCAGTGGGCCTCACGGTCAGTTCTTCCCCAAGAACGGTTTCCGCCTGATGGACCGGGTTCGCCACGGCACTCCCTGCTAAGCCGTCCCCGAAACGGGGAGATACGATGCGGTATCGGCCCCTGATCGCCGCACTTTACCTGAAGTTCCAGGGGGGCGCGGGTGTCTGGGCCCCTGCAAGCGCTTACAGTCGGATTGCCAGGCCGCAGGCCACGGTCGATGCCGCCCGTGCGCACCTTCGCGGGGCAGCTCCCGAGTGGAGACGCGGGGCGTGAAGCCACTCTGTGGAGGGTCAGGCATTGCCTGACGCACCGTCGTCATGATCGCCGCCTAGGCTTGCCGCCCGCATGACAGGGGTGGCCATGAAAGCGAAACGGATGTGGTTGGGGGTCGGGTTGCTGCTATGCCTGGCAGGGTGCCAGGGCGCATCCTCGCCCGACGCGAAGCAGGGTGGGACAGCGTCGCCGGTCGCGGCGGACATCCGGTTGGATGAAGCGGTGCCCGCCACGCCATACGCACGCGCAACGCAGGCGCTGGCGGAGAACCGGATGCTCGCTCCGGCGGGAGACAATGCGGTCGAACACTACCTGGCCGCACGCGTCGAAGCGGGAGAGCGCACCCGTGCACAGGCCGCACTGTCGGAACTGCAGCCCTATGTGCTGATCGCCGCCGAGCAGGCGATTGCACGTGGCGATGCAGGGGAGGCGAAGCGCCTGCAGGGCCTGATCGAACGCATCGATGGACAAGCGCCTGCGCTGCCGCGGCTGAAAGCCGGCGTGGCGGCATTGCTGCGCGAGCAGGCGTTGCAGGCTGCTGCTCCTGATCAGGAAGCAGTCCGGCCGGCCGCATCCCGCATGTCCTCGACCGGCGAGGCATTGCCGGCGCAAGCCATGCGCGCACCTGTCCCAGCGTCCACACTCGCTGCTGCGCCGGCTGTCGTCGCTCCTCCACCTGCGCCGCTAGCTACGCGACAGGAAGAAGCGCCGGCCACCAGCCCTTCCGTTGTGCCGTCGCGTGTCGTACAGGAGATCCGGACGCCGCGGCTGCTCCAGGACGCACAGCCGCGATATCCACTGCCTGCGCTGCGCGCGCGCGTGGAAGGGCAGGCGGAAGTCGCTTTCACCATCCAGCCCGACGGCAGCGTGCGCGACGTGCGCCTGGTGTCATCGACGCCTGCGGGCATGTTCGATGCGCCCGCGCTCGCCGTTGCGCAACGCTGGCGTTTCGAGGCGACCGGACAGGCCCATGCATCGCGACGCACCGTGCGGTTCCAGCTGCCAGCCCCGGGGTCGAGCGACGGCTGATTGGTGTCCGTACGCGTCTGCGGTGAGAATGGCGGCATGACAACCGCCTCCGCTTCCCCGATTCTCGATACCGTCGAACAGGAAACCGGCCCGGCGCCGCAGTGGTCCGTGCTGTGGCTGCACGGCCTGGGTGCCGATGGCCACGACTTCGCGCCGATCGTGCCCGAACTGGTGCGGCCTGGCTGGCCGGCGTTGCGCTTCGTCTTCCCGCATGCGCCCGTGCGTGCTGTGACGATCAACAACGGCGTCCGCATGCGTGCGTGGTACGACATCGTGGGCATGGACTTCCCCACTCGGGCGGACAGCGTCGGCATCGAGGAGTCGCTGGTACAGGTGGAGTCGCTGATCGCGCGCGAGCAGGCGCGGGGCATCGCGCCGGAGCGGTTGCTGCTGGCGGGCTTCTCGCAGGGCGGCGCCATCACCCTGGCGGCCGGCCTGCGCAGGCAGGTGCCACTGGCGGGGCTGATCGCGCTGTCCACCTACCTGCCGGGCGCGGCGCAGGCTGCTACGCACCTGGCGGCTGCGGCCACCACGCAACCGGTCTTCATGGCGCACGGCACCGGTGATCCGGTGATCCCGCTCATCCACGCCGAACAGAGTGCCCGTGTGCTCGGGGAGCTGGGTTTCGACGTGCAATGGCACCGCTATCCGATGGCACACCAGGTATGCGCGGAGGAAATCCGTGACCTGGGTGACTGGATGGGCCAGCGGTTTGCGTTGTAATCCCCTCGCGACCCCCGAAGGATGACGCATGGCGCTGCCATGGGTAACCTAGGACGCGGGGGATCACGCCAACGTTCACCGAGGACGCCTTTGCCGTGAAAGTGGTCATTGCCGACGACGAACCCCTTGCCCGCGAGCGCCTGCGCGCGTTGCTGGCCGAGCATCCCGGTATCGAGGTGGTCGCCGAGGCCGAGAACGGCCTGGACGCGTTGCAGGCCTGTTCGCAGCATCGCCCCGACATGGTCCTGCTGGACATCGCCATGCCGGGCGTGGACGGACTCGAGGCTGCCCGCCATCTGGCGGCCTTCGACCCGCGCCCCGCCGTGGTGTTCTGCACGGCCTACGACGAACACGCGCTGTCGGCTTTCGAGGCCGCCGCCATCGACTACCTGATGAAGCCGATCCGCGCCGAGCGATTGGCCGCCGCGCTCGAACGCGCGCGCACCTTCATCGCCGGGCGCGAGACCCAGGCCCCGGCGTCATCGAGCAGCCAGCCGCGGACCCACCTGTGTGCACGCCTGCGGGGCAGCCTGCGGCTGATTCCAGTGGATGAAGTGCACTACCTGCAGGCGGAGGAGAAGTACGTGGTGGTGCACCACGCGCGCGGCGAGGACCTGATCGAGGAATCGCTGAAATCGCTGGAAGAGGAATTCGGTGGCCGCTTCGTGCGGATCCATCGCAACTGCCTGGTCGCGCGCCACGAACTGGTCGAGATCAAGCGCATCGGTGATGGCCATGTCCAGGCCATCCTGCGCCATGGCAAGGAGCCGCTGGAAGTGAGCCGGCGTTGCGTGGCAGGCCTGCGCGAGACCGTCAAGACGCTCTGAGCGCCCGCGGACGCCGCGCCATGCGGGATAATGCCCGCATGACCCTGCTGCGCATCGCCACCCGCAAAAGCCCGCTCGCCCTCTGGCAGAGCGAACACGTCGCCGACCGGCTGCGCGCCGCCCATCCCGGGCTGGCGGTCGAGCTGGTGCCGATGAGCACGCGTGGCGACGAGGTGCTGGACCGCTCGCTGGCCGCCATCGGGGGCAAGGGCCTGTTCCTGAAGGAGCTGGAGCTGGCCATGCTGCGTGGCGAGGCGGACTGCGCCGTGCATTCGCTGAAGGACGTGCCGATGGAGCTCGAAGGTCCATTCGCGCTGCCCGCCATCCTGCCGCGCGCGGATCCGGCCGACGCTTTCATCTCCCACCGGTACGAGGGCATCGCCGCGCTGCCCCATGGCGCACGCGTGGGGACCTCGTCGCTGCGTCGGCAGGCACAGCTGCGCGCGTTGCGCGCGGACCTGCAGTTGCTGGACCTTCGCGGCAACGTCAATACGCGCCTGGCCAAGCTGGATGCCGGCGACTACGACGCGATCGTGCTGGCGTGCGCCGGGTTGCAGCGCCTGGGGTTTGCGTCGCGCATCCGCGTGCGGCTGGATGCGCCGCAATGGCTGCCGGCTCCCGCGCAGGGTGCCATCGCGGTGGAATGCCGGGCCGAAGATCCCGCCACGCATGCGCTGTTCGCGGCGCTGGATGATGCGGGCACGCGCGTCTGCGTGGAGGCGGAGCGGGCCATGAACCGGGCATTGCATGGCAGTTGCCATGTTCCGGTGGCGGCGTTTGCGCAGCGCACGGGCGATGTGCTGTCGCTGTCGGGGCTGGTGGGTTCGGCGGCGGAGGGGCGGGTGATCCGTGCGGAAGGTACCGGTGCGGCCGGCGATCCCGAGGCGCTGGGGCAACGCGTCGCCGCCCAGCTGCTGGCGCAAGGCGCTGGCGCGTTCCTCGCATGAGCGGCGCGCGCGCTTACTTGAAGCGGTAGACCACGTTCATCGTGGTCAGCGTGTCCGTACGCTTCTTCTCCGGTGCCACGTCACTGTTGTGTCGCGCCTGCCAGCCTGCTTTCAGCGCGAGGTGCGAGTTCATCGTGACCGACACGCCCAGGTCGTTCTGCGCGAAGGTGTTGTAGTCGCCCGCCTCGACCAGCAGCTTGTTGACGATCTCGGTGTTCTCGCTCAGCGCGTAGCGCAGGTCGATCAGGCCACGCCCGATCAGGCTGGATTCGTTGCGCTCCTCAAGGGTGTCGTAGGCGCGGCGATAACCGGGGCCGACCTGCAGGTCGAGATGGCCGCGCTCGCCCTCGAGGACCCGGTTGCCGTAGCTCAGGCTGACCGACTGCTGCCGGCTGTAGGTGCCGAAGTCGTCTTCTTCGTGGCGCACGGCGGTGTTGAGCGTGCCACGCTGGTCCATGAGATATGCACTGTTGGCGGTGACCGTATAGCGGTTGGCGGTGGTGCGGCTGTCGCGGACGATGCTGCCGTCGTCCTGGGTCTTGGTGTACTCGGAGCGCGAATGCAGGCCGAACAGGCTGGCGCTGTGGCGCCATGCGCCGCCGTCGGTATAGGTCAGGTCCAGTCGGCCGTTGAAACTCTCGGTGTTGCTGTTGCCGCTGCTGGCAGCCACGCCAAGCTCGCCGCCACCGGTGAGTTTGGGCGTCGGCGGCGCCGGCTCGGGAGGCGCCTCGGGGATGGGGCGCACCGCCATGGCGATGACCGGCAGCGCCGCACTGCCCTGTTTGCCAAAACCCTTGCCGGCATGGACGGCGTCCACCTTCTCATTGCGCGGCAGCACCCCTTCGTCAGCCAGGGCAGGCGCAATGTTGCCGGCGATCAGGACGAGTGCCAGCAAGGAGGGAGGCGTCGGGCGCGACATGGCAGATCTCGAGAAAATGAAGGGGAGATGTAACCGCTTACATGGTAGATGTGAGCCGACAGCACCACAACCCAAGTGCTTGTTCCGATTCAGGTTTGCGACATGCATTCTGCCACGGGAACGCGCCCGATTCAGGATGCCTGTCACGGTCGCCAGCATTCCTGCGCCGTGGTGCGTCGTCTTCCCGTAGCGGTGGTCCACCTCCACTCAAGGCGGGGCATCGATGCTGATCGCTGGGTCGTCGTAGCGCGAATAGGTCAGCAGCACCGTGTAGGGGCGGCCTTTGTCATCGCGGCCGGTGTGGCGCAGTTGCAGTGGCAGGCCATCCGGACCGATCCAGTAGTCGAACGCGACCGCCTCCGGAGTGGCGTGGCGAACGCGGTAGCGCCGGGCAGCGCGACCGGCGACGGTGTCATCGCCGATGTGTTCGGCGGACAGAGCCTGCTGGGCCTGCTGGAGTTTGAGTGGGTCGCGCCACGGGGCGAGCGTTTCCGGAGGGAGTGGTACCCGTATGTGTCGGCCGTCCACCTGCATGTGCAGCATGTTTCCGATGACCGTCTGCGTGCCGCCAGGCAACGTGATCCTGTAGCGGTCAGGCGCTACATAGTCCATCTCGCCGGTCATCGGCTGGGCGCCTTCCACCTGCATCTGCGCATGGAAGCGGCGGGTGGCCAGGAACCGGTGCATTGACGCCTTCACGTCCCGCACCGCATCGCGCGCAGGGACTGCGGGTGGCGTTGGCGGAATGGCGGCGGGTACCCCGGCGCCTTCGTGAGGGGAGGGTCGGCAGGCGGCCAATGCGAACAACAGGGGCAGTAAGGCGCGCGGCGACATGGTCGGCAGCCTCCCGGAAAGAGGGCAGCGCCTTGGGTCCGTGCGTTGAGGGCGCCGCGGTGGCAAAGACACGCCACGGCACCAGGCACCGCACGGGCCCAAGGCGCCGTCGGCGCTTGTCCCCTGTGTCTCTTCCAACGGCAGGCGGGCGACGAAAACGGCCAACCGTCGGTGATAATCCGGCCACGCCCCCCTGCTGCCACGCTGCCCATGGACAAGATCGAACGCATCACCGCCCTGCACCGCATCCTGAAGGCGGCGCGCTATCCGGTCACGGTGAAGCGGCTGCAGGAGGAGTTGGGTTGTTCGCGCGCCACCGTCTATCGCGACCTGGCTTACCTGCGCGATGCGTTGATGGCGCCGATCGAAGGCGATGGCGAAGCGGGCTTCCGCTACCACGCGGCCGAGAGCGATCGCTTCGAACTGCCGGGGTTGTGGCTGAGTTCGGAAGAACTGTATGCGTTGCTCGCAGCGCAACAGTTGCTGGTCCGCACGGGCGGTGGCGTGCTCTCCGGAGCGCTGGCGCCGCTGCAGAAGCGCATCGAAGGCCTGCTGGCCGATCATGCGGGTGTGGACCACTGGCCCGTGGACCGCGTGCGGGTAATCCCGCACCGCGGGCGCACGCTGGATGAAGCCAGCTTCCGCACCGTGGCGTCGGCGGTGCTCGATCGCAAGCAGTTGCAGTTCGAATATCGCGCGCGTTCCACCGACGAGCGCACACGGCGCGCGGTGTCGCCGCAGCGCATCACCCACTACCGCGACAACTGGTATCTCGATGCGTGGGACCACGAACGCAACGCGCTGCGCAGCTTCGCGGTGGACCGGATCGGCAACGCGCGACTGGGCGACGAGCCGGCACGCGACCTGCCGAACGAGGAGCTGAACCAGCATCTGGCGTCGAGCTACGGCATCTTCTCGGGCGAACCGAAGGGCTGGGCCACCATCCTCTTCAGCGCCAAGGCCGCGCGCTGGGTTGCCGACGAGCAATGGCATTCCAAGCAGCAGGGCCGCCACCTGCCGGACGGCCGTTACGAACTGAAGATTCCCTACAGCGTCTCGCGCGAGCTGTTGATGGACATCCTGCATTACGGCGCGGATGCTGAGATCGTCGAGCCGGCCGTGCTGCGCGAGCAGGCCAAGGCGCTGTTGGAGCTGGCGCTGTCGAACTACGGGAAGAAGTAATTTCGCGGCAGGGCGCAGGGTTGTGGGAGCGACGTGAGTCGCGACTGTGGAGGAACGGGTCCCGGATCCCGGACAAGCAGGGGATGGAGCGAGGGAGCCTCGATTGCCCGCACGAGGCGACACGCCCGGCCCCTCTGATTGCCATCGAGGCTGACGGCGCGCGCGCAGGGATTCCTGCAGCCGATCTCTACGGCCCCTTCGGCTCGCCGAAGCCCGGCTTCCCCACCTGCGCCGGCACCTGGGGCACGCGGACCAGCTGGCGTGCATTGATGCCGTGGTCGCGCGCCTTCTTCACCAGTTCCTCGTAGCGCACGTCGTCCATGAGCGGATCGCGGGCCATGATCCAGCCCATGTCGCGGCCGGGGTAATCCGCCAGTGCCCATGAGTAGTCCGGCGCCACTTCGACGATGCGCCACTTGGCGGGCACCACGCCGACGAACCACAGCGTCCACTCGCGGTTGCCGGAATCCCCCTTGACCGAGGCGCGGGCCTCGCGCAGTTGCTCGGGTTCGCCGAAGCCTTCGCGGTAGTGGTACGCCACGCCCACCTTGTCGGTGTCGCGCAGTGCGTATTCGTAACGCGCCGCCACGTGCCCGCGCTCTGCGAAGTAGGGGATGTGCGCGACGACATGCCAGGTGCCCATGAAGCGGGGAAGGTCCACCGCGTCGGGTGCCGCGCGCGCCGGGCCGCGGCTGGCACAGCCGCCCGCCAGTGCCAGCAGCAGGGCGAGCAGTGCAATGCGGACCACGCGGATTGGCAACGCCATGGGCATGTGGGACTCCCTTCTCCCTGTCATACGGACACGCTAGTCATCAGGATGCGACGGAGATGTTAACCGGTGATGTCGCAACCCGTGAGATGTCGTTGCGCGAGTGTGACGTCGTACTGACATCACACAAAGGAGTCCGCCGCCATGTCCATGTCCTTGTTCCAGGTTTCGCATGCGGTCCGCCAGGACCACCCCGATGTCCATCTGGATCGTGTCCTGCGCCGCGTGGTGCTGTCAGGTGTCGCGCTGGTGTTGCTGCTGCCGCTGGCCCGCGCCAGCACCGACTGGTTGGGCTGGCTGCCCCTGTGGCTGGTCGGGATGCCTGCCGTGGCCTGGTGGGCCCTGCACCGTTTCCGGCTTCCGGCCCGTGGGGCCAAGTCGCATTGGACGGCGCGCCGTCGTCGCAGCCCGCAGGCGCGCCGCATCCGCGACAGGGGCGTGGCCCTGCCCCGGGCGGCCTGACCTTCGGCAGGGGGTGCCCTCCGGGCCTTGTGCTAGCGTGCCATGTTCATGAAACGCACCTCCGGAGCCGCACCCGATGCCCAGACTCACCCATGCCTGCCTGGCCGCAGGCCTCGCCGTCGCTGGCGCGCTGTCAGCCCCTGCCCATGCCAAGGAGGCTGACGTGACGAACGATCCGTATGCCTGGCTGGAGGACGTCGAAGGGCAGAAGCAGCTGGACTGGGTGAAGGGCGTGAACGCCAGGGCCGAGGCCGAGATCGCCTCTACGCCCGCGTTCAAGCAGCTGGAGTCGGACATCCGCGCCATCCTCGATTCCGACGCCAAGATCCCCGGCGTGCAGAAGATCGGCGACTACTACTACAACTTCTGGAAGGACAAGCAGCACGAACGCGGCGTCTGGCGCCGCACCACACTGGCCGAGTACCGCAAGGCCCAGCCGCAGTGGGAAACCGTGCTCGACCTGGATGCGCTGAACAAGGCCGAGGGCAAGAACTGGGTCTGGCACGGTGCCGACTGCCGCAAACCGGACTACACCCACTGCCTGGTCGCACTGTCGCGCGGCGGCGCCGATGCCGACGAGACCCGCGAGTTCGATCTGGTCAACAAGAAGTTCCTGGCCGACGGCTTCTACCGTCCCGAAGCCAAGGGCGCGCTGGGCTGGAAGGACGCCGACACCGTCTACGTCTACAGCGACTTCGGCGCCGGCAGCCTGACCAGCTCGGGCTATCCGCGCATCGTGAAGGAATGGAAGCGGGGCACGCCGCTCGCATCGGCCGCCGTCGTGTACGAAGGCACCGCGGAAGACATGTACATCGCGGCCTACCACGACGACACGCCGGGCTTCCAGCGCGATTTCGTCAGCCGCACGTTGGCCTTCTACAACGACGAGCTGTACCTGCGCCGCGCCGACGGCACGCTGGCCAAGATCGATGCGCCCAACTCGGCCAACAAGGGCGTGCACAAGGAATGGCTGACGCTGGAACTGCGCGAGCCGTGGACCGTCGGCGGCAAGACCCATGCCGCCGGCAGCCTGCTGGCCGCGAAGTTCGATGACTTCATGGCCGGCAAGCGCGACTTCGACGTGCTGTTCGCGCCGACCGACAAGACCTCGCTGGCCGGCTTCACCTGGACGAAGAACCACCTGGTGCTCAACGTGCTGGAGGACGTGAAGAACCGCCTGAGCGTGCTCACGCCGTCGGCTTTGGGCTGGAAGACCAGCGCCTTCGTCGGTGCGCCGTCCTTCGGCACCATCGGCGTCAACGATGTGGACAGCGACGACAGCGACGCGGTGTGGCTGACCGTCACCGACTACCTGACCCCGACGACGCTGTCGCTGGCCGAGATCGGCAAGCAGCCTGAGCAGCTGAAGTCGATGCCCGCTTTCTTCGACGCTTCGGGCAAGAAGATCGAACAGCACTTCGCCACGTCGAAGGATGGCACCAAGGTGCCGTACTTCCTGGTCCGCCCGGAAGGCCTGAAGTACGACGGCAGCACGCCGACCCTGCTGTACGGCTACGGCGGCTTCGAGATCTCGCTGACGCCGGGTTACTCCGGCGGCGTGGGCAAGGGCTGGCTGGAGAAGGGCGGCGTCTATGCCGTCGCCAACATCCGCGGCGGCGGCGAGTACGGCCCGCGCTGGCACCAAGCCGCGCTGAAGGCCAACCGCCACAAGGCGTACGAGGACTTCGCTGCGGTCGCGCAGGACCTGATCGCCCGCAAGATCACCTCGCCGAAGCACCTGGGCATCCAGGGCGGCAGCAACGGCGGTCTGCTGACCGGCAACATGCTGACGCAGTACCCGGAGCTGTTCGGCGCGGTCGTCGTGCAGGTGCCGCTGCTGGACATGAAGCGCTACAGCCACCTGCTGGCCGGCGCGTCGTGGATGGCCGAGTACGGCAACCCCGACACCGCCGACTGGGAATTCATCAAGACCTTCTCGCCGTACCACCTGTTCGATGCGAAGAAGGACTATCCGCCGACCCTGTTCATGACCTCCACCCGCGACGACCGTGTCCATCCGGGCCATGCCCGCAAGATGGCCGCGAAGATGCTGGAGGCGGGCAAGGACGTGCGCTACTACGAGAACATCGAGGGCGGCCACGGCGGCGCGGCCAACAACGCGCAGGCCGCGCACATGAGCGCGCTGGCCTACACCTTCCTCTGGCAGCAGCTGGCCAAGTAAGTGCGTTTTCCCTTCTCCCGCTTGCGAGGGAAGGGGGCCGAAGGGCGGATCGGGGCGCTCCGGTAGTGATGCCTCCCGCCTTGCCCCGACCCCAACC
>CBIHLJ010000017.1:0-72980 GCA_966210745.1 uncultured Pseudoxanthomonas sp.
GCGTAGACTCCTTCCATCCCCCATGCCCGTCCCGCAGGCGTTCCCATGCCCGACACCCCCCTTCCCCTCGATGAGCGCGTCCGCGCATTGGCGGAGCTGATTGAACGATCCACCGGCACGGACGGTTTCCACACCACCGCGATCCCGGCGCTGAACTTCTCGCGGCTCAGTGCCCCGATGGCGCTACCGATGCGCGGCGTGCAGGAAGCCGCGCTGTGCCTGATCGTACAGGGCGCCAAGCGCGCGATCCTCGCCGACGAGGTCTACGAGTACGACGCCAGCCGCTTCGTGGTGGCCTCGGTCGACCTGCCGGTCACCGGGCAGGTGGTCGAAGCGTCCGCCGACGCACCGTACCTGTGCCTGATACTGAAGCTGTCGGCCGCCACCATCGCCGAGATGGTCACCGAAGCCGAATCGGCAAAAGCACCGCTTCCGCCGCCGTCGCGCGGCCTGTTCCTGCAGCCCAGCAGCGTGGAGATGCTGGACGCTGCGATCCGGCTGGTGAAGCTGCTCGATGCGCCGCACGACATTCCGCTGCTGGCGCCGCTGATCGAGCGCGAGATCCTCTACCGCGTGCTGTGCAGTCCGCAGGGCGCGATGCTGCGCCACATCGGCATCGCCGACAGCCAGGGCCAGCGCGTGGCAAAGGCAATCCATTGGCTGCGCGAGCACTATGCCAAGCCGCTGCGTATCGACCATATCGCCCGCGAGGTGCACATGAGCGCCTCGGCGCTGCACCACCACTTCAAGGCGGTCACCGCAATGAGCCCGCTGCAGTACCAGAAGCAGTTGCGGTTGCAGGAAGCCCGGCGGCTGATGCTCAGCGAAGTGCTGGACGCCGCCAGCGCCGGCCATCGCGTGGGCTACGAAAGCCCTTCGCAGTTCAGCCGCGAGTACAGCCGCATGTTCGGCGCGCCGCCGGTGCGCGACGTGGAGCGCCTGCGCAACCTCTGACGGGTGTGGAAACACGGGCTGAACGCCGCCTTTGCATACCCGGTCCCGACGTTGCCGCGCCCGCGGAGCAGGCGCACACTCAAATGTGACACCTACCGAGGAACGGCCATGAAGACGCCTGCCCTGTTGCTCACCGCCATCGTCGCACTGGCGACCGCCCTGCCCGGCATGGCACGCCAGAAGAACGTCACCGACCCCGACATTCCGCGCAGCCTGCCGGCCGAAGGGGGCGCTGTCAGCGTGAGCTGGACCGATCCCACCGAGTTCAGCGAAATCAAGTACAGCGGCAACCGCTGGGAGGCTGAACGCGGCACCTGGGTCACCCAGCTGGCCACCTATCTGCGCGATGAAGCCGGCCAACGCCTTGCGCGCGGCCAGACCCTGGACATCACCATTTCCGACATCGACCGCGCGGGCCGTTACGAGCCGACGGTGCGCCCCGGGATGAACGACATCCGCATCGTGAAGGACCTCTACCCGCCGCGCATGACGCTGAACTTCACCCTGAAAGGGGCAGACGGCCAGGTCGTGGCTGAGGGCGAACGCAAACTGGTCGACCACGCCTTCCTGATGGGCACCCAGATCAACAACAACGACAACCTGCGCTACGAGAAGCGCTTGATCGACGATTGGCTGCGCAAGGAATTCCGCAACAGCGCGGGACTGACGGCGACGCCCTGATCCCGCAGCACAACGTCGCGACGCACGCAGGCCCCGCTCAACGCGGGGCCTGTCCGTTTCCGTCTTCCGATTCGTGCGGATACACCGCCGACACCGTGCACTGGAATCGCATGCCGGCACGAAAGCGCGACGCGCGCACGTCGTCGCTCACCGGGAATGGCGATGACGCGTCGAACGACACGCTGTCGCCGGCTCCCTCGGCGACCACGCGGTCGCCGGGGTTGCCGCAGATCAGACTGATGCCTACGCCGGAGCGGAAGCTGATGGCCGGCGCGGAATCGAGATCGGGGCAGGCCTGCGGCAGCTCGACGCGGTAGTAGCGGTGTCCACCGGAGCGCCGGGGCGAGACCTCCACCAGCACGCCCTGGCTGTCCTCGGACCACGAACGCAGGTAACGCGTGTCGAAGCAGTAGCTGGACGAGCCACCGAAGCCCCGACGTCGCTCGCCACGCACTTCGATCGCGTCCAGCGTGGTGGTCGCAGTCTCGTCGGCCATGGCAGAAGCCGCGCGGGCGAGCGCGGCATAATCGCGCGCCTCCACTGGCGTCACGCCCGTGATCGGACACGTGGCGCCTCCGATGCGCACCGCTTCGCCGGTGCTGCCGCAGACACGCCCACCACGCACGAGCAACTGCGCATGGACGCCCTGGCTGCCGGGGCAGTCTTCCCCCAAGTCGATACGGAAGCGCCGCCCGCTGCGATCCAGCGCGGCCAGCTGCCTTGGCGATGCCTGGTGCAGCTCGGCGACCTGTCGTGCATCGAGACACGCAGGGCCCGCCGATGCAGCCGGCGCCTGCGCTGCTGCGACCGGCATTGCCAGCACCATGATCGTGCATGTCGAAAGCATGCGCATCCGTGCCTCCCGTCTGAGCCCGCCCCGATCATAGTGCAGACTTGCGGCGCGGCGATGGCGGCACCATATCGGGGCCATCTTCCCGCGGAGTTCCCATCATGACGACCTTCGACCTGTCGCCCCCTACCGACGCGCAACGCGAGCGCCTGATGGCCAACCTGAGCGATGAGGAACGCCGCGTGCTGCTGAACCATGGGACCGAGGCGCCGTTCTGCGGCGTCTTCCTCGACAACAAGCAGGACGGCGTCTACACCTGCCGGCTGTGCGGGCTGCCTCTGTTCCGCTCCAGCGCGAAGTTCGACTCCGGCACCGGCTGGCCGAGCTTCTTCCAGCCCGTGGACGAAGCGCATGTCGGCCGTATCCGCGACAGCAGCTACGGCATGGTCCGTACCGAGATCGTCTGCGCGCGCTGCCACAGCCACCTGGGCCATGTATTTCCCGATGGCCCGCCGCCGACCGGCGAGCGCCACTGCCTCAATTCGGCGTCGCTGGCGTTCACGCCCAATGGCGAGGTGTTGCCGGACTTGCTGCAGCGTGGTGGCGCGGAAGCGCTGCCCGCCAGATAGCCGCCCGCTGCCTGTCACGAGACCGGCACATGACGGCGGTAGCCTGACCGTCACCCAACCGTCTCCCGGCTGCCGCACGGGCGCAACACATGCCGCTGTCCGCCGCTCCCGAAGCGCCTGCATCGCCATTTGCCGGACTGCCCGCCGCGCTCTGGCTCTATCGTTTCGATGCCGAAGGCCGGGCACGGATACTGGATGCGGCGAAGTGCGGACTCGAGGCACTGGATGCCTTCGCGGATGGCTGGCACTGGCTGCACCTGGACCTGAGCGATGCTCGCAGCGCGCAGGTGGTCGCGATGCTGCCGATCCCGGACGACGCGCGCACCGCATTGGTGTCGCCCGACACTCACGTCAACCTGCAACTGGAAGACGATGCCGCGCACGGCGTATTCGTCGACTGGGTGCACCAGCGTGGCGTCGACCTCGCGGCCGAAGGCCAGCTGCGTGGCGATGACGGCATCGGTTGGCTGCACTTCGCCGCGACGCCCGGCCTGCTGGTCACCGCACGGCGGCAGGCACTGCGCTCGGTCGAAGCGGCACGCCGCGGCATGGCGGGCGGCATGCGAGCCGGTTCCCCGGTGCGGTTGCTGGAAGTGATCGCCGACCATTTCGCCGACACGGTGGAGCGCAGCAGCGACAGCCTTTCCGTGCGACTGGACCGGATCGAGGACCGCGTGCTGGCCGACAGCATCGGCGAAGAACGCCGCGACCTGGCGCAGCTGCGCCACCAGACAGTCCGCCTGCACCGCCCGCTCACCGCCATGCGGCGCGTGCTCAAGCAGTTCGAGCAGCGCCATCCCGCCGATGCCGAGCACGAACTTCTTTCCGCCGTCTCGCGCCTCAACCAGCGCCTCGATGACCTCGATGGCGATGTAGGCACGCTGCAGGAACGCGCGCGCCTGTTGCAGGACGAAGTGGCCGCGAAGCTGGCGGAACGCACCAACCGCCATCTCTACGTGCTCTCGATGATCACGGCCTTGCTGCTGCCGCCCAGCCTGGTGGCCGGCATCTTCGGCATGAACCTGCCGGGCCTGCCGTTCGCGCACGGGACGCATGGCCTGGTGTTCGCGCTGTTGCTCGGCGCGGCCTCCAGCGTGGCGGTCTATCTGATGCTGCGGCGCATGGGCGTGGCGCGTTCGACCTGAGAACGCGCGGGAGGACCCCAAGCCCCGACACGCACGCCACCCGACACGATGAAGCGTGTCCGGCGCAATGTCCGGCACGCGCCGCATCGATGGGCAGAGCTCACCGGCGCCCACGTTTCTGCGGTCGGGGCTGAAGCCCCTCCTGCACGGGTATCCTAGCGGCCTGATGACGCTGCCCCTCCGTACCGCCACCCGCTATGTCACCCCGCTGCGCGAAGGCGGCTCGATGCCGGCCGTGGTCGAGGCCGACGACGACGGCCTTTACGTGCTCAAGTTCCGCGGCGCCGGCCAGGGACCCAAGGCGCTGGTCGCCGAACTGATCGCCGGCGGCCTGGCGAAAGCGCTGCAGTTGCCGATGCCGGACCTGGCACTGATGGAACTGGATGCCGACCTGGCGCGCACCGAAGGCGACCCGGAGATACAGGACCTGATCAAGGCCAGCGCCGGACTCAACCTGGCCATGGACTACCTGCCCGGCGCGGTGAATTTCGATCCCGTGGCCGAACAACCGGATGCGGACCTCGCCTCGCGGATCGTGTGGTTCGATGCCTTCATCAGCAACGTGGACCGCACGGCACGCAACACCAACCTGCTGATGTGGCACCGGCGGCTGTACCTGATCGACCACGGGGCATCGCTGTACTTCCACCACGGCTGGGACGGCGACGTGTCCGGCGCCGGCAAGCCGTTCCCGCTGATCCGCGACCACGTGCTGCTGCGCTGGGCCTCGCGCCTGGCGGACATCGATGCGGCCATGGCGGCGCACCTGCCGGATGCCGTGATGGCGGGGATCGTTGCCGAGATCCCCGACGCCTGGCTGCAGGGACCGGACAGCTTCGGCGATCCGCCGGCACAGCGCGCGGCCTACACCGACTACCTGATCCGACGTCTGGCACAGCGTGACGCGTTCGTGCAGGGGGCGATCCATGCGCGCGCATGACACTTACGACTATGCGGTGATCCGCGTGGTACCGCGCGTGGAACGCGAAGAGTTTGTCAACGTCGGCGTCATCCTGTCGTGCGAACGCGCGGGATTCCTGGAAGCGCGCATCGAAGTGGACGAAGCCCGCCTGCAGGCCCTCGACCCCACGCTGGACATCGAGTCGCTGCGCCGCCACCTGGACACCATTCCCGCCATCTGCCGCGGTGGCGAAGCGGCTGCGCCGATCGGACTGCTACCGGCGCGCGCCCGCTTCCACTGGCTCACGGCGAAGCGGAGTTCGATCATCCAGACCTCATCGGTGCACATGGGCCGTTGCGGCGATCTTCCCGCGACGCTGGAGCATCTGATGGATCGCATGGTGCGGCCACCGAAGGCGACCGCGCCGCGATGAGCGTCTACGTGGATGACGCCGTCACCCTGTGGCGCGGTCGTCGCTGGGCACACATGATGGCCGACACGCTGGAAGAGCTGCATGCGATGGCGGAACGGTTGGGGATGCCGCGCCGCGCCTTCCAGGACAAGCGCAGCGGGGCGCACTACGACCTGACCGAAGAACTGCGCCAAGAAGCATTGCGGCTCGGCGCCATTGCGATTTCCCGCCACCGCGATCGCGAACAGGTCCGCGCGATCATCCGTCTCGCGCGTTCGCAATGGAGCGGCGCGGCAGACGGCGAACGCTCCCTGTAGGAGGGGCTTCAGCCCCGACCGCACCTCCGCTGGAGCCCACCCCAAGCAGGCGCCGGGCAGAAGCCCGGCCCCACGATCTGCGTCAAAGCTGTTGCGCCTTGCCGCTGCGGATCGCATCGTCCAACAGGCGCGCGACATCGCGCTGCAGCTTGTCGCTCGCGGCCATCTGCTTGCGGCTCAGCGCCTCCTGCTGGCGCGCGAGCGGCTCCTGCTGACGGGCCAGGGCTTCCTGCTGGCGCGCCAGCTGCTCCTGTTGGTCCGCCAGCGCATCCATGCGGCGATCAATCGCCGCTTGCCGCGCATCGGCGCCCTGCATCGCGGCGGCGGCTTGTTCGCTGGCGATGGCGGCCATCTTCACGCCCAGTTCGCCCTGCTTGGCGCCCAGATTGCCCTGACGCTCGCCCAGCGCACCCTGTTGTTCGCCCAGCTTGCCCTGCTGCTCGCCCAGTTGCTGGACCGGGAGGTGCGCCGCCTTCACCCGCTGCAGCGTCGCGGCATCGCGTACGACGTACTGCTTGCCGTCCTGGCGCACCCACAGCACCGGCGCACCGCTCTGCTTCAGGCGTTGGGCCGTGCGGATGTCGTCGCTGTGGCCGGCCATCGTCACGTCGTCGCCATCGATCAGTACGTAGGCGTCGCCGCCGCGCGAATCGCCGATGCTCCACGTGCCGGTGACACGGCTCGGCGATGCCGGCGGCGGCGGCGGCGACGGCGCTGTGACCTTCGGCTTCGGCGGGGGCGCAGGCGGCGTGGGCGACGAAGGCGGTGCGACCTTCGGCTGCGCGGGAGGTGCGGGCGGCGCAGGCATGTCAGCCGCGGAAGCAACGAGGACCGGCTGCGGCGGCGCCACCGGCGTGGGCGCGACGACCGGATCGGCCTGCGGCGCAGCGGCGGGTGCAACCACCGGTGCCGGCGCGATGGGCGCCCGCGGGACGACCGGAGCGCTGCTGGCGATCACGCGATAAGGCACCACGCCCAGCAGCACCAGGCCGAGGGTCAGGGTCAGCGCGCTGGCGCGCAAGGGCGAAGCGGTGTGCTGCAACATCAGCAGTCTCCTCTTGAGGATGCGGAAGGTGGGGGAAGCACCCGCCAACGCGGGCGATGGAGCGGTAGAGACGCCAAGCTTCACCAGCAGGCGTCCGTAGTCGTGGGCGGCATGGGGTTCGTCCGCGAGCACGGCGGCATCGCACGCCACTTCACGTGCGAACGCGTATTCGCGCGCGGCCAGGTGCGCGACCGGATGGAAGAAGAACAGGTGCTGCGCGAGCGCCGGCATCCAGGCCCACCAGAGATCACGCCGCTGCAGGTGCGCCAGTTCGTGGTGCAGGGCCATGTGCAGATCGTCGTCGCTCATGGCGGCGACGCTGGCCGCGGGCAGCATCAACACGGGACGCCATGGCCGGGCCAGCAGCGGCGAGTCGATCTCGGCGCTCACGCGCAGTGCGGGAGCGGGTGCGATGTCGAGCCGGCGCACCAGCGCGTCGTACACCGCCCGGACACGGCGGTCCCGGCACGGGTGCGCGCGTGCGATCTGCCCACGCAGGCGCCACGCATGGCGCAATGTGTTCGCCACCATCACCGCGACGCCGGCGAGCCAGGCGGCGAGCAGCAGCACGCCCGTGTCGATCCTGGATGCCTGCGTCGTCGCCATCGGCGCGATCGTCATCGCAGGGGCAGACGCCGATGCCTCCGCGGCCATCGCCAGCACGACGGGTGCCGCGACCGGTTCGGCCGGCAGCAGCGGTAGCGCCACCGGCGCATGCCAGATCAGGCCGACCACCATCTGCGTGGCGACCAGCCACCACAACCAGGCGCGCGTGCGTGCGTCGAGTCGCGGCAGGTAGCGGCACAGGGCCCAGACCAGGGCAGCGAGGAGCAGGGATTGCAGCCCGACGGCAAGCAGTCGGGACATCAGGCCATCGGCCAGCGCGACGAGATCCATCTCAGCCCTCCTTCCGCTTCGATTGCAGGGTGGCCACCAGCGCTTCCAGCTCGGCCAGTTCGTCGTCGCTGACCTCGGTGCGCTGCGACATCCACGCCATGAACGGCGACAACGAGCCCTGCAGCGTCTTCTCGACGAAGCTGCCGACCGCATGGCGCATCACGTCGGTGGACTGCGCCACCGGCGCGTAGCGGTAGACACCGTCTACCTGCCGGCGCCGCAGGTACGCCTTGGCGCGCAGGCGCTCCATCATGGTCAGCACGGTGGAACGCGCCAGCCCGCGGGCTTCGCCGAAGGCGGCGGCCACTTCGCCGACGCTGGCTTCGCCGTGTTCGGACAGGTATTGCAGCAGCGCCAGTTCCTGGTCGCCGATGGACTTGCGGGCCTTGCCGGGCATGGGATCGCCTTGTGACTACAGTTGTCGTCAACATGCCCGTGACGACAACTGTAGTCAACCCTGCCGAAGGTCATTCCCGTGCACCGGCCGACAGGCGGTCGCGACTCAAGAAACCGGTGGCCAGGCCGATCCTTGGACAACCCCACCGTGTGTCCGCCTCGCCATGCTCATCATCGTCGGCTTCATCATCGTCACCCTGAGCGTGATCGGCGGCTACCTTGGCTCGCACGGCAAGCTGGGCGCGCTGTGGCAGCCGTTCGAGCTGGTCATCATCGGCGGCGCGGCACTGGGCGCTTTCATGGCCAGCAACCCGACCAAAGTGGTCAAGGGCACGATTGCCGCCTCGCTGTCGGTGTTCAAGGGCGCCAAGTACAAGTCGGCCGACTACCTGGATGTGCTGACGCTGATCCACGAGATGCTCAACAAGGCGCGCCGCGACGGCTTCATGTCGCTGGAAGAGCACATCGAGAATCCGACCAACAGTCCGCTGTTCCAGAAGTACCCCAAGATCCTCGCCGACCACCACCTGCTCGACTTCCTGACCGAATGCCTGCGCCTGATGGTGGGCAGCAACATCGAACCGCACGAACTGGAGCCGCTGCTCGAGCTGGAGCTGGAGAAGCACCACCACGAAGCGATGGCACCGGCGCATGCGTTGCAGAAAGTGTCCGACGGCCTGCCCGGTTTCGGCATCGTGGCCGCGGTGCTGGGCATCATCGTGACGATGGGTTCGATCGGTGGCGACATCGCTGCGGTGGGTGCGCACGTCGCGGCCGCGCTGGTCGGCACGTTCCTCGGCATCCTGCTGGCCTACGGCTTCGTCTCGCCGCTGGCCGCCGCCATCGAGGCGCAGGTGGAACAGGACAGCCGCATGTACGAGTCGGTGAAGACCGCCCTGCTCGCCTGCCTGCGCGGCTACAACCCGGCCGTTGCGCTGGAATTCGCCCGCAAGACGCTGCCGTCCGACGTGCGCCCGCCGTTCGTCGCGTTCGAAGCGCACCTCAAGGCCAACAAGTAAGCCACGGCGATGAGCGAGCAACGCCCCACCATCATCGTCCGCCGGGTCAAGAAGGTCGCCGGCGGCGGCCATCATGGCGGCTCATGGAAAGTCGCCTACGCGGACTTCGTGACCGCGATGATGGCGTTCTTCCTGGTGATGTGGCTGATGGGCGCCACCACCAACAAGGAGCGCGCGGCGATCTCCGAGTACTTCCGCAACCCGAGTCCGCTGAGCGGCAAGAGCTTCTCGCCCGCGCCCGGTCCTGCCGGTCCCGGTGGCGCCAGCAATTCGATGATCAAGCTGGGCGGCACGATGGACATACCGCGTGGCGACGCCAACGATCCTTTCAGCAAGCCTTCGGCCGATGCGCAGAAAGCGGAGGTCGAGGCAGAGCAGAAGGCACAGGAACAGAAGCGCCTGGAGACGCTGATGCAGGCGCTGGAGGAAGCCATCGGCAAGAGCCAGGCGCTGGAGCCGTTCAAGGACCAGTTGCTGCTCGACCTGACACCGGAAGGGCTGCGCATCCAGATCGTCGACCAGCAGAACCGGCCGATGTTCGACCTCGGCGGCACCACGCTGAAGTCTTACACGCAGACGATCCTGGGCGAACTGGCAGGCTTCATCAACCAGGTTCCCAATCGGGTCAGCATCACCGGCCACACCGACACCACGCAGTACGCGTCAAATCGCGGCTACACCAACTGGGAGCTCAGCGCCGAGCGTGCCAATGCGGCGCGACGCGCGCTGGTGGCCGGTGGCATGCACGAGGACAAGGTCTCGCGCGTGGTGGGCCTGTCGTCCTCGGTGCTTTTCGACAAGCAGAATCCGCAGAACCCGATCAACCGCCGCATCAGCATCGTGGTGATGACGAAGGCGGCGGAAGAGGCGATGCAGGGGGGCAGCGGAATGCTGACACCCGGATCCCCTTTACCGGATGCCGATACCGCGATGCCGGAAGCCACGGCCAGCATCACCTCTCCACACGTCCCTCCGCCAGCAACGTCCGTCGCTGTCGCGTCCGCACCTTCGACTCCCGCAGTGCCCGTACGGAGCGCATCCGCGCATCCCTGAAGCGCATCGACATCTCTGCCGCTGAAGGTGGCCAAATGGGCATCGCGCGCCTGCTTGCCAACAGCGATCGCCGCCCTCACCCGTCTCCTTCCCGCCCAATTGCCGGGCCCTTCAGTTCCAGCGTGTTTCCGTCGGGATCGTTGAAATAGAGCGACAGACCATCACCTTCCGCGCCGAAGTTGGTGTCCGCCGGCCCAGCGGGCGTGATGCCGAAGCGCGCAAGGTGCTCGACCAGTGCGGCCTCATCGAACGGTTCGATGCGCAGGCAGAGATGATCGACGTTGCGCCCCTCGTGGCCAGCAGGCGCGCCGCCGCGTGCACCCAGTTTTCCCTCCACACTCACCAGATCGATCATCGATGCGCCGGCGCGAAGGTGCACCAGCCCCAGATGCTCACGCTGCCGTTCCACGCGGCAGCCCAGGACGTCGCGGTAGAACGCGATGCTGCGCGCGAGGTCGCTCACGCGCAGGACGAGATGATCGATTCGCTGGACATCGAAGGGGTGCGGCATCATCGGATTCCTGATTGGTTGCACTGGCGACGATCCACGCGTCGGGATTTCGACACGCGGGGCGACATCGTGGCGTTGACGCCGCTGAACGGAGCGCGCACAATCCGCGCCGATCAGCCAGCACCGAGTCGCTTCTTCGAAGTTCTCACCGCCAGCGGAATGTGCCCTTCGGGCCCCCACCCGCTCCGAGAACTCGATGAAACCTTTGACCCTGGCGATCCTGTCGGCGTTGTCCGCTGGCGCGCACGCGGCCGAGACCGCGTCTTCCGATACTCCCGCTCCCGCCACCGCACCGCTGGCGACCACGCCGGACTACCTCAAGCCCACCACCCTGGACACGCTGAAAGTCGTGGGCCAGCGGCTGTTTCCGTATCAGGAAGGCATGGTGCTCAACGAGCGCTACATCCAGGACCAGGTGAAAGGCAACGGCGACATCGGCACGCTGCTGCGGATCAATCCGAACGTGCAGTTCGATGACTCGGCGGCCATGTCGTCCAACCGCATGGGCGAGATCCGGCCCGCCAACATCAGCATCAACGGTGGACAGTACTACCAGAACCTGCTGCAGCTGGATGGTGCCAGTTTCAACAATGACATCGATCCGCAATCCGACAACCCGCACGTCGTCGCCGATATCCCGAGCGCCACACAGGGCATTGCGCTGGACACCGAGCTGATCGGACAACTGACCGTATACGACAGCAACGTGCCTGCAGCCTTCGGCGGCTTCAGCGGCGGCGTCGTGGATGCCGAGAGCCGCAAGGCGCGCGACACGCTCGGCGGCAAGGTCTCGTTCCGCATGTCACGCTCGGCATGGAACGAGATGATCCTTCCGGAAGGCGACGACATTTCACTGTCCGCGACGCATACGAACCAGCCGGTCTACGACAAGTACCGGCTCTCGGCGATGCTGGAGGGCCGCACGGACGCGGGAGTGGGCTGGATCGCGAACATCATCCGCACGCGCTCCGACATCCCGCTGCGCGGCTACTCGGCAGGCAACGTCAGCGTCAGCGACGAGCTGATTAAGGAGCAACGCCGCGAGAACACCAGCGCCAGCGTGAGACTGGATTGGGTGGGCGACGGTATCGAACTGTCGGGCAGCTTCACACACGCACCGACGGACGAGCGCTACTTCACACAGAACGCCAAGGATTCGTACTTCGACCTCAAACAGGGCGGACCGGTGGGCAGCCTGCGGATGGGCCTCGATGTTGGCGCGTGGGATCTGGACCAAGTGCTGAGCTACAGCGACCTTGAAAGTTCGCGCCGCGTACCGGAAGGCATTGACTATTGGAAGTCCTGGGCGCGCGCTCCCGACTATGACTGGGGCGTCAACAACAGCAGCTTCGAAGGCAACTGGGGCAACATCGACCAGCGCAACCGGACCGTGGGGTACGCTCTCACCGCGCGTCGTGGCGCGCTCCAGTGGGGCAGCAGCCGCCATGCGCTGCAGTTCGGCCTGCAGTACCGCGATCGACTGGGCACCTATCACCGCCTCAACGACCACCACAGTTTCCTGAGTCCCGGCCGGACGACCTCCTGTACCGACGCAAACGGCGTCGTCGACACCGAGGCCTGTTCGCTGTCGCCGGTCTACACTAGCATCAGCGGCACCGATCCGGGTCGCGTCGTTGCCGGGCAAGGCCAGCTCTTCCGCACGCGCAACATCTACAGCGCGGGCTACTTCGAGGTGAAGCTCAAGGAGTGGGGCGTGTTCGCCGAGGACGACATCCGGCTGGGCCGCTGGAGCTTCCGACCCGGCATCCGCCTGGATGGCGACGACATGATGGACCAGACCACGGTGGCGCCGCGCTTTGCGATGTCGTGGGACGTACTGGGCAATCAGGACACGCTGTTGACGGCCGGCGCCAACCGCTACTACGGCCGGACCTTCTTCGCCTACAAACTGCGCGAAGGACGCGACAACCTGCAGACCACCTACACGCGCATCGTGCCCACCCTGCTGTGGTCGTCCGGCCGGCAGTACACCGCCAACAATCGTTTCGAGACGCTGGATATCCCCTACAGCGACGAGCTGAACCTGGGCGTCAACCAGCGTTGGGCAGGCCTGGACATCAACCTGAAGCACGTCCGCCGCGAAGGACGCGACGAGGTCCTTCGTCGGCGCGTGCCCAGCAACGACGGGAGTGGCTACTACTCGGCCAACGTCTATGAGTACGTCAATGCGGGCCGCAGCCGCAGCGATACGAGCACCCTGAGCATCGGACTGCAACGGCCCTTGGCGTGGCTCGGTACCGACACGCACCTCCAGTTCGCTTTCGACCATACCGAAGTGAAACGCAACTACGTGGATTACGAGAGCAGCTACACAGACAGCGCTTACAACCGTCTCGTCCGCTACGAGGGCGGCATCATCCATGCCTACGATCTGCCACAGGCAAGCTACAACCGCCCGTGGACGGCGCACCTTTCCACCCAGACCCGCATGCCGGCGCTCGGCCTGCTGTGGAGCAACTTCCTGCGCTACCGGGCCGGCTTTACCGGCTTCAATGTCACCGGCACCGAGGACTACCAGGGCGAGACGATCGACGTGATCGAGAGCTACGAGGCGCCGCGGACGTTCACCTGGGATACCACGCTGGAATACAGCCTTGCGCTGCCACGGCAACAGGAAGCTTATGCCCGCGTGGAGGCGCAGAACGTACTGAATCGACGCAATCCGCTGAACGGATCGATCAGTTCTGTCAGCTACTACGAGCCCGGCCGCAGCTACTGGCTGGAGCTGGGCTACCGCTTCTGACACCACGACATGGAGTACACGATGCCGACCCGGTCCTTCCTGCCGCATTGGCTGCTGTGGTGCCTGCCGGCCATGCTGTCCGCGCAGATCGTAGTGATGCTGCTCTCGTCCGGGCCGGACAGTGCCCGGCGCGGCGGTGAATTCACCCTGCTGATGGCGGGAGGCGCCGGGGCGGCGACCTGCGCCTGCCTGTGGGCGCTATGGCAGTTGCGCGAATGGCCGATCGCACTGCGCGGCTTCATCGCCCTTCTCCACGTGCCACTGCTGGCTGGCGCACTATTGATGGCAGGTGCCTGAGCCATGCCATTCGTATCGTCAAGGGCGCTGCTGCTGGTGCTGCTCCTGTCGCCCACGACCGCGCTGATCGCCACGACTGCGGCGCAGTCAAGACAGGAAGACACCACCGCGTCGCCCACGCTCGCCGAATGCCGCCAGCGCATCGCCATCGGCGCACCCCGTATCGACGCAGACTGTCTACGCCGGGTCTACGCACTGCCGATCAATGAATGGCCCACGCCCACGGTCGACGCAGGCGCCAGCTGGCAGGAACTCGCGCCACTGCCCGACGTGCCGCCGACGCCTGCGGACAACCCGCAGACGCCGGACAAGATCGCGCTGGGCAAGCGGCTGTTCGAAGACCCGCGCCTCTCGCGCAGCGGACAGATCGCATGCGCGAGCTGCCACGACCGGCAACTGGGCTGGGGCGATGGACGCAGCGTATCGTTCGGGCACGATCGGCAGGCGGGCAAACGCAACGCCATGAACGTGTCGATGGCGGGGTTCTCGTCCCCGTTGTTCTGGGACGGGCGCGCGGCAACGCTGGAGGCGCAGGCACTGCACCCGATCCAGGACTCCGCGGAGATGGCCTTCGCGTCGTCAGCGTTGGAGACGCGCCTCAACGACGAAACCGACTACCCCGCCACGTTCGCGCGTGTGTTCGGCGAAAGGAAGATAACCATGGCGCGCGTCGCGCAGGCGCTGGCGAGCTACCAGCGCAGCCTGGTGCCCCGCTTCAACCGCTTCGACCGCTTCCTGGAAGGTCGGCGTGATGTGCTGACGGACCAGCAGGTGTGGGGACTGCATCTGTTCCGCACCCAGGCACGCTGCATGAACTGCCACAGTGGCCCTGCACTGACGGACAACCGCTTCCACAATCTCGGACTGCACTTCCGTGGTCGTCCGAAAGAGGATCTGGGGCGCTACCGGGTGACCGGTGATCCCGCCGACAGCGGCAAGTTCCGCACGCCGACATTGCGCGGCGTGGGAAAGACCGGGCCCTACATGCACAGCGGCGCCTTCATGGAACTGCGCGGCGTGGTGAACATGTACAACGTCGGCATGCCACGGCCCGCGCGGAAGCCGGACCAGCAGGACGACCCGTTGTTCCCGCAGACCGATCCGCTGCTCAAGCCCCTGGACCTGCACAAGACGGAACTGGAAGCGATCACCGAGTTCCTGCGGGCGCTTTGACCGCGCTCAGCCGGCGTCGTGGCCACCCGGCTCCGGTGCGCGCGGGGGGCGCAGCGACTGCAGCACATCGTCCGCCACCGTACGCAGGTGCAGGTCCTGCTGCGGGAAGGGAATCTCGATGCCTGCCGCATCCAGCGCCGCATGCAACCGGGTCATCAACTCGCTGCGGAGGGTCGACCAGTTGTCGAAGTCGTGCGTCCATGCCCGGATCGCGAAGTCCAGCGAACTGGCACCGAACCCGGTGAACAGCACGGCGGGTGCGGGATCGTCCGCGATGCCCTGCGTCGCGCGCGTGGTTTCCTGCAACAGCTGCATCACCCGCGTGACATCCGTTCCATAGGCGACGCCCAGGTCGATGTCGATCCGGCGGGTGGGGTCGTTCAATGTCCAGTTGGTCAGCTTGTCGGACAGCAGCATGCCGTTGGGCACCACCACGTCGGCGCCATCGAAGGTGCGTACCGTGGTCGCGCGCATGCCGATGTTGCGCACGCGGCCCGCCGTGCCGCTGATGTCCACCACGTCGCCCGGCTGTACCGGGCGCTCGAACATGAGGATCAGGCCGGAGACGAAATTCTTCACCACGTCCTGCAGGCCCAGGCCGATGCCCACGCCGAGCGCGCCGAACAGGAACGCCAGCTGGCCCATCTTGAAACCGGCCGCCGAGAGCGCCGCCAGCAGGCCGAGCAGCAGCAACGCGTAGTAGCTCAGCGAAGCCACGCTGTTGTCCACGCCGCGCGGCAACGACATGCGCGGCAGCACTTCTTCCCGCAGCAGGGCGCGCAGCGTCCTCGCGGTCCAGACCGCCAGCACCACGCCGATGCAGAACACCAGTATGTGGCCGAGGCTGATCGACAGCTCGCCGTATTCGAACCGATGCGTCACCACGGCCTTCGTCGCGTCGTACACCGGCCGGAAGAGGCGGAAGCGGTTCATCGTGTAGACGACCCAGCCGATCACCGCCGCCACCCACGCCCACCGTGCCAGCGATTCCAGCACGTTGCCGCCATGCCGGCGCATCAGCCACAGCCGCCTGACCTCGCGGCGCGCACCCAGCCGGCGCAGCAACGTCTCGAACACCGTGATCGCCGCGTACAGAACCAGGGCGAAGTAGCCGCTCTCGATGATTCCCGAGGCCAGCATTTCCGCCAGCGACACATTGCCCAGGACGTTGGCGCCGATCGACACCACCAGCACCCCCACGCCTATCCAAGCCAGCGCATGCACCAGCCGGCCGGCGCGGCCGGCCACCCCGGCGAACCGCTGCCCGCGGGAGCGCCACAGCAGCCACGCCGTCGCTGCCAGCGCCAATGCCGCCAGCACCAGGTAGTACATGCGGTAGAGATAATCGCTGGCCATCAGCAACACGGACAGCCGCTGCAACAGATAGAAGCCGGTGGCCAGGTATGGCCACGGGCCGAGCAGGCGCCGTCCCTGCTGCGGCATCAGGCGCAGCACCGGCACCAGGGCGACAAGCATGGCGATCTGGTGCAGAAACAGCGGCGCGTTCGGCTCCAGCAGCAACGTACCGATCATCGAAAGCAGCAGCCAGGTGGAGAACGGCCGCCGGATCACGCGCGACTCGGCATCGGTCGCCAGGACCGATGTGGGGTCCAGACCATCGCGCCGGTGACGCCACGCCACCCACAGCAGTACGACCAGCAACAGCACCTGCAGGATGTGCAGCAGCCGCTGGTTGCCCACGTCCGCCGCCGCGTACTGGGCAACGAAGCTGTTTTCCGACTGGATGTCGCGGCTCAGCTTGTCCGTCACATCCTGGCGCAGCGTCGTCGAGCCCTGCACGCGCCAGAGCGGCGGTGCATCCAGACGCAACAGCCGACGGTCCGCGTACGCGATGGCTTCTTCGACCGACCGCTGGCCGGACTGGATGCGCGCGGCAAGCAGATTGGCGCGACGACCGAGTCCGATCTGTTCGGCGAGCGGCGATGAAAGCGACTGTTCGGCCTGCTGCAGGCGGTCGGCGACCGCGTCGACGCGCAGGCGCAGGGCCTCCGGCGTGCTCCCGGGGGCCATCGCCTCGCGCGTGAGGTCCCAGTCCGCGCGGCGCAGGGCGAGGTCCGCGGCATCCTGCGCGTAAGGCCCGACCAGCGCCTGCATGTCGGCGCGCCAGCGCGCGTATTGCCGCGCATCGAATTTCCAGTGGCGCTCCATGCTTTCCAGCCGCACCACCGGCAGGGTGCGCAGCTCGCCATAACGGAACAGGCGGGTCTTCTGGTCCACGGACTGCTCGATCGTCGCCAGCCGCGGCACCAGCCGGCCCAGCGGATCCACGTTGGCTGCGCGCAGCGTCACTTCTTCTGCGTAACGTTCGTCCGCATCGGCGCGCCCCGGAATGTCGGCCAGTGCAATGGCCTCCGGTGCCTTGGGCTTGGCGGGTGTCAGCAGCGTGGTTGCGTCCTGCGCAAGGACGAGTGCCGGCAGCAGGCAAAACAAGCAGGCCAGCAACAGGCGCATCACGGGCATGATCGCTCCAGGCAACATGGCATTCGCTTCAAGGGGAACCGGTCCGACAGCCGGCAACGACGCAGTCTAACCCGGGCACCGCCGGGACCATGGTCAACGATGGCTCAGAACGCGTCACTGCCCGGGCGGATCTCGACCCCCATCACCGCGGCCAGTTGCTGCATGCCTTCGTCGTCGCGGCGCAGTGCCATCCAGCCCGCATACGCATCCCCGCCGGTGTTCCAGTTCCACAAGGTGTAGCCGTGCTCGCGCAGGCGGTCGTGGGCGGTGGCCATCAGCGCGGGCACGTCGGTATCGTCCAGGAAGTCCTCATCGCTGGTGTCGCCGCCCCAGTCGATCTCGATGGCGTAACGCGCGGCAAGCTGGTTGACGCAGTCGATGAAGGACTCCGCATCCTTCCAGTCCACGTAGAAACCGGAGGTCCAGTCTATGGCGTCCTTCAGTGTCCACAACACCTGGTCGGGTTCGACGCCGTCGTCGCCACCCGCTTCGCGGTAGGCCGCGAACTGCCGCAATGCGGTTTCCTCATCGCCGGGGTTGATAAGGACCAGCAGGTTCCACACCAATGCTTCGGTGTCGTCCAGATCCATGTCGTCCTCGTCATCGAAGGCATGGCTGAAGTTGTCGTCGGGGTCGAATTCGTGGTCGGGCGATGACATCGGCGTCGCATGGGGGAGGCGGGTGCACAGCATGCCGCGCCGGCCGCGTCCGGGGAAGCCATGCCGCAGCTTGCAGGACATTAAGACCGCGTGATGCATCCAGTGGGGTGAGCGCGTCGTAAGGAACTGCGTGTCCGCAACGCAGGACACCTCTTCCCACTCCTGGAGCACACCATGAAGTACACCTTCCTGTCCGTCGCCCTGACGGCCGCCCTCGCCGCCACGGCCTGTTCGCCGAAGACCGCCGATGCCGAGGCAGGTGCCGCGCCGATGCCGGTACCCGAAGCCGCTGCGGACGTGACGGCCGATGCAGCCATGCCCGCCGAACAGAACGACGTGGTGGATCTCGCCATCGGTTCGCCCGACCACACCACGCTGGTGAGCGCGGTGCAGGCGGCGGGCCTGGTCGATACGCTGAAGGGCGCGGGTCCGTTCACGGTCTTCGCCCCCGTCAATGCCGCCTTCGACGCGCTGCCCGCAGGCACCGTCGACACCCTGCTGAAGCCCGAGAGCAAGGGCGACCTCACCACCGTGCTGACCTACCACGTGGTGGCCGGCAATGTGGATGCGGCCACGCTGACACAGCAGATCGAAGCGGGCGGCGGCACCGCCACGCTGAAGACCGTGCAGGGCGGCGAACTGAAAGCGCAGTTGGCCGACGGCGGCGTCACCCTCACCGATGCAAAGGGCAACACGGCCAAGGTCACGGCCGCCGATCTGAAGGCCACCAACGGCGTGATCCACGTGGTCGACAAGGTGCTGATGCCGTAATTCCTCGACGGCAGCACCGCCGGGACGGTCGTGGTGGGCCGTCCCGGCGTTTTGTCACCGGCACGCCCAGGGTCTATCGTGGCGGGGCCGGTCCGCACGCCGGCCTGCCGGGGAGGCCGCGCCATGTTCAACCCCCGTCCCGTGGTGCAGCAGCTGGCCATCGGCCACGGCCATGCCTGCGTGGTCATCGACGATGCATTGCTCGCGCCGGATCGCCTGCCCGCCTACGCGGAGGCCTACCGCGAGGATTTCCAGCCGGCTCCAGCATCGGCTTTTCCCGGTGCGCAGCTGCGCATGCCGGAGGAATTCATCCACCTGCTGCACGACGTGTTCCGCGAGCACGCGCGCCGCGCGCTAGGGGTACGCCGCGTGCTGTTCAGCGCGGGCCGGCTGTCATTGCTGACATCGCCGCCGGCCACGCTTTCACCCGCGCACCGGATGCCCCGGCGCGTGCGCACGTTCGAGGCGGATCAATGCGCCGCCATGGCCGAACTGTTCCTCTTCCAGGATCCCGGGCTGGGTGGCCTGCGGTTCTTCCTGCCACGCAGCTCGCCGCAGCAGGTGGAGCAGATGGAACACGATGCCGATGCGTTGCCACCGGAAGAATTCTCGCAGCGTTACGTCCTGCCGGCGGGCTATCCGGATGGTTCGAATGCGTGGTTCACGCATGTGCTCACCGTGCCGGCGAAATGGAACCGTCTGGTCTTCCACGACGGTGCCGCGTTCCATGCCCCGGCCGTCCCCCATCCCGGCCAGCTGCGAGCTGACCCGCGATCCGGAAGGCTGACCCTGCAGGCCACGCTCATCTGCAGCCGCAACCGCGTGGCCTGGTAGCCGCCGCGCTTCGGTTATCCTTCCGCCTCCCATCCGCACGACGCATTCCCATGTCCGATACGCCTCCCGACCACCTGGCCTCCGACCCGCGCAGCCCGTTCTACAACGCCGAGGCGATGGATCGCGGCGTTGGCATCCGCTTCAACGGCGTGGAGCGCGACAACGTGGAGGAGTACTGCATCAGCGAAGGCTGGGTGCGCGTCCCCGTGGGCAAGTCGAAGGACCGCCGCGGCAACCCGATGACGATGAAGGTCAAGGGCACGGTGGAGGCATGGTTCCGTTCGCCCGCCGGCGAATGAACGTGGTGACGCCGCCGCGCGCGGCATGAACGTCGCCGGTCGGCGCACCGTGGCACAATCCCGGCCTGCATGGCACGCCGGGAGGGCGCATGAAATTCCTGTTGATGGTCTACACGGATGACCAGTTGCTCGATGCGCTGCCCGCCGGCGCGTTCGACCAGATGATGCATGGCTGCATCACCCACGCCGACGAGCTGAAGGCGCAGGGCACGCTGGTGGAATCGCAACAGCTGGAGCATGGCAGCACCGCGCGCACGGTGCGCGTGCGCAATGGCAAGACCAGCGTCGTCGACGGCCCCTTCGCCGAGACGAAGGAGATCCTGGGCGGCTACAACCTCATCGAGGCCGACAGCATCGATGAAGCGGTGAAGATCGCGCAGGAGTTCCCGTGGATCGGCACCGGCAGCATCGAGGTGCGGCCGGTGCGCGACTTCGACGCGGTACGCCGGCGCGTGGGCGCCTGACCCGCGCCTACTCCGCTTTCGCGCCGCCCAGGTGGCGCGCAAGGAAGTCCAGCAGCCTCGTGTAGTAGGTGCGCTGGTTGGCTTCGGCGTAGAAGCCGTGGCCTTCGGTACGCACGTACAGGGTTTCCACCGGCACCCCTGCGGCCTTGAGCGCTTTCTCCATGCGCTCGCTGTGGGCCTGCGGCGCGATTTCGTCCTTGCCGCCCGCCGCCAGGAAGACCGGCACCCGGATGCGCGATGCCAGCGCGGTGGGTGAGACGTCCACCAGACGCGCACGGTCGTCACCCACCCAGTCGTCCATGTAGGTGCCCATCCAGCGCGCGCTGCGCGACTTCTGCTTGTGCATCAGCTCCAGGTCATAGACGCCGACGTAGCCGGCGGCGCAGCGGTAGAGGTCCGGCTCCTTCGCCACGCCCATCAGGGCCGCGTAACCGCCATAGCTGGCCCCATACAGGCAGACGCGTTGCGGGTCGGCGATCTTCTGTTCGATCGCCCAACGCGTGGCGTCGGTGACGTCGTCCTGCATGGTGCGCCCCCACTGCCGCGCGCCGGCCTGCTGGAATGCACTGCCGTAGTTGCCGGAGCCGCGGTAGTTCAACCGCAGCACCGCGTAGCCCGCACGCGCCAGCAGCTCCGCCTCGTCGTTGAACTCCCAGCCATCGAAGACGCCGAACGGACCGCCATGCGGCATAACCACCATCGGCAACGGCGCGGCGTGTTGCCCGCGCGGCCGGGTGAGGTAGCCATGCAGGGCGAGTCCGTCGCGCGCCCGCAGCGTCACCAGTTCGCTGGGCGCCACCTTGGCGGGGTCCAGCCAGCTGCGCCGGCTGAAGACGAGGTCCGCCGAGTTGTTCGTCGTATCGAACAGGAAGAAATCGCCCGGACTGGTATCGCTCCACGCATGGACGATCTTCAGCCGGCCGTCGCGCGTGCCCGATGTGATCTCGATCGACGCGCCGGGGAACGAACGCTCCAGCTTGCGATACAGGCGCGCGGTGGTGGATTTCTCATCGAAGAACGCGGTGCGCAGCTTCTCGTGCATGAAGAAACTGCCCACGGGCGTGCGGCCATCATCCGCATAGATGATGTCGTGCGGATCGACCACCGCGTCGCGCATCACCTGGGTGCGTCCCCCGCTGGTGGTGTCCAGCGCCACGATGGCATCAGGCCCCTGCGCCTGTTGCACCTGCAGGTAGGCGGTGCGCCCGTCGGTGGAGAGACCGAGCGGCCACTCCACGTGCCCGCTCTTGCCTTCATCGTTCACCAGCGTCCACGGCGAATCATCGTCCGCCCGATGGTAGAGCTTGCTGATGTTGTCATCGCCGGATCCGATCGCGAAGCGCACCCGGCGGGCGGGGTCGACGACGAAGCGCGCGTTCCGCACGGGTGCTGTCGCCACCGTATCGAGGTCGCCACTGAAGACATCGAGCATCTCCACCCGCGTGCTCGGGGAGGAGGTGTCCAGCGCGTACATGCCCACCAGCACCTTGCGCGACTGATCCGGCAAGGTATCGATGAGATAGGCGGCGCGCGGCTGCAGCTCCGTGCCCTCCAGCCCGTAGCGCGCGAAGATCTGGCGCCGCGCGCTGCCGTCGGCGTTGGTCGCGTACAGCTCGCCGGTCGCATACGGCTGGTCGCGCGAACCGTACTTCTTCGCCACCGAGACGACGACGCGCTCGTCGCTGACCCACCACACGCCATTGATCACGCTGTCGCGGCCGGCACTGACCTTGGAGGTGACCTGCTTGTCGCTGCGCCGGATGACGGCCAGGATGGTCTGGTCCTCCAGCGGCACCGTCATCGCGTAGTACTCGCCCGTCGGCGAGATCTTCAGGGTTTCCAGCACGTCCTTTTTCAGGAACGGCTCAAGCTCGACCTGCGCATGCGCCCACGGCGCCAGCAGACACCCCAGCAGGATGCCCGCACTGCGTATTCCCCACTCCATGGACGCCTCCCGTGGCATCACGTGTCCCCGGGCGGATTAAAGCGCAGCGGCACGGTGCGGGACAAGCGCACGCGGTCACGGCATCGCGAAGCGGACCTCAACGCGCCAGCGCCGGCTCCTGCGGCCGCTCGATCGCGGGCGCGTGCACGAGCGAGGCGGCCTCCAGCCGCTGCTGGCCCGCCTGCAGCCACGCCTGTCCGGCCTCGCCCTGCAATCCATCGCGCGAGATGCGTTCGATCGCCGCACCATCGCCGCGCTTCGCCGCATCGAGCAACGACCCGACCATGTCGCCTGCACGGGCCGGCGCTGCGGTGTCCGAACGGGTCTCCGGCATCGGGCCGATGCCGACCGGCCGCCACGCCAGTTCGCGGGCCAGCGCTTCGTTGCGTGGCTGCGCATCCAGGCAGTCGATCCTGCACAGGGCTCCGGGCGCGAGTTCCTCCTGCATGCCGCGCGCGCCCGCCTTGTCGTAGATCGAGGTGCGATAGAAGAACTGGTGCTCTTCGGAGCGATGGATGACGTTGCGCGCCGGATCGGTCGGTTCCTCGCGCTTCTCCAGATAGGGCGTGTCGCTGAGTGCGTTGAGGTAGTCGATCATCAGGTTGCCGCTGCGGATGCCGATGCCGTCCTGGGAATAGCCGCCGCCGATGTCGCTGTGCGCACCTGCCACGGTGACGTTGAGGAAGCGCCCACCGTCGGTCACCCCGGGATCCATCACGCGCGTGGACTGGAACAGATTGCGCCGCTCGTCGTCGGCCGTGATCTGGAAGCCCGACACCACGGACGGCGGCAGGCGGCGATCATGGTCGCGCGGCTCACCCGTGCCGACCGGATCGAACAGGCCGACGGCCTGGATGACGGTGCCCGGTTCGCGCAACGGTGGGCCGATGTAATTGACGCGCAGGACGCGACCGTCTCCGTCACGCGTCACCTGCGCGCCCTCGGGATTCTTGATGCCACGCTCTTCGACTAACCGAGTGAAACCGGCCGCCTGTTCCGCGCCACGACTGAATCCGATGGCGGCGAGGCGGATGTCCGCGCCCGGATTCTCCTTCAACCAGGCGGCCGACTGCTTCACGAACTGAAGATACATATCCTCCATGCGTGCTTCGTATGTGTACCCGCTGGCGAGATCGTAAGTACCGCTCAGCCCTCCCTGCGTCCCCGGCCCTTCCACGTAACCCTGGGCGATGGCGGGATCCCTCAGCGACTCGATCTGCCTGGCGATCCGCGCGACGTTGGTATGATTCTCCGGCGCATCCCTCATCATGCTGTTGCCGGTGCCGTCGAACGCGGCGATGAAAAGACGGTCGTCCGACCTGCCACTGTCGTGGAGAACGGGCGCGGATAACCCCGCGAGCTGCTCGCTGGCGTGTGGAAAGCTTGCCAGGTCCGATGCCGTCGCCGGTATCGTGCTGACGCCGTCAGGGTGCCGTTCTCCGCCCATGTCCTTCTCCTTGGACTACTGCCTCAGTAGGTCCTGCTCCACACGCGCACCAGATCGTTGCGATGACCGCTATAGGGATTGCCGGCCACCTGCAGCGCTTTGGTGGGAATGAACGCACGCATGTATACCGTGATCGTGCGGTCCTCGACTTCCAGCACGATGTCGGGATCGGTGATCGAAACGTCCTCGCGTATCTCTTCTCGCGGCACCTGATGGACGATCTTCCTGTCGCTGAAGATTGCGGCGATATCGACGTCGGCTTCATGCGCCACCCCATCCTTCGACCGCCAACTCACGTGGGCGGGCGGCGGAAAATTCCGCCGCGCAATGTGTCCTGCGCTCAGTATCTGTTCTCGCGTCCCCCGATAGGACGCCAACGGGGGGCTGACCTCATCGTCTGTGTCGACCCCATGGGTGAAGCCCGAATAAGTGATCCTGCAGCCGATGGTGTCGAAACAGTGCGCACCGAAATTGTGCTGCACGAACGTCAATGGCCAGTCGGCGACCGTATTGTCGATCCTGCCCACGGCCTTTCCGCTGCCCGATTCCTGCGTCATCGCCATGCCCTGGCATCCTGCGGTTGAGATGATCATCGCCGATATCAGCGCCAGCGATGGCGCATGGCCCGAAGAACGTCGATGGCGTGTTGGCTTCCTGCCCTGCATTCGTGCACCTCTCGCGTCATGCGTCGGCTCTTCTGTACTTCAGATGTGTCGCCTGCGCAAGCTTTCACATTCAAGTCAGCGCACCTCGCCACCTACATTCATGTACATCAATCCGCCGGCATCGCACCTTCGTCCATGTGCACGACTTCCCACAGGTGGCCATCGAGATCCTGGAAGCTGCGCTGGTACATGAAGCCGTAGTCCTTGGCTTCCATCGGTTCGCTGCCGCCGGCGGCGAGCGCCGTGTCCACCATGCTGTCGACGGCGGCGCGGCTTTCGGCGGAGAGACAGAGGATCATTTCGGTATGCGTGCGCGAGTCGCAGATCGCCTTGCGCGTGAAGCCCTGGAAGAACGGCTCGACCAGCAACATGACATAGATGCTGTCGCTGATGACGACGCAGGCCGCGTTCTCGTCGGTGAACTGCGGGTTGTTTGCGTAGCCCAGCGCCCTGAAGAACGCCTTTGAGGCTTCCAGGTCGCGGACGGGCAGGTTGACGAAGATCTGGTGGCTCATGGCGACGACCTCAACGTTGGTTCTGCGACGGGATCTGTGCGGCGAGGCGCGCTTCCTGCTCGCGCAGCTCCGGCGTCAGCGCATCACCGAAATCATCGGCCTCGAACACCGGTCGCAACTCGATCTCCGTCCCGCCATCGAACGGTGCGCGCTTGATCCACTCGATCGCCTCGTCCAGGTTGCGTACCTGCCACAGCCAGAAGCCGGCGACCAGTTCCTTTGTCTCACCGAAAGGCCCATCGATGACGCTGCGCTGCCTGCCCTCAAAGCGCACCCGCGCGCCCCGCGAGGACGGATGCAAGCCTTCACCCGCCAGCATGATGCCGGCCTTCACCAGCGCTTCGTTGAACTTGCCCATCTCGGCCAGCAGTTCGGTGCCGGGCATTTCACCGGCTTCGGACGCGGGGCTGGCCTTCACGATGACCATGACTTTCATTGAGATCTCCTGTCACGCGGTCGGGACCTTCCGCCGCTTTCAGGGAGACGACGAATGGGCACGGCGCGGATCGACATGACCCTGCGCGACGGGCGACGGCGGGTCGGGACGCGTCCTACTGGAGACGCAGCTTCAGGTCGCGACGGCCCTGCGCCTCGTTGCCACTGTAGTCGCGCGCGGTGATGCGCAGCAGGTAGTCGCCCGGCGGCAATTCGCCTGCCTGCCACGCACCTTCGCCCCAGGCGCCATCGCGCACGGTATTGGTCACGCTGTACTTGAAACGTGTCACGGCGCTGCCATGCACGGTGATGCCGCTGCCCGGCGCGTAGGCGACCTGCACCGCGTCATCGGACGGCAGGCGCTGGAAGTCGAGCGTCATGCGCGGCGCCTCGAAGCCGACCACCGGCGTGCCGTCGTCATGCAGCACCTGGTAACCCAACGCATACAGGCCCAGGCGGCGACGTGGCAGGTTGCGATCCACCTGGTCCCAGGCGTCCACGACGATACGCACGCCCTGCAGTTCGCGCGGCACCAGCACACGGCCGTCCTGATGCTGGTCGATGGGTTGGTCGAGCGTGTCGAACAGTGCGACGTCGTCGATGCGCGGCGGGTACGCATCGGTGAAACCGGTGAACCCGAGCGCGATGGCATTGCGTTCGTAGCCCGATGGCCCGATCGAGAGATGCACGTGCGCCATGCGGTTGATCGTTCCCAGCGCGTCGCCGGCAGCAAAACGGGTGCCGCGGCGTACGCGGATGCGGCCCGGATCGCCACTGAGGTCATGCAGCAGCTGGAAACGCGCCGGATCGAGCAGGTCGCCACGCGGCGTACGCCCCACCCGCATGTGGATGTAGTCCAGCGGGCCCACGCCAAGTCCTTCGCCCAGGCCATCGAAGCCCCACGCCGCGGACGGACTGCTGACCTTGCCGTCGGCGATGGCCAACACGGTGGCGCCCACGTCGCCACGGATGTCGAGGCCGCCGTGCAGATGATGGCGGCTCTCGCCTTCGTAGTCGCCCCGGACTTCGCCCAGCGTGCCCACCACTTCGTGCCATGCGTCCTGCGGCTGCAGCGGCCAGCGGCCCGCCGTCTCCGGCAACGGATCGTCCGTCGAAGGCCCCACGGTCGCTGGCATCGGTACTGCACCCGCTGCGAGTGGCGTGATGCGATGCACGCGATGGCTTCCCGCGTCGGTGAAGTGCACGTCGCCGGAAGCATCGACGGCCAGGCCGGCCGTGCGCGACAGGCGCTGGTCCGGCACATGCCCCGCCAGCGCATGCCAGCGACCGTCGCGCATCACCTGCATGACGCGCCCGCTATACATCTCGCCGACGTACAACTGGCCGTCGTGCGTCAATGCGAGGCTCAGGGGTCGACGCGGGCCGGCCAGCGCCGGCAGGTCCTGCTGCATCGGCAGCGTGCTGACGCCACCCTGCGGCCCGATCCGGCGGATGGCATTGTTGCGGAGATCGGCCACCCAGGCCACGCCGGTCGCATCGACCGCGATGCCGGTCGGCGTGTCGAATCTCGCCTCGGTTCCCGAACCGTCGAGGAATCCGGGATGTTCTCCGCCCGCCAGCGTGATGACGTCGCCTTCGCGCGAGATCAGCCGGATGCGGTCGTTGTAGGTGTCGGCCACATAGATGCGACCGCTGCCATCCACCGCCACGCCGATAGGGCCATTGAACTGCGCCTGCCTCGCAGGCCCATCGCGGTACCCCGCCTCGCCCGTGCCCGCGACCGTGGTCACCACGCCCTGTGGCGTGATCCTGCGGATGGCGTGGTTGCCGGTATCCGCCACATAGAGATTGCCGTCACCGTCGCGCGCCAACGCCGACGGCGTGTGGAAGGCGGCGGCCGGACCGGTGCCGTCGGCGAACCCCTCGCGCCCGCCCGCCAGCGTGGTGACGGTGCCGTCGGCGGCAATGCGGCGGATGCGGTTGTTGTCGCCCGCATCGGCGACATAGCGCGTGCCGTCCTCCATCACCACGATGCCCCATGGGTCGTCGAAGCGGGCCTGCGGCCCCGCGCCATCCCGCAGGCCGCGCACGCCATCGCCTGCCGTCAGCGACAGCTGGCCGGGCCAGCCGAAAGGGGTGGCCGGCGGGCCGGTGTCAGGCACCGGGACCGGGAAGCGGGGGGTGAACAGGAAGGTGGCGGCGAGGGCGGCGGTGGTGAGCACCACCACTGCCCATAGCCAGGCAGTACGACTCATTGCATCAGGAGGCGGGACAAGGACGCCGCATGATGGAGATTCGACGCACGCTTTGGAAGCGCGCCACCGAAGCCTACAGCCCCGTCGCCGTCACCTGGCAAGGCACGATGAAGGTCACCAGCCCGCCGGCAGGCAGCACAGGTACGGCCACGCCACCACTTACCAGGTTGGGAAGCGCCGCGGCGCCCGGACACGCAGCGCCGCCACTGGCGCTGCAGGTGATGGGATTGCCCGCGGCCGGGCAGCTCAGGCCACCGCCGGGCGTATCGCTTACCAGCGCACCATCTGCCGCACTGGGGCCTGCGTTCGACACGGTCACGGTGAAGTTCCGCAGCGCCCCGCTGAGGGAGGGGCCGGAAGCGGTGGATTTCACCACCGACAGGTCGGTCACGCGCGCGGTGTTGGCGATCGTGCAGACGATGGCCTGGCCCGCATGCGCGCTGGTCAGGGTCAGCGTGTTGCCGCTGAGACTGCCTCCGGTGCAACTCCACGCGCCCGCGGTGTAGGTGCGCGCATTGCCCGCACCCAGGGTTTCGCCCAGGGTGATGACGTTGCCCGGCACCACCTGCACGGCGGATCCGGTATCGGTTTCCGATGCACTGTTGGCGGTGGACGACAGCGTGGCGTTGGTGGCGCCCCCGGTCGCCGACAGCGCGGCGGTATCGTTGATCGCCGCGTTGACCCACGTCTTCGCAAGAGCCAGCGTGGCCTGCGCACTGTTGGTCAGCGTGCAGGTGATGGTCTGGTTGGCGCGGTAGTTCGCTGTGGGAATGGTGATCTGCCGGGTCGCCGTGTCGACGATGGCGCTCACGGCGGCACCGGTCTGGTCCGTACAGGCGCCGGACGTCAGCACATAGCCGGCGGGGACGCTGGACTCGGTCAGCGTGATCGCGGCCGCGTGGTTGGTGACCGGATAGATGGCCGACGCCACCGGCGAATTCTGCGCCGTCGTGGTCAGGTTGAATGCCTGCGACAGCGCATTGCTGGCGGTGATGCCGAAGGTGCCGGTGCCGCCCGCGGACTGCTTGCGCACGATCACGCTGGAACCTTCGAAGCTCCAGCGCACTTCCAGCTGATCGCCTCCGGTCGGCCCCTGCAACCCCGCGTTGAAGGTCAGGCTGGTGATGCCGGTGCCGTTGAAGCGGACCGAGCCGCAGGCCGTGCCACGGGCGATCGATCCCGTGTTGCCCGTCCGGCATTCCGCATCGGCTTCGCCAGCGAAGCCGTTACTGGTGTCGCGCACGATGGTGTTGCCGTTCACCAGGAACTGCGGGTTGCCGCTGAGCCGCGTCAGCGAGACGGTCCCGCCCTGGGAGACCGAACTGTTCAACGTCCATCGCGAGCTGTTGGGATCGGAGCCGATCGCGCCGCCCAGGCGATCGATGTGCAGCACCGGGTTGTCCACCGGCTTGCTGAAGGTGACTGTGTAGTTCCGGCTGCCGACTTCGTGCAGCAACGTCAGCGAAGCCCCCCCATTCACCGTACCGCCATAGGGGTCGGACCACCGGCCGCCGTTGGTCCCGTTGAAGGTGCCATTGGCATATGGATCATCCGAGGTGCCGGTCCACACGACGCTGATGCCGTTGAGCGTGGTGGTGGCCGATGCCGATCCATTGGTCGTCCAGGCGGCGGTAATCAGCGCCAGCGCGGCACCGGCGGCCAGCAGGCCGGCAAGCGCCAAGCCGACCTGCGCGACACGGCGACGCCAGCAACGGGACGTCGCGACGATGAGCGGGGTGGCGGATGACTGACGGGCGGAACGGGCGCCGCGCGGGCGCAAGGCATCAATAGTGCGGTACGACATCGACGGACGGATCCCCTGACGCTTCAGTGGAAGAGGCGCTCCTCGGTCCGTCAGACTCACCGACCCTGCCGCTTGCCCCTTGTGGCACGCCGACCCAGAACGCCATCCAGGCAAGGAGGGGTCGGCAGCAAATGTGATCTGTATCTTAACTTACAGACGTCACATTTGCGACGCAAGTCACACTGAAGACCCCTTGCGCACCCTGCCCGGACGGCCGGGAACGCATGCTGGCGGCCGGCCCGAGGTCAAGGCGGTCCACGCCATCGACAGCCGTCGGGTACTAGCCGGTTTCCCTTGGCTTGAAGGGCGAATCCAGCACGACAGGCTGAGGCGCCTCTTCCTTGTCCCCGCCCATCGCTGCTACGCACTCGGAAGAATGCAGCTTGGCTTCGCGCTCCTGGCGCATCTGTTGGCGAGGGCTTCGCGATCCTTCCATCAAGAAGTCCACGGGAATGGCGACGCGCGTGGCGACGGGCGTACCGTCGATTTCTTCGGGCACATAGCGCAACTGGGCAACCCAGCTACGCAGCGCGTCCTCAAACAAGCGTAACTGGCCACTCTCGACCTCGATGGTGTCGACGGTCGCGCGACCATCCGCGCCAACCTTCAACACGACCCGGAAGGCACCCACTTTGTCCCGCTTGGCTGCATCGATGGGGTAGCGCGGTGCCGGATGGGAATAGCGTCCATCGGCATAGCCGGGGCCATTCCAACCGTACTCCACCGCCAGTCGCATGTTGCCTCCATCGGAAGGCGCTGCGCAGGCATCGACGAATACGGTCGTCGCACCGGCATGCGCCCGATCGTCGATCATCGCCGGTTCAAAGCGCCACGCCATCACCCGCTCCGCGACCGCGCTGCGAATGACAGCCGGCAGCTTCTGATCGACATCGACTCGCTGCGGCACGCCCTGCGCATCCAGCGCGACGCGTGCATGGGCGCGGAAATGTATCGGCTTCTGCGCTGGCTCCTCCGACGATGCACCCACAGCCACCAACAACAGCCCGACTCCCAGCATCCTGCGCATGCTTCACCTCCCCAAGGACAGGCGAAGCATAGCGCCATCCCGCCTCAGCGCGCAGGCAACGGGTCTTCCTTGTAGATGGCGACATGCGGCACGCCGTCGGCGCCGATCCAGCCGCGGTACATGCCTTCGGTGTTGAACGGGAACGCGATGCTCCCGTCGGCGCCGAGGGCGATCGCGCCGCCGTCGCCGCCGGCCTTCGGGATGTCGCGGTTGATCACGCCCTCGGCCGCGCGGGCGATGCCCTGCCCGGACAGGCGCACACGCGCGCAGATCTCGTGCGCGGCCGCCGCGCGGATGTAGTACTCGCCCCAGCCGGTACCGGAGACCGCGCAACGGTCGTCGGCCCAGGTGCCCGCGCCGATGATGGGCGCGTCGCCCACGCGACCGTAGCGCTTGTTAGTCATGCCGCCGGTGGACGTGCCTGCGGCCAGCTGTCCCTTCGTATCCAGTGCCAGGGCCCCGACCGTGCCGAAGTAGGCCTTGCCCGGCAACGCCAGCGGCGTATTGCTCGCCTGCGCCTGCGCTTCTTCCTTGAGCGCCTTCTGCAACTGCTGCCAGCGCTTTTCGGTGCGGAAGTACGACGGGTCGACGAGCGTGATGCCCTGCTCCTTCGCGAAGGCTTCCGCGCCACCGCCGACCATCATCACGTGGCGCGACTTGTCCATCACCGCGCGTGCCAGCGTGATCGGATTCTTGACCCGGTGCACTCCGGCCACCGCGCCCGCCTTGCCGGTGGCGCCGTCCATGATCGAGGAGTCCAGCTCGTTCTTGCCATCGTGGGTGAATACCGCACCGCGGCCCGCGTTGAACTGCGGCGCATCCTCCAGCACGGTGATCGCGGCGGTCACTGCGTCCAGCGCTGGCTCGCCTGCGGTGAGCTGTGCATACCCAGCGCGCAGCGCCGCTTCCAGTGCCTTGCGTGCGGCATCCTCGTCGGCCGGCGTCATGCCCGCGCGTTCGACGCCGGCACCGCCGTGGATCACCAGCACCGGCGACTCCAGCGCCACCAGCACGCCGTTGCGCACGGCGTAATGGCGTTCGGCGGCGGGCTTCTCAACGCGCCCACTCGGCAGGTGCAGCACGGAGCCGACACCGGCGATCATGGTGTCGACGCGATCGAGGTTCATCGCCTCGTCTTCGACCTGCTTCTGCGCGAAGCCGCCCTTCACCACCGTCGCGCCGGCACCAGGCGCGGTCGCATAGACGCGCGCGCTGCCATCGCCTTCCACGGCAACCGCGGCGTCTTCATCCACGCCCAAGCCGACAAGCGGACGCTGCGCCATCGCTTCGGCCTTGGCGACGAACGCAATCAGGCGGCCGAGGCGGTTGCGTTCACTGAAGTGCGTGTCGGTGATGACACCCTTCAGCAATGCCAGGTGCAGGAAATCCGTCTCGATGGTGTTGTCCGGACCGAGCGGATCGGCCAGCGCGCGCGGGCTGATCTGGCTGCCGCCATCCATCGCGCCATAGAGGTATTCGCCCTGCATGGCGAGTCCGGCGCTGGTGCCGCCCAGCGGCTTGCCGGCGCGCACGTGCGCGTCCAGCGCATCGCCCACCGGGGTGCCACGCCAGTAGCGCACGTAGCGCGACTGGTCGCCGCCCGCCAGGAAGATGCCGTCGGCGCGCTTCAGGCTGCGCAGCATGGCGGGATCCGTCGCCGCATCCCGATCGCTGAAGACGAACGTTTCCACCGACGCGATGCCGCCCACTTCGTTGAAGAATTCCTCGCCGATCTCGCCGGCCTGCGATGCGCGCAGCACCACGATGTGCCCGTTGCCCGCCTTCTGCATGAACCAGCGCATCGCATCGAAGTTGCGGTCGCCGCCGCCCATCAGCAGCAGGCCCGGCTGCACCTTCCCCGGGGTCTTCGCACCGGTGTCGCCCAGTACGTAGTGCGCCGGCTTGCTCGCCAGCGCAGGCAACGACAATGCCAGCGCCAGCATGCACACCACGCCACGTCGCATCGCACCAAAGACAGACACCATGCCGCCACTCCCACGTCGAAGGTGGCGGCAGGATGCCACGCACCGATGCCAAGGAGAGACGAACCGGCGCGCACTTCCCCCCATCCGGACAGACCGCGCGTACGGCATGTGTGATCGGCTAGAGTGCGGTCATGCCCACCGAATTGGACGACTGGTTCATCCGCGAGGTGCTCGTCCACGAACGGGCGCTGGTGCTGTTCCTGCAACGTGCCTGGCCCCATCGCGACGAGTGGCATGACCTGCGGCAGGAGGCCTACGCGCGCGTCTACGAGGCTGCGGCACGCACGCGGCCGGACGCGCCGAAGGCCTTCCTGTTCGCCACCGCCCGTCACCTGATGACCGACCGCCTGCGCCGCAGCCGGGTGGTGTCGATCGAGTCGGTGGGTGATTTCGAGTCCTCGAACGTCTACCTGATCGACGAGGTGTCGCCCGAGCGATGGACCGGGACCCGACAGGCGCTCAAGCGCATGGTCGAGGCCCTGGACCGGCTTCCAGACCGTTGCCGCGAGGTCGTGTGGCTGCGGCGGGTGGAGGAACTGCCGCAGAAAGACGTCGCCCGGCAACTGGGCATCAGCGAGAAGACCGTGGAAAAACATCTGGCCAAAGGGATGCGCCTGCTCGCCGACCACCTGTATGGCGGTGACGCCGTGCGTGGACCGGTCGCGCGACCGGCTGCCCGGCCCGTCATGGACGAGGACGACGGACATGACCGACAGCAGACGGATTGAAGAAGCTGCGGCCGACTGGCTGGTCCGTCGCGATGGCGATGACTGGAGCGCGCAGGACCAGCACGCGCTGGATGCCTGGCTGTCCGCGTCCGCGCAGCACAAGGTGGCGTGGCTGAGGCTGGATGCGGCGTGGCGTGAAGCCGGTCGCCTGCAGGCACTGGCAGCGGGGCTTCCTGCGGGTTCGCCGCCGCCCCGTGCCCGGTCTGGCACGCGCGTGGCGGAGGGAACGCCGGACCGCCTGCCCGATCTTCGGGGCGTCGCCTTCTCGCCACGCCATCGGGATGATCGTAGCCAGCGCGGCGGATGGCGGCATGGCATGGCGGCCGCGCTGGCGGTCGTGGCGCTGGGCTCGGCCGCCTGGGGCGGCTGGCAGATGACCGGTCGCGAACACGGCACCTATGCCAGTGCCGTCGGCCAGATACAGACCGTGACGCTGCCTGACGGCTCCACCGCCACGCTGAGCAGCGACAGCCGGCTGGAACTGCGCATCAGCCGCAGCGAACGGCACGTCTCCCTGGTGCAGGGCGAAGCCTTCTTCGACGTGGCCCGTGATACACGGCGCCCATTCGTGGTGGAAACGGAGGGCCGCCGCGTGGCTGCGGTGGGCACGCGCTTCTCCGTGCGACGCGATACCGAGGCCGTGCGCGTGGTGGTGACGGAAGGCAAGGTGCGGCTGGAAAGCCGGGCCGGCCGCGATGGCCGCGCGCAGCCGGTGGCACTGCTGCCAGCCGGCAGCGTGGCGACCGCCGGCCGCAACGGAGTGCTGGTGCGCTCGCTGCCGGTGGTCGATGCGGAGCGCTACCTGGAGTGGCGCGAGGGTTTCCTGACCTTCGACGACACGTCGCTGGCGGAGGCCGCGGCCGAGTTCAACCGCTTCAACACGCGCAAGCTGGAGCTGGGCGACGCCACCGTCGCCGAGCTGCGCGTGGGCGGCAACTTCCGCTGGTCCAACGCCGACGGCTTCACGCATCTGCTGGAACGGGGATTCCCGGTGCGGGCCGAACGGCACCCGGACCGCATCGTGCTGTACACACGCTAGGGCCACGCACGCCACGACGAAGGTCATGGGGGGATTTGCGCGGCTCGTTCGTCCTGATAGCGAGAGGTGCCATTCCGAGCACCACGGGGAGAGTCGTCGATGCAGTACCCAGTGCGAGTCCTGCTGTTGAGCATGGCCTGTAGCGCGGCACTCGCCGCGCAGGCCCAGGCGGCCCCGGGCCGCATCGACCTGCCTGCGGGCGAACTGACGGCAGCGCTCAACACGCTGGCCAAGCAGTCCGGCACGCAGCTGGTCTATCGCGCCGATCAGCTGAAGGGCCGGCGCACCACCGGGGTGCAGGGGGCCACGTCGACCGACCAGGCGCTGGATCGCCTGCTGCAGGGCAGTGGCTTCCAGGCCAAGCGCGACGCTTCCGGCGCCGTGTTGATCGTGCAGGCCGACGCCACTCCGCGCCGCGCACCGCCCCCGCGTCCTGCACCCCAGGAAACACCTCCCGGTGGAGGCGCCGCGCAGGTCGAAGAGCCCGTGACCCAGCTGGAAACCCTGCAGGTCACCGGCTCGCGCATCCCACGTGCACAGATCGAGGGACCGGCACCGATCACCGTGGTGACGGCGGAGGACATCAAGGCGGGCGGCTTCACCAGTGTTCCCGACGTACTGCAGTCGTTGACCCAGAACGGCGGCGAGACCCAGAGCCAGCAATCGGCCGGCGGTGCGGACTTTTCCCCCGGCGCACAGCAGGTCGACCTGCGTGGCCTGGGTCCGAACCACACCCTGGTGCTGGTCAACGGTCGTCGCATCGCGGACTTCCCGATGCCTTTCGGAGGCCGCAGCAACTTCACCGACATCTCCAGCCTGCCGCTGGGCATGATCGAGCGCATCGAGGTACTGACCGGCAGCGCGTCGGCGATCTACGGCTCGGACGCGATCTCCGGCGTGGTCAACTTCATCCTCAAGAAGGAAGCGGACGGCATCACCATCGACTATCGCTACGGACAGACCGAACGCGGCGACGCGGAATCGATGCGCGTCAACATCTCCGGCGGCTTCTCGCGCGGCAACTTCGATGCCGTGCTGGGCATGGAGTATCGCGACCAGACTCCACTGTGGGGTTACGAGCGGCCGCAACAGGACTCCAGCTACGACGCGCCGAACCCGGCTCGCTACGGCTATCCGCCGCGCAACTTCCTGATTACCGACTGGTGGGACGATTACATCGATCCGGGCGAGGAGACCTGCGACAGCCTGTCGAACCTCAACGAAGGCACGATGCACTACGCCAACCGCCGCAACTACGGCTACTACTGCGGCAGCGACCGTGCGGTGGCCTACCGCACCATGATCAGCAAGCGCGAAGGCGTGAACACCTACGCCACGTTCAACTACGAGTTCGGCAATGGCACGCGCTGGTTCGCCGACGTGCAGGCCGGCCGCCACGAACTGTCGCTGTTCCGGGCGCCGCGCAGCTGGGCGCTGATGACGGAAGACGGCACAGAATGGGACTATTTCTACAACCAGAACACCGAGCAGCTCGAGTACTGGCAGCGCCAGTTCACCGTGGAAGAAATGGGCGGCCTGCGCAACGGCATGGTCAATACCGTCCAGAAGACCTTCGGCGTCACCACCGGCTTTTCCGGCAGCTTCGGCAGCAACTGGGACTACGAAGCCGCGCTGAGCCATTCGCAGTACCGGGCCGATATCAGCTGGCCGCAGATCGTCGCCGCGCGCGCCAACGACCTGTTCCTCGGACCGCAGCTCGGCTATGACGAAGACGGCTATCCGATCTACGACGCGCCCCACGAACGCATGTACACGCCGCTGACGCGTGCCGAGTACGACAGCATCTTTGCCCGTACCACCTACAAGCCAGAATCCGAAACGCAGTCGCTGTCGTTCACGCTGACGAACGCCTCGCTGTTCTCGCTGCCCGGCGGCGATGCAGGATTCGCGGCCACCGCCGAACTCGGTCGCCAGTCCTACGACCTGAAACCCGACCCGCTGGCGACGCAGTACTACTACTACAGCTGGAAGGATTCGGACGGAAAGGGCAGCCGCAACCGCTGGGCAGTGGCAGGCGAACTTCGCATGCCACTGCTCGACAGCCTGAACCTGAGCGTCGCCGGCCGCTTCGACCAGTACCGATTCGCCGGCCGCGATCCGAACAAGTTCACCTGGAGCACCGGCCTGGAGTGGCGCCCGGTCGACAGCCTGCTCGTGCGCGGCTCCTACGGCACCGCGTTCCGTGCGCCCGACCTGCACTACGTGTTCACGGGCCCGGGCAACGATGAAACCTCGGTCACCGACTTCTACCGCTGCGACACGGAAGAGCCGGATGCCGAGAGTTACGACGACTGCAGCTACGGCGGCGAAGGCATCATCCGCAGCCGCGTCGGCAACAAGGACCTGGAGCCGGAGACCAGCGATTCCTGGACCGCCGGCCTCGTCTGGTCACCCGCGCCGTGGCTGGACCTGTCGCTGGACTACTTCAACATCGACATGCGCAACCAGGTACAGGACCTTCGCGCGAACGAAGTCATGCGCTGGGAGCGGGATTGCCGGCTGGGCCTGAATGGCGCGGTCGCGACGTCCGATACGTGCGTCGACATGCTGGCCCGCGTCACGCGCACGCAGACCGGCGCCATCTACGGCGTACACGTCAACCCGATCAACATCGCGCAGGAGAAGACCAGCGGCATCGACGCCACGGCCAACCTCAAGCTGGACACCGGCATCGGCCTGTTCCGCCTGACCGGCAGCTACACCTGGGTGGAGAAGCACGACATCCAGGAGTATCCGGACGAAGCGGTCGTGGACATGTTCGCCATCAACAGTGGCTACGACATCCCGCGAACCAAGGCCAGCCTGCGCCTGTCGTGGGAGAAGAACGCATGGAGCGCCGCCATCCAGGGCCGTCGCCTGGGAAGCCTGCCCAACGGCTGGTCCTACGATGAGGTGTGGGAGGAAGGCGATCCGGGCCCGAAGATCGGCGCAACCTACCGTTACAACGCGAATGTGCAGTTCCGCTTCAACGACCACTCGCAGATCTCGTTGTCCGTGGTCAACCTGTTCGACAAGGCGCCGCCGGTCGATCCGACCTACACCTCGTATCCTTACTACGACATCTCGTGGTTCGACACCGAGGGCCGCAGCTTCTACCTGCAGTACACCCACAAGTTCGGTGGCAGCGCGCTGTAAGCTCTTCCAGTACGGCAACAACAAGAAGCCCGCCTTCCGGCGGGCTTCCTGTTTTCGAGTACGGCCGGTCACACCGTCCCGCGATTCTTCCCCTGCCACTGCCGGTACCAGTCGCGGATCGCGGCCATGTCGATGTCCATGTTGCCGGTGGGGTAGTAGACGTCGCCGATGCCGATGGTCTTTTCCGGGTAGTGGAAGTACGCCATCAGGATGGGCACCTGCGCCTGGTGGGCGATCTTCAGAAAGCCGCCCTTCCACTTGTCCACGCGCTTGCGCGTGCCTTCCGGCGTCAGAGCGAACCACATCTTCTCGGATTGCCGCAGCATGCGCACGGCCTGCTCCACCGTGCCCTGCGGCGAGCTGCGATCCACCGGGACCACGCCCAGCTTGCGTAGCAGTGGCGACAGCGGCCACCAGAACAGTTGCGCCTTGCCCAGCACCCGCACCTGGAAGCCCATGGCGATCTTCGCCGCCATCCCCCAGATGCCGTCCCAATTGGACGAATGCGGCGCCACGATCATCACCAGTCGCGGAATGTCCGGCAGCGTGCCGGTCACCCTCCAACCGAAGGTGCGCAGGAACGTGCGGCCCAGCCAGCGGGTGAACCGGTTCGGCGGCACCTGCGGCATGTTGGGTGGAATGCGCGGAATGATGTCATCGCTCAAACAATTACTCCCATTGGTTCTTCTGCGAGCGGCCGCGCTTGATATGGCTGCGCTCGCGCTTGGCATCCAGCCGACGCGCCTTGGCGGCACGCGAGGGCTTGGTGGCTACGCGCTTCTTCGGCACCACCAGCGCTGCGGCGATGATGGCGGCCAGCCGTTCGCGTGCGTCCTGGCGGTTGCGATCCTGGGTGCGGAAGCGTTGCGCGTCGATGACCAGCACGCCCTCGTCCGTCAGCCGGCGGTCACGCTTGGCCAGCAGGCGCTCACGCAGCGCCTCGGGCAGCGACGGCGAGCCGGCCACGTCGAAGCGCAGCTCCACGGCAGTGGATACCTTGTTGACGTTCTGGCCACCGGCGCCACTGGCGCGCACGAAGCGCTCGACCAGTTCGTCGTCCGGAATCGCCAGCGTCGGCGTGATTTCGAGTGCAGTGCTCCCCATGTGCGGATTGTAGTCAGGATGCGTGTCCGTTCGCAGTGCAAGCGCGTGGGTTGGCCGACGATTAACACCAGATTTACTCCCGGACAGGCACCCTGTGGCCCCGCTCCACGCCGCCCCGACCGCATGATCCGATCCTCGCTGAACACGGCGTACCCGTTCCTTCGTGCGCTGCTGGTCCTCGCATTGGCCCTGGCCGGACCAGCCTTCGCCGCCGAGCCTTCCGATGCCGACATCGACCGCCTGTTGAAGGCATCACGTGCCGAAAGCCTGTTGGCCGGGATGATCCCCCAGATGGAAGCGGTGCAGCAGCAGGAGTTCGACAAGCACTTCGCCGGCAAGGAGATGACCGAGGAACAGAAAGGCGAAGTCGCCCGGATCCAGGCCAAGACGCAGGAAATCGTCCGCAGGGCGCTGTCGTGGGAAGAGATGCGGCCGATATATCTGGACGTCTACAAGAAGACCTACACACGCGAAGACGTGCGCGCGATCACCAAGTTCTACGAAAGCGCCGCCGGCCGGCGCATGCTCGACAAGAACCCGGCCCTGATGCAGAACATCATGTCGGCCGTGCAGCAGAAGATGGTGCCGATGCTGGAAGAGCTGCAGGCCGAGATCAAGAACATCCCGGTCACCCCGCCGCCTCCGGTCTCTCCGCCACAGAAGCGCCGCCGCACGCGCTAAGCCCTGGAAACAGGCTTGTGCGGTGTGGGAGCGACGTCATTCGCGATGAAGCGTTACCGGTAAATCATCGCGACTGACGTCGCTCCCACACCCTACAGTCCGGACCCCTCAGAGTGCCAACTGGGCGCGCGGCGGCAACCGCCAGTCGATGGGTGCCTGCCCGCGTTGCGCGAGGTACTGGTTGGTCGCCGAAAAATGCCCGCAGCCCAGGAACCCGCGGTGCGCCGACAGCGGCGAGGGATGCGGCGCGCGCAGCACGCGGTGGCGACGCGTATCGATCACCTTGCCCTTGGCCTGCGCATAGCTGCCCCATAGCAGGAACACCAGGCCTTCGCGCTCGCGTGCCAGCGTCTCGATGGCATGGTCGGTGAAGCCTTCCCAGCCCTTGCCCTGGTGCGCACCCGCACGACCTTCCTCGACCGTCAGCACGGCATTGAGCAGCAGCACGCCCTGGCGCGCCCACGGCAGCAGGCAACCGTGGTCGGGCGGCGCAATGCCGAGGTCAGCGTTGATTTCCTTGTAGATGTTCACCAGCGACGGTGGCACCGGCACGCCCGGCAGCACCGAGAAGCACAAGCCGTGCGCCTGGCCGGGCCCGTGGTACGGGTCCTGGCCGAGGATCACCACCTTCACTGCATCGAACGGCGTGGCATCGAACGCGGCGAAGATCTGCGGCCCCGGTGGATAGATGCGCGCACCGGCGGCCTTGCGTTGGCGCAGAAAGGCCGCCAGATCGCGCATGTCCGGCCGCTGCAGCCAGTCGCCGATGTGCGCTTTCCACGAAGGCTCTAGCTTGATGCGGTCGTCGTCGGTCATACCGTGTGATGCCGCGCCTCAGACCAGGCTGCGGGATTCGTCCATGCGCGCCAGGCGCAGCTGGAACAGTACCTTGGTCACCAGCAGGCGTTCGGCGATGGGCTTCAGCACCAGGTCGTTGGCGCCGGCCTGCAACAACTCGGCCTGGTTGTCGCGATTGCTGTCGCCGGTCATCACCAGGATCGGCAACCGCCGCTTGCCGTAGGCGAAGTCGACGCGGATGCGCTGCACGATGTCGCGCCCGCTCAGCTCGCCCTTCAGGATGACGTCGGTGAGCACCAGGTCGAACTTGTGCGTGGACAGGCCCAGTGATTCCGCCGTGAGCAGGGCGAACGCGTCTTCGGCCTTCAGCACGTGCACTACGTTGAGCGACTGGCGCTCCAGCATGCGCCGCGTGGTCTCCGCGACGACGCGGCTGTCCTCGATGTACAGGATGGTGGCGCCGATGATCGGTTCGGGCTGCACGTAGCCTCGGATGAAGGTGGCCAGCGCCTCATGCCCGAGTGACTTGTCGAAATAATCGGTGACGAATTCGGTGAAGCGACGCTCTTCGAGATGTTGCTGGGCATCGCCGGAGACCACGATCACCGGTACGTAGGCCTGCCCTGCGGCCTCGCGGACGCTGCGTGCGATCTCCAGTCCGTCACCATCGGGCAGTGCGAGCGCCGTCGTCACCAGATGCACTTCACCGCCCGCCAGTGCGTTACGGGCCTCGGCGACGCTGGAGCAGCCGATCACCTGCACCCCCGGCAACTCGCGCTGCAGCACGTCGGCAATCAGCTTGCGGACCAGCTTGGACCCGTCCACCACCATCACGCGGGGCGCGTCGCTGATCAGGTGCCGGAGCTCTTGGGCCATGAAGGTGAGGAATCTCAGGTTTCAGTCGGTCGAGTCTGACGCAAGAAGTGGCCCGTCACCAGCCATGCCCCCACCCAGCCGATGACCGTAGCGGCCACCACGACGGCCGTCGCGCCGACCGGGTCCAGCCCCACCAGTACGAACGGACTGCCATAACTGCGTGCCAGCGCCGCGAGCGGATCACGCAACGCCAGCGCCGCCAGCGTCAGCAGGCCCAGCGCCAGCGCACCGGCAGCCAGGCCGTACCAGGCACCCAGGTACACGAAAGGCCGGCGGATGAACCCATCGCTGGCGCCCAGCAATTGCAGCACGCCGATTTCCTCGCGCCGCGACTGGATGTCCAAGCGCACCGTATTGCCGACCACCAGCAGGGCGCCCAGTCCGAACAGCGCGGCGAGTACCCAGACCAGCCGCTTGCCGAAGCCCATCCATCCGGCGAGCCGCTCGCGCCAGGCCGCATCGTGCTGCAGCAGGTCGGTTTCCGGCAGCGCCTCCAGCGCGGCGATCAGTCGCGCCTCGTCGCCCTCGGGCACCACCACCAGCAGGCTGGGCAGGGGATTGCCGTCCAGCAGATCCAGCGAACCCGCCAGACCACTGCGTTCGCGGAACTCCGCCAGGCCCTGTTCGGGCGTGCGCAACTCGACGCGGGCGACATCGTCGCGCCCACGCAGCGATTCGGCGAGCGCCTGCGCGCGCGCCACCGGCGTGTCCGGGGTCAGGAACAGGTCGATCTCACGCGATTGCTGCACGTCGCCGGCGAAGTGGCCCACGTTCTGCAACGCCAGCCACAGGCCCAGTGGCAGCACGAACGCCACCGCCATCACGCCGATCGTCAGCAGCGTCGCCCATGGACGACGCACGGTGCGGCCCAGGCTGGAGACGAAACTGTAGAGATGCTGGTCCAGCCAGATACCGAAACCGGAGCGCGCCTGCGCGCGGCTGTTCTTCGCGTCGCTCATTCGGCCAGGTCCGCCGGCGAGATGTCGTCGACCAGCTTGCCGTGGTCGAGGATCAGCACACGTTTCTTCATGCGTTTGAGCAGCGACAGATCATGGCTCACCACCAGCACGCTGGTGCCGCGCTCGGGCATGGACGCGAACAGCGACATGATCTCCGCCGCCAGCGTCGGGTCCAGGTTGCCGGTCGGTTCGTCGGCCACCAGCAGGCGCGGCTCGGCGACGATGGCGCGTGCGATGCCGACGCGCTGCTGTTCACCCGCGGACAGTTGGGTGGGCAACGCCTTCTCGCGATGGCCCAGTCCCAGTCGCGCCAGCACTTCGCGCACGCGCTTGCCGATGTCGCCACGGCGATCACCGCGCAGGATCAGCGGCAACGAGACGTTCTCCATTACCGTGCGGTCGGTGAGCAGTCGGTGGTCCTGGTAGACCGCGCCGACCTCGCGACGATGCAGCGGAATGCGGCCGCCGCGCACCTTCAACAGGTTCTTGCCGGCGAACAGGACAGCACCGCGGCTGGGCCGCTCGCTCAGATGGATCAGCTTCAGCAGTGTGCTTTTGCCGGCGCCGGAATGGCCGGTGACGAAGAGCATCTCGCCTTCGGCCACCTCGAAGCTGACGTCCTCCAGCGCCGCATGGCCGCCGGGGTATTGCTTGCTGACATTTTCGAATCGAAGGACGCTCATGTGCGTCGATTATGCCGGACCGATCAAGACACTGGCGATGCCGACGCGCAAAGAAAAAGCCGGGACAGGCCCGGCTTCTCCATGACGCGTGCGAGCGGACGGATCAGCCGCCGGACACCAGCGAGCGGATCTTGCGTCCGAGGCGCGTCAGGAAGCCCGCGTTCTCGTCGGCAGGCTTCGGTGCGACTGCGGGCTTCGGTGCGGCCGGCGCGACGTTCGCCGCGGCGCCTTCGGCCCCGTCGAGCGGACGGCCATGGCGACGACGACGACGCTTGCGCGGCTTACGGTCGCCTTCCGGCAGCGCGGCAGCCTCGGGACGCGGCACTTCCGCAACATGCGCCGCCGGTGCGGCCGCGGCGGCAGCCTCGCCTTCGGGGCGCGGCGGACGCGGTGCGCGCGGCGGACGCGGCTTGCCATCGGCCGAACGCGGACCGTCGCGGCGAGCACCGTCGCGACGACCGGCGCCACCGGATCCACCGGGCTTGCGGCCACCGCCACGACGCTCTTCGTCGGCCGCCTTCTGTTCGCGGGCCTCGCGGAAGATCTGGCTGACGCTTTCTTCTTCGTCATCACCCTCGCCCGCTGCCGGCTTCAGACGCTCCGGGCGCGGCAGCGCCGTCAGCAGCTCGGCGGTGACCGGCTCGGACGGGATCTTCTGCTCAATGTAGGCCTCGATGTCGGGCAGCGACATCGCGTAGCGCTCGCAAGCGAAGCTGATCGCATCGCCCTCGGCGCCGAGGCGCGCGGTGCGACCGATGCGGTGCACGTAGTCCTCGGCGTCGAACGGCAGGTCGTAGTTGAACACGTGCGACACGCCATCGATATGCAGGCCACGCGCGGCCACATCGGTGGCCACCAGCAGTTCCAGCTGGCCGGCCTGGAACTTCTTCAACAACGATTCGCGCTTCTTCTGCGGTACGTCGCCGGACAGCACGCCGACGCGGTAGCCGGCCCGTTCCAGCGCGCGGGCAACACGCTCGACGAACGCCTTGGTGTTGACGAACACCATGGTGCGCGCGCCTTCGCTGCGCGACAGCAGGCCGATCAGCAGCGGGATCTTTTCTTCATCGGCCGGGTAGTAGAGCTTCTGCCGTACCTTGGCCGCGGTGATGAACTCGGTCTCGACGACGAGCTTCTCGGGCTCGTTCATGTGCTCGTAGGCGAGCTCCAGCACGCGGTGCGACAGCGTGGCCGAGAACAGCAGCGTCTGCCGCGTCGTGCGCTCGGGCATGCGCCGAAGCAGGAAGCGGATGTCCTTGATGAAGCCCAGGTCGAACATGCGGTCGGCTTCGTCCAGCACGCACATCTCGCAGGCGTGCAGGCTGACCACCTTGTGCTGCTTGACGTAGTCGATCAGGCGGCCCGGGGTGGCGATGATGACGTCCACGCCCTGCTGCAGCAGTTCACGCTGCTTGTCGTAGTCCACGCCGCCGTAGACCAGCGCAAAACGCAGCCCGAGATCGGCGCCGAACTTCACGGCATCCTTGTGGATCTGGATGGCCAGCTCACGCGTGGGCGCCAGGATCAGCGCGCGCGGATCCTCGGGCTTGCGATCGGCCAGCGCCGGGCGGATCAGCAGGCGGTTCATCACCGCCACCAGGAACGCCAGCGTCTTGCCAGTGCCGGTCTGCGCCTGGCCGGCCACGTCGCGGCCCGCGAGGGCAACCGGAAGCGTCATCGCCTGGATGGGCGTGCAGCGGGAGAAACCTGCGGCTTCCAACCCGGCCAGAAGCGCCGGATGCAGGTCGAACGAGGAGAAAGTGATATCGGTTAACGGTTTGTCGCTCATGCCTTCTTCTTTGCGTCGCTGTGTTCCGCGCGCGTCTCTTATGAATGCGGTGGGTGTGCTTGCATCAGCCGTACCGGCGTCGCACACTGCGCCCCCTGTGCCGGGTTGCGCGACCACCTGGGTAACCTTGAAAAGGTCGCGGAACGCCCCAGTTTACCCCAATAGTGGTGGCCGTCCCGGCCCGAACCCGTCCGCGCCCGGCCGCGGACCCCGCAGGAGATCCCCGTGAGCGACAAAGTGACCCACGTCGGCGATGCCGATTTCGATGCTGCCGTGCTGCAGTCAGGCGAACCCGTACTGGTGGATTTCTGGGCCGAATGGTGCGGCCCGTGCAAGATGATCTCGCCCGTGCTCGACGAACTGGCCGAGACCTACGGCGGCAAGCTGAAGGTCGCCAAGGTCAACGTGGACGAGAACCGCGCCACCGCCATCAAGTACCACGTGCGCTCCATCCCGATGCTGCTGCTGTTCAAGGACGGCCAGATCCAGGCCACCCAGATCGGCGCCGTCGGCAAGGGCCAGCTGACCCAGATGATCGACAAGGCCCTGGGCACCCAGGCTGCCTGACGCTGCCCCGCCCCCGCCGAGCGGGGGCGCAAAGGCTGAATCCGCTTGAACCCGCCGCCCCTGCGCAGCTTGCCGCCATCCCGGGCCGGTGGTAGTGTCGAACCCGAAATCCGGCGCAGGGGATGCGCCGCACCCATCTGAATACCCACTCATCACCTCACCCCGCCGCCGCAACGCCGGCGCTCGCCACCTAGCGAGGATTCGCAACTTGTCCGACAGCAGCAACGAAACCGGCGCTCCCGCCGAAAAGCGCGTGCGCAAAGCCCGTGTCCCGAAGACCCCGTCCGCCGACACGTCCGCCGCACCGGCAGAGCGCGTGTCCGACCCGGCACCGCTGCCGCCGGTGACCGCCGACCGGGCCCCCGCCCCCGCGCCGTCTGTCCCGTCCCATGACGGCGGCGACGACGCCCACGCTCCGCAGACCCAGGCCGGGGGCCAGCAGCAGGACGGCGGCGACCAGCGCGACGGCAACCGGTTCAACAACAACAATCGCCGCGACCGTTTCCGCAACCGCCGCGAACGCAACCGCGAGCGTCAGGGCAACGACGGCCTGCCGCAGGACGGCAACGGTCAGGACAACACCTTCGTCCCCCGCGCCATGCCGAACGTGCCGGAGGGCTTCCCGCAGTATTCGCTGGGCGACCTCAAGCGCATGCCCGCGCCCAAGCTGCTGGACATCGCCGAGCAGCTGAACATCCAGGAAGGCGTCGCCCGCGCCCGCAAGCAGGACGTGATCTTCGCGCTGCTGAAGGTGTTGACCCGCCATGGTGAAGGCGTCGCCGCCGACGGCGTGCTGGAAATCCTGCCGGACGGCTTCGGCTTCCTGCGTGCGGCCGAAGCCAGCTACCTGGCCGGCCCGGACGACGTCTACATCAGCCCCAGCCAGATCCGCCGCTTCAACCTGCGCACCGGCGACCACCTGGCCGGCCGCATCCGCTGGCCGAAGGACGGCGAGCGCTACTTCGCGCTGTCGACCATCGACACGATCAATGGCGAACCGCTGGAAGCGTCGAAGAACAAGGTGCTGTTCGAGAACTTGACGCCGCTGTTCCCGCGTCGCCGCTTCACGCTGGAGCGCGGCAACGGCTCGTCGGAAGACATCGCCGGCCGCATCCTCGACCTGATGGCGCCGCAGGGCAAGGGCCAGCGCGCGCTGATCGTGTCGCCGCCCAAGGCCGGCAAGACGATCATGATGCAGCAGATCGCCACCGCCATCACCACCAACCACCCGGACGTGCACCTGATCGTGCTGCTGGTGGACGAGCGTCCGGAAGAAGTGACCGAAATGCAGCGCACCGTGCGCGGTGAAGTGGTGTCTTCGACCTTCGACGAACCGGCCGCCCGCCACGTGCAGGTCGCCGAGATGGTGATCGAGCGCGCCAAGCGCCTGGTCGAGCACAAGAAGGACGTGGTGATCATGCTGGACTCGATCACACGCCTGGCCCGCGCCTACAACAACGTCGTGCCCAGCTCCGGCAAGGTGCTGACCGGCGGCGTGGACGCCAACGCCCTGCACCGCCCGAAGCGTTTCTTCGGCGCCGCGCGCAACGTGGAAGAAGGCGGCTCGCTGACCATCATCGCCACCGCGCTGGTCGAGACCGGCAGCAAGATGGACGAGGTTATCTACGAAGAGTTCAAGGGCACCGGCAACAGCGAAGTGCACCTGAACCGCCGCATCACCGAGAAGCGCGTCTATCCGGCCATCGACATCAACCGCTCGGGCACGCGCCGCGAGGACCTGCTGATCGAACCGGAGCTGCTGCAGAAGATCTGGATCCTGCGCAAGCTGCTGCACCCCATGGACGAGATCGCGGCGATGGAGTTCCTGCTGGACAAGATGAAGAACACGAAGTCCAACGACGAGTTCTTCAGCTCGATGAAGCGCTGACCGGTTGCTCTTCAAGTCGATACGGAACGCCCCGCCCTGCGGGGCGTTCCTGTTTGGATTGCCGGCGTGATCCGTGAACGGGTTGCGCCGGCCGGCGAGTCTGATCAATAGGGATGGGGCAGCGCGGATAGACGTCGCGCATGACGATACATATCCGCCAGCAGCCGCCGATCCTCGGCATTCAACAGACTGAATTCACGGTGCAAGGCGCCTCCGGCGTCCCTCAACCGGCGGGGCTCGCCGAGATCCAGGATCTCCGGTTTGCCGGACGCAAACGCCAGCACCTCGGGCCGGGCGCCGTCGTCGTTGACGTCGATCGCCAGCACACGCCCCTCGAAGAGCCGGGTCACACGGGGCACCGGCGTATGCGCGACCACGATCGCGGAAGCACCATAGGCTTTCAAGGCATCGTCCACCTGGGCCTGGCTCGCGAGGGGGTACCTGTCCTCCAGCGGCATCAGATACCCGCGGTATTGGGTCACTCCAGCCATGCCGAAGACGGCATCCAATGCCGCGTCGGTCCGTACGTGTCCGGGCGTGCTGGCCCAGTAGTCGGCACTCGCCGCGTTCAAGGCTGGAACTTCGAGTCCGGAACGAGCGACCTCGGGACTGATTCCGCCATGCACGAACAGGACGTCGCCCAGTTTCAGCGCAACCGGCTGCCTACGCAGCCAACCGCCGATCACCGTATCCTCCGCGAACGCCGCCGCGTATCCACCCATCGCGTTCAAGGCATACAGGTGTTCCGGATGCGCGCGCGAGATGTTGCTGCGCAAGACATACTGCTCATGGTTCCCGAGGACCACGTGCACGGCGCCGCCGGCCGCGCTCGCTTGTGCCGACAGGTCGTGCAGACGCCACAGCACGGCGAAGACATCGCGGCCACGGTCCACGGAATCCCCCAGTACGACCAGGTGTCCACGGCCCAGGGCCCATTCGCCTGCGGTGTCGACGACACCCGACTTGCGCAGCGCTGCCTCGAGGAAACGCGCGTTCCCCTCTATGTCGCTGATCGCCAGCACCCGCTCGGGCATGGGCGCGACCGCGGGAGGGACCGCGACATCGTCAAGCGAGAATGCGTAGGCGCGCCCCCCGCACTCGAGACGCAACGTAGCCCCCCGACCGGCAAGCATTTCGGCGCGATCGATGCAGAACCAGCGCGCCGTCCACCCTCCGGTCCCGTCGCGGCGTACGACAGGCCCGTCCAAGAACCCCGGCATGGCGACACGATCGCCAGTGCCGGAATAGATCGGAAGCGCGATGTTGGTGGTGCCGATAGTCGGGACGACAAGCCGGCGGTGTACGCCATGCTCGGTCAACTCGATCCTCGCCCGGGAAAGCAGCACGACGAGGGCGACCAGAACGATCATCAGTGCGCCAACAAACGTATAGGCCCCGCGCTTGAGCCAGCGCCGCGCCATCACGGGACGCGCTCGACAAGGCGGCAGTCCAGCATGGACTGGGCGAAGATCAGCCGGCTTTCATGCTCCAGGCCAGGCAGCGACTCCGGCGTGAAGCTGTCCTCGCGTCGGATGTGTTCCAGTGCCGCCTCGACACCCTCGGGCAGCGTGACCACCGCACCATCGACGGCGACGCTGACCGTTCCGTCGGCCTTGAAGAAATTGAACAGCGCTTGCCGACGCAGGCGCAGGCCGGTTCCATGATCCAATGGCCGATGTTCGATCAGTCCCAACAGGGAGTTGCGGGCAGGCGGTTGGCGACTCTGGATGAACGATTTGTAGACATCGTTGGCGGCGTTCTCGATGTCCATGCTTTCGATTACCCGACGCATGGCCTGGCGCGCAGCTTCGATCGCCTCCTCGCTGCGGTAGTCGTCGAACATCGCGGCCTTGCGCATGTCCAGGTTCTGCAGCGACGCGCGCTTGAACTCGCCCAGGACGATGTCCATGACGGTAAGACTGCGCAAGCCAATGGTGATGTGCAGCGAATGGTCGTCTTCGGCCTCGGCGCCATGGATGTAGCCGCGCGGGAGGTACAGGACGCTGCCCGGCCGCAGCACGAGCTCGGTATCCTTCTTTGCCTGCGCGATCCACGATTTCAGTTCCCGCATGTGCTCCTCGTGCGGCAATCCCAATGGACTGTCGTAGATATGCCAGCGCTTGGATCCGGCGATCTGCAGAACGAGGACGTCGTGGGTGTCCCAGTGCAGCTTGAACCCTTGTGAGTCGGGCGGACTGAGATAGACGTTGGAACGCATCGGCAAGTGCGTCTCCGCCTCGCACCGGCTGATCAGCTCGGCCAGCGGCAGATGGTGGCGATTGAGATGGGAGAACAGCAGCATGGTGCCGTCCTTGAACGCGCGCAGCATCTCGTGCCGGTCGGCAATTCCATCCTTGGAGTATTCGTCGAAGCTCTTGTCCTTTCCTTCCTTGACCAGCCGGATGTCGGACGCATGGAAGGCGCGCGTACCGATGTATTCGTCCATATCCCGCATGGTCAGCAGGCTGGCGAAGTATTCCGGGTTATCGCGCGCAATGAAGAACGGCCGGGCCTCCCAGTACTCGCGGAAAAATTCCTCCGTTCCCTTCGGTGCGATAAGCGATCCGAGACCGTCGAACACCGGCTGCACCGACGTACTGGAGGGTTCAATGATCTCGATGCCTGGATCCACTGGATATCCTTGATGGTGCGGTCGCAAGACCGATTGATTCACTTCAGGGCCGGGCTCGCTGCCCCGATCCGGAGCAGCGAGCGTGCCAGGGCTAGCCGGGACTCGGCGTCCAGCTCCGGCAACTCGCCGATGCTGAGTCGGCGAACCGACCGCATTCGGCGCAGCGCCTCAGTAGCGTCGAACGGCACGTCCCGGGACTCGCCGTGGGCGCTGATTCGTGTCCGCGCAGCCGAAGCTTCGACGTGCAACTCGACTCCTGGCCGGGACTCCAGGACCGTGGCGTCGTCAGCCGTAAGCGCGGAGGACAGCGCCCTCAGGCGGTCGTCACAGCGCACCCGATGGCGGCGGAACCGGAGATCGGCCGCGGCGACGGCCTGGGCGATATCGACCTCGCCCGCGATCGCGATCACCTCTGCGGCGATCGCGGTGCCATCGATCTCGCCGGGGCGGACACCCCTCCGGAAACGCTCCGTCGCCAAAAGCCGCTGCTCGAGCGCCGCAATGATGACCTCGCGCAGCGCCCTGTTGCGGACCGACACGCTGAGATGCAGCGTGTCGGTCTCCATGGCGGACGCCGCATGCACGTATCCACGGGGAAGATAGGCAACATCCCCCGGTCGCATGTCGATCCGCGCGATCAGCCTTGCCTGCGCGCCATAGTGGCTCGACATGCGCTGCTGCTCTTCGTGCGGGATCGGCATGGGGTTGTCGCACAACTCCCATGACTTCGTCCCGCGGATCTGGACCACGATCACATCATGGGTGTCGTAGTGGCGATGGAAACCGCTGGATCCCTTGGGCGTCAGGAATGCATTGGCCCGCACGGGCAACTTCAGGTCGCTTTCCCAGGCGTACAGCATCCGCGCCAGCGCCGGCACATGCTGGTCGATCTTGTCGAATATCAGGGTATGGCCCGAAGCGAAGGCGTCGAAGATCGCCTGCCGGTCAGCCGGCCCCTCGGGAAAAAGGATGTCGCGAGAAAGCGGCACGTGGTCGCGTGCCACTCGCAGGTCGCTTGGCCACAGCGTCCGTGACCCGACAAGGGTGTCCAAGATGTCGACATCGAGGATCCTCGCCATCGCATCGCCTGCGCAGCTGCGAACTAGGAAAGGCTTGCGTTCCCAGAACTCCGAGAAGAAGCGGTCCCGGCCGACCGGCGCCAGCAGATCGAACAGATCTGCGCAGTCGGGCTCGACGCCTCTCCCGCAGGCATCAAAGATGTCCAGCGTCTGCATGCTTCCTCCCGTCCGCGATGTCCAGCAAGCGCGCCTCGTGCAGCTTCCTGGCCAGGATCAACCGACTCTCCTCCTCCAGCCCCGGCAGCTCGGAAACCAGGAAGCTCCGACGCGTCCGCATGAAATCGATCGCCGGCATGACGCCTTCCGGTAGGACCATGTTCCTGCGGTCGAAGAACAGGATCGCATTGCCATCGCGCTCGACAGCGGTGACGATCGCGCCAGGAGTCAATCGCATCCGGGAGCCACGCTCGATCCGGGGCGGATCCAGGAGTTCCCTCAATCGTCCTTCCTGAGGCCGTGTCCGCTTGCGCAGGAAACTGAGCTCGGCGTCGCGGAAGGCGCCAGCCAGATCGACCTCGTCGAGGTGCTCCAGCAGCGCGCGTTTGGCCGCGGCTGAGAATCCGCCGATGTTGTCGAACCTCCCCACCGGCCGGAACTCGTGCCTCAAGAGCAGGAATCGCCTCAGCGCCGTCTCGCAGATGTCCCGCAACGGAAGGCTGCGAATCCCCATGGTGATATGGAACGACACGTCTTCGTTCGCACTGGCGCCGTGGATGAATCCCCTGGGCAGGTACAGCACATCGCCAGGTTCCAGCCGGATCTCGGCCAGTCGTTGCGACCGCAACGCCCACGAGGGTTTGAACGTCTGCAGCTCGTGCGGCAGGGGCAACGGATCGTCATGCACCTGCCAGGTCTTGCTGCCGGCAATTTGGAGTATCAGGACGTCATGGGTGTCGTAGTGGAGGTCGAATCCCTTCGAGGCGGGCGGGGTCAGATATGCGTTGGTCCGAAGCGGCACCTTGAACTCCTGCTCGCACTTCGCCGAAAGGCGCAGCAATCCGGCGTGCCTGCGGTTGAGGTGCTCGAACACCACGGTGGCTCCATCGGCATAGAGATTCCATACCCGATTGCGGGCCACCACCCCGTCGGCGGAAATCTCCCGCCCCGACACCACGACGCCGTCACGCGCCACCCTGATCTCGCCATCGCGAAACGCGGTCGATGACAGCATGCGATCGATGTCGGTCAGCGATATCAAGCCATCGAAATAGCCGTCGACATTGCGTTTCACGTGGTAGGGGCGGCGCTGCCAGTAGCCACGCATGAAGTCCTGTCTTTCCAGTGGAAGAATCAGGTCTTCGAAACCTGCCACGTCCCAAGCCGGCGCCGCCCGGTCCGAGCGGAACGTGTCGAGTCCGGAGACCACCATCTCATCCGACATCATGCGGAAACTCCCTCAGATCCTTTGGCCTGGCGCTTCGATCGGCACTCAGGCAACGGTGGACGAAATCGGCGACGTCAGGGGGAATGGCTCCCTCGGAGGTTCGCGCAGGCAAGGGCCTGTAGGGCCCGCCGCGGATGTTCTGCGAGAGTTCGCTCAGGGTCGCACCACGAAACGGCAGGTCGTTCGTCAACAGCGCATACATCACGACGCCGGACTGGTAGATATCCGAAGCGTAGTCCGGCACAACGGCCGAGTGCTCGTTCCAGCTCGCGACGGCCCGCTCCGGTGGCAGGAAGTGGATGGCGCCACCTATCCGGGGTACATAGCCGCCGTCGACGGAAAAGGCGCAATCGAAGTCGATCAGGGTGATGCCTCCTTCCCCGTCATCGATGAAGTTGGACGTATGCAGATCACCATGGACGATGCCATGATCGTGCAGCGCGACCACGACCTTGGCGACACGGGCGCACAGGGCCAGGCTCGAGCGCATGCGGCGCGGGCCATGGTCGAGGAGCGCCACCCCTTCGACGAAGCGCATCGTCAGATGCGGCCAAGGGGCATCCGCGTGACCTGTCGCGCGGACGACACCCTCGACGTCCTGCAGCGAGCGCAGGACCTTGTATTCGTTCCCGATGCGCGCCGCGATATCTTCTGCACCTCGTGCCTCCGGCCGGGTATGCATCGTCTTGAGGACTTCGGTCTGGCCGTCAGGTCCGAGCACCCGGTACACGCCCTCGAACTCCTTTTCCTTGTACGCGAACTGGAAGGCATAGCCGAGGCTGGCGATGACATCGTCGATCCGCTGCCGCGGTGTTCCTGATGGGTCGTGGAACTCGATCATCGGCGTCTTGACGATCTGTTTGCCGAATGCCATGACCGCCTCCCGATCGTATCCGTCCTTCGCCAAGCTGGCGGCCACCTGCTCCAGGGTGGCGGGCTCGCGAAAACTCTCCAGGAACTGGCGGATCGCCGCATTGATCTTGTAGCGGGTGAGCGCAGCTCCGCGCGACACCCTCACGACCACGTGCCCCGTCGCGTCATCCTGTTCGAACTCCGCTGTCGGATTCAGGCGCATCAACCGGCATCCGTTACGCATACGACGTCTCCTCTTCCTGCGCCGGCCATGGCTCGGATTCGAGCAGCCTTCCACCGACTATCGAAAGACGCCGGTTGATGTGCAGCCCATCGATGTCCTCGTGGGTGGTATAGATGACGGTCTTGTCGCCGGACAGGGCGTTGAGCGTCGCCACGATCTTCTGCTTCGAGTCGCTGTCGATGCCGCGGAATATCTCGTCGAAAATGATGATGTCCGCGCGCGAGAACAGAAGACGCAGGATCAGCAGCTTGCGACGCTGGCCTGTCGACAGGTTCGCACCCTGGTCGTGAACGACCGAGTCGATCGGATACCGGGACGGCGAGATGAAATCCTCGGCGCCGACCCTTTTGGCATACTCGTAGATCTTCTTTCCGCCCCGCTCGTTGCTGAGGGTGATGTTGAATGCAATCGTCTCGCTGAAGATCTTGTCCTCGGCACGGATCAGGGCTACGCGGGAGAATCCCTGGTCGGCGCTCACGGGGGAGCCATCCGCCTCGTGGAACTCGATGCTGCCGACGACATTCTTGCGGACCAGGCCGGAGATGATCTTCAGCAACGTCGATTTTCCCGAGCCATTGACCCCTGACAGCAGGATGCGGTCCCCTGCACGCAGGGTGGTGTCGGGGGCTTCGATCCTGAAGTCTGAGGCAGGGTACTGGTAGGCCAGCCCGCGTATCCGCATCGTCGCGATGCGCGCCTGTTCCGGATCCACGCGACGACGCTGTTCGATGGCGAGCAGATCAAAGTAGCGATCCACCACGACGGCCTGCTCCTGCAGGCTCAGCTTGGTTCTCAGGATCGTCCGCATCGCGACGAAACACACATCGCCGAGCGCAATCAAGGTGAAGATCTGGCCGAGGGAGATCTCCCGCTCCAGGATATGCAGGCGCGCGCCGATCAGTACGATCAGCAGCCCGCCAACGATCGCGATGAACCGCGGTACGTACACCAGCAGCTGTGAAGCGAGCATGCTCTTGAACTGCACATCGAGGAATCTTGAGACTCGTACGCGCTGATCGTCCAGGAATGCGTCCTCGCAACCGTTCTTGGCGATCACGCCGTGGCCCTCGAACAGGTTGATCAGGGCGTTGACCACCTCGCTCTTCTCGGTGAACCGTCGGCTCTCCAGCGATTTGACGTAGTTGACCGTCTTCCTGAGGATCAGGGCGTAGCAAGCGGAGACTGCCACGATCACCAGGCTTACCTTGAAGTTGACGTAAGCGGCGAGCAGCATCGCCAGCGCCAGGACAACGTAGTTGAACAGGTAGTCGTTGATGAAGACCGCGATGACCGATTTGATCCTCAGCAGGTCATTGAGGCGAAGGGATATCTCGCCGCGGGTATAGCTCGAAATAGATTCAAACGTGGAATGGACGAGACGCTCGTGCAACCCCCTGCACAGCCAGCCGTCCATGGACCTGCCGAGGGTGACCTCGGTGTATGACTTCATCAGGTTCAGGAAGAGTTCGAATCCGCGGGCCGCGAACAGAAGGCTCAGGAAACCATAAAGGGTCGCCATTTCCTTGGTCGGAAGCACTTCGTCGATCAGTATCTGATTGGCGTAGACGATGACCATGGCAAGCACGGATGCCAGCACGCCGACATAGAGGAGGCGCTTCAGATGGGCCCGCTGCTCCTGGGAGCGCATCATTTCGACCAGCAGACGCTGGATCGGCTCGGTACCGGCGTCGTCAGCCTCGATGCCTGACTCGGCTGGCGTGAACGTCAGGGCGACGGGCGTCTTCGCTGTTATCCGGTCGCCGTCGATCCTGAATGTCTTGTAGCGGGAGGGGATGATCGAGTCGTCCTCGCTGGACAACAGCTCGGACAGATATGCGGCCCGCTCGGCAGCGCTCCTGAAGCCGACTCGCTGTTCCAGAGACTCGAAGTAGATGAGCTTGTTGTAGTCCATGACAAGATCGCTTCTCGGCTTCTGCGCCTGATAGTCGATCTTGAGTTCCGCACAGCGGCCAGCGACGTAGTGGCGCACGTACGCGAGCGTGATGTCCTCGTTGGTCGAGGAGGTGACGCGACTGAGATTGTCGCGGAGGTACTGGATGCTCTTCTCTTCGAAGCAGCCCTTCTGCGGATCCAGCACGTTGACGCCGCCACGGGTTACCGAATGCAGCAGCAGATAGTGATTCCGCTTGCCGGACTCGACCATCACGATGCAGGGCAGCACGGAACCCAGCGCGTGCAGCGACAGCGTCGACGGCTCGATGATCCGGTAGGCGCACTCCACCCCGTTGCGGGACAGCGCGCGCTTGACGTCCTCGAAACTGCTGCCCTCCTCGTCGAACGACATCGATTCGCGCAGCTCGTGCCTCGGGATACTCACGCCGCAGATGTTCAGCGCCGCCTTGCACACCGCCAAGCCGCAGTCGTTGCTGGCCAACTGCCGCTCCGCGAACCGATCAAGTGAAGCCGCACCGCCGGAGCGCCTCAACCACGAGAGTAGAGCGCGTGCCCTCATCATGCTTGTTCGACCTTGATCTTCTTGAGCAGGTAGTCGAACAGGGAAATCCGGCCAAGGACGATGCGGGCCTGCAGTTCGTAGCCGACCTGCAACTGCGGGTGCCGCCCCGGCCTGATGTGCACCCGTGCCACGAAGGCCGGCGACTTGGCCTGGAAGACCTGCGGCTGGATCTTGCCGGCCGAGAGCTCGACAATCTCGCCCTCGATCGCCCCATGCTTGTAATGGTTCCAGGCGTGAAGCTCGAGATTGACCTTCTGGCCGACCCGGGCATCCTTGTATTGCTCGTCCGTCAGGATCAGCTCCGCCTCGAGCGCGGACCCCGAATCACGAATCAGGAACAGCTCCTCACCGCGCTCGACCAGATTGGCATTCAGGATGTTCTGCGAGACCCTGACGATGGTGCCCGCGACCGGTGCCCGGACGACCAGGCGGGTCAGAGCACCGGCGATTTCCTCCTGCTCCTGCCGCATGGATGCGATCTGTCCCTGGATCTCCGCGATCTCGCGCGCGACGTCGACCCGGCTCAACTCCAAGTCGGCGCGTTCCTTGTTGAGCTGCGCAACGTCGATCTCGGTCAGCAGGCTGTCGCGCTCTTTTTTCTGCAGGTTCGCCTGGAATTCGGAGTTGACCTGCTGCATCTGCTTCAGGTCCGCATGGGCGTTCGCTAGCAGCCGCACCTTCTCGATCTCGGACAAGGCCGGGCTGTCGAGAGCGGGAAGCGCGCGCTCTATGATCCGTTGGGACATCGCCTCGATCCGGCCAGCTGCGCTCTTGCGCTTGGCGTCCATCTCGATGGTCGCCCGGATCTGACTGCGGTCGAGATCGGCCAGGCGCAGCTTGCTGGTGACGATGCGCGCATTGATCGCAAGCTTCTCGTCGATCGCGAGCAGGCGTTCGCCGTTGTACTTGGCTTCAAGCGACTTCGCTTCGATCGACTGCTGCAGCTTCGCAAGTTCGACCGCCTGCTTTCTTCCATCGAGCTCAAGCAACACATCCCCGCGAGAGACCGTATCACCCAGGCGCCTCCTCACTGCCGCGATCAGGTATTGATCCTCGGAAATGAGCTTGGTGGGAGGCTTGTCGGTGCTTATCGCGCCATCGACATCGTCGACGTAGTCGTGGACCTGCACGAACTGAAGGCACAGTCCGGCGATCAACACGAAGGCCAGCGTAAGACCAACGAGAACAGCCTCTGGACTCGCCGAGCCGAAGAGCCGTTCGATTTTTGCGTCGATCCCTGACATGCCCACGGCAATGGCCTCGATTGCGCAATCCCTGCTGCAATACCAATCTGGATTGGGTTCTGATGCGGAGGCGGCGACGCCGCCTCCGCGGTACACACCGGCAAGCCGGTCGCTTCAGCTCTACGCGCTCAGCGCTAAGCGCGCCATGAGCTCATGACTCAGTTCGCCGACAGATTGTTCATCGTGAAGGTGAACGTCCATACCTCAAAGGGCTCGCAGGTGTCGACACCTGCAGCTTTTGCCGGCACTTCGGTGACGATGTCGAGATTGCGGAGATCCAGCTCTTTGCTCTTATCGTTGATCATTAACTACTCCTTAGTTTGATCAGTTGTGCTGCTGCGTCAGTGCATGCAGCGAGCCGATCCTAGCAGTACGTTTTGTCACGCGTCCATCAACATTCTGTAACATTTGCAGGTTAATGCGTGTACCTGATGAACGGTTTCGCGGTCATTCCTTCCCGATGAATGTGAGACGTGTCGTCAATTCATTCGCTACAGATGCATTCGCGAGTGGGAGACTCGCTTATCCAGCATTCCGAAGCCGTCTTCGATATGGCATGGAGAAGCGCATCCACCCGGCCATCGACATCAGCCGCTCCGGCACGCGCCGCGAGGACCTGCTGATCGAACCGGAGTCGCTGCGGAAGATCTGGATGGATCCTGCGCAAGCTGCTGCACCCGATGGACGAGATCGCGGCGATGGAGTTCCTGCTGGACAAGATGAAGAACACAAAGTCCAACGACGAGTTCTTCAGCTCGATGAAGCGCTGACCTGCTCCGGCAGCAGACAAAAAAAGCCCCGCGATGCGGGGCTTCTTCGTTGGCTTCCTTGGCACGCGTATCGGCCGCGAAGAGCATTCACGCCGCCCTAGGCACCATCCAGCGGGGTCAGCAACCTGGGGCTGTTCTTGTTGCGGGCAAGGTGCACGCCACCCTCGGGGAGCGCACCAGGGGCGAACCCGGGCTGATCATCATCCGGTGCCCAGATCGGACGTGATCGCGGGCCTGGCACATAGACCTCCCACTTGCCCTGGCGCTGCTGGCCGCTGAAGGCGAAGTCCACTGGCACACGCACCACCCAGTACGGTTGCGTTGCCTCCTCGCCTGCGGTCGGCGGGGTGAACGTCCATGTCCGGGCCGCCGCCATCGCGGCGGTGGCGAAACGTTCGCGATACTGGTTCATCTGCGCCTCGTTGGTGATGATGCGCAGATTGACCTGCTCGGTCGCCACTTCGCCGACGCTGCCGTCGCGCTCGACCTTGACCAGCAGGTAGGCCGTTCCCTGTGCGCCACCCCGGGCCGGACCGGCCGGGTAGCTGGGCGGCTTGAGCTTGAGCGCAACAACGCGCTCGGCCTCGGGAGTTGCGGTGTGGTCGCCGAAATCCGCGCCACGGATGGACACCTGCATCTGGCCATCGCCTATCGACTTGCCCACCACCAGCGCACTCATCTTGGTCAGCGCACGGCGTGGCTTGCCATCCACCAGCACCGGTTCGAAGCGCCATGTCGCGACATGATTGCCGACGAGCGCCGCGACGCCCTTCGGCAACGCTTCCGGCGCATCCAGCTCCACGCCTTCAACGCTGCCATCGGTCGCGATGGTGATCGACCCTGTCACCCGCAGGCTGGCCTCCACCTGCTTGCGTACGGCCGCCGCCCCCTGGGCCAAGGCTGGCTGTGCCAGCATCAGGGCGGCAACCAGGATCGCAGCGCGCCACATGACTCCTTGCTTCATCGTCCTCTCCCTCATCCTTGGAAATGCTGCCCGGTCCGGGCCCTTCCGCCGCATACTATCGCCACGAGACAACGCGTGCACGGCCGAGGTCAGGAACCGGCTTCGAGGTTCGCGGTGCACAAGACGAGGGACGGGAAGCGCGATGACGACCGCCCCGTCCGTGACACGCCGACCCGGCAGGCAAGTGCAAGTGCCAACGCGCGGCCAAGCAAAGGCGGTTGCGCTCATCGGCACTGGAAATCGTCAGCTCCCACCGGACCGCAACCGTCGCCCCATCGACCCGTCTGCCGCCAGTAATCGACCACGCCCGCTTTCACAAGCAGGGCCTTGAAGTCCGGGTGCGCGCGTGCGCCGGAATACGGCACGTTCCAGAAGGCGACATAGGCGTGTTGTGCCATGGTTCCATCCTCGAATCCGGGCTAGGCTTCCAGTTCCCTGCGTAACGACCTCACCGCCAAGCCCGCACCCCCCCCCAGTGCGTCTGCCACGCTGGTGCGTGTGTATGCGACCTCCACTCCGCCGGCGTAAGCATCGTCCGCCAGCGCACGGCGCACGAGCACAAGCATCGCTTCCCGGTCGTCCAGCACTTCGCCCAGATCGCGCAAGAATGGCGTATCCAGACCGTCGTATCGCAGCAGGCGGCGATGCAGGGCTTGCAGCTCGGGCGTCCCTCCAGGCCGCCGGCCCGCGAGCTGGCGGAAAAAAGCCACGTAATCCGGCTCGCGCTGGCTGCCCTCCAGCCGAAGACCGCGCTGGTATTCGGCCTCCGCGTCCGGGTAGCGACGCGCGGCGGTGTAGTCGTACTGCAGGTCGCGCGACAGGAACAGCGCTCTGGGTTCGGTGGCGCGCACCTGCTCTACCAGCGCGATGGTGTCCTCCAGATGGCCCATCGCATAGAGCATGTAGGCGTAGTCCCACGTGCGCTCCTTGGTCAGCGGTCCGGCATCGGCGATCTGCCTGGCCAGCGCGATGGCCTCGGCCCGCCTGCCTTCGCGCCACAGCGCATTGGACCGGTCGCGCCTGGCCACCCAGCTCTCAGGCGCGATGCGGGCGATATGGTTCCGGATCTGCAACGCCTCTGCACGCAACCGATCGGCCTGCACGTCGTCGAGTTCATCTGCCATGGAATTCAGCGAGACCGCGAGTGCATCCCAGCACAGCACGCATTGCCCATCCAGCGCCACCATCTCGCGCGCGAGCTGCAGGCGCAGGCGATCGTGTTCGAAGTCGAACTGCTCGCGCATCACGATGCTGCGCCAGCGCAGGAATCGTTCGTAAGCCTCGACCTGCGTGGTGCCGCCCTGTTCGCGGTTGAACCTGGCCACATCCAGCTTCACGCTGAGCGCTCGCGCCACATCGCGCGCAACCTCGTCCTGCATGGCGAATACGTCGCGCAGTTCGCGCGCGTAGGTCTTCGACCACAGGTGGGAGCCATCATCGGCACGGATCAACTGCGCGGTGACACGCAGGTGGCTCCCCTCGCGGCGCACGCTGCCCTCCAGCAGATAGGCCACACCAAGCGCATGGCCGACGGCGCGCAGGTCATTGCGCTTGCGGTTGACCGCCGCACTGGAGGTACGGCCCACCACGCGCAACGCGGGAGACTGCGCCAACTGGTTGCGGATTTCCTCGGCAAGGCCGTCGGCCATGTAAGCCTGATCGCGCGCCTGCGACAGGTCGGCGAACGGCAGGACGGCCAGCGAAGGCCGTGCTTGCGCCCCAGCCACCACGCTGGACGTGCTGCGAATGGCGCCGCGCGGCATCCAGGCGGTCACCGCCACGATCAGCAGCACCAGGGCCGCCGCGGCCACGATCCACACCCAGCGCAAACGGGGTGCGGCCGTCGGCGCTTCTTGCGCTGCGACGCCATCGACCGGCGGCGCATCGAAGCGATAGCCGATCCCATGCACGGTATGCAGCAGGCGCGGGTGTTGGGCGTCCTCGCCCAGCGCCTGACGCAGCATGCTCATGATCCGGTTAAGTACGCTCTGGGTGACGTGCCGGTGGCCCCACACTGCATCCAGAATCTCGTCGCGCGTGAAGACCCGCCCGGGCGACCCCGCGAGCATGGCCAGCACCGCGAACGCCTTCGGCTCCAGCGCCTGTTCCCGTCCCGCGCGCGACAGTCGCCGGCCGGCGAAGTCGATCACCACGTCGTCCAGGACCCATCGGCTGAGATTGGGATCAGGCGGCATGCAGTCCCCCACGGGGCGACGCCCGCTCGTTCAAGTATAGGCACGGACCCGAGTCGCGACGCGGGCATCCGGCAGGCGCGCCCTCACGACTTCCTGCGATTCTCCTAACGACATTCCCGTGCTCCGTCCGGACGCTGCCGGCTGTGGAAGCGATCCGCTGCCAAGCCGGGAGAGAACACACATGAATACAGCGCGCACGCGCTTGGGGCCCGCATTGCCCGGGGCGACCGGACAGCGTCTGATCCACGGGATGGGCCGCGTCATCCAGGCCACCGCCGTCGCCGGCCTACTGGCATTCGGCGCTTACATCGTCCTTCGCGCCACCGGTGCTACGCACAGGAATTTCGATCAGTGGCGCGCGCTGGTCGCGGGTCTGGCGATGCCGACGGCCCAGGACTGGATCGCCAACATCGGCATCGGTGTCCACTTCGTCATGGGCGCGGTGCTGGTGCTGGCGTGGCCGATCCTGTTGTCGGCGCGGATCCGCACCCGCCATCGCGCCGTGCATCGCTGGACGGGGCGGACCTATGTGACCGCCGGCATCCTGGCGGGCGCTGGCGGCATGTCATTCATCCTCACCCACGGCGCGTATACCCCGGCGGCGTCCGTTGCGTTCGCGATCTGGGGCGCGGTGATGATGCTGAGCGCGGTCATGGCCTATGTGCACGCGCGCGCGAAACGTTTCGTCCTGCACCGCGCATGGGCGATCAGACTGTTCGCGATGGTGCTGGGCTCATGGGTGTTCGATCTCGAGATCCGCGCATGGAAGGACCTGGCCGGCGGACTCGGCATGGGTGCAGGCAACACCAGCGGTCCGTTCGACTACGCGATCCTGTACCTGTTTTTCGTTCCCAACCTGCTGGTCGCGGAATGCTTCATCCGCAACCAGCACAAGCACATCGCTGCGCATCGCGTCCTGAGATGGCTGGCTCTTGGCGGACTCGCGGTCGTCGGCCTGATCTTCGCCTATGCGGCCATCATGGTCAGCGCGACTCCCAGCGGGAAGTACGGGAACCACTTGCTGCAGCTGTTCAGCAACTGACGAAGGGCAGTGAAGTCTAGAGAAAATTGCCCACGGCGCTGGTCTTCAGTTGCAGCGTGGATTCCAGCGGAATCACGCGCGGATCCACCCGCACCGTACCAGGGGAAAGCATGGTCTTGTTCTGAATGGCCCATGGCGAGGTCTTCAAGGGCCAACCGATATGGCGATAGGACGTGTTGCCCTTGGTTTCGTGCGGCCAGAACGTCACCAACACCAGTACCTGTTCCGGATAGACATCGATGGCACCTTGAGTTGATCCCGGGACGAAGGTCCAAAAGCGGGCAGCTTCCAGGCTGGACTGCTCAAACCGCTCACGCCACTTGCCTATGATCGCCTCGTTCTTGATGTGAGTGAGTACGGCAGTGTCCTTGACGGCCGCTTCGGCAACATGCCCACTGGGGTCTATCCGGAGCTGCAGCAACACACGCGCACCGGCTCGCGCTTCCAGGAGCACGCGCGGATAGTCGGGCACGGCGGCGTCCGATACGAGCGCAGGCGCACCGAACCAAACATCCATCACCCGCAGGCGATAGCCCCCTTGCAACGGCACTGCCTCGAGTGCGAGGCGGATACTGGTGTTGCCATCAATCGCACGCTCTTTCTGCAATGGAGAAGTGAAATTCCACTGCGCCACACCCCGTGCGACCTGCTCCGCCAGCGCAGCCGGGACCTGCGGATCGGCCTTGAACCCACTGACCGCACCGAGCCCATCGACCTGCAGCGTGCCAGTGACTTCCAGATGCAAGGACGCGACTTCCTCCTGGGCACTCGCGGGATTGCCGAGACAGCTCAATACAAGGGCCAGCCATCCCCCCATCATGCCTTTCGTCATGTCTTTATCCCTATCAAGCAGCCCCCCCGAATACCCGCACTGTTGAAGATTCCGCGAACAGCGTCGGGCGGGCCCGGAAACATGCGCCAGCACTGCATGCCGCTGCATACCGACGTTGAAAGCCGCCGATCCGGGCCCGTCGGCCGCATACTATCCGCCTGAGGTGACGCATGCACGGTAGTGGTCTGGAGTTGACCCTGGTGTTCCTGCTGGCCGCGGTGATCGCGGTGCCGGTGTTCAAGCGTTTTGGGCTGGGGGCCGTGCTGGCCTATCTGGTGGCCGGTGTGGTGCTGGGTCCGGACGGGCTGGCGCTGGTGCGGGATGCCGACCGCATCCTGGATGCGGCCGAGATCGGCGTGGTGATGATGTTGTTCGTCATCGGTCTGGAGCTGTCGCCGGCGCGCCTGCGGGTGATGCGCAAGCCGGTGTTCGGCGCGGGTGGCCTGCAGGTGATGCTGAGTGCGCTGGTGCTGGGCGGGGTCGCGCTGCTGTTCGAGCATCACTGGAAGACGGCGCTGGTGATAGGGCTGGGCCTGGCGCTGTCGTCCACGGCCGTCAGCCTGCAGCTGCTGTCCGAACACAAGGAACTCACCACCGAACACGGCCGGCTCGGCTTCGCGATCCTGCTGTTCCAGGATCTGGTCGCCATTCCCCTGCTTGCCGCCATCCCGTTGCTGGGTGGCGCCAAGAACGAAACGCTGACCTGGACCATGGTGCTGCATGCGGTCGGCGCCGTCGCCATCGTGATCGTCGGCGGACGGCTGCTGTTGCGGCACCTGTTCCGCATCGTGGCGCGCACCCGCATGCCCGAAGTGTTCACCGCCACCGCACTGCTGGTGGTGCTGGGCATCGCATGGTTCATGCAACTGGCCGACCTCAGCGCCGGCCTTGGCGCGTTCCTTGCCGGCGTGCTGTTGTCCGATTCGGAATTCCGCCACGAACTGGAATCGCAGATCGATCCGTTCAAGGGGCTACTGCTGGGCCTGTTCTTCATCGCCGTCGGCATGGACATCGACCTGGACGCGGTGGTGAAGCAGCCGGAACTGATCACCGCCGGCGTGCTGATCCTGCTGACGGTGAAGTTCACGCTGCTGTTCTGCGTCGGGCGCTGGCCGGGACGGCTGGATCCGCGCGGCGCACTGATGCTGGCCGGCACCTTGTGGCTGGGGGGCGAGTTCGCCTTCGTCGTGTTCAGCGAAGCCGCGCGCGTGCGCCTGATGGACGCCGAACTGCGCAACCAGCTGACCGCCATCGTGGGCATCTCGATGGCGCTGACCCCGGTGCTGCTGCTGGGCCTGCATCGCCTGCCGGCGCGCGTGCGGCGATCCGGGCCGTCGACGCGTGCGTTCGATGACATTCCGGACGAGCAGCCGAAAGTGCTGATCGCCGGCATGGGCCGGTTCGGCCAGATCGTCGCGCGCCTGCTCACGGCGCAGCGCATCCCGTTCGTCGCGCTGGAGAACAGCTCCGTGACCGTGGATACGCTGCGGCGGTTCGGCAACATCCGGCTGTACTACGGCGATCCGACGCGTCCCGATCTGCTCCGGTCGGCGGGCGCGCAGCATGTGAAGGTCTTCGTGGTGGCGATGGATGATCCGGATACCAACATCAAGGCAACGCGGCTGATCCGGCGCATGTTCCCCGAGGCGCGCGTGCTGGCGCGGGCGCGCAACCGGCAGCACGCGTGGCGCCTGATGGACCTGAGCGCGGAGGCCTATCGCGAAACCCTGGGATCGAGCCTGGAGATGGCGCAGCAGGTGCTGGTGGAACTGGGCATGCCGCCGGAGACCGCTGCCGAGCACACCCGCCGCTTCCGCCAGCACGACGAAAGCCTGATGCGCGCGCAGTACCTGGTGTACGACGACGACGTGGCGGTGATCCAGACCGCGCGCGATGCGATCAGCGACCTGGAGAAACTCTTCGAAGCCGACGCGACCGGCGAAGACGTACCGCCGCCGGCGCGTTAACCGCGATCGCGCAGGAAGCGGGCCATCGATGCGCCCGCGCCCGGCGTGGCGGGAACGAATTCCGCCGCCACGTCGATGAAGCCCCGCATCACCGCGATCTCGCGCGGCGTGCGGTTCAATGCATCCCGCAACTCCGGATCGGCGCCTGCGCGGAGCAGGCGGCTGACGACGCGCAACAGGCCATGCAGCGACGCCAGGTGCAACGGCCCGAAGCCGCGCGGATCCTGCACGTCGAGCGAAACGTCTTCGTCCAGCAGGCGCTCCAGGCCGGCCAGCACGACCTCCTCGTCGCAGGCGGTGCCGGGCTCGGCTCGCGAGCCGAGCAGCAACAGGAGCGGCGTCACCGACCCTGCCGCGACCTGTTCGGATTCCGCACCGGACAGCAGCAGGGTATCGAGCAGCGCCACCAGGCGCGGCTTCTCGCGCGCGGTGAATCCATACAGTGCGGCGCAATGCAGTGGCGTCAGTCCCTGCGCATCGCCGGCATGCACGTTGGCCCCGGCAGTGATCAGGCGCGCGACGATTTCCGGCAGACCCAGCGCGGCGGCCAGCATCAGCACGGTCACGCCACCGGGCAGCCGGTATTCGATGTCGGCGCCTGCGCCAAGCAATGCACTGACGATGTCGGCCTGACGCATGCTCACCGCGGCCGACAGCGGCGTTGCGCCGGTATTGGCGGCACGCTGCGCATCGGCGCCGCGCGCGAGCAACAGTTCCACCGTGGGCGTGAATCCGCCGCCCGCGGCACGCAGCAACGCCGTGCAGCCCTGGGCGTCGGGCGAGTCCACGTCGAAGCCGAGATCCAGCAACCGTCGCACCGCATCGCGATCACCCGCCATGGCCGCCGCCGGCAGGTCGGCGGGACGCAGCGCGCGACGCGGCAGCGACCAGATGCGCCAGTCCAGCCAGTCGGCCAGGTCACGGCGTCCACAGGCCAGCGCGACGCCCAGCGGAGTCTGGCCATCGGCCGCGCGCGACTCGGGCGACGCACCCTTGGCGATGAGGTGTTTCAGAGCGGTCTCGCGGCCGAGTACTGCCGCCAGGTGCAACGCGGTCATGCCGTGGCTGTCGCGCGCCTCGCGGTCCACGCCGATATCCAGCAGCCGGTCGAGCACTCGCTGCCAACCCAGGCGCACCGCCAGCGAGAGCGCAGGATCGCCTTGCGGGGACGGGGCGAACGGGTCGGCGCCACGCTCGAGCAGGTCCAGCGCGCAGGATTCCAGCGTCCGCGCCGCCTGATCGTCCGACGCACAGGCTGCCATGAAGCGCGCCAGGCCCCCGGCACCGGCCGGCGAAACCGCACGCGCAAGCAATGTCGCCAACGCGGGCATGCCCGCCGGCCCCTCCGACAGCAACGCGAACGCGATGGTGTCGCCATGCGCATTGCGATACTCAGGATCGGCGCCCTGCCTCAGCAACCACGCCAGACGCGTCGGGCGCTGCATCTCCGTGTCGTGCAGCAGCGCACCGAGCTCATCGCGCGAACTCAGGCGCGCCAGCGCCTCCATGCCCTCCACCTGGCCGCTCGCCAGGCCCTCGCGCAGCAGAGCGGCCGGCGCGCGGTCGGGTGGGGTTTCGTCGTCCGCCGTCGCCACGGCGGTGGGCAACGCATAGCCGGGGTCCAGCGCCGAGACCAGCGCCCAGCGCCCCGCTTCGGCGGCGAGATCGACCGCGCGCCGGTCCAGGGCGTCGATGGCTTCGGGATCGATGCCCCATTCCCGCAGCCGGCGCACCAGCGCCGGCGAAGCATGCTCGGCGGCGCATGCCAGCATCAGCGCATTCTTGCGATCTGCGTCGACCGCCTGCCGGTCGGCCCCCGCCTCGGCGAGCTTTTCGAGTACGCCCAGGTGCCCTCCGCGCGCGGCTTCCAGCCAGGGCGTGCGCTGCTGCGCATCGCGCGCATGCACATCGGCACCGGCGGCCAGCAGTGATGCCGCGATTTCCGCATGGCCTGCATACGCGCCTTCATGCAGTGCGCTGCGGCGCTGGGCATCGCGCGCATCCACCTTCGCCTTGTGCTTGAGGAGCAGTTGCACGCCGGCAGGGTCGTCTTCCTCGGTCGAGGCCGCCGCCAGCAGGACGGGTTGCCCGCCCTGCGGATCCGGACGCGCGCCGCGCTCCAGCAGGAATTTCGCCAGCCGCCAGTTGCCGGCGACACAGGCGACGCCCAACGGAGTGAGGCCGTCATGGTTCAAGGCATCCAGTTCCGCGGCAGCGTCGCGCAGCAGCGCGACCACGCCGGGATCGGAGCTGCGGGCGGCGTGATGCAGCGGTGTGTTGCCATCCGCGTCGGCGATGCGCGGATCGGCGCCATTGGCCAGCAGCGTGGTGACCGCGTCCGGGCGGCCGTGCCAGCTGTCGCGTGTCGCGGCCAGCAGCGGCGTCACGCCGGCATGCGCACGGTTGAGGTCCACCCCGTGCGCGATCAGGGTGCGCAGCAGGCGCAGGTCGGGCAGCACGGCCGCCAGCGCGCCGAGACTGCGCTGGTCGCGCGAACCTTCCGCCGGCAACGCATGCGGATCCGCGCCGGCTTCGAGCAGTTCCAGCGCGCGGTCCACGCGCCCGGTGCGGGCGGCATCGAACAACGCCTGCTCCAGATCCAGGGCATGTCCGGGTGCTTCCTCCTCGGCCGTTGCGTGGAAGGCATCGGCCTCGCTTCCGGGCATTTCCACGACGGGCAGCACGCCTGCCCCGTCCAGCCGTTGCACGCCCCAATGCAGGAGCGGCAACAGCAATGCATACGCCACGGCGGCTCCGGTACGCGCAGCATCCGGCACCAGGTCCGTCCATGCCAGGGAAAGGCCACCGGCCACGGCAAGCGTCAACAGCGTCGCCACGGCCAGGCCGCGCCACGCATGGAAGTCGCGTTCGACCAACCCCCGCCAATGCGCGGACAGGGCGCCGCCATCACGCTCCAGGCCGTGCCAGAGAGGCCACGTCCGCCACAGCGCGACGATCACCGCCCCCACCACCGCGCTGACGCCCAGCGCGGCCGGCAGGCTGCCACTGTCGCGCAACGAGGCCAGCGGCCACGCCAGCAGCAGTGCCGTACCCGCGAACGCGATCGCCCAGGCCAGCATCAGGGCCGGCACGTCCTCACGCCAGGCACGCGAGGGCGCCAGCACGCGGGTGCCGCGCAGCCACGACACGCCCAGCGCGACGGCCGGCTGCGCCAGCCATGCTGCCACCGCAGCGAACATCCCGCCCGCCCATCCGCTGACACCGGCCAGCAGCAGGCCCGCCAGCAAGGCGACCAGGGCGACAGGACGGGGCTGCAGCCGGAAATCAGGCATCGGGGCGAACGGTGGGATCGGCTTGGGGCGGGAACTGGATATGGAAGCCGCGGGCGGTCAGGTTCTCGCGGACCACGTTGGCGTCTTCGCGGGCCAGCTTGCGGTCCGGGGTCAGCGCCACTTCCAGCACGAACGAAAGGGGCCCCAGTTGGGTACGCAGCGGCTCGGGCACGAGGGTGAAGTCGTCGCGCTTCGCCAGGTAGACGAAGGTGTCGGCCTTGCGCTCGGTCTTGTAGACGTAGGCTTGCATTCGCGCGTATCGCGCCCCGCGAGTGGACAAGCGGGGATTGTGCGGGAAATGCCTTATGCGCGAAACCCGCACGCGTTCACGCCGGGCATGACCATCGGCGGCCGGAACATCGTGATGGGGCTGGTAATCTGCGCCCCTTCACCTCGCACTAACGGATGCCCGATGCACCCCGCCCTGCTCGCCTTGCTGCTGCCGCTCGCCCTCGCCCCCGCGGCGCATGCCCAGACATCTGCGCCGTTGACGATCGAACAGGCGATGGCGGAGCCGGACTGGATCGGACCGCCCGTCGAGCGCGCGTGGTGGGCATGGGACGGCAAGCAGGTGCAGTACGAACTCAAGCGCGACAGCAGCGTGGTGCGCGACACCTTCGAACAGGCACTCGACGGCAGCGCCGCGCGGCGCATCGCCGATGATGAGCGCGCCCGACTCGACGCGGGCAGCCCTGTCTACGACGCGACCCGCCAGCGCATGCTGCTGTCGCGCAACGGCGACCTGTTCGTGCGCGACCTGCGCAGCGGCACGCTTACACAGGTCACTCGCACCAATGAGGCCGAACAGCAGGCACGCTTCGCCCATGACGGCGCTGTGATCTGGCGCACCGGCGCCACCTGGTACCGCTGGACCGCGGGCACCGGCCCGACCACCGTCGCCGAGCTCAAGACGGAGCGCGACCCGCTGGCCCCGCCGAAAGCCGACGCCCTGCGCGAACAGCAGCTGCGCACGATCCGCACGCTCGCCGACGACCGCGCCCAGCGCGAGGCGGCGCAGAAGCAGGCCGAAGCCTGGCGCAAGGCCGACCCCACCCGTGCACCGGCGCCGGTGTACCTGGGCCCCGAGGTCGAGATCGAATCCAGCTCGCTGTCGCCGAATGGCCGCTGGCTGCTGGTGGTGACGCGGAAGAAGGGCGCCGATGCCGGACAGGGCGGCAAGATGCCCAAGTACGTCACCGAATCCGGCTACGAGGAATTCCAGGACGTGCGCACCCGCGTCGGCCGCAACGCGCCGCTGCCGCACGCACTGTGGCGCGTGGACCTGGCCGACGGCAGCGTCAAACCGCTCGCCTTCGATCCGCTGCCCGGCATCGACAAGGACCCGCTGGCGGCGCTGCGCAAAGCGGCCGGCAAGGACCCGCTGAAGGGCAACCGCGACGTGCGCGTGGAGAACGACAGCGACGGCAGCGCCGTGGCGTGGACGAACGACGGCGCGCAGGTCGCCGTGCAGATCCATGCAGTGGACAACAAGGATCGCTGGATCGCCACCGTCGACCTGCCCGGCGCCACGCTGCAGCCGCGCCACCGCCTGACCGACGCCGCGTGGGTGAACTGGGGCTTCAACCAGTTTGGCTGGCTGCCGGACAACCGCACGCTGTGGCTGCTGTCGGAAGAATCCGGCTACTCGCACCTCTACACCGCCACCGGCAGCGGGAAGTTCCGCGCACGCACAGCGGGCAAGTGGGAGGTCTCCGAGCCGGAGATCACGCGCGACGGCAACGGCTTCCTGTTCCTGTGCAACCGCGCCTGGCCGGGCGACTACGAGGTCTGCAAGCTCGACCTCGCCAGTGACCAGCTGCGCGAGGTCACCGCGCTCGACGGCGTGGAGAGCTTCAGTGCATCGCCGGACGGACGCCAGTTGCTGGTCCGCCACTCCCGCAGCTACACGCCGGCCCAACTGTCCGTCGTGGGCGTGGACGGCGGCACGCCGAAGCCGCTCACCGACACCCGCAGCGCGGCGTTCAAGGCGCGCGAATGGATCGAGCCGCAGTACGTACAGGTGCCGTCCAAGCACGGCGCTGGCGTCGTCTGGGGCAAGTACTACGGCCCGAAGACGATGGAACCGGGCAAGCGCTACCCCATCGTCATGTTCGTGCACGGCGCGGGCTACCTGCAGAACGTCACCGCGCGCTATCCCAACTACTTCCGCGAGCAGATGTTCCACCACCTGCTGGTGGAACGCGGCTACATCGTGCTCGACCTGGACTACCGCGCCAGCGAAGGCTACGGACGCGACTGGCGCACGGCGATCTACCGCAACATGGGCCACCCCGAGCTCGAGGACTATCTCGACGGCCTGGACTGGCTGGTGGAGCAGAAACAGGGCGACCGCGACCGCGCCGGCATCTACGGCGGCAGCTACGGCGGCTTCATGACCTTCATGGCGCTGTTCCGCTCGCCGGGCACCTTCAAGGCCGGCGCCGCGCTGCGGCCGGTGGTGGACTGGACGCAGTACAACCACGAGTACACCAGCAACATCCTCAACACGCCGGAACTGGACCCCGAGGCGTACCGCGCCTCGTCGCCGATCGAGTACGCCGGTGGCCTGCAGGACCACCTGCTGATCGCGCACGGCATGATCGACGACAACGTGTTCTTCAAGGACTCCGTGGTGCTGACGCAGAAGCTGATCGAGCTGCGCAAGGACAACTGGGAACTGGCGGCGTATCCGCTGGAACGCCACGGCTTCACGCGGTCGGACTCGTGGCTGGACGAGTACAAGCGCGTGCTCAAGCTGTTCGAGCAGAACCTGAAGTAAAGCCATGGCATCCGCCGCACCGGCCAGTGCCGCAGGGTCGGCCTTCGTCACCGTCACGGCGAAGGTGTCCATCGCGATCGGCGTCGTCGCCACGCTGTACGCCGCGGTGCAGGTCATCGCGGCATGGATCCTGCTGGGTCAGCTGGATACCGATGCGGTGCTGGGCTTCCTCGCGACGCAACCGATCCCCTGGCCTGTGCTGTGGGTGCTGACACATCTGACAACGATCACTGCGGCCTTCCTGGCCATCTGCATCGCCTTCCTCATGGTGTCGGTGGGACTCCTGCGTCGCCGGGCATGGGGCTGGTGGGGCTTCGTGCTGTTCATGGTGGTGGGTGCGGCCGTCAACTTCGCCGGCATCGCGGCCATCGACGCCACGTTCTCCTGGGTGCAAGCCTTGCCCTCCCAACCCGAGCTCGAGCAGGCGAAGGCCGAGCTTGCGGCGCTGCGCATGCTGACGCTGGCAACGCTGTGGGTAAGCACGCTCGTATTCGCCGTGCTGCACGGACTGGTGGTCTGGCAGCTCTGCAGGCGCGACGTGCGGGCCGAGTTCGGGATGACCCGGACGCCCCGGTAGAATGCGCGACATGAATGACATCACGCCCGTCCGCGATTATCTGACCGACCTGCAGGATCGCATCTGCGCCGCCATCGAGGCCGCCGACGGCAGCGCACGCTTCCGGGAGGATGCGTGGGCACGGCCACCCGGCGATGCGTCGCCGATCCGCGGTGGCGGTCGCACCCGCGTGCTGCGCGACGGCGCAGTGTTCGAGCAGGCGGGCATCGGGTTCTCCGATGTCTCCGGCGACCGGTTGCCGCCTTCGGCCTCGGCGCATCGGCCTGAACTTGCAGGCGCCTCCTGGCGCGCGGTCGGGGTGTCGCTGGTGTTCCATCCGCGCAATCCCCACCTGCCCACCACGCATGCGAACGTGCGCCACTTCCGCGCCGAACGCGATGGCGAAACCGTCGCATGGTGGTTCGGCGGCGGCTTCGACCTGACCCCGTTCTATCCGGTCGACGAAGACGTGCGCCATTGGCACCGGACCGCGCGCGACCTGTGCGAGCCGTTCGGCGGCCAAGCCCGTTACGACGCACATAAGCACTGGTGCGACGAGTATTTCTTCCTGAAGCACCGCAACGAAACGCGTGGTGTAGGCGGTCTTTTCTTCGACGACCTCAGCGAGGATTTCGAGCGCGACTTCGGCTACCTGCGCGCCGTCGGCGACGGCTTCCTCGATGCCTACCTGCCGATCGTCGCCCGCCGCAAGGACACGCCCTACGACGAACGCCAGCGGCAGTTCCAGCTGTATCGCCGCGGCCGCTACGTGGAATTCAACCTGGTCTACGACCGCGGCACGCTGTTCGGCCTGCAGAGCGGCGGACGCGCCGAGTCCATCCTGATGAGCCTGCCCCCGCTGGTGCGCTGGGAATACGGCTACGCCCCGGAGGACGGCAGCGACGAGCAGCGGCTGCTCGACTACCTGCGGCCGCGCGACTGGCTGGCCGACCCTGCCTGAGATGGCTTCCCTGTAGGAGCGACGTCAGTCGCGACCGCAGAAATGAAACGTCGTTGACGTTTCTCTCACCCGCACCGCGCGGCGAACAGGGAATGTTTGACCCGCGTGCGCCGGTGGAACCCTCACACATCGGATGGCGTGCGGTCGCGACTCACGTCGCTCCTGCAGGGAGCTAGGCTTGCCTGCCCACGACCGTGATGTGCCCGTTGTTCTCGAGCACGGCCAGGCGGATGTCCTCCATCGCCAGGCAGCCGGCTTCGCGCATCGCTTTCTCGATATCCTCGCGACTGATCAGCTCCCGCCGCAGCACCTCTCGATAGACCTGCCCGTCCCTTGCCAGCAACACCGGCACGCCTTCGATCCAGCGCTCCACCTTCGGCGAGCGCGCCGACACCAGGCCCACGCTCCAGTTCAGCGCAATCAAGGTGGCGGCCAGCAGAAGGCCGCCACCCACCGAAGTGTCCTCGCCGAGCAGCGCGTTCTGCACGGCATTGCCCAGCAGGACCACCAGCAGCATGTCAAAGGGCGTGAACTGGCCCATCGTGCGCTTGCCGGTCATGCGGATCATCGCCAGCAGGAGGAAGTACACCACGCAGGCCCGCAGCACGAACGCCCACCACGGCATGGCCAGTTGGAACATCTCGGCGAACGTTGCGTTCATGCGTCACCCGGTGGCGATGGATAGCGCGCACGGTAGCGCAGGCAGCGAGGGCAAACGACAGGCAATAAAAAGCCCCGCAGACCAGGGGGAGATCGGCGGGGCCAGGGGAGCGGGACCTGGGGAGGGGTCGTCGCTCCGGGGGAGATCGCTCCAGGGGATGGGAGAGATCAGTGACAGACGTTGCATCTGTCACGGGCTATATGACCACTCCGGACATGGATGGTTCGTGAAGATTCCGGTTCAAAAACCG
>CBIHLJ010000018.1:0-72001 GCA_966210745.1 uncultured Pseudoxanthomonas sp.
TCTACTTCGGTGGCACCTCGCTGCTGATCGTGGTGGTGGTGGTGATGGACTTCATCGCGCAGATCCAGGCGCACCTGATGTCGCACCAGTACGAGAGCCTGTTGAAGAAGGCCAATCTGAAAGGTGGCTCGCGGGGCGGTCTTGCCCCTCGCGGCTGAGGTATAATCGCGGGCTTCCCGCACCAGTCCGGCCCTCATGGCCGGCTGACTTAGATGGGCGGCCCCCGCAGCGATCCGGTGCGGGGGTGCGAGCCAGCCAGTCCCTGCGCCAGAGTAGCGCGGGCGGAGCAGGGCAGGGGGAAACCCCCGTCCCGCGCCAGGCAGGTTCCGGCGCCGGAGCATGGGCACACTCCCCATGCCGGTCCGTGGTCGGCTCAGCCGACACGGGCTTCCCGTAAACACCGGATCTTGTTACAATTTCCAGTTCACTCCGCCTGTCTGCGCAAATCCCGCAAGGGGTAACCGTACACGGGCCAATACTCACAGTTGGAGAACCGCGTCATGGCGCGTATTGCAGGTGTCAACCTGCCTGCCCAGAAGCATGTCTGGGTCGGTTTGCAAAGCATTTTCGGCATTGGCCGTACCCGTTCCAAGAAGGTCTGCGAAGCCGCTGGCGTCGCGTCGACCACCAAGATCCGCGACCTGTCGGAGCCGGAAGTCGAGCGCCTGCGCGCCGAAGTCGGCAAGTACGTGGTCGAGGGCGACCTGCGCCGTGAAGTCGGCATCGCGATCAAGCGCCTGATGGACCTGGGTTGCTATCGCGGTCTGCGTCATCGCCGCGGCCTGCCGCTGCGTGGCCAGCGCACCCGCACCAATGCCCGCACCCGCAAGGGTCCGCGCAAAGCCATCAAGAAGTAAGGGGCGACCATCATGGCCAAGCCAGCTGCTGCCAAAGTCAAGAAGAAGATCAAGCGCGTCATCACCGATGGCGTTGCCCACGTCCACGCTTCTTTCAACAACACCATCGTCACCATCACCGACCGCCAGGGCAATGCGCTCTCGTGGGCGACCTCCGGTGGTGCCGGTTTCCGCGGTTCCCGCAAGTCCACGCCGTTCGCGGCGCAGGTCGCTGCCGAAAAGGCCGGCCGTGCAGCTCTGGACTACGGCGTGAAGTCGCTGGAAGTCCGCATCAAGGGCCCGGGTCCGGGTCGTGAGTCGGCCGTGCGTTCGTTGAACAACGTGGGCTACAAGATCACCAACATCATCGACGTGACGCCTATCCCGCACAACGGGTGCCGTCCGCCGAAAAAGCGTCGCGTCTAAAGGGGGCGATAAGAAATGGCTCGTTATATCGGTCCTACCTGTAAGCTCGCGCGCCGTGAAGGCGCCGACCTGTCGCTCAAGAGCCCGGCCCGTGCGCTGGACTCCAAGTGCAAGCTGGAGCAGAAGCCCGGCCAGCACGGCGCGACCGCCCGCAAGGGCAAGCTGTCCGACTACGCCACCCAGCTGCGCGAGAAGCAGAAGGTCAAGCGCATCTACGGCCTGCTCGAGCGCCAGTTCCGCAACTACTACAAGAAGGCCTCGACCAAGAAGGGCAACACCGGCGAGAACCTGCTGCAGCTGCTGGAAACCCGTCTCGACAACGTCATCTACCGCATGGGCTTCGCCGTGACCCGTCCGGCCGCTCGCCAGCTGGTCTCGCACCGTGGCGTGCTGGTCAATGGCAAGCCGGTCAACCTGCCTTCGTACCAGGTCAAGGCCGGTGACGCGATCGCGCTGTCGGAGAAGGCCCAGAAGCAGCTCCGCGTGCAGGAGTCGCTGACGGTCGCCGAGCAGCTCGATCTGAACCCCTCGTGGGTCGAAGTCGATGCGAAGAAGTTCAGCGGCGTGTTCAAGGCAGTCCCGGCGCGTTCGGACCTGCCCGCCGACATCAACGAAGCGCTGATCGTCGAGTTGTACTCGAAGTAATTCATTCACGCACCCCCGGGCGACCGGGGGACCGCAGGAGACAAAGCAACATGACGGGTATTACTCAGCAAGTGCTGCGCCCCCGCGGCCCGCAGATCGAGCGCCTGAGCGGCAATCGCGCGAAAGTGGTCATCGAACCGCTGGAGCGTGGTTACGGTCATACGCTCGGCAATGCGTTGCGCCGCGTGCTGCTGTCGTCGATTCCCGGCTTCGCGATTACCGAAGTCGAGATCGATGGCGTGCTGCACGAATACAGCACCATCGAAGGCATGCAGGAAGACGTGCTGGAAGTGCTGTTGAACCTGAAGGATGTGGCCATCCGCATCCATAGCGGCGACTCCTCTACGCTCAGCCTGGCCAAGCAGGGCCCGGGCGTGGTCACCGCCGGCGACATCAAGACCGACCACAACGTCGAGATCCTGAATCCGGAACTGGTCATCTGCAATCTGACCAAGGACACGGCGCTGAACATGCGCCTGAAGATCGAGCGCGGCTTTGGCTACCAGCCGGCCGCCGCCCGCCGTCGTCCGGATGAAGAAACCCGTGCGATCGGTCGCCTGGTGCTGGACGCCTCGTTCTCGCCGGTCCGTCGCGTCGCGTACGCGGTGGAAGCCGCGCGTGTCGAGCAGCGCACCGACCTGGACAAGCTGGTCCTGGACATCGAGACCAACGGCACGATCGATGCCGAGGAAGCCGTGCGCACCGCCGCCGACATCCTCAGCGATCAGCTGTCGGTGTTCGGTGACTTCACGCACCGCGACCGCGGCGCGCCGAAGCAGGCGGCCAGTGGCGTGGATCCGGTGCTGCTGCGCCCGATCGACGATCTGGAGCTGACGGTGCGTTCGGCCAACTGCCTCAAGGCCGAGAGCATCTACTACATCGGCGATCTGATCCAGAAGACGGAAGTCGAACTGCTCAAGACCCCCAACCTCGGCAAGAAGTCGCTGACCGAGATCAAGGAAGTCCTGGCGCAGCGCGGCCTGTCCCTGGGCATGAAGCTGGAGAACTGGCCGCCGGCCGGTGTCGCCCAGCACGGCATGCTCGGCTGATGATGTGATACGGAACTCCCGCGTCCGCGCGGGAGTTCCTCTGCTTCAAATGCACCACCTTTGCCGACGGACCTGAAGGTCTGCGGCGCTCCGGTCAAGGATGTCCGGTTCGGACCACCCGCAGTCCACTGTTCCAACGCCTGGATGGCGACAGCGAAATCCAACGTCCCACCATTCATCAGGAATCCAACCCATGCGCCACCAGAAAGCCGGTCGCAAGTTCAACCGCACCAGCGCCCATCGCGAAGCGATGTTCCGCAACATGGCCGCTTCGCTCATCAAGCACGGCCTGATCAAGACCACCCTGCCGAAGGCCAAGGAACTGCGCCGCGTCGCGGAGCCGCTGATCACCCTCGGCAAGATCGATGGCGTCGCCAACCGCCGCCTCGCCTTCTCGCGCCTGCGCGACAAGGAAGCCGTCGGCACCCTGTTCACCACGCTCGGCCCGCGCTACCAGTCGCGTCCGGGTGGCTACCTGCGCATCCTGAAGTGCGGCTTCCGGGCTGGCGACAATGCGCCGATGGCATACGTCGAACTGGTCGACCGTCCGGAAGCGGCGGCTGAGTAAGCTTCGCGTCCTGCAGGACACCAGAAACCCCGGCCCGCGCCGGGGTTTTTGTTTTCGAGGCGCCGTTTCGTGCCCGGCCCTGATGCGGCACGATGTCGCAGGGTGACGTGCAGGGCGGCAGGCATGGATAATGCGGGCACGACCTCACGTCATGGGTGCCGATGAATCCTCTCCGCTGGAGTTTCCGCGCGCAGTGCTTCCTGGGTTTCGCGATCTGTGCGGGCCTGCTTGGCTATGCCCTGTACGTGCAGTTCGTCCATCAATTGGAACCTTGCCCGTTCTGCATCTTCCAGCGGCTCGCCTTTGCGGCGACCGGCGTACTGTTCCTGCTGGGGGCGCTGCATGGTCCCCGCCGTCCGACGGGACGTCGTGTCTACGGGCTCCTGGCTTTCCTTGGTGCTGCCACCGGCATCGGGATTGCGGGCAAACACGCGTGGGTGCAGCTCTATCCACCGCTGATGCCGAGTTGCGGCCCCGGATGGGACTACATGATCGAGAACAACACCTGGCTGGGTGTCGTGCAGAAAGTGCTCTCTGCCAAGGGCGACTGCAGCACCATCGACTGGAGCTTCCTCGGGCTGACTATGCCGATGTGGAGCGTGGTGTGGTTCGTGCTGCTGGCCGTGTGGGCGCTATGGATCGGATTCCGCGCCCGGAAAACCTCGACCTTTCGTTGAATTGACGCGGCGCACCATTCTGTCAGCATGGTGGGCCGCAAGGAGCCCGCCATGAATCCCACCGATCGCAACCTTCGTGCCGTTCAGCTGCCTGCCCAGTGGGCGCCGGACAGCTGGCGCGCGCGGCCGGCCGTGCAGCTGCCGACCTATCCCGACGCCGGGGCACTGGAGGCCGCGGTCGGCGAGTTGAAGCAGCTGCCGCCGCTGGTGACGTCATGGGAGATCTTCGCGCTGAAGAAGCAGCTGGCCGAAGCGCAGGAAGGCAAGCGCTTCCTGCTGCAGGGCGGCGATTGCGCGGAAAGCTTCAGTGACTGCGAATCCGGCCTGATCTCCAACCGGCTGAAGGTCCTGCTGCAGATGAGTCTGGTACTGGTGCATGGCTTGCGCCTGCCGGTGGTGCGCGTGGGTCGCTTCGCCGGCCAGTACGCCAAGCCGCGTTCGGCAGACATGGAAACGCGCGATGGCGTCACGCTGCCCAGTTACCGCGGCGATCTGGTGAACGCACCGGAGTTCACTGCGGAAGCGCGGTTGCCGGATCCGCGCAGGATGATCAAGGCGCATGCACGCTCTGCGATGACGATGAATTTCGTGCGTGCGCTCATCGACGGAGGCTTCGCCGACCTGCACCACCCCGAATACTGGAACCTCAACTGGGTGGGCTATTCGCCGCTGGCCAATGAATACCAGCACATGGTCACCTCGATCGGGGATGCGGTGAGGTTCATGGAGACGCTGTCCGGCGCGGAAGTGCACAACCTCAATCGTATCGATTTCTACACCTCGCATGAGGCCTTGCTGCTGCCGTACGAAGAAGCATTGACGCGTGAGGTGCCGCGCCAATGGGGCTGGTTCAATCTGAGCACGCACTATCCCTGGATCGGAATGCGGACGGCGGCGGTGGACGGCGCGCACGTGGAGTACCTGCGCGGCGTGCGCAACCCGATCGCGATCAAGGTCGGTCCATCGGTCACGCCCGACCAGTTGCTGCGCCTGATCGACGTACTGAACCCGGAAGATGAAGCGGGCCGTCTGACCTTCATCCATCGCATGGGTGCCTCGCAGATCGCGGACAAGCTGCCGCCGCTGCTGGATGCAGTCCGCCGTGACGGACGCCGCGTGCTGTGGGTGTGCGATCCGATGCACGGCAATACCGAAAGCACCAGCAACGGGTTCAAGACACGTCGCTTCGACAACGTGCGTTGCGAGGTGGAACAGTCGTTCGACCTGCATGCGGCGGCCGGTACGCGCCTGGGCGGCGTGCATCTGGAACTGACCGGTGAGGACGTCACCGAATGCACCGGGGGGGCGCGGGAACTCACGGACCTGGATCTGGAGCGTGCCTATCGCTCCACCGTCGATCCACGCCTGAACTACGAGCAGTCGCTGGAGATCGCAATGTGCATCGTGCGCAAGCAGAACCAGGTGGCGGCGCCAGCGGTACGGTAGGCCCCGCTTCTATTGCCCGCCATCACGACCAGTGTGCGTGGATGGCGGGGGCCACCTGCGGGATGTGCCATGTCTTGCCGCGCGCATAAAGGCGCGCGAACTCCGCCGCGGGCACCGGCCTGCTGAAGTAGTTGCCCTGCAGTTCATCGCAACCGTTGGCTGCCAGCCATGCGGCTTGTTCCGGTGTTTCAACGCCCTCGGCAATCGTGCGGCACTGCAGCTGCGCGGCCAGGCTGATGATGGCGCGCGTGATCGCGGCCTGGTTGGGTTCCGCTACGTCGCGGACGAACGACTGATCGATCTTCAATACATTGAAGCCGTAGTTGCCCAGGTAGCTCAGGCTCGAGAAGCCGGTGCCGAAGTCGTCGATGGCAATGCGCACGCCCAACGCCTTCAGCGCGCGCAACGTGCGGTCCGTCCGCTGAACATCGCGCATCAGCGTGGTTTCGGTGACCTCCAGTTCGAGGAATTCTGCAGCCAGGCCGCTATCCGTCAATGCGTCGACCACGGTATCGACGAGGTTATCGGTATCGAAATTGGCGGCCGCGATGTTGACCGACACCCGGATAGGCGGAAGACCGGACTGCTGCCAGATTCGGTTCTGCCGGCACGCGGCGCGGATGGCCCATTGGTCGATGTCGACGATCAGGTTGGTCTCTTCGGCGATCGGCAGGAATTCGCCGGGCATCATGAGGCGGTCGCCGCGTTGCCAGCGCGCCAGTCCTTCCACGCCCACGATGCGGCCGCTGATGCGGTCGATCTGTGGTTGGTAGTGCAGGGAAAGATCGCCGTTGCGCAGGCTGCGGCGCAGGCTGTTCTCCAGCTCGATACGCGCATCCACGCTGGACGCCAGCTCGCGCGTATAGAAGCGCGTGGCGTTGCGGCCGTTGCGCTTGGCCAGATACATGGCCGCATCGGCGCGCATCATCAGGGTGCCGGCGTCGTAACCATCTTCCGGGAACAGGCTGATGCCGATACTGAAGGCCTGGTGCAGTTCGTGCGACGCCACGGTGTAGGGAGTGCCGCCAAGGGCGAGCAGGCGGTCGGCGACCTGCAGTACGTTGTCCCTGGCCGCTACATTGGGCAGCAGCACCACGAATTCGTCGCCACCGGTGCGGTACACCGTGCCGAGGTTGCCGATGTTGCGCTGGATGCGGCGGGCCACCTGCTGCAGCAGTTCATCGCCTGTGTGATGCCCGAGTGCGTCGTTGACGTGCTTGAAGAGGTCGAGGTCGAGGAACAGCACGGCAATGCCGTTGCCGTGGTTGGTCGCATGCGTGATCGCCTGGTTCAGTCGTTCGTTGAGCTGCAGTCGGTTCGGCAGGCCGGTCAGCGCATCATGGTGGGCGAGGTAGGTCATGCGCGAACTCCACGCACGGGATTCGGTGATGTCGCGCAACACCATGACGGTGCCCACCAGCCGCTCGTCGCGGTCGCGGATGGCGGACAACGAGCGTTCGACCAGCATGCGGCTGCCGTCCTGGCGCAGCACCTGCAGGTCGCCGGGCTGGCCCGGGGGGTGCGGTCCTTCGTCGGGCGCATCCTGCGTTTCCACCAACGCCAACGGGGCGATGCGTTCCAATGGCTGACCCAACGCCTGTTCCAGGCCCCATGCGCAGAGGGATTCTGCCGCTGGATTCATGTAGGTCACTCGGTTCTCGACATCGACCGTGATGACGGCTTCGCTGATGGCGGTCAGCGTCACCTCGGCCAGTTCGTTTGCGTTGTGCAGCGCATGCTCGAGCCGCGCCTTCTCGGTGATGTCGATGGCCATGACGAAGAAGCCGCACACCTTGCCGGTGTCGTCGATGTCGGGCGTATAGAAGCTGTGCATGCTCCGCGTGCCGTCGACGGTGGCGAAACTGCTTTCGAACTCGTCATCGCGCCCGGCCAGCGCGGCATCGATCTGGGGCATCCGTCGCAGGTACGCATCCTCACCGAAGAGGTCCCGCATGTGCACGCCGGCCTGTGGGGGCATCCGCCAGCGGACCTGTTCGGCAAATGCAACGTTGCGGAAGACCAGGCGATGCTGCGTATCAAACTGCGCGATCAGCGCCGGCAGACGATCGGTGACGCGCTTCAGGTGATCGCGCGCCATCGCCAACTCGCGGTGCGCCTGGCGTTGCTCGCTGACGTCATTGCCCATCAGATACCAGCCGGCGATCTTCGAACCGGGTTCGACGTCGGGTACCAGGTACAGGTGCACCGGGCGTGGTGGTTGCCCCAGGTCGGCGTCCCATGCAATCCAGTGATCCGGCGTGCAGCTCTGCATGGCGCGCGTGAGCGAGGCGAGGAACTCGGGATCGGTCGCGTGCACGTCTTCCACGTGCCGTTCGCTCCACGCTCCCTGCGTGCCCGACCAGGCGCGGCATGCGCGATTTGCGAAGCCGTAGCGGCCGTCGCCGTCAATGTAGGCGATCAAAGCGGGCAGGTGGTCGGCCACCGCGTCCAGCAGCGCCCGGCTGCGGCGCTCGGTGCGCGCGAGGTTGTGCAGCAGCAGGAAGAGCAGCAGGCCCAGGCCTATCCCGCACAGGGTCAGCAGCAGGATGGAAGCCTGCCCGGGCAGTGCCTCGTGCAGCGGCGGCGAATGCAGGACCAGGCGCCATTCGTTGCCCAGCAGGTGGAGATCACGCTGGGCGGTGAAGGCTGGTTGCCACGCCTCACCGTAGCGCTCCCTCATCGCACGGGTCTGGAAGATCGGTTCGTCGCCATGGTCCAGTGCAAGGAGTTGCAGATCGAACTCGTCCCCGTCGGTTCGACCGACGGCGTCCTCCATGACCCGCTGCCAGCCGAAGCCGGCGGTGGCGAAGCCGCGCAACAGCGTGCGGCGCGCCTCCACGCCGCCACGTGCGGCGACAGAATCCGCATAGACCGGCGCATACAGCAGGAAGCCGGGCAGTCCCGTGTTGCCTTTCGAGGCGTCGCCCAGTGCAACCAGCGGGGCAGCCGCCAGTTCGCCTGTATCGCGTGCGGATTCGATGGCGCCACGGCGCACGGGTTCCGCCATCACGTCCTTGCCCAACAGGGGGCGCATGCCCGGCGTATCGGGATACAGCAGGTCGATGACGACATATTCGCTGCGATCGCCGGCGGGATGGATCGCAAACGCATCCCCATAGCGCGCGCGCTGACCGGCGACGTAGGCCTCGCGTTCTTCCATCCGCACGTGCCGTGCGAAGCCGAGTCCATGCACGCCCGATTGCCGCGTGGGCACCTGCAGCTTCTCGACGAAGGCATAGAAGCTGTCCTGCTCGATGTCCTGCCGCCCCTCCAGCACGGCAGCCGCCGCGCGCACGGTGTCTTCGTAGGCGTTCATGTGGGTGGATACGGCGGTGGCGACAGCGTCTGCCCGCGCATCGAACCGGGCGTGCGCGTGGTCGCGTGCCTGTTGCCACGCTGTCGTCCCGGACCACAGCGAGAGCAGGCAGGCGATGACAAGCACGCCCCATGCCAGCGAATTCAGGTTGCGCTGCCGCCTGCGGGCCGTGGATCCCGATCCACTGAACGCCCGCAGCTCCGATACCCGGTCCGCGCCTGACTCCACGCGTGCAATCCCCGCCTGCTGGTTGATGGCTATGACGCCATGAACCCGGGGCGCCTGCAAGCACTCTTGCGTCGGGAATGGCTCACACTTGCAGCATGCGCTTCAGCGACGTGTCGCGCGGGGCGGCAGCGAGGGCCAGTATTCTGGCGGCTTGCGGGCACGCGTGAGCTGCTCGTAGTCGTATCCCAGGGCAATCAGGCGCGCTTCGCTCCATGCGGGCCCCATGAACACGATCCCCAACGGCAGGCCGTCGCTGTGGCCCATGGGAATGGTGAGGCTGGGGTAGCCCGCCACCGCGGCAGCCCCGTAGCCGGCACCCGGGAAGTGATCGCCGGCCTTGTGGTCGGTCAACCATGCGGGCCCGGTGGTGGGCGCCACGAGGACATCCAGTTGCTGCGCCTTGAGCGCGGCGTCGATGCCTTCCGGCCCCGCCAGCCGCCGTGCGCGACTGCGGGCGGCAATGTAGGCGGCCTCGCCAAGCCCGCCCTTGGCGTTGGCCCGTTCGAACAGGTCCTGGCCGAAATAGGGCATCTCGGACAACCGGTATTGCTCGTTGTAGCCAATCAGCTGGGTCAGCGTGGTCAACGGTGCATTGCGTTCGGCGAGGTAGCGCTCCGCGCCATGCTTGAACTCGTAGAGCATCAGTTCCAACTCGTCCGCGTTCCACTGCCCGTCGGTGGGAATCTCCGCATCGACCACGGTAGCGCCGGCTTCGCGCATCACCTCGATGGCGCTTTCCAGCGCCGCTGCGGCATCGGGATGGATCGCGGCCTTGCTGCGCAGCACGCCGATGCGCGCCCCCTTCAGGGCGCCAGGTGTGAGGCGTGCGCTGTAATCCAGTGTGGTGTTCCAGGCGGCCTGCATCGTGGCGGCGTCTTCCGGATCCCGGCCTGCGAGCGCGGCCAACAGGAGCGCGGCATCCGCAACGCTGCGGGCGATGGGCCCGGCGGTGTCCTGGCTGTGCGAGATCGGCAGGATGCCCTGCCGACTGACCAGGCCGACCGTGGGTTTCAGGCCCACGACACCATTGATCGCGGCCGGGCAGAGAATGCTGCCATCGGTTTCGGTGCCCACGCTGACCGCCGCCAGGTTGGCCGATACCGCCACCGCGCTGCCTGAGCTCGAGCCGCATGGATTGCGGTCCAAGGCATATGGGTTGCGGGTCTGGCCGCCACGCCCGCTCCAGCCGGAGGTGGAATGCATCGAGCGGAAATTGGCCCACTCGCTCAGGTTGGCCTTGCCGAGGATGACGGCACCCGCTTCGCGCAGGCGGCGGACCAGGAAAGCATCCTTGCCCGGGCGGAAATCCTTCAATGCCAGCGAGCCAGCGGAAGTGGCCATCGGCACTGCATCGATGTTGTCCTTCAGCAGCACGGGGATGCCGTGCAGCGGTCCGCGCACCGCATTCGCGCGGCGCTCCACATCGCGCAGGGTGGCTTCCTTCAATGCGTCGGAGTTGAGCTCGATCACCGCGTTCAACTGCGGCCCCGCCTTGTCGATGGCGGCGATGCGGTCCAGGTAGGCTTGGGTCAGGCGGCGGCTGTCCAGTTCGCCGGACTGCATACGTGCTTGCAGGTCGGCGATATCCAGTTCGGCATAGATGAAATCGGTGGGCGCGGTCGGTGCCGCTGCATCCGGTGTCGTCGCCGGCTGGCAGGCTGCCAGGGCGAGCATCAGGCCAAGCGGCAGCAGGGATCGGCGCATGCGGACACCTTCACGGAGTTGCCGCAGGCTACGCAGGCGCTGGCCCGCGCGTCAAATCCGCTTGCGGCGCCGGATATCGCGCCACAGTACCCAGACGATCACCAGGTTGACGATCAGCAGCGCCCAGGTGTGCCAGCCGGGGTGGTGGTACAGCGCGTAGACGTCCAGCGGCAGGTAGGCGGCCGAACCGATGCAGCCCAGCCACGAGGCCCAGGCGCGGGCGCGCCACAAGCCCCAGCCTTCCAGCAGGCGCATGCCTGCGTACACCGCGATGATCAGCACGGTGACGTGGATGGACTCGGGATTGATGCGCTGCATCCATTCGCTCACCGCGCCGGGGCCGGCGTCGGGGATGAAACGGCTGACGATCGCCTGCACGCTCTCGCGCAGGCGATCGGGGCCCAGCGCCAGCAGCCCGCCGGCGAAGGCGAGGGCCAGCACGCCCTTGGCGCCCTCGAACAGGGCGATGGCATGCAGGCCGGGATGCGCCTTGGGGTCCGGGTTGTAGGCGGTGTCGTCCAAGGCGCGGCGCGGCGATCAGGCCGCGCGGGATGCGCGCTTGCGGTCGCTTTCGGTCAGGAACTTCTTGCGCAGGCGGATTTCCTTCGGCGTGATCTCGACCAGCTCGTCGTCGTCGATGAAGTCCAGCGCCTGCTCCAGCGAGAACTTGATCGCCGGGGTCAGCTGGATTGCATCGTCCTTGCCCGAGGCGCGCATGTTGGTCAGCGGCTTGGTCTTGATCGCGTTGACGGTCAGGTCGTTGTCCTTGGAGTGGATGCCGATCAGCTGGCCCTCGTACACGTTGTCGCCTTCGGCCGCGAACAGCTTGCCGCGCTCCTGCAGCGGGCCGAGCGAGTAGGCCGGCGTGGCGCCCGGGGCATTGGCGATCATCACGCCGTTCAGGCGCTTGGCGATGGCGCCCTGTTCCTTCGGGCCGTAGTGGTCGAACACGTGGAACAGCAGGCCGGAGCCCTGCGTCAGGGTCTTGAATTCGTTCTGGAAGCCGATCAGGCCGCGCGCCGGGATCTGGTAGTCCAGGCGCACGCGGCCCTTGCCGTCCGGCTCCATGTTCTTCAGCTGGCCCTTGCGGACGCCGAGCTTCTCCATCACGCCGCCCTGGTGGTTCTCTTCCACGTCGACGACCAACTGCTCGATCGGCTCCATCAACTGGCCGTCGATCTCCTTGATGATCACTTCCGGGCGCGACACGGCCAGCTCATAGCCTTCACGGCGCATGTTCTCGATCAGCACCGACAGGTGCAGCTCGCCACGGCCGGAGACCAGGAACTTGTCGGCGTCTTCCAACTGCTCGACCTTCAGTGCCACGTTGTGCACGGTCTCGCGCTCCAGGCGCTCCTTCAGCTGGCGGCTGGTCAGGAACTTGCCACCCGACAGATCCTTGTGGCCGGCGAACGGCGAGTTGTTGACCTGGAAGGTCATCGAGATGGTCGGTTCGTCGACGGTCAGCGCCGGCAGCGCCTCCGGGGTGTCCAGCGCGCAGACGGTGTCGGAGATCGTCAGGTCCTGGATGCCCGAGATGGCGACGATATCGCCGGCCTCGGCGCTGTCCTGCTCGATGCGCTCCAGGCCCAGGAAGCCCAGCACCTGCAGGACCTTGCCTTGGCGCTTCTTGCCTTCGCGGTCGATGACCGCGACGGGCATGTTCTTCTTCAGCGTGCCGCGCTGGATACGGCCGATGCCGATCACGCCGACGAAGTTGTTGTAGTCCAGCTGGCTGATGCGCATCTGGAAGGCGCCGTCCGGATCCACTTCCGGCTTCGGCGCGTGCTTCATGATGGCTTCGTACAGCGGGGTCATGTCGCCGCCGCGGACGGTGTCTTCCAGGCCGGCGTAGCCGTTCAGCGCCGAGGCGTAGACGATCGGGAAATCCATCTGCTCGGGCGTGGCGCCCAGGCGGTCGAACAGGTCCCACACCTGCTCCACGACCCACTCGGGGCGCGAGCCGGGGCGGTCGACCTTGTTGATCACCACGATCGGCTTGAAGCCCATCGCGAAGGCCTTCTGGGTGACGAAGCGGGTCTGCGGCATCGGGCCGTCCATCGCGTCGACGAGGATCAGCACGGTGTCCACCATCGACAGCACGCGCTCGACTTCGCCGCCGAAGTCGGCATGGCCCGGGGTGTCGACGATGTTGATGCGGTTGCCATTCCAGGTGATGGCGGTGTTCTTGGCCAGGATCGTGATGCCACGTTCCTTTTCCTGGTCGTTGCTGTCCATCACGCGCTCGGCCAGCACGGTGCGCTCGGAGAGGGTGCCGGACTGCTTCAGCAGCTGGTCGACGAGGGTGGTCTTGCCGTGGTCGACGTGAGCGACGATCGCGATATTGCGGAGGTTTTGGATGGACATGCCGAAGGGGCGCGAACGTGCGCGCTCAGAGTGGGGAAAGGAAGCGGCGTATTATAGCGGGCTGCGTTGCGCTAAGCACCTGATTTATCGAAAAACGCCAGAATGAACGCCGCCGCCGGGGCCTACCCTTGAAAACCCCGGCCGGCGCCGTGATCTGGCAACGGGGCTGGACCCGCATGACGGGCCGGCTTCGTGCACGGCAGCCCCGGTCGTCACTGGCCGGGGCGCAGGCAAGGTGCCGCTGCGTCCTGCACCCCGCCCCCCGATACGGAGTGGGCGCGGGGAAGGAAGACGCGGACGGTGCCTTGCCGTTCCCTCATTTCACCCTTGGAGAACCGTTCCATGAGTCAGCTGACCGCCACTTTCGATACCTCGCGCGGCCCGATCACGATCGAGCTGTACCCCGACAAGGCCCCGCTGACGGTGGCCAACTTCGTCAACCTGGCCAAGCGTGGCTTCTACGACGGCCTGAATTTCCACCGCGTGATCCCCGATTTCATGATCCAGGGCGGCTGCCCGGAGGGCTCCGGCCGCGGCGGCCCGGGCTACCGTTTCGAGGACGAGACCACCAACGGCGTGCGCCACGAGCGCGGCGTGCTGTCCATGGCCAATGCCGGCCCGAGCACCAACGGCAGCCAGTTCTTCATCACCCACGTGCCCACCCCGTGGCTGGATGGCAAGCACACGGTGTTCGGCAAGGTCACGGAAGGCCTGGACGTGGTCGATGCGGTGAAGCAGGGCGACCTGATCACCAAGGTCACCATCGACGGCGACGCCGATGCCGTGCTGGCCGCCAAGGCCGAGCGCGTGGCGGAGTGGAACCGCGTCCTGTCGGCGTGATGGAATGAAGGGCCGGCCCACATGGGCCGGCCCTTTCCACGTTAGGAGCTCCAGATGAAGGATCGCCGCCGGCGCGCAACGCGCATGGCCCTGCTGCTCGCCACCGTCCTGGGGCTGGGCGCCTGCAAGAACGACGACACAGTCCCGCCCACCGATCCGGCCGCAGCGACCGCCGTCGACGCATCGGCGGAGAGCTTCCAGCAGAGCCTGGAAGGCCTCTGGAGCACGGACCACAGCGAAGGCGACGATGCCGAAACCCTGTACGCCATCGCGTGGCAGCCGGACACGGGCCTGCGGATCGCACGCGACGGTGCGTGGCTGGATGGCAAGGTCGAGGATGTCGACCTGGACAACGGCACGCTGGCCCTGCACCTGACTTCCGAGACCGGGCCCAGCGAGACGGTGACCCTGCGCAAGGTGGCGGACCCGGGCGGAAACGGCTTCACCCTGCGCATCACCTGGGGCGCGGGCCAGACTGATGACCTGGGCTTCGTGCGCCGGCTGACCGAACGCGATCGCAGCGAGCTCGCCGCCGCAATCGCTGCCGCCGGCATGCCGGACGAGACGGACGCCTGCGACACTGATGCCAGGGTGGGCAGCATCCGCGCCACCCTGGTCTGCGGGCACGAGGAGTTCGGTACGCTGGACGCGGGGATGCGCAAGCAATTCAAGGAACTGGCGGATCGCTATCCCGATGGAGACCGCACGGTCCAGGCCGCGACACGGCAACTGGATGCCTGCGACTCGCCGGCTTGCCTGCGTGCAGCCTATGCGCAGTGGCAGGCCTATTTCGACGAAAACTACGACCTCGGCGACGTGGTCGACTACCAGTGACAGGGCGGTCTTGATCCGGCAGGCCTAGACCATGGGTTAGTCGGTCGCGGCTGGACAGCGTGATACCATTTTGCGCCGCAAAAAAACGGCGGCGACGCTCCCTGACCTTTCCACGCGAGGTTGTGCAATGCCCCTGCTTGCCCGGCGCATCGGTCGCGCCAAGCCCAGTGCGATCATGGCGGTGGCCGAGAAGGCCAAGAAGCTGAAAGCCGAAGGCCGCGACATCATCAGCTTCTCGATCGGCGTTCCCAATTTCCTGCCCGGCGACCACGTCTACCAGGCCGCGCGCGACGCGCTGGCGAAGGACTCCGGCCAGTACGGCAGCAACCGCGGCACCGACGCGCTGCTGGATGCCTTCCTGCAGCACATCGAGGCGCTGGGCCTGACCGGCTACACGCGTGCCAACCTGTCCACTGGCATCGGCGCCAAGCACATCCTGTACAACCTGGCCGAGTCGCTGCTGGACGAGGGCGACACCATCGTCTATCCGTCGCCGTACTGGACCACGTATGCCGACATCGCCGACATCGTCAATGCGAAAGCAGTGCCGCTGCCATGCCCGGCCAGCCAGGACTACAAGCTGACGCCCGCACAGCTGGACGACGCGCTGGCGAAGTACACGCCCAAGGTGTTCCTGTTCAACAACCCGTCCAATCCGACGGGCATGGTCTACACGCGCGAGGAAGTCGCCGCGCTGGCCGACGTACTGGTGAAGCATCCCGACACGTGGATCATCACCGACGACATCTACAACCGCATGCTGTTCGACGGGTTGGCGTACACCAACTTCGTGCAGGCGCGACCGGAACTGCGCGACCGCACGGTGTTCGTCGATTCGCTGTCCAAGACCTATGGCATGCCGGGTTGGCGTGTCGGTTTCATGGCCGGCCCCGAGGTGGTTGCCAAGGCGCTGACCACGATGAACTCCAACCACATCACCAACGTGCCGGAAGTCGTCACCGCCGCGGCCATCGCGGCGCTGACCGGTCCGCAGGACGTGCCCACGCAGAAGAACGCGGAATTCCAGGCCAAGCGCGACCAGGTGCTCGCCGCGATGAATGCGATTCCCGGGGTGGTCTGCCCGCGTCCGCAGGGCGCGTTCTACGTGTTTCCGGACATCAGCTGCGCGTTCGGCAAATCGCACAACGGCGTGAAGATCGAGAACGACGTCGACTTCTGCAACGCGCTGCTTGACGCCAAGGGCGTGGCCTGCGTGCCGGGCTCGGCGTTCGGCGAGCCGCGCGCGCTGCGCATCAGTTACACCTGCCCGACGCCCCAGCTGGTGCCGGGGCTGCAACGCTTCCAGGAATTCTTTGCCGAACTGAAGTAACCGCACTGTGGGCCACGGCCCACGCTGTCCCCACGCGGTGGGCCAGGGCCCACCCTACGAAACCCCGAGGATCCGCATCATGAAAACTCCCGTCCGTGTTGCCGTCACCGGCGCTGCTGGCCAGATCGGCTACGCGCTGCTGTTCCGCATCGCTTCCGGCGAAATGCTGGGCAAGGACCAGCCGGTCATCCTGCAGCTGCTCGAGCTGCCGCTGGAGAAGGCCCAGGCCGCGCTGAAGGGCGTGATCATGGAGCTGGAAGACTGCGCGTTCCCGCTGCTGGCCGGCGTTGTCGGCACCGACGATCCGGAGGTCGCGTTCAAGGACGTCGACGTGGCCCTGCTGGTCGGCGCGCGTCCGCGCGGTCCTGGCATGGAGCGCAAGGACCTGCTGCTGGAGAACGCCAAGATCTTCACCGCCCAGGGCGCCGCGCTGAACAAGGTCGCCAGCCGCAACGTCAAGGTGCTGGTGGTCGGCAACCCGGCCAACACCAACGCCTACATCGCGATGAAGTCGGCGCCGGACCTGCCGGCGAAGAACTTCACCGCGATGCTGCGCCTGGACCACAACCGCGCGCTGTCGCAGCTGGCCAACAAGGCCGGCGTCGCGGTTGGCGACATCGACAAGCTGGTCGTGTGGGGCAACCACAGCCCGACCATGTACCCGGACTACCGCTTCGCGACCGTCAACGGCCAGTCGCTGAAGGACAAGATCAACGACGCCGACTGGAACGCGAACACCTTCATCCCGCAGGTCGGCAAGCGCGGCGCCGCGATCATCGAAGCGCGCGGCCTGTCGTCGGCCGCCTCGGCCGCCAACGCCGCCATCGACCACGTGCGCGACTGGGTACTGGGCAGCAACGGCAAGTGGGTGACGATGGGCATCCCGTCCGACGGCAGCTACGGCATCCCGGAAGGCGTGATGTTCGGCTTCGCCGTCACCACCGAGAACGGCGAGTACACCATGGTGAAGGACCTGCCGGTCGACGCCTTCAGCCAGGCCGCGATCGACAAGACGCTGGGCGAACTGGAAGAAGAGCGCAGCGGCGTGGCGCACCTGCTGGGCTGATCGTCCCGGCATGGTGTACAAGAAGCGCCGGGGACCCCGGCGCTTTTTTTTGCCCTGCGTGGGGGCGGCGGCCGTAGACAGGGGGTATGCATGATCGTTCCGCAGTACTGGGCCGAAGGGCGATTGCAGCATCGCTCGAAAGGCAGGCAGGTCACCGTGCGCCGCTTCGGCTGGTCGGACCTCAGTCAGCAGGATGCGCAGGCGCTCGCCGACGCACGAACGCGTGAAGCGTTCGAGCGGGTGTTGGCCGGCGAACCGCTGCCGCGCCGTGAAGACAAGCGTCCTTACAACGGTGCGGTGGGCGTACCGATCCGCGAGGAGATCATCGCGCGCGAAGGCGACAGCGTGATCACACGAAATTCCTATGGCGCGCTCTGCCTCAACACGCCGAATGCCCTGTTCGTGGACATCGACTTTGATGATCCACGGCCGGATGCGTCGCTGAAGCGTAAGGTCCGATCGCCGCTGCTGGCCCTGGCGATCATCGCTGGCCTGCTCGCCGGCTCCTGGTGGGTGGGCATAGTCGCCGTCATCGTGTCGATGGTAGCCGCAGGCGCGATGATCCGCCGCCTGCACGCCGCTCGCATGCGCCGCGACGGCGGTCCGGAAGCATGGGCGAACGCGCGCGTGGAGGCATTCGCCGACGCTCATCCCGACTGGTGCCTGCGGCAGTACCGCACGCCGGCCGGGTTCCGCATGCTGGCCATGCACCGCCCCTTCGATCCCGCCGATCCCGAGGTCGAGGCCTGCTTCACCGCGCTGAAGACCGATCCTCTGTATGCGCTGATGTGCGTGCGCCAGCACTGTTTCCGTGCACGCGTGAGCCCCAAGCCATGGCGCATCGGTATCGCCAGGCATCTGCGGCCGCGCCCTGGAACATGGCCTATCAAGCCCGAGCGCATGGCCGAACGCCGGCAATGGGTGGCGGACTATGAACTGCGTTCGGAGGGTTTCGCTGCGTGCCGCTATGTCCGCACGCTGGGAGAAGCGCGCACGGATGCGCGTGTCGAGGCCGTGCGCGCGTTGCACGACCGGCTGTGTCGCGCCGACAGCGGGTTGCCACTGGCGTGATCCGATGACCTCCCACGAGCGGCTATGAGGAGAGAACCCCTGCGGCGAAGGCAAGAGCGCTGTGCAGGATCATGCTGCGGTCCGGTTGACGCATCCCAATATCAAACCGCTTCTTGCACATGCTGGCCACCTCGCCGCTCGTCCTCGGTTCCGGTGACGACCTGCGTTAGGATCGCTGTAGATGGCAGATCAACGATCGGGTGGCATGGACATGGTGGAACCAAACGGACCGCACTACCGCTGGGCTTGGCTGACATTGGCGGGAGTGCAGGCGTTGCTGCTGGCCGGCATCGGCGTCGCGCTGGCCGCATGGTGGTGGCCCGAGCCGCACAGCGACTGGGCATATTACTGGCAGTCGGCTGGGCGACCGGAGGCCTACGTGCGTGGCGGACTGGGCTTGTGGCTGCTTGCGCTGCCCAAGGCGTTCGGTCTTTCGCCGGTGGCGGCGTCGTTGGTGATCAACATTCCCTCGGCCTTGTGGCTGCTGTTCCTCGGCTATCGACTGGATGGCGGGCACTGGAAGATCCTTGCCCAACTGGTGGCGCTGTACCTGCTGTTGATCACGCCATTCGCTGGGATAGTGCAACTCGACCTGGTGGCCGCTGCCGCGCTAGGTACGGCGTTCTGGCTATTGGCGGATGCCGGACTCAGGCTGGCGTCTGGCTGGCGCTCCGGCCTAGCTGTGGCCTGCATCATGTTCGCCGTGTCGACCAAGCCGCAGTACGCGCTCGTGCTGTGGGCGCTGCTGGTGTTGACGATTCCGATTGCATGGCTGCTGCGCCGGTCCCTATCGCCCGGCTTCCAGCGCGTGCTACTGGTGCTTCTCGCGGGCTCCGTGCTGGGTTTCGCGATGGACATGGTTATGCGCGTATCCAGTGGCAAGACGGAGCAGATCCGTACCAGTTCCGCCGTGACGTTGTACGGCGGCCTGCTGGTATCGAGCGACCAGCGTTCCCAAGGGTGCGGTTACTGGTCGGTTGAAGCGGCACGGGCAGCGAAGGAGGATCTGCACAAGTCGTTGTCGAAGGCTGTGATGGATCGTCTGCAGGCGCAGCCCATCGAACACTGGCTGTCGGTGGTGCGCTGCAAGGCGCCAGAGATCCTGAGTCCGCCCCCGTATGCACTGTACTGGCTGATCGAGTCGCCGAATATCCGTGCACGCATCGACGACCGTCCTGATCGCGAGCAGATCAACGCGCGCTACTACCGGGCGCTGGGAGCAGAGCGCAAGGTTTACGGGTGGGCGCGTGGCCTGATCATTCTTGCCTGTCTCTGGACTGCCCTCCTGCTGCTCAGGAAGAGAGATCCACTGGGCGCCTTACCCGTGCTGTGGCTGGTGGGCTTCTGGAGCGTGCACGTGGTATTTGAGGTGCAGGGGAGGTATTTCCTCGGCCTGTTCGTACTCGCTCCGCTGCTATGCGCCGCCGTCACGCGGCTCGCAGTCGTATCTGCTGCGACAAACGGTCGCGTGGGAGCCGCTTCCTGAGCTCTGTCGTGCGACCAAGGTAGAACGGTCGCCGCCAGGACGGAGGACTATGCTCCTCCCAGTCGCGGCATCTGGGAGCATCGCATGGCATACGAAGACGTCTACCGGCGCTCGATCGAGCAGCCCGAGGCCTTCTGGGGCGAGGAGGCGAAGGCGATCCATTGGCAGGTGCCGCCGCGGCAGATCCTCGACTATTCCAATCCACCTTTCCGACGCTGGTTTGTCGGCGGGCAGACCAATCTCTGCTACAACGCAGTGGACCGGCATCTTGCCGAGCGTGGCGACCAGCTGGCGCTGGTGGCGGTGTCCACCGAAACCGATGTCACGCGGGAACTGACCTATCGCGAACTGCATCGCGAAGTGAATGCGTTCGCCGCCGTGCTCAAGCGGCTCGATGTAGGCCGCGGTGACCGCGTGGTCATCTACATGCCCAACATGGCGGAGGCCGTGTTCGCGATGCTCGCCTGCGCACGCATCGGTGCGGTGCATTCGGTGGTGTTCGGGGGCTTCGCCGCGCACAATCTGGCGCTGCGGATCGACGACGCGCAACCGAAGCTGTTGATCGCCGCCGATGCCGGCAGTCGCGGTGGCAAGGTCATTCCGTACAAGGCGCTGGTCGATGAGGCCTGCACGAAGGCGGCCACGCCGCCGGCCAAGGTGTTGATCGTCTCGCGTGGGCTGGATGCGGCCGAACCGAAAGTGGCGGGCCGCGACGAAGACTACGCTGCGTTGCGCGCCGAAGTCGGCGACGTCGACGTGCCGGTGGAGTGGCTGGAATCGAACGCGCCCAGCTACCTGCTCTACACCTCCGGCACCACGGGCAAGCCCAAGGGCGTGCAGCGCGATGTCGGCGGCTATGCCGTGGCCATGGCGCTGTCGATGCGCACCGTGTTCGACGTGGGGCCGGGGCAGGTGATGTTCTCGACCTCCGATGTCGGCTGGGCCGTCGGGCATTCCTACAACGTGTACGGTCCGCTGATCGTCGGTGCGACGTCGGTGCTGTACGAAGGCCTGCCGACGGCCCCGGACGCCGGCATCTGGTGGGCGCTGTGCGAGCAGTACCGCGTGCGCACCATGTTCTCCTCGCCGACGGCAGTGCGCGTGCTGAAGAAGCACGATATCGACTTCATCAAGCGCCACGACCTGTCCGAGTTGAAGTATCTGTTCCTCGCGGGCGAACCGTTGGACGAACCCACCGCGCACTGGATCACCGACGCGATCGGCAAGCCGGTGATCGACAATTACTGGCAGACCGAGACGGGCTGGCCCGCGTTGACGCTGCTGCCGGGGCTGGACATGAAGCCCGTGCGGTTCGGTTCGCCCGGCTTCCCCAATCTCGGGTACCGGATGAAGGTGATCGACGAGGCGACCGGAGAAGAAGTGGGCCCAGGGCAGAAGGGCGTGCTGGTCATGCAGCCACCGCTGCCGCCGGGCTGCATGACGACGATCTGGAACGACGACGCGCGTTTCCTCTCCAGCTATTTCAGCCATTTCAAGGAGCTGCTGTACAGCTCGCTGGACTGGGCGATCCGCGACGAGGACGGCTACACCTTCATCCTGGGGCGCACTGATGATGTCATCAACGTGGCCGGGCACCGCCTGGGTACGCGCGAGATCGAGGAATCCGTGTCAGGGTTCCCCGCGGTCGCGGAAGCCGCCGTCATCGGCGTGGCCGATGAACTGAAAGGGCAGGTGCCGGTGGTGTTCGCCACGTTGCGGCAGGCGACCGACGAGCCGCACGAGCGGGTGCAGGCCGCCGACGGCATGCGGCGCACGGTCGAGCAGAGCCTGGGGGCGGTCGCGCGGCCGGCGCGGGTCTACATCGTCAATGCCCTGCCGAAGACGCGCTCCGGCAAGCTGCTGCGGCGCTCGTTGCAGGCGCTGGCGCAGGGCGCCGATCCCGGCGATCTTTCCACGCTGGATGACCCGAACGCGCTGGAAGAAGTGAAACGCGCGCTGCTGCGCGGACCCGACGTGGGCAGCTGATCCGTCAGTGCGCCGGTGAAGGTGTCTCGGGATCCACGCTGCCGTCCAGCGTCCACACCACGTCGCGGCCCTGCGGATCGCGGCTCAACACGAACCGTGCGCTGGCGCCGGGCGTGAGCGGCGGGGGCGACCGGGGTTCGTCGTTGTCGCCGTCGTCGTTCGCTTCGATCACCGTGCGCTCGCCCTCGCGCCCCGGCAGCGGCACGATGAACAGTCCGCGCGCATCGATGCTGCGACGCGCCTTCTTGGTGCCCAGGTCACCCACGTCGGCGACGGCGCCGTCTGTTTCGGCCAGCGGATTGCGGAAATTCACCAGCACGTCGGCGCGCGTCGGCGGTTGGCCAGGCACGGACAGCGTGCCGCCGCGGACCAGCAGGTCAGGCCACACGTCGCCGTTCTCAGGCAGTTCGCGGTACAGCGCGTGCGGCACGCCGGCGTGGCTGCCGGTGGCGATGCTGTCCAGCGCGGCCACCAGGCCGAGGAAATAGAGCTTGCGCAGGCGCTGCTTCTGCACATCGCCCTCGATGCCGCCGGCTTCGATCAGCACCGTGCTGGCTCCCCACTGCGTGGTGAGATCGCCGAACGCGCGCGGGTCGAAGGTTTCGTCCCAGCGCGCGATGTGGCCGGCGAGGTAAGGCTCCAGCGCGGTGCGGATCACGCCTGCCACCTCGATGGCGCGCGTACGCACGTCGTTCACGTCGGCGGCATGGTTGTACGGCGGCGACAGCAGCGCGATGGCGGTACCGCGGTCGGAATCGCCGGCACGGTAGCCCACGCGCTGGTCGTGCAGGTTGAAACCGTATGTCGGCTCCACCTGGTCGAACAGGGCCTTCAAGGTGCGCGCCTCGGGCGTCGCCAGCCTCCGCGCATCGCGGTTGAGGTCGATGCCCTGCACGTTGCGGCGCTGGAATCGCGCGGCACCGTCCGGGTTGACGATGGGAAAGAAGTGCAGCGTGGTGTTCGCCCGCAGCGCCTGCACGCGCGGATCGTCGGGATGTTCGCCGAGGAAGCGGAACAGGTCCGCCAATGCCATCGATGCCGTGCTTTCGTCGCCATGCATCTGCGACCACAGCAGGACCGACGTCTTGCCCGTGCCCCAGTGCACATGGCGCAGGGGACGGTCCTCCACGCTGCGGCCGATTTCTTCGATGCGGAACCCACGCTTGCGCTCCAGCAATGGCGTGGCGACCGACCACCAGTGCTCCGCGCTGAACGTGCGGTCGTCCAGGCCGGCCGCACGCAGGCCTGCGTCGTACAGTGTGTCGATGTCGGACAACCACGCGGGCGGCGACGGTATCGGCATCAATGCGGGCGCGATGGCGGTTGCGTTGGCGTTGTCGGTATTCCGGGCGATGGTGGTGGGGGTCATCATCGTCAGCAGCAGGCACAGGACCAGGGCAGGGCGCATTACGGCAGCGGGAAGCGAATGGGCCCGCGCAGGGTCACCATATGCGTCGGCGATGTCAAACGCATGCCGGTGCGTGAGGGGAGCGCATCAGGTTGATGTCGCCGGTGGGGTAATGCCGGTGTAGCGCGCGCGCGGGCGGATCAGGCGGCCCTGCGCCTGCTGTTCCAGCGCGTGCGCCAGCCAGCCTGCCAGGCGTCCTGCGGCGAACATCACCAGCGCAGGTGTTGCCGGCAGCCGGTTGAGATGGCAGATCGCGGCGAGCATGAAATCGATGTTCGGCCGCAGGCCGCTGATCTCCTCGGTGGCGACGATCAGCGTTTCCAGTGCGGCCATCTCGCGCGTGCCGGCATGCCGGTCGCGTGCGCGCGCCAGCAGTTCCGCGCCGCGTGGATCACCCTGCGGGTACAGCGCGTGGCCGAAGCCTGGCAGGTCGTCGCCGCGCTGCCAGCGTTGCGCGATGAAGCCGCGCGGCGACTTGGCCTGCTGCGCATCGGCGATGAGGGCGTAGGCGCGTGTCGTCGCGCCACCGTGGCGTGGCCCGGACAGCGCCGCCAGGCCGCTGCAGGCCGTGGCATGCAGGTGCGCACCAGTGGAGGCCACCACGCGCGCGGCGAAGGCGGACACGTTGAGTTCGTGGTCGGCGCACACCACCAGCGCGGCGCGCACCAGTTCGGCGAATCCATCGTCGCCCGGACGCCACGCTCCCGCGAGCACGCGGTGCACCGGCGCATCGGACGGCGGCCGCGCGACCAGCAGCGCCGCGCTGTGGCGCAACAGGCCGGCTGCGATCTCGTGGCGCACGCGCGGGGCGGAACTGAAGGAGTGGCGTACGTCCAGCGCCAGCAGCGGGATGGCGGCCATCGCCCGCTCCAGCGGCGGCAGCGAGGCATCGGTGGCGAGCGGCGCGACCACCGGCGGCCACTGCGTCGACGACGGGGTGGCGAACGGATCGTCCTCGCCACCGTCCCACAGTTGCCGTGCCACGTCTTCCAGCGTGGCGCCCTCCTGGACCATCGCGATCGCCGAGCGGCCACGGTAGTAGGGCCCGTCGGCCCTGATCAGCGAGATGCGCGTTTCCAGCACGGGCAGGCCACGGTCCAGGCTCTGCGCCGCGCCACGGGCCGCGCCACGGCCCACCTGCTTGCGCTGCGCCAGCCGCTCCACGTCCTGCAGCAGGTACAGGCGGCTGCGATGGTCCTTGCCGGGGCGCGACTCCAGCAGCCCGCGGCTGACGTAGGCATACAGCGTGGCCTGGCTGATGCCGAGCAGGCGGCAGGTCTCGCGGGCGGACAGCAGGTCGGTGGAGGCGGCCATGTGGAAATATTGATTCGTTCGATCAAGATTGATCAACCCTGTGGATGGTGCCAGATTTGCGTCCCGAAGAGGGGCGTACCCTTCACGCACCTCCGCCCTGCGGCGATCCGCTGCACGGCCTGACGAAGGAGTTATCCATGAGCACGCAATCTGCCGGCGCCCGCTTCCGCGCCGCCGTTGCCGCCGAATCGCCGTTGCAGGTGATGGGCGCCATCACCGCGTATGCCGGCCTGATGGCGAAGCGCGTCGGCTACCAGTCCCTGTACCTTTCCGGCGGCGGCGTAGCGGCCAACTCGCTGGGCATGCCGGACCTGGGCATCAGCACGATGGAGGATGTCCTGACCGACGCGCGCCGCATCGTCGACGCCACCGGACTGCCGTTGCTGGTCGACATCGATACAGGCTGGGGCGGCGCTTTCAACATCGCCCGCACCATCCGTTCGTTCGAGCGTGTGGGAGTTGCCGCGGTGCACATGGAGGACCAGGTGGGCCAGAAGCGCTGCGGGCATCGCCCTGGCAAGGAAGTGGTGTCCAGGGACGAGATGGTCGACCGCGTCAAGGCCGCTGTCGACGCCCGTACCGATGCGGGCTTCGTGATCATGGCGCGCACCGATGCGGCGGCGGTGGAAGGGCTCGACGCCGCCATCGAGCGTGCCATGGCCTATGTCGAGGCCGGCGCCGACATGATCTTCCCGGAGGCGATGAAGTCGCTGGACGACTACCGCCGTTTCAAAGCGGCAGTGAAGGTACCGATCCTGGCCAACCTGACCGAATTCGGCTCCACGCCTTTCTTCACCACAGACGAGCTCCGCGAGGCCGGCGTCGACATCGCGCTGTACTGCTGCGGCGCCTACCGCGCCATGAACAAGGCGGCGCTGAACTTCTACGAGACGGTGCGCCGGGAAGGTACCCAGAAGACCATCATCGACACACTGCAGACGCGCGCCGAACTCTACGACTTTCTCGGCTACCACGCCTACGAGGACAAGCTCGACACCCTGTTCTCGAAACAGAGCGGCTGATTCCGCACGCCGACTCGCGCACACACCATCACTCAACGGGAGTCCACCATGAGCGAAACCGCGCCTGCCCCCGGCTTCAAGCCGAAGAAATCCGTCGCCCTGTCCGGCACCGCCGCCGGCAACACCGCACTGTGCACCGTCGGGCGCACCGGCAATGACCTGCACTACCGCGGTTACGACATCCTCGACCTGGCCACGACCAGCGAGTTCGAGGAAATCGCCTACCTGCTGGTGCACGGCAAGTTGCCCAACTGCGCCGAACTGGCCGGGTACAAGGCCAAGCTGAAATCGCTGCGCGGCATCCCGGCCGCGGTGAAGGCCGCACTGGAAGAGCTGCCGCCGTCGGCGCACCCGATGGACGTGATGCGCACCAGCGTGTCCGTGCTGGGCTGCGTGTCACCGGAAAAGGACGACCACAATCACCCGGGTGCGCGCGACATCGCCGACAAGCTGATGGCGTCGCTGGGTTCCATGCTGCTGTACTGGTATCACTGGAGCCACAACGGCCGCGCGATCGACGTCGAAACCGATGACGACTCCATCGGCGGCCACTTCCTGCACCTGCTGCATGGCGAGAAGCCGCGCGAGTCGTGGGTGCGGGCGATGCACACCTCGCTGATCCTGTACGCCGAGCACGAGTTCAACGCGTCCACCTTCACCTGTCGCGTCATCGCCGGCACCGGCAGCGACATGCATTCGTGTATCACCGGCGGCATCGGCGCGCTGCGCGGCCCGAAGCATGGCGGCGCCAACGAGGTCGCGTTCGAAGTGCAGAAGCGCTACGAGACGCCGGATGAGGCCGAGGCTGACATCAAGGCGCGTGTCGAGCGCAAGGAAGTAGTAATCGGCTTCGGTCACCCGGTATACACCGTCGGCGACCCGCGCAACGGGGTGATCAAGCAGGTGGCGAAAGACCTGTCGGCCGAGCAGTCGAACATGAAGATGTACGACATCGCCGAGCGCCTGGAGTCGGTGATGTGGGACATCAAGAAGATGTTCCCGAACCTGGACTGGTTCAGTGCGGTCAGCTACCACATGATGGGCGTGCCGACGGCGATGTTCACGCCGCTGTTCGTCATTGCCCGCACCAGTGGCTGGAGCGCGCACGTCATCGAGCAGCGCATCGACGGCAAGATCATCCGCCCCAGCGCCAATTACACGGGGCCTGAGGATCTGGAATTCGTTCCGCTGGACCGGCGCTGATCGAAGCCGAACCCGCATGGCACCAACTTCCCCTCTCTCGCTTGCGGGAGAGGGCAAAGGGTGAGGGCGTTTTTTTTGCCGGCCCGGAAGACCTGGCCTTCGTGCCGATCGACCAGCGCTGAGCCGGGCCGGGGGTATTGCGGGGCCGTTTCGACGAAGGTCGGGCGGCCCCGTGTCGTTTGTGTGACCCGTGTGGCAGCCGGGAACAGGCCCGCCGGGTTACTACTTGCGGTCGCAAGGGGTGCGTCGCAGCGAGCGGGAGGGGCCCGCCGCGCGGCGCTGGGGGACGCCATGCAGACCATGTGGTGCAAGACCGAGGCCGGACGCAACGAAATCCAGCAGCGCACGCGCAAGCTGCCGGCGGGGTTGCGTTCCATCCTGTTGCTGGTGGATGGCCAGCGCAACGACGAAGAGCTGCGCGAGATGATGAGCGGACTGCATGCGCCCGACGACGCACTGCAGCAGTTGGCAGCCGACGGATTGATCGAGCGGCGCTCGGGCGCGGCGTCGCTGCTGGCCGCCGTTGCCGCGCCGAAGGCCGGCGACGGGACGCAGGCGACGACGATGACATCCGCCGAGCGCTACAACCTGCTCTATGCGCGGATCACCGACGACATCCGTTCGCACATCGGGCTGAAGGGCTACTTCCTGCAGCTGAAGGTCGAGCGTTGCGCCGACGCGGACGAACTGGCCGCACTGTTGCCCGACGTGGCCACGGCGCTGACGAAGGCACGCGACCACACCTTCGCCACGCGCTGGCTGGAGGATGTGCGCGCGTCGATGGTCTGACGCGCGCGCCGCCTGAAGGTCACGCCAGACCTTCGGCCCTCAAGGCGGACTGCACGCCGGCATCGGCGTCCATCCTCTGCTTGAACGCCGCTATGTTCGGCAGGTCCTTCAGGTCCACGCCGGTGCGCTCGGCCCAGCGCAGCGTGATGTAGAAATACGGATCGGCGAAGCTGCGGAACCCGGCCAGCCAGTCGCGTCCTTCCAACTGCTTCTCCGCGGTTTCGAACAAGCCCCGCAGGCGCTTGCGGGCGGCGACCTTGATCGCATCGAACTGGGTTTCATCACCGATGAAGCGCGCCGGCCCGAACAACGGGTGGAACGCCGGGTGCAGATCGGAGTTGACGAACGACAGCCAGCGTGCCGCCTGCGCGCGCTGCTGCGGCGAGCCATCGCCGGCGAGGCGCGCCTGCGGATACGTGTCGGCGATGTAGCCCATGATCGCCGCGTTCTGGGTCAGCACGAAGTCGCCATCGACGATCGCCGGCACTGCGCCGGTGGGATTGATCGCCAGGTACGCGGGCTCCTTCATCTCGGCGGCCGTCATCACCTGCACCTCGAACGGCTGGCCGGTCCATTGCAGCGCGATGTGGTCGGCGGTCGAGCACGCGCCGGGCTTGGTGTAGAGCTTCATGGTGTTCCCGTGGAAAAGAAAAGACCCGCGATTATCGCGGGCCTTGGATGCTTGCAGCGTGGTGTGGGGTGCAACGGATCGTGTCACGTGCGAACCATGGGTATCGCGGCGGTTTGCCCTCACCCCTTGCCCTCTCCCGGAGGGGCGCCCCCTGAAGGAATGGCTATGGTGAATTCAAGCGCGTCGCAACGCGCCCGGATAGAGAAGGGCTTGGGTTACTTTCAGGAGCGGGGCTTGAGCTTCTGCACACGCAGGAACGTGTGATCACCGATGGTGGCGACGTGGTACGCATTGCGCCAGCTCGGGCTGGCGATCTGGTGCGCCATGAAGTGGCTGGCACCCGGCACGATCTCCTTGCGCTGGCCGGGTGGCAGGGCCCAGTTGCGCTCGGCGTTCAGGGCGACGCTGACCGACTTGGCCCAGGCGTCCGGATTCTTCAGGCGGGTGTTCGGGCCCACGATAGTCGGAGCGAACTGCTTGCGGGCGGTGACCACGGAGCAGACGGAATCGCCCCACAGGCCGCTGTCGCGGCGGCGCAGGGCGACCTCGGCGACGGCCTGCTGGCCGCGGAGGGTCTGGTCGCGGGCTTCCAGGTACACGGTGGTGCTGAGGCAAAGCGAATCGGCGGCCGGCTGCGGCAACATCTGCGACAGCCATAGGATCCAGGCCAGTTTCATGGGAACTCCTTGCTCCGTCTTTCCCGCGCCCCTGCCTCTCCCGTTACGCAGGGAAGGACATCTGTGGGACAGCGGCTAGGGCGTCATGGGGAGGCAGCCTTCACACGGGCTGCCCGGGGACCGGCAAGGCCGGACCAGAGGGGTCCGAGCGCCGGGCTCAACCCGCCTGAGACTGGGCGGCGGGCCGGAAAGTGGGCGCAAGGTAGGCGGGGGAGACCCAACTCGGCCTGAACGGGTCGGCTTGACGGAAAGGGGGGCGGTCTGGCTGGAAGTGTGCCTGGCGTCGCACAAAGCGGCGGTGCGGCGCCCGTAAATTTTCCGGAGACATCGTAGAGCTGAGCTTGCTCCGCTGCTTGGGGGCGGACGTTTTCAGCAGCCCGGACGTTGCGGAGTCGAGCAAGCCCGACTCTACGGCTGGCGATCGACTTACAAACCGGCGGCCAGCCGGCTGCCCTGGTCGATCGCGCGCTTGGCATCCAGTTCGGCGGCCACGTCGGCACCCCCGATCAGGTGCGGTGCTTTACCCGCTCCGATGAGAGCAGCGTGCAGGTCCCGGCGCGGCTCCTGGCCTGCGCAGACCACCACATGGTCCACCGGCAGCAGGTGCTCCGCGCCATCCACCTTGATCCGTAGGCCTGCGTCGTCCACGCCCAGGTACTCCACGCCGCCCAGCATCTTCACCTGCTTGGCCTTCAGCGTGGCCCGGTGCACCCAGCCGCTGGTCTTGCCCAGTCGGGCGCCAGGCTTGCCCGGGCTGCGCTGCAGCAGCCAGACCTCGCGCGTCGGTGGTTCCGGTCGCGGTTTCACCAGACTGCCGCGGGCCTCGAAGGTCGGGTCCACGCCCCATTCGGCCATCCAGCGGGCCGGGTCCAGCGAGGGCGAATGGCTTTCGTGGGTCAGGTATTCGGCCACGTCGAAGCCGATGCCGCCGGCGCCGATCAGCGCGGCGCGTGCGCCCACCGTCACCCGGTCAGACAGCACGTCCACATAGCTGACGACCTTGGCGTGGTCGGCGCCTGGGAAGGCGACCTTGCGTGGCGTGATGCCGGTGGCCAGCACAATCTCGTCGAAGCCGGCCAGGTCGGCCGCCGTGACCGGCGTCGACAGTTTCACATCCACGCGCGTCTCCTCGAGCCGGTGACGGAAGTAGCGCAGGGTCTCGTGGAATTCCTCCTTGCCTGGAATCCGCTTGGCATAATTGAACTGCCCGCCGATCTCGTCGGCCGCATCGAACAGCGTCACCCGGTGGCCGCGTTCGGCGGCGACCGTCGCGCAGGCCAGGCCGGCAGGACCGGCGCCGACCACGGCGACGGTCTTCGGCGCGAAGGTCTTCTGATACGTCAGGTCCGTCTCGTGGCAGGCGCGCGGGTTGACCAGGCAGCTGGCCAGTTTGTTTTCGAACACGTGGTCCAGGCAGGCCTGGTTGCAGGCGATGCAGGTGTTGATGGCCTGCGGCGTGCCTGCACGGGCCTTGGCCGCCCAGTGCGGATCGGCCAGCAGCGGGCGCGCCAGCGAGACCATGTCCGCCTTGCCGGAGGCGAGGATGCCTTCGGCCACGTCCGGCATGTTGATGCGGTTGGTCGCCACCAGCGGCACGCGCACATGCGGCTTGAGCTTGGCGGTCACGTCCACGAAGGCCGCGCGCGGTACCGAGGTGACGATGGTCGGTACGCGTGCCTCGTGCCAGCCGATGCCGGAATTGATGATGGTCGCGCCGGCCGCTTCGACGGCCTTCGCCTGCTGGACGATCTCGTCCCACTGGTTGCCATCCTCAACCAGGTCCAGCAGCGACAGGCGGTAGATGATGATGAAGTCCGGGCCGACGGCCTCGCGCACGCGCCGCACGATCTCCACCGCGAAGCGCATGCGCTTCTCCGGCGTACCACCCCAGGCGTCGTCGCGCTTGTTGGTGCGTGGCGCGGTGAATTCGTTGATGAAGTAGCCTTCCGAACCCATGATTTCCACGCCGTCGTAGCCAGCGTCGCGCGCCAGTTTCGCCGCGTTGGCATAGGCGGAAATCTGCCGTTCGATGCCGCGGGCGGACAGGGCGCGCGGCGTGAAAGGATTGATCGGCGCCTTCACCTTCGACGGTGCCACCGTCAGCGGGTGGTAGCCGTAGCGGCCGGCATGCAGCAGCTGCGCACAGATCTTCGCGCCGTGCTCGTGCACGGCCTTGGTCACGAACTTGTGCGGCCGCGCTTCCCACGGCCACGACAATTTGCCGCCGAAAGGCTTCAGCCAGCCCACCAGGTTGGGCGAAAAGCCACCGGTGACGATCAGGCCCACGCCGCCGGCCGCCCGCTCGGCGAAGTACGCAGCCAGGCGCGGGAAATCCTTCGCCCGGTCCTCCAGTCCGGTATGCATCGACCCCATCAGCACGCGGTTGCGGATCGTGGTGAAGCCCAGGTCCAGCGGTGTGAACAGGTGGGGGTAGGGCGTGGAGTCGGTGGCGGCGATGGTCGACGTCATGCGGGTATTGGATACGCGGGCGTATGGGTGGGCGCACGATGCCGTGAATCACGGGGGCACGCAAGCGTACCCCGATGGCGGTGCGGATCACCGTGGGGTGAGGGTGTCGGGAGGCAGCCGGGCTGGCAGGGCTTCCTGTTCGAGGTGCAGCGGCTGCGCGCGCAGCGCGTCGGCGACGCTCGTCCAGCCCGCGCGTTCGGCCCATCGGCACATGGCCTGGAGCACGTCGGGTGCGGGCACCGACGCGTCGTGCCCGGGGATGGGCAGAACGTCTGCAGGCGACATCTGCCATGGCTGCAACCGATGGCCGCTGGCCGTGACGGTATCAGCGAGGACGGCGGCGATGCGGAAGCCGCCCTCGTCGATGTCTCCCCAGTGCCACACCGGCGCGTCCGGGGGCAGCGAACGCAGCAGTCGGGCATAGGCCTGTCGCCACGCCGGCGACGGCATGCCACCCGTATAGACCACCAGCATGCGGTCGGCGCCAGCCGCACGGGCAGCGTCGTGGAAGCTGGCCAGGTTCTCCACGCTCAGGACGCAAGCGGCGTCCGTCCGCACGCCCCGCACGGCGTCGAGCGGAACGCCGAGGAAGGTCGTGCAGAGCGGCAGCTCCACGTCGCCGTCCAGCAGCAGTGTGCCGGTGCCGGCGACCAGCAGCGGCTGCGGCTCGCGCCGCAGGCCCAGCGAGGCCCAGATGTGTTCCTTCTCGAGCGGACCGGCCGCCACCAACTGACCGCTACCCAGCAGGTCCAGCCAGGGCGTGAGCTGTTCGAGCCGTTTGCTCGCCTGCGCCCGTCCGGCGAACAGGTGTGCGCTCTCGCGGCGGAGGATGCGCTCATGGACATCGTCGGCGAGGCGGGCGTGGACCGCCAGCGCGGCGTCGGCCAGGTCGGGGGCCGCTTCGGGCCCTTGGCCGCGTACCTTGCGGCCGGCTCGCCATGCCGCCAGCACGTCTTCGAGCACGGAGAAGTGCGGCAGCCACGGCAACAGCACCTCGGCGGACGCGCGGACGCGGGCATCCAGCAAGGTCACACCGAGATGCGCAGCAAGCGCGTCGGGATCGATCACCGTGAGCCGCAGCAGGCGCTCACCGTCGCCGCGATGCCGGTCGCGCTCGACCGCGATCGCGCCGGCGCGTTCGGCGATGGCGATCTGCGCGTGGAAGGTCTCGCGTTCGGCCAAGGTGCGCAGTGACAGGTAGTCGCGCGCACTGGCTTCGGTCATCGGCAGCGAGGCGGGGGCGGCATCGCCGCGCATCCGGGCGCGTTCGCCCTTGCGCAGCAACCGCTCCAGCACGCGCCGGGCGTTGCTCACGCCGGTGCCTGTTGCCTTTCGACGCGGGCGGTTTCTTCGGCCAGCAGCTCTGGATGAAGGTCGAACTGGTCGGACAGCAGCAGTGCGCGTGCCGCGGCCTGCACCTCGATGCGCTCGGCCTGCAACAGGTCGCCATCGCGGAACAGTTCGATGTAGCTGTCCAGCACGCCGCTCAGCGTGCCCTGTGCCGTGTCGGGCGCGGCCAACACCAGTTGCAGGCCCAGCGAGCGCAGGTAGTTGGTGGTGGCGCGCGCGTTCTGCGCATCGATCTTGTCGCCGAACTCGTCCAGCAGGATCAACCCCATGCCGCCCGGATGCGCCTCGCTCTTGCCGTACGCCGCCGCCAGCGCGGCGCCGGCGATCACGTACAGCGGCGCGCGGTGCTCACCGCCGGAACCGGACCGCATGCGCTCGCTGAGCGTGCCGATCACGGTGTCGTCCTGGCGGATCTGCACCTCGAAGCGGAAGAAGCGGCGATAGTCGTCCAGCGGCGAAGTGGCGGTACGCGCCGCGGCACCGTCTTCGATCAGCTCGCGGAACGCCGCCGGTACTTCTCCGGCGGTGCCGAACAGGGTGTCTTCGCCACCGATATCCACTGCGCGCCGGATGAAGCGCTCCAGTTCGCGGAACTCCGGCACCACCTCGTAGTGGAACTGGTAGCGCTCGTTGTTGGAGAACGGCGGGCTGCTGCGCAAGGTACGGTTGAGCGTGGCGATCTGCTGGCGCAGGCGGATGAAGTTGTCGTTGAGCGCGGCGGCGACGCCGGCGCGGAACGTGTCCACGGCGGTGTCGTAGGCCTGGCGAGCCTCGCCTTCGTAGCGCACCAGGTCGGTGTCGCGCAGTTGGGTCAGCTCGCGCTGCAGCAGTGCCAGCGCAGGTCGCCATGCATTGGCGTCGAAATCCACGTCCAGGCGATGGTCGCGCGCGTACTGCGCCAGCGCGCTCCAGGCTTCCGGCAGCAGCTTGGCGAGCTGCCGGTCGCTCTCGTCGGCACGTCGCTCGCAGGTGGCGCCGCGTTCCTCCAGCGAATCGACCTTCGCATCCAGTTCGTCGCGGTGCCGTTCGATCAGGTTGGGGTCGACATCGGGATCCTTGAATGCGTCCACGGCGCGGCGGGCGACGAGCTCCTCCTGCTGGCGCAGGCCTTCGAGCAGACGACGGCTGCGATCGAGATCGGCGACCGCCACCGCTTCCCGCCCGACCAGGGCGTCGGTACGCGCCTCGCATTCACCGAGTTGTGCGGCGAGTTCGCGCACGGCTTCGGACAGGCGGAGCAGGTCCGGGTCCAGCGCGGCAAGGCGGCTTTCCTGCGCGGTGCGGTAGCGACCTGCAACCTGGCGGTGCTCGATCGCGCGTTCGTGCAGCGCCTGCGCCACCACATCGGCATCGGCCAGGCGCGACAGGCCGCGCTGGCTGTCGTCGGCGCGGCGGAGGAGGGGCTCGATCTCGCGCACGTCGCGCTCGGCTTTTTCGATCTCTTCATGGAGCACGCGCAGGCGGGCACGATTGTCGGACGCGCCGATGCGAAGCTCGCCTGCAGCGGGCAGGCGCAGGCGCTCGATGCTGCCGCCGCGTGCCAGCAGGCCGTCGCGGGTCAGGCCCTGGCGGCTGCGCACCAGCTCGGCTTCGGTTTCCACGCAGCGCAGCTCGCCAAGCTGCCGGCGCAGGAATGCAAGGGCGTCGGCGTTGACGCCGTCCAGCAGCGCGGCAACGCTGCCGGCCGCTGCCTCCTTGCCACGTACATCGCGTGCCTGGCTGGACAGGGCCAGTTTCACGCCATAGACCGAGCGCCCGCCGGACAGGCTGCGATACAGCTTGACCGCGCGCTCCTCATCCGCGGCGGGAATCAGCAGCGCCTCGACGTTGCTGCGCAGGTAGGCTTCGATGGCGGGCTGCCAGGCGGCATCGGCGACCCGCACCAGGTCGCAGACCGGGCGGGCATCGATGCCGGCCTCGCGCAGGTAGCTCATCAGCCGCACGGTATCGGCGTGCAGCTCCGCCTGGCCGGCGGCCAGTCGCTTCTGGTTCTGCCGCGCGGCCAGCAGCGCATCGCGTGCCTTGTCGTGGGCGGCGTGCAGCTGGCGGGCGTGCTGGTCGACCTTCTCGCGCAAAGGTTCTGCCGCGCGCAGCGCCTGGCGTGCGCGCGCGAACAGGTCTTCCGGCGTCCACGGCAGGGCATCGCCGTCCGCGAGCGCCGACAGCGCTGCGTGCCAGGCATCCCAGTCCGCGCGCGCGGCATCCACGGCGCCCGCCTCGATGCCGCCGAGTGCGAGCGCGTCGAGCTGACGGAAGGTGTCGCGCACGAATCCGATCTCGCGCAACAGTTCCTTGTTCAACTGCGCCAGGCGTTCGCGGTCGCGGCCAGCCAGTTCGTCCAGCTGCGCCTGTTCGCCATAGCCGCTGCTCCCCTGCAGGCGGGCGTTGGCGCGTGCCTGCTCATCGCGCAGGGTGTCGCGCTCGGCACGCGCATCGACCAGGCGGCGACGGGTGTCGGCCAGCGCGTCTTCCGCCGTGGTGACCGCGCCTTCGGCCTGTTCCAGCTGTTCGCCGTACAGATCCCGCGCGTACTCGGCGGCCAGTGCGCGGTAGGAAGCAGCACGCACGGCCTGGGTGGCGATGCGGTCGTATTGCCGTTCCACGCCTTCGGCCGCTTCGATGCGCTGGCGCACCTGTTCGATGCGGTCGCGGATCTGGCGGAAGCTCTCCAGCAACGCACGGAAGCGGGCGATGTCGGTGGGTCTGTCCTCTGCGACCAGTGTGCGCACGAACAGGTCCACGTCCTCAACGCGCTGCAGGTTGAGTGCGTTGAGGAAGGCCTTGCGATAGGCGCTGATGTCGGGGTTGGCGGTGGGCGAGGCGCGCAGGCGCAGCAGCAGGTCCTTGACGAAGCGCTCGGCGACGGTGTGCAGCTCGGGCGCACCGCCGGCCGCCTTGCAGCGGCGCAGCGCCATCTCGCGGAACGTCGGCCAGGCCAGCGGAAGTTCTTTCCCCTTGATCTGTTCGACATGGTCGGCCAAGTCCAGCGCCACACCAGGCAGCAGATACAGCCCGTGCAACCGATGATCGGGCTCGTCCACCGATGCGCCGAGCGCGACGCCGGCGGTCAGGACGTCGCCGGTGTCGGTGTCGCGGAACACCAGCGAGATGTACGTGGTCGCGGTGCGCCGCTTGCGTCCTTCGTCGCCGCTGCGGAACACGCCCAGGCAGTAGTCGCGGATGGTGCGCGCGCGATGGCTGCCGCCGGCCTGCGCATTGAATCGGATGCGGCTGCGGTCGCCGCCCAGCAGCACGATCTGCAGCGCATCCAGCAGCGCGCTCTTGCCCGCGCCATTGGGCGCAATGATGGCGGTGGTGGCGTCCAGTTCCAGGGTCTGCGCCTCGAACAGGAAGAACTGCACCAGGTGCACGCGCTCAAGCTGCTGCATCGCCGTCCTCCATGACGTCGTCGTTGTCGGCCGCGTCGGCATCGTCGTCGCGGTTGTGCTGGTCCAGCCGTTGCAGCCACTGTTCGCCGACGATCTCGACGATGGCCGGCCGCACGTGCAGGTGGAAGGGTTGCGGATCGTCCGGTTCCGACTCCACCAGCCGGCATGTGCCCCAGCGCTTCAGCGTGCGGGCGAGTTCGCGCAGGGTGCCGACATCCGGCATCGGTCGCCCGGCCAGCGCCTGGTAGGCCTCCTGCAACTCGGGCAGTTCCACGGTGACAACACCTTCGTCTTCCACCATGCCCTGCCGCATCGCTTCGTCGTAGCGCTGCCGCAGCACCAGCAACAACAGGGTTTCGGCCAGCGTCACCGGCACGCCTTCGGCATGCGCGGGCAGCGCCACCACATAGCGGTAGTGCGCATTGCGCTCCAGGCGGATGCCGAGCGGCGCCAGCGCGGCGATGAAATCCTCGAAGTGGTCTTCCACCAGGTGGTAAGCGAGGCGCGTGCTGCGGTCGCTCGCGTACAGCACCTGCTCCACCACCAGGCGGTAGGCGGCACGTTCGAAGTCCTGCACGGCGTAGACGCCGTTGGAGAGTTGGCTGAGCGTGTTCCAGCTGCGTTTCATGCGGTTTTCCGTGATGGCGTACCGATGCGGCGCACGACGAAGCGTGGCGCGCGCAGGTAGCCGTTGTCGTCGCGGCCACCGGCGTCGAGCAGTTCGACGCGGTACCCGCGCAGCAGGCGGCCCAGCGGATCTTCCCGCCGCAGGCCGCCTATGCGATGGCTGCGCAGCGCGAGCGTGAGCAGCGTCTGATAGGCGCGCAGGTCCTCGATGCTGGCGATGGAGAATGCGCCGGAGTCGACGGCGTCCGTCGTCTCCAGGTGCGGGCCGACATAGCGCGCCATGTCTTCGGCGTTGACCAGCCGTGCGCGCTTCATCCGCCGTAGCAGGCTGAGCCGGGCCAGTTGTTCCGGTGTCGGCGGCTGGGTGGCGTTGGCGCTGCGCGGGATGGGCTGGGGCTTCTGCCGCGGCGGGCGCAGGCGGTTGGCGTCCATCAACGCGCCCGGCGCCACCGGCAGACGCAGGGCGTCTTCCGGCGCATGCTGCACGCCACGGCAGGCGCGGCGCAGCAGGATGTCCAGCTTGTCGGGCGCACGCAGACGGTAGTCGAGGAAGGCGAGCGCGCGTCGGTTGGCTTGGCGGATGTCGTCGTCCAGCCGACCCAGATATTCGTCGATGCGGTCCAGTTCGCGCAGGCGCCGCAGGCTGCGCGCGAACCGCTGTCCTCCGCGCTCGCCGTCGCCGCCGCCCACATGCTCGCGGTACCACGCCAGCAGTGCCGTGCGGCGTTCGCCGGTCTCGATCTGCTGCGCCATCGACAGGATCGCGCTGCGCCGCGCCAGCGGATGGTCGCCCTTGTGCAGTTCGGCGTAGTCGCCGATGAAGAATTCGCTCACGTAGCGCTCGAACCACTGTCGCGCGAACTGCGCGGTGGATTCGGCCTTGCTGAGCTCAGGCATCAGGTCGCGCACCTGCAGGCTCATTGACGACAGCGACACCAGCAGTCGTCGTGCCTGGTCGGCGGCCTCGTCCAGGGCGTCGCCCGCGGCCTTGCCTTCGGCCACCTGCTGCAACTGGTGCTCGATCGAGCGCATCTTCGCCGACACGAACGTGGGGCCATGCTCGGCGAATTCGACCAGCAGCGAGAGGAACTGGTGCACGACCGGCGGCATCGTGACCATCTCGCGCGCGCCAACGCGCTCCTGCCGCAGCCATCCCGCGCCGCGGAAGCGCTCGTAGATGTTGTTGACCCTGAGCGGCAGTGGCGTGTCCGGCGTGTCGCCGCCTTCGTCTTCCCAGGGGTCATCGGCGAGCAGATAGCGCTCCAGCGCTGCGGTGATCTCGCGGCGCTGGAAACCCATGCTGGGCGGTACCGGCGCGTCAGGCCCGAAGAACTCGTCGAACAGCCGGCACAGCAGCAGCCAGTAGTGTTCCCGGTTGGGCGATGCCAGGGGGCCGAACAGGCCGCTGGGCAGCAAAGGGAACAGGGCGGGCGCCTGCGTCATGGCCGCGCGCCCCGCCGCGATGGGCTGGCATTGTGATGTGGCGGGCGCGGCGGCGCCGGGAAAAGGGGCATGGCGGGGTCGGAAAGGCGGGCGGATCGCGCCGGAGCGCGCTGCGGCCAGCCACGATATCTCAAGTCGCCGGGGCGCCGGTAGCCGTTCCCACCCGGCTGCCGGCACCCTTCGGTCCCGCATGCCTGACGGGAGCAGGTCTACCAGCCGGCGAGCACCAGCTTGCCGATGGTGGTGCCGGATTCCAGCCGGCGATGTGCTTCGCGCAGGTTCGCCGCATTGATCGGCGACAGGGTGTCGGTCAGCGTGCCGCGCACGTCGCCGGCGTCGATCAGCGCCGCCACGCGGTCCAGCAGTGCGCCCTGTTCGCCCATGTCGGCGGTACGGAAGCGCGGGCGGGCGAACATCATTTCCCAGTGGATGCCAATGCTCTTGGCCTTGTACGGATCGCCGATGCGCAGTTCGCCGCGCGGCTCTACGATCAGGCCTACATGACCGAGCGGCGCCAACAGGTCGCCCAGTTCGGTCCAGTAGCGGTCGGTGTCGGCCAGGTTCAGGGCGGCATCGATGCTGTCGAAGCCCAGGCCCTTCAGCTGCGGACCCAGTGCGTCGCGATGGTTGATGACGTGGTCAGCGCCGAGTGAGATGCACCAGTCGATGGTGTCCTGCCGCGACGCGGTGGCGATCACAGTGAAGCCGGCCCGCTTTGCCAACTGGATCGCGATCGAGCCCACGCCGCCTGCGCCCGCAATCACCAACAGCGACTTGCCCTTGCCGCCGCGCTCGGGCGAGTAGGGCATGCGGTGGAACAGCAGCTCCCATGCCGTGATGGTCGTCAGCGGCAAGGCAGCGGCCTGCGCGAAGTCCAACGACGCGGGCTTGCGGCCGACGATGCGTTCATCGACCAGCTGGAACTGCGCATTGCTGCCGGGGCGGGTGATGTCGCCCGCGTAGTAGACCGCGTCGCCGGGTTTGAAGCGTGTCACTGCCTCGCCGACGGCTTCGACCACGCCGGCAGCGTCGTAGCCGAGTACCTTCGGCTGCGCTTCGACCTGCGGCTTCGGCGCGCGCACCTTCGTGTCGACCGGGTTCACCGACACCGCTTCCACGCGCACGAGAATGTCGTGGCCGTTGGCGGCGGGTGTCTCGATGTCAACATCCAGCAGCGATTGCGGATCGTCGATGGGCAGGTAGCGTGTCAGGGCGACGGCTTTCATGGGGCGGCTCCGGCGGACGGGGGGAAGGCTTGGACGGGTAGTGGACTACGTTCGGAAAAATGGCCGCGCCAGTAGGGATAGTAGGGATACGGTGCTTCCATCGCGCTGGCGGCGTCCAGGCGCGCGATCTGATCGGCCGACAACTGCCAGCCGATGGCGCCCAGATTCTGTCGCAGCTGTTCCTCGTTGCGCGCGCCGATCAGCACGGTCGAGACGGTGGGGCGCTGCAGCAACCAGTTGATGGCGATCTGCGGTATCGACTTGCCGGTTTCCCCGGCGACGACATCCAGCGCGTCGATGATGCGGAACAAGCGCTCCTGCGCCACAGGCGGCCCCACATCGGCGGTGTCGTGCAGGCGGCTGGTGACCGGGAGGGGTTGTCCACGTCGCAGCTTGCCGGTCAGGCGGCCCCAACCGAGCGGACTCCACACCACCGCACCTACCCCCTGATCAATGGCCAGCGGCATCAGTTCCCACTCGTAGTCGCGTCCGGCCAGCGAATAGTAGGTCTGGTTGGCGACGTAGCGGGTGTAGCCGTAGCGTTCGGCAACGCCGAGCGATTTCATCAGCTGCCAGCCGGCATAGTTGGATACGCCCAGGTACCGCACCTTGCCGGCGCGGACCAGGCCATCGAGCGTCGACAGCGTTTCCTCGACCGGCGTCAGCGCGTCGAAGGCGTGCAGCTGCAGCAGGTCGAGATAGTCGGTGCCGAACCGCGCAAGAGAGGCATCCACCGCCTTCAGCAAGCGGAAGCGCGAGGCGCCGGCATCGTTGGGGCCTTCACCCAGGCGCAGACCGGTCTTGCTGGACAGGATGACCTGGTCGCGCCGGCCTTGCAGAGCCGCGCCCAGGATCGATTCGGACGCGCCGTCCGAATAGACATCGGCGGTGTCGAAGAAGGTGAGGCCCGCGTCCAGGCTGATGTCGATCATGCGGCGCGCCTGCGCGGTATCGGTGTTGCCCCAGGCGCCGAACAGCGGCCCCTTGCCGCCGAAGGTGCCGGCGCCGAAGCCCAGTGCCGAGACCTTCAGGCCGGAACGGCCGAGAAAACGGGTTTCCATGGAAAACTCCTCAAGCATTCAAGGGAAGTGGGTCAGGCGCATCCATCGGTCTGCAACGCCGGGGCGACACCTGCTGCGTGAGTTGCCTGACGTCGCTCCAGCGCCAGCGCCCACAGCGCGATGACGAACGCGGACGCCGGCACCAGCGCGGCGACCCACGGCAGCGCCGACAGGCCCAGGCCTTGCGAGATCACTGTGCCGCCCAGCCACGCGCCGAGCGCGTTGCCGAGGTTGAAGGCGCCGATGTTGAGGCTGGACGCCAGGCTCTGCGCATCGCGGGCCTTCTGCAGCACCCACAGCTGCAGCGGCGAGACGGTCGCGAACGCGGCGGCGCCCAGCAGACCGGTGAAGAGCACCATCGCCCAGCGGCTGTGCAGTGCGAAGCCCATCGCGCCCATCACCAGTGCCAGCAGGGCCAGCGTGCCGAGCAGGGCGGTGGCCAGCCGGCGGTCGGCGAAGCGTCCTCCCAGCAGGTTGCCGATGATCATGCCGACGCCGAACACCAGCAGGATCGGCGAGACCGCCGCGTCGCCGAAGCCCGTCACCTGGGTCAGCAGTGGCTGGATGTAGGTATAGACGGTGAACATGCCGCCGAAGCCCAGCACGGTCATCAGCAGGCCCAGCAGCACCTGTGGGCGGCCGACCACGCGCAGTTCGTCGCGGAACGACAGCGGTGTCGGCGCGCTGCGATCGGCCGGGACCAGCGTGGCGATGATCACGGTGGCGAACACGCCGATGACGGTGACGGCCCAGAACGTCGCGCGCCAGCCGTACTCCAGCCCCAGCCAGGCGCCCGCGGGCACGCCCAGCAGCGTGGCCACGGTCAGGCCGGTGAACATGATCGAGATGGCCGAGGCCTTGCGGTCTTCGCTGACCAAGCCGGTGGCGACCACCGCGCCGACGCCGAAGAACGTGCCGTGCGCCAGCGACGTGATCACGCGCGCGGCCATCAGCAGTTCGTAGTTCGGCGCCAGGGCACACGCCAGGTTGCCTAGTGTGAACACGATCATCAGCGCCACGAGTACCGCCTTGCGCGGCATCCGGTTGGTCGCGGCGGTCAGCAGCGGAGCGCCGACGAACACGCCCAGCGCATAGCCGGAGATCAGCAGGCCTGCGGCGGCGATGGACACATGGAGATCGGCGGCGACCTGCATCAGCAGGCCCATGATGACGAACTCGGTGGTGCCGATGCCGAACGCGCCGGCGGTGAGCGCATACAGGCCCAACGGCAGTCGGGAGGAGGGAGTGGGGGACATGGGAGTGGGTGGGTAGAAGAACGAGGCCCGCAGCGTGCGCCTTCCCCTGATGATGAAAAACAGTGAATATGCCGAATCACTATCAATGGATTATTGATAATGGACCGTATCGGTGACCTGGCCCTGTTCTTGCGCGTGCTCGATCTCGGGTCGATCACGGCAGCAGCCCACAGCCTGGATCTTTCGGTCGCCGTGGCCAGCCAGCGCCTGAAACGGCTTGAGAAGGAGCTGGGCGTGCGCCTGCTGCACCGGACGACACGTCGCCTGCATCCCACGCCGGAGGGCGCCGCGCTCGCCGAGCAGGGACGGGTGCTGGTGGAGGAACTGGAGACGCTGGGCACCGGCCTGCGCGAAACGGCGCAGGAGATCGCCGGCACCCTGCGGATGACGATGTCCGCGTCGTTCGGACGGCAGTACGTGTCGCCGCTGCTGCCGGCCTTCCTCGCGCGCCACCCGAAGTTGCGCCTCAGCATCCACCTCAGCGACAACGTCGTGGACCTGGTCAGCGAAGGTTTCGACCTGGCGATCCGCATCGGTGCGCTCGACGACTCCCGGCTGGTCGCGCGGCGGATCGCGCCCAACCGGCGCGTGGTATGCGCCTCGCCCGACTATCTGCGCCGGCGCGGTCGGCCGCGCACGCCTGGCGAACTCGCCGATCATGACTGCCTGCTGCTGTTCGGCAGTGGCGGCCGGCAGGATGTGTGGCGGTTGGGCATGCCGGAGGGCGGCGAAGTCGCGGTACGGGTGCAGGGACGCTTCGAGAGCAACTTCGGCGAAGTCCTGCGCGATGCCTCGCTGGCGGGCGAGGGTATCGTCATCCATTCGCTGTGGCATGTCGCCGACGACCTGCGCGCCGGTCGGCTGGAAGTGGTGCTGCCGGACTACCCGCTGGCCACGACCGCGATAAGTGCAGTGATGGCGCAGCGCCGCCTCGTGCCGCCGCGCGTGCGGGCCTTCACCGACTTCCTGATCGAGCAGTTCGGTGACAACCCGCCCTGGGAGCGTGGGTTGCAGGCCTGATCAGGCCGGCTCGAACGTGAAGGCATCCAGGGCCAGGCCGCCCATCTCGACGTCACGGTGGAGCAGCCGACCCGTGGCGCCATCGCCGCCTGCGCCCAAGGCGACGTACAGCGGGAACAGGTGCTCGGTGGTGGGATGGTTGCGGTGGGCGTCGGGCAGGGCAGTCCAGTCCAGCGCGCCCGCGATGTCGCCGGCCAGCAGCCGCTCGCGCAGGGCATCGGTGAACGCCGCCACCCAGTCGTACGGCGCCGCCTGCGCGTGTTGCCAGTCCAGGGCATGCAGGTTGTGCGAGAACCCGCCGGATCCGACCACCAGCACGCCCTGCGCGCGCAGCGGTGCCATGGCCCGCCCCAGCCTGTAATGCCACTCGGCTGTCTGCGCCGGGTTCACCGACAGCGCGATCACCGGGATGTCGGCGTCGGGATACATCCGCCGCAGCGGCACCCAGACACCATGGTCCAGCCCGTGGCGGCCATCGACCTGGACGGGGAAACCGGCGTCCCGCAGCAACCCGGCGATCTGATCCGCCAGCGCTGGGGCGCCCATGGCAGGGTACTGGATGCGATAGAGCGCCTCGGGGAAACCGCCGAAGTCATGGATCGTGTCGGGTGCGGGCGTGGCCGTGACGGTGGGACGCGCATGGATGAAGTGGGCCGATGCCACGACGATGGCCGTAGGTCGCGGCAATCGTTCGCCAAGGTGATCCAGGAAGCGGCCGGTAGGAGAGTCCTCGACCGCCATCATGGGAGAACCATGCGACAGGAAGAGGCTTGGGAGATGTACGGCGGGGATGGACAGCTTCATGATGCGAACATTGGCTCCTGCGGAGGACTTGCCAAGATGCCTCCGTGCACCGGTGTGTTGCCCACAGGAGTATCGTCATGCATCCCAAGGACCGGGCGCCCTGCGTCGCTGCCCCCGTGAAGATCTGCGCCAGTTCCCTTCAAGAGTGTTAACCTTGCCCGACTTGTTATGGTACCGTTAACACAGTCTTCACGTACCGACGCATAATCTGTTCAGCAAGGCGATGGATCCCTGTCGTCTCGAATAACAACTAGAAACGCCGGAACCACCGCAACAGACGTATTTCGGTTTCTCTACAACTGAACTTTTACAAGGAAAGGAGCTGCAAATGAACAAGAAGATTCTCTGCGCCGCGCTGCTGGGCGGCCTGAGCCTCGCTAACCACGCGATGGCGCAGGAGTTCGACGACCGTTGGTACCTCACCGGCTCCGCCGGCTTCAACCTGCAGGACGACGATCGCCTCACCCGCAACGCCCCGTTCCTGGGCCTGGGCCTTGGCAAGTTCATCAGCCCCAACTGGTCGTTGGACGGTGAGCTGAACTACCAGAACCCGAAGTTCGAAGACAACCGTGACGCGCTGTGGAGCCAGTACGGCATCTCGCTGGACCTGCGTCGCCATTTCGTGCAGGAAGGCCGTGGCTGGAACCCGTACATCGTCGCCGGCCTCGGCATGCAGCGCTCGGAAGAAGAGTCGCTGATCAACGCCTCGAACCAGCGCCGTGACAACAACCTGGCGGCCAAGCTGGGCGTCGGCCTGCAGACCACGCTGGACAAGCGCGTCGGCGTTCGCGCCGAACTGGCCTACCGCGCCGATTTCGATGACCAGAGCGCTGCTGCTCCGCAGGAAGACTGGTTCGGCGACGTCCTGGCCTCGGTCGGCGTCGTGATCCCGCTGGGTCCGAAGGCCGAAGCCGCTGCCCCGCCGGCCCCGCCGGCTGCGCCGAGCTGCGCGGACCTGGATGACGACGGTGACGGCGTCAACAATTGCGACGATAAGTGCCCCGGTTCGCAGGCTGGCCAGACCATCGGTCCGGACGGCTGCCCGGTGCCGGTCTCGATCGACCTGAAGGGCGTGAACTTCGACTTCGACAAGTCGACCCTGCGTCCGGACGCGATCGCCATCCTGAGCGAGGCTGCTGAAATCCTGAAGCGTTACCCCGACCTGCGCGTCGAAGTGGCCGGCCACACCGACCTTTGCGGTGCCGATGCCTACAACCAGTCGCTGTCGCAGCGTCGTTCGCAGACCGTGTACGACTACCTGACCAGCAACGGCGTGGACGCCTCGCGTCTGGTGGGCCCGGTGGGTTACGGCGAGAGCCGTCCGCTGGAGCCGACCGCGCAGACGCTGCCGGGCTGCAAGAGCGAGCGCAACCGTCGTACGGAACTGAACGTCCAGAACTGATAGGACGCTCTTCCCGCAACACCCGAAGCCCGGCCCAGTGCCGGGCTTCGTTTTTTCAGAAGACGTACGCGGGATTTGCGTGACCGCGTTTCCGTCTTGCGCAATGCAGGACGATGGAGGCTTGCAATTCCTTGCCATGCCAGGAGGGGCTGCCTAAACTCGCCGCACGAACAGGAATACTCAGGAGTTCCACGATGCGCCGTCACGTCCTCGCCAGTCTGCTGTGCATCGTCGCGATTCCTGCCGCCCATGCCGCGCCTGACTGCACGGGCAGTCTCGTGTCGGTACCGTTGAAGAGATCCAACACGGTAATCGCGCCGGTCGCACCGGAATTCACTGCCACCGCCACGCAGCTGGGTGCTCCTAGTGGTGTGCTGGCGTCGCATGCGTTCGACGAAGCGCAGTCGGTGGAACGCGTGCTGATGCGCTTGCGCATCGAGGGGTGCCGCAATGTCGCCAAGGCGCTGCCCGCGCCCGCGTCTGCAGCGGCTGCCACTGCGAGCCCGGCGGCGTACCAGCCGAAAACCGCGCACGACAACTCACCCTGGCGATTCGACATGAGCCAGAACGGCAAGCGCATGACCGCCGATGAGTTCGATGCCTGGATGAAGTCGCGTGGCGTGCGCGTGGTCAAGGCGCCCGGTGCGCCGGCCGCGGCACCCGCACCGACTCCCGCCGAGCCGGCCAAGAAGAACTGATCGACGAACGGCCGGCACCCCCGGCCGTTTTTCCGCCGGACACCACCATGCCTGAGCGCAGACCGCCTCGCGATACGCGGACGACCGCGCGCCGCGGCGTGTCCGGCAGTTCCGCAGTACGACACGGATTGGCGCGCATCCTGTCCAAGCAGGGCGTCTGTTCGCGCACGGAAGCCGCGCGCTGGATCACCGACGGCAGGGTGTCCGTCGATGGGCGCATCGTTCGCGATCCGGAATTCCCGGTGGTCGCGGGCCGTGCCGTCGTGTGTGTGGATGGACGGGCGGCTGCGGCGGCGGAACGCCACTACCTGATGCTCAACAAGCCTCGCGGACTGGTGACGACGACGCGCGACGAACACGGGCGCGACACCGTCTACCGTTGTCTGGAAGGTGCCGGCCTGCCATGGACCGCGCCGGTCGGGCGTCTGGACAAAGCAAGCGAGGGCCTGCTGCTTTTCACCAACGACCCGGAATGGGCCGCACGCGTCACGGATCCGGCGTGTGGGCCCGACAAGACCTACCACGTGCAGGTCGATCGGGTGCCCGACGAGGCATTGTTGCGCGCGCTGCAAGCGGGTATCCCCGTCGGAGGGGAACATCTGGCTGCCCGCCAGGCACGCCTGTTGCGTGCCGGCGAACGCAATGCCTGGGTGGAGATCGTGCTCGACGAAGGCCGCAACCGGCAGATCCGACGATTGCTTGAGGGATTCGACATCCGCGTGCTGCGGCTGGTCCGGGTCGCCATCGGACCGTTGGTCCTGGGCACGTTGGCGAAGGGTGCCTGGCGCATGCTCGATGCAGCGGAACGCGAAGCGCTGGCGCCGATGACCGTCTGCTGATTGCGCGACCGCGGTCAGGGTTCGCGATCGTGTGCTTGCCTACACTCGCTCACGCCTGACCACGGGGGAATTGCCATGCTCGACCTGACGGCGCGCCTGCCTGCGCGTTTCGTTGTTCTGTTTGCCATCGGCATGGCGGCGGGCTGCGCCTCGAAGCCGCCACACGCCAACACCGCTCACGTGAAGGAAGAGGTCGTCAGCGTGCGCCCGGGGCCGCATGGCCACCGCTTCGACATGCAGCAGAATGGCCGCAAGATGACGGCGGAAGAGTTCGATGCCTGGATGAAGGCGCGCGGCATCCGCGTCGCCAAGGGCGCGCCAGCCAGGCCGAAGGCTCCCGCTGTCGCGAAGCGCGCCCGCTGATCGCGGGCGCACAGGCTTCGGCTACGCCTTCAACACGCCCAATTCGCGGCCGATGCGTATGAAGGCGTCGATTGCGCGATCCAGGTGTTCGCGTGTATGCGCCGCACTCATTTGCGTGCGGATGCGGGCCTGGCCCTTCGCGACCACCGGGAAGAAGAAGCCGATCGCATAGATGCCCTCCTCCAGCAGTCGCTCGGCGAAGCGCTGTGCGAGCGGTGCGTCGTACAGCATCACCGGACTGATGGGGTGCACGCCCGGCTTGATGTCGAAGCCGGCAGCGGTCATTTTCTCGCGGAAGTAGGCGGTGTTGGCGGCCAGCGCTTCGCGCAGGTCACCGGCGGCATCGAGCATCTCGAAAGCCTTGATGCCGGCGGCCACGACATGCGGCGGCAGCGAGTTGGAGAACAGGTACGGTCGCGAGCGCTGGCGCAGCAGTTCGATCACTTCCTTCCTCGCCGTGGTGAAGCCGCCGAGCGCGCCGCCCATCGCCTTGCCCAGCGTGCCGGTGATGATGTCGATGCGATCCAGAACTCCCTTCACCTCGGCCGAGCCGCGGCCGGTGGCCCCGAGGAAGCCGGTGGCATGGCATTCGTCGATGTGCACCAAGGCGTTGTACTTCCTTGCCAGCGCGGTGATCTCGTCCAGCGGCGCGATGAAGCCGTCCATCGAGAACACGCCGTCGGTGGTGATCAGCTTGGTCTTGCAGCCGGCCGCATCGGCCGCTTGCAACTGGGTTTCCAGATCGGCCATGTCGCAGTTTGCATAGCGGAAGCGCTTGGCCTTGCACAGGCGCACGCCGTCGATGATCGAGGCATGGTTCAGCGCGTCGGAGATGATCGCATCGTCTTCGCCCAGCAGCGGTTCGAACAGGCCGCCGTTGGCGTCGAAGCAGGCGGCGTAGAGGATCGTGTCCTCGGTGCCGAAGAAGTCCGCGATCGTCTTCTCCAACTGCTTGTGCAGGTCCTGCGTGCCGCAGATGAAGCGCACCGAGGCCATGCCGAAACCGTGCGTGTCCAACGCGTCCTTCGCCGCCTGGATGATGTCTGGATGGTCGGCCAGCCCCAGGTAGTTGTTGGCGCAGAAATTCAGCACCGTGCGCCCGTCGGCCAGCGTGATTTCCGCCGACTGCGGGCTGGTGATGATCCGCTCGGCCTTGAACAGGCCCTGCGCGCGGATCTCGTCGAGGGTGGTGGCGTAGTGGGCGGTGAGCGGGCTGGACATGGGCGCAGATTGGAAGAAGAGGCAGCCATTCTAACCGCCCGTCGGCCACGTCCCGTCCGTCATGCTGTCGCGGAATAAGTGGTCGCCGTTTCGTCATTTCCCAGCCCGCATGTGCACACGCAGCATCGCGTCTCCGGCCGACGACGGCCATCGCACGGGGACATGGGGTCATGCGGATACCACCGGGACAGCGCAAGCGGAAGGGCAGCGGCGTCGCCATCCTGGGTGCGCTGGCCTGTTCGCTGGCCATTCCCGTGTCCGCACAGAGCCAGCCCACCGTGCAGGAGTTGCTGCAGCGGCTTGAAGCGCTCGAACGCCGCGTCGGTGATGCACCGGCGGCCGTGGCCGCTGAAGGCGAATCCGCGCCCGCTACGTTGGGTGACCTGGACCAGCGCCTGCGCGTCCTGGAGCGCCGCCTGGAACTGCAGCAGGAAGAGACCGCCGCCAAGGCAAAGGAAGCCCCGGTCGTTGCGGTGAACGACAGGGGTGCTTCGCTCAAGTCCGCGAACGGCGACTTCGAGTTCAAACTGCGCGGCCTGGTGCAAGGGGACGCGCGCTTCTTCCTCGACGACGACGCGGTGCCACAGAACGACACGTTCCTGTTCCGGCGCATCCGCCCGACCATCGAGGGCTCGCTGGGCAAGCTGGTGTCGTTCCGTCTGACGCCTGAGTTCGCCGGGGATAGCGCGACGATCATCGACGCTTACGTCGATGTGAAGCTGGATCCGGCCTTCACGTTGCGCGCGGGCAAGGTCAAGGGGCCAATCGGACTGGAGCGCCTGCAATCCGGCAGTGCGATCGGACTGATCGAGCGCAGTTTCCCCACCGAACTGGCCCCCAATCGCGATCTCGGCATCCAGGCGCAGGGCGAAGTCGCCGAGGGACGCCTCAGCTACGTGGCGGGTGTATACAACGGCGCGCCGGATGGCCGCGATGCCGCGACGGCCAATCCGGACGACGAGTTCGAATACGCCGGCCGGGTATTCTTCGAGCCGTTCAAGAACACCAGCAGTTCGTGGTCGGGACTGGGCTTCGGCATCGCCGGCAGCATCGGCGACAAGCAGGGCACGGGCAACAACTTCCTGCCGCGCTACCGCACGCAGGGGCAGGCGCAGTTCTTCACCTACCGCACCGCGGTGGTCGCCGATGGCGAACACCGCCGCATCTCCCCGCAAGGCTATCTGTACCGCGGCCGCTTCGGCCTGTTGGCCGAGTACATCGCCTCCCAGCAGGAACTGCTGGTCACGAGCGGCGCCGCAGCGGGTACGCGCGCCGACCTGGAGAACACCGCCTGGCAGGCGACCGCCAGTTGGGTGCTCACTGGCGAAGACGCCAGCTATCGTGGCGTCGTGAAGCCGTCCAAGCCGTTCAGTCCCGGCAGCGGGTGGGGTGCATGGGAACTCGTTGGTCGCTATGGCGAATTGGAGATCGACGACGACGCTTTCCCGCTGTTCGCCGACCCCTTGTTGGCCGCGCGCCGCGCCAAGGCATGGACGCTGGGCGTCAACTGGTACCTCACCAGCAACCTGAAGCTGGTCGTCAACTATCTCGATACGCAGTTCGAGGGCGGCGCTGCCGCCGGTGCGGATCGCGAAGAAGAAAAGGCCGTGTTCTCGCGACTGCAGGTCGCCTTCTGATTTCCGGAGACATCACGTGAAGACCTCCATCATCCGACGCCACCTCCGCAACACCATGCTCGTTTTCGGCCTGACCCTCGCCGCTGCTGCAGGCGCCAAGGACATCAAGTTGCTCAACGTGTCGTACGACCCTACGCGCGAGTTCTACCGCGAGTTCAATGCCGCCTTCGCCGCCGATTGGCAGAAGACCAAAGGGCAGAAGGTCAGCATCGAGACCTCGCACGGCGGTTCCGGCAAGCAGGCGCGTTCGGTCATCGACGGGCTGGAAGCCGACGTGGTGACGCTGGCGCTGGCCTACGACGTCGACTCCATCGCGCAGCGCGCCAAGCTGTTCCCGGCCAACTGGCAGTCGCGCCTGCCGGAGAACAGCGCACCATACACCTCGACCATCGTGTTCCTGGTGCGCAAGGGCAATCCGAAGAAGATCCGCGACTGGCACGACCTGGTGAAGCCGGGCATCGCCGTCATCACGCCGAACCCGAAGACCTCCGGCGGCGCGCGCTGGAACTACCTCGCCGCGTGGGCGTACGGCTTGAAGATCTTCAAGGGCGACGAGGCGAAGACGCGCAACTTCGTGCGTGGGCTGTTCCGCAACGTGCCGGTGCTCGATACGGGCGCGCGTGGCTCGACCACCACTTTCGTCCAGCGCGGCATCGGCGACGTGCTGCTGGCATGGGAGAACGAGGCCTTCCTGTCGATCGAGGAACTGGGCCCGGACAAGTTCGACATCGTGGTGCCGTCGCTGTCGATCCTGGCCGAGCCGCCGGTGGCGCTGGTGGACCGCAATGTGGACAAGCACGGCACGCGCGAGGCGGCACAGGCTTATCTGAAGTACCTGTACTCGCCTACCGGCCAGCGGCTGGCTGCGAAGCACTACTACCGACCGCGTTATCCGCAACACGCGACAGCCGAAGACATCGCGCGCTTCCCCAAGCTGGAACTGGTGACGATCGATGGCGTGTTCGGCTCCTGGGCGAAGGCGCAGGCGACGCACTTCGCCGACGGTGGCGTGTTCGACCAGATCCAGGCGAAGTAAGGTGGCGGCAGTGCAACCCTGGCCGGGAAAGGCGCGTGCAAGACGCGTCATTCCCGGTTTCGGCCTCAGCCTGGGCTATACGCTGGCCTGGCTGGGGCTGATCGTGTTGATTCCGCTGGTGGGCGTGTTCGCCAAGGCCAGCGGGCTGGGACCGGCCGGCATCTGGGCCATCTGGACCGAGCCGCGCGTACTCGCGGCGCTGCGGATCAGTTTCGGTACCGCGTTGGCCGCCGCTGCATTCAATGCGGTGATGGGCACGTTGGTGGCGTGGGTGTTCGTGCGTTACCGCTTTCCGGGCAAGCGTGTGTTCGATGCGATGATCGACCTGCCATTCGCATTGCCAACGGCGGTGGCTGGCATTGCGCTGACGGCGCTGTATGGCCCGACCGGCTGGATCGGCCAATGGCTGGAAGCCGCCGGCATCAAGGTCGCTTACACGCCACTCGGCATCACCGTGGCGCTGGTGTTCATCGGCCTGCCTTTCGTCGTGCGCGTGGTGCAGCCGGTGCTTGCGGAAATCGACACGGAACTGGAAGAGGCCGCCGCCACCCTGGGCGCCAACCGCTGGCAGGCGGTGCGCCACGTGGTGCTGCCCACGCTGTGGCCGGCCATGCTGGCCGGCTTCGCGCTGGCCTTCGCACGCGGCGTGGGCGAGTACGGATCGGTGATCTTCATCGCCGGCAATCTGCCGGGCGTCTCGGAGATCGCGCCGCTGCTGATCACGATCAAGTTGGAAGAGTTCGACTACGCGGGTGCCACCGCGATCGCGGCGGCCATGCTGTTGCTGTCGTTCGCATTGCTGCTGCTGATCAACACTTTGCAGGCACGTCTGCAGCGCACCGGCAAGCGGGCAGGGGGCTGATATGGGCGACGCTGCTTCCGCCGTCACCGCCATTCTCACGGAGTCGTCCGTCGTGGAAGCGCATTCACGTCCCGCGCGTCGCCATGCCGCCACGACCGAGCCCGTCTGGGTCCAGGTGCTGCTTGTACTGGCCGCGCTCGCCTTCCTCCTGTCGTTCCTGCTGCTGCCGCTGGCGCTGGTGTTCGTCGAAGCACTGCGGGGCGGCTGGGCGGCGTTCGCCGCCGCCATCACCGAGGTCGATGCATTGGCCGCGGTGAAACTGACGCTGCTGGTGACCGCCATCGTCGTGCCGCTGAACCTGCTCTTCGGCGTGGCGGCAGCATGGGCGGTCAGCAAGCACGAGTTCCGCGGCAAGCGTTGGCTGGTGACGCTGATCGATCTGCCATTCGCGGTGTCGCCGGTGGTCGCCGGCCTGATCTACGTGCTGATCTTCGGCGCGCAGGGGTGGGCGTATGCGCTGATCGACGAAGGATGGCGCTTCTCGCTACCGTTGCTGGGCGACCTGCACGTGCAGCTGCCGAAGATCATCTTCGCGCTGCCAGGCATCGTGCTGGCCACGATCTTCGTGACGTTCCCGTTCATTGCGCGGGAGCTGATGCCATTGATGGAGCAGCAGGGCACGGACGAGGAACTGGCGGCACTCAGCCTGGGCGCTAATGGTTGGCAGACCTTCTGGCGGGTGACACTGCCGAACATCCGCTGGGCGCTGCTGTACGGCGTGTTGCTGTGCAGTGCGCGCGCACTGGGCGAGTTCGGCGCGGTGTCGGTGGTATCCGGCCATATCCGTGGACGCACCAACACGCTGCCGCTGCACGTGGAGATCCTCTACAACGAGTACGCGTACAGCGCGGCCTTCGCGGCGGCCTCGCTGCTGGCGCTGACTGCACTGGTGACGCTGGTGCTGAAGACCTGGCTGGAGTGGCGCCATGGCGAAGCGCTGGCCGCCAACCACCGTCATTGAGAAGGCGACATCATGGGCATCAAGATCGAACACCTGGGAAAGCGGTTCGGCGACTTCAAGGCGCTGGACGATGTATCGCTCGACATCCGCCAGGGCGAACTGCTGGCGCTGCTGGGGCCGTCGGGGTCCGGCAAGACGACGCTGCTGCGCGTGATCGCCGGACTCGAACATGCGGACGGTGGACGCGTGCTGTTCGATGGCGAGGACGCGACCCGCCTCAGCGTGCAGGCGCGGCGCGCGGGTTTCGTGTTCCAGCACTACGCACTGTTCCGCCACCTGACGGTGGAGGAGAACATCGCCTTCGGCCTGCGCGTGCGGCGCGGCCGCGAGCGGATGCGTGATGCCACCATCCGCGCGCGCGTCGCGGAACTGCTTTCGCTCGTGCAATTGGACGGATTCGGCAAGCGATATCCGGCGCAGCTGTCAGGCGGCCAGCGGCAGCGCGTGGCGTTGGCGCGTGCGCTGGCGATAGAGCCGCGCGTGCTGTTGCTCGATGAGCCTTTCGGTGCACTCGATGCGCAGGTCCGCAGGGATCTGCGTCGCTGGCTTCGGGAACTGCATGACCGCACGGGTCTGACCACCGTGTTCGTGACGCATGACCAGGAAGAAGCACTTGAACTGGCCGATCGTGTGGCGATCCTCAACCGGGGGCGCATCGAACAACTCGGCAGTCCGGCTGATACCTATGATGCGCCGGCCTCGCCCTTCGTCTACTCCTTCGTCGGTGCGGTGAATCGCCTGCCCGCGCACTGGGAAGCAGGCGCGCTGCAGGCTGCAGGGTTGCCAATGCGGTCGCGTGAGCAGGCGGGGCAGGGGCAGGCCGAGGTCTTCGTGCGCCCCGAAGACCTGCAGGTAGTGGAAGAGGGTCCCGGCTGGCCGGCGACGATCATCGGCGCACAGCGGAACGGTCCGCGCCTGCGCCTGCGGGCGCGGCTCCAGGGCGATGCCATCGAGGTCGATGTGGACTTGCCCGCCGACCGCGAGAGCCCGGCAACGGCTCCTGGACAGCTGGTGCGCCTGGCACCAAAACGGTTCGGATGGTTTCCCCGAAACGGTGCGAAGGCACCAACGTGATGCGATGTAAGCTGCTGAATTAATTGAAAAAGAAACCAATTATCCGGTATGCGGACAGGCACTTGACGTCGACGATTGTTGCGGCGCACTATCGGGGCGCAGTTAAAAAACCGTGAAGCTGCGATTACGGTCTCACGACCGGCATCACCGCCACGCCAGCCGCCACCGTCCGCCCATCGACCAGGAGAATCCGGATGAAGCCCGTCAAGCTCTGCACCGCCCTTGCCACTGCCCTGTTGCTGGCGCTTCCGCTGTCCGCCTTCGCCCAGGATGCCGAGGAAGAAGCGTCCTCCCCGTTCAGCGCGACCTTCGCGGTGACGACGGACTACGTGTTCCGCGGCGTGTCCCAGACCGACAACGAACCCGCATTCCAGGCCGGTGCCAGCTATTCCGCGCCCTTCGGCCTGTATGCGGGCGTATGGGCGTCGAACGTGGATTTCGGAGAGGGTGGCCCTGACTATGAGGTCGACTACTACGTCGGCTGGAACAAGGATCTCAACGACAGTTGGAACCTGGACTTGGGCGTGAACCGCTACACCTATGAAAGCGCTTCCGATGGGTACGGGGATATCGACTACAACGAATACATCGCGAAGGTGACCTGGAGTGGCCCCGTGACCGTGGGCGGCATCCTCGCTTACGCCGACGACTACAGCAACACCGGCGCGGAAGAAATCTATGCGGGCCTGTCGGCCAGCTACGACATCGGCGATTCGGGCTTCTCGGTGGGCGCCACCACGGGCTATACCTCCATCGATGCCGGCAGCGATGGCCGCGCCGACTTCTACGATGGCTCCGTTACCCTCTCCAAGGGCTTCGGTCCTGCGACGGCGACGCTGGGCTACTACGACACCTTCGGTTCGGACGCATCCGAACTGCGTCGTGGCTCGGACATCTACAAGCCGGGCGTGGTATTCACGATTGCCGTTGCCGTTCCCTGATAGGGCATGACGCAAAAAAGGCGCCGCAAGGCGCCTTTTTTGTGGGTGCCGGGATGCGGATCAATTCCAGCTCAACACCACCTTGCCGGCCTTGCCCTGTTCCATCAGGTCGAAGCCCTTCTGGAAATCGTCGATCGGCAGCTGGTGCGTCAGCACCTTGCCCAGCGGGAAGCCGCTCAGCACGAGCTGCGTCATCTTGTACCAGGTCTCGTACATCCTGCGGCCGTAGATGCCCTGCACCGTGAGGCCCTTGAAGATGATGCGGTCCCAGTCCACACCGGCGCCCTTGGGCAGGATGCCGAGCAGCGCGATCTTGCCGCCGTGGTACATGCAGTCGAGCATGTCGTTGAAGGCGCGCGGATTGCCGCTCATCTCCAGGCCCACGTCGAAGCCTTCCATGTGCAGGTCGGCCATCACGTCCTTGAGCGACTGATTGGCCACGTTGACCACGCGGGTCGCGCCCATGTCGGCGGCCAGCTTCAGGCGGAAGTCGTTCACGTCGGTGACCACCACATTGCGCGCGCCGATGTGCTTGCAGATGCCGGCGGCAATGATGCCGATGGGGCCCGCGCCAGTGATCAGCACGTCTTCGCCGACCACGTCGAACTCCAGCGCGCAGTGCGCCGCGTTGCCGTAGGGGTCGAAGAATGCCGCCAGTTCCGACGGAATCTGGTCCGGAATTGGCCACAGGTTGCTGGCCGGCATGACCATGTATTCGGCGAAGGCGCCGTTGCGGTTCACGCCGATGCCCACGGTGTTCGGACACAGGTGCTGGCGACCGCCGCGGCAGTTGCGGCAGTGGCCGCAGACGATGTGGCCCTCGGCCGACACGCGCTGGCCGACCTCGTAGCCGGTCACGGCGGAACCGAGCTGCGCGATGCGGCCCACGAACTCGTGGCCGATGGTCAGGCCCGGCTTGATGGTGCGCTGGCTCCACTCATCCCACAGGTAGATATGCAGGTCGGTGCCGCAGATGGCGGTCTTCTCCAGCTTGATCAACACCTCGTTGGGGCCGGGCTGCGGGACGGGCAGCTCCTCCATCCAGATGCCCTTGCCGGCCTCGCGCTTCACCAGCGCCTTCATCGTCTGTGCCATCGGACGTCGATCCAGGTAAATGAGGGCGCGGATTATACGCCCGGTCCCCGGCGGCCCTGTTGCGCCGCCTCTTGACAGGGGCGGCGCGCGACGTTTCCCGGCAGCGTAGGACATAAGTCATGGTCGGCGCGGATGACGGGTTCATTACAATCGGAATTTTCCTGCCAGTCCCGGGGTTTCCATGCGTCCGAACCTGCTCGCCGCCGCCATCGCGGTCCCGTTGTCCCTGCTCGCCGCCCAGATCGCCCAGGCGGGCGAGGGCATGTGGGTGCCGCAGCAACTGCCCGAGATCGCCGGGCCGCTGAAGAAGGCTGGCCTGAAGTTGTCGCCGCAGCAGCTTTCCAACCTGACCGGCGACCCGATGGGCGCGGTGGTCGCACTGGGCGGCTGCACCGCCAGCTTCGTCTCGCCGAATGGCCTGGTGGTCACCAACCACCACTGCGCCTACGGCGCCATCCAGCTGAACTCCAGCGCCGAGAACAACCTGATCAAGAACGGCTTCAACGCGCCGACGACAGGCGATGAAGTCAGCGCAGGGCCGAACGCGCGCGTGTTCGTGCTGGACGAGATCACCGACGTGACGAAGGACGCGCAGGCGGCCATCGCCTCCGCCGGCGGCGATGCGCTGGCGCGCACCAAGGCGCTGGAGACATTCGAGAAGAAGCTGATCGCCGACTGCGAAGCCGACGCTGGTTTCCGCTGCCGCCTCTACAGCTTCTCCGGCGGCAACACCTACCGCCTGTTCAAGAATCTGGAGATCAAGGACGTGCGCCTGGCGTACGCGCCCCCAGGCAGCGTGGGCAAGTACGGCGGCGACATCGACAACTGGATGTGGCCGCGCCACACCGGTGACTTCGCGTTCTACCGTGCCTACGTGGGCAAGGACGGCAAGCCGGCCGCGTTCTCCAAGGACAACGTGCCGTACCAGCCGAAGCATTGGTTGAAGTTCGCCGACCAGCCGCTGGGCGAGGGCGATTTCGTCATGGTGGCGGGCTATCCGGGTTCGACCAACCGCTACGCGCTGGCGGCCGAGTTCGACAACACCGCGCAGTGGACCTATCCGACCATCGCGCGTCACTACAAGAACCAGATCGCGATGGTGCAGGAAGCCGGCAAGAAGAACGCCGACATCCAGGTGAAGTACGCCGCCACCATGGCCGGCTGGAACAACACCAGCAAGAACTACGACGGCCAGCTGGAAGGCTTCAAGCGCATCGATGCCGCGGGCCAGAAACAGCGCGAGGAAGCCGCCGTGCTGGGCTGGTTGAAGGGACAGGGCGCCAAGGGCCAGCCGGCGCTCGACGCGCATGCGAAGTTGCTCGCGCTGCTGGAGCAGAACAAGGCCACGCGCGAGCGCGACCTGACCCTGGCGCTGTTCAACAACACCGCGATGCTGGGCTCCGCCTCGCAGCTGTACCGCCTGTCGATCGAACGCGAAAAGCCGAATGCCGAACGCGAATCCGGCTACCAGGAACGCGACCTGCCGGCCATCGAGGGCGGCCTGAAGCAGCTCGAGCGCCGCTACGTGGCCGCGATGGATCGACAGTTGCAGGAATACTGGTTGAACGAATACATCAAGCTGCCCGCCGGCCAACGCGTCGCCGCGATCGATGCATGGCTGGGCGGCAACGATGCCGCGGCGGTGAAACGCGCGCTCGACCGGCTGGCTGGCACGAAGCTCGGCAGCACGGAAGAGCGGCTGAAGTGGTTTGCCGCCGACCGCAAGGCGTTCGAGGCCAGCAACGACCCGGCGATCCAGTACGCAGTCGCGGTAATGCCGACGCTGTTGAAGCTCGAGCAGGAGCGCAAGACGCGCGCCGGCGAGAACCTGGCCGCGCGCCCGGTCTACCTGCAGGCGCTGGCCGACTACAAGAAGAGCCAGGGCGAGTTCGTCTATCCCGACGCCAACCTGTCCTTGCGCATCACCTTCGGTAACGTGATGGGCTACGCGCCGAAGGACGGCGTGGAGTACACCCCGTTCACTACGCTGGAAGGCGTGGTGGCCAAGGAGACCGGGCAGGATCCGTTCGATTCGCCGAAGGCGCTGCTTGATGCGGTGGCCGCCAAGCGTTACGGCGGACTGGAGGACAAGCGCATCGGCTCGGTACCGGTGAATTACCTGTCCGACCTGGACATCACCGGCGGCAACTCCGGTTCGCCGGTGCTGGACGCGCACGGCAAGCTGGTGGGCCTGGCCTTCGACGGCAACTGGGAATCGGTCAGCTCCAACTGGGTGTTCGATCCGGAGATGACCCGCATGATCGCCGTCGATGGCCGCTACCTGCGCTGGATCATGCAGGAGGTCTATCCCGCGCCGCAGCTGCTGAAGGAAATGGGCGTCGGCAAGTAACACCTGCAACTTAGCCGGCAGGCACGAGGCGGGAGCGGGTATGATCCGCTCCCGTCTTCGTTTCCGATCAACGAAAACGGGACCGCTTCCCTCGAATGGACACACCGACGCATGCGCATCCTGCTTGCCCGCCATGGCGAAACGCCCTGGAACGCTGAAGGCCGCTACCAGGGCCAGATCGACATCCCCCTCTCACCGGTCGGGGAACGCCAAGCCACCGCGCTGGGCCAGCGGTTGAAGGACGTACGCATTGATCGCGCGGTGGCGTCGCCGCTGTCGCGCGCGCAGCTCACGGCGAAGCTGGCGCTGGGCGAGGCGCGCGCCGAGCTCTTGCAGACGGATGCGGACCTGCAGGAAATCGCCCATGGCGAATGGGAAGGCTTGCTGGCCAGCGAGATCCAGGACAAGGACCCGGCGCGTCTGCTCGCATGGCGCGAGGAGCCGGATACCGTCCTCATGCCGGGCGGCGAATCGTTGCGCCAGGTGCTCGACCGTTCCTGGCGCGGCCTTGCGCGCGCCGCCGACGGACTGGGTGACGACGACACGCTGCTGATCGTGGCGCACGATGCGGTCAACCGCGTCCTGCTGTGCCGCATCCTGGGCCTGCCGATCGCGAAACTCTGGACGTTCCGCCAGGCCCCGACCACGCTCAACCTGCTGGAAGGCCCCTCGGTCGACCAGCTCGAAGTCGTGCGCCTCAACGACTGCGCGCACCACACGCCGTTTTTCGGCGAAGCGAAGCATCGGGCGCTGTAGCCGGTTCCGCGCCGCCCTCGCGTGGGCGGCGTGCCTCCGTCGGTGAGCAGGACCATCGGGTACGATGCGTTCCGCGAGCTGAGCCGAACGGGGGAATCCAATGAAACGAATCTGGCTGTCCGCCCTGCTGGGCGTGATGCTGCCGTTCCAGGTGCTTGCCGACACCGCAGTGCGACGTGTCGATCCCCATGTCATCGAGTCGCCACCACCGCGTTACCCGCCTGAAGCTGCTCGCGGTGGCTTCGCGGGCGCCAGCGTATTGCTCCTCAGTATCTCGGCAGCGGGGCAGGTCACGGAGGTGCAGGTCGAACAGTCGGCCGGACATCCCGCCCTGGATGCGGCGGCGGTCGAAGCCGCGCGTGCCTGGAAGTTCGCACCCGCCATCGAGAACGGGCGCGCTGTCGCTTCGCGCGTCAGGATGCCGGTCGACTTCGGGCTGGGTGACGAGAATATCTACGATTCGTTCCTCGCGCAGATGACGTCCGCTGATCGGGTTTCCGTCGGGCCTGCTGACGAGCACGGCCACCTGCCTGGCTACCTTCCGGATCCCCTGCCCATCCCCGGCGCCAATGCGGACGAAGCGATCACCCTCCTGCTGGAACGTGGCAATGCGCAACAGGTGCAGGGGATGCCGCCGGGCGTGGCGCTCTATGCGGTCGCCGATGGCAAGGAATACAGCCAATGGTGGATCCATGGGCGGGGAGCCTCCCGTTCTATCGTCAGGCGGCGGCTCGCCACGGATGGTCAGCGTGGTTTCTTGATGACGCGCGTGCTCTGCGGTGTTCCCGATAGCCATGATTGCCTGTTGCTGCAAGCCGCGGAGCAAGGTGCGCGCCCGCAGCGGGGCATCAAGCTGCCGCATTCACAGGACCCGATGCCGGTGGGTCGTTCGCCGTGACCCGACCTCGCGATCTGCCGGCATGGCTCGCTTACATCGAGCAGCAGCACCCGAAGTCCATCGAGATGGGTTTGGAGCGCGTACGTGAAGTCGCTGCACGCCTTTCACTGGGCAGGCCCGCCGGACGTGTGATCACCGTCGGCGGCACCAACGGCAAGGGGTCGACCGTCGCCTTCATCGAGGCTATCGCGCGTGCTGCCGGCTGGAAGGTCGGCGCGTACACCTCGCCGCACCTGCTGCGTTACAACGAACGCGTCCGCGTCGACGGCGTCGACATCGATGACGACTCGCTGGTCGCTGCATTCGAGGCGGTGGAAGCGGCACGCGTCGACACGACGCTGACTTACTTCGAGTTCGGCACGCTGGCTGCGCTGCGGCTTTTCGAGCGTGCGGGGCTCGATCTGGCCGTGCTGGAAATAGGACTGGGCGGACGACTCGACGCCGTCAACATCGTCGATCCAGATGTCGGCGTCATCACCACGGTCGACATCGACCACACCGACTGGCTGGGCAACGATCGCGAGGCCATCGGCGCCGAGAAGGCGGGCATCGCGCGTGCCTGGAAGCCGCTGGTGCTTGGCGAAGTGGATTCGCCGTCCAGCGTGTTGCGCCATGCCTACGCCATCGGCGCGAATGCACTCCGGCTGGGTAGTGACTTCTTCCACGAACCCATCGACAGCCAGCGTTGGCGCTGGCGCGAAGTCGGGGCCGAACTGGAACTGCCGGTGCCCGCCTTGTCCGCGCCGTCGCAGCGTGCGAACGCGGCGACGGCGATCGCTGCGCTGCGCGCACTGCCGGGCGTGGTGATCGCTGACGAGGCTTTCGCTGCCGGCGTCGCGAAGGCCGCCCTGCCGGGTCGACTGCAGACGTTCGAGCGCGATGGCGTGCAGGTGGTGCTGGACGTAGGCCACAACCCCCAGGCGGCGCGCGAGCTTGCGTCATGGCTGCAAAGGAACCCGATAGCGGGCACCACCCGTGTCGTTTTCGCCGCGCTCGCCGACAAGGATGTCCACGGCATCGCGGGTGCGGTCACCGATGCACCCCTGCGCTGGTTCCTGGCCGGCTTGATGGTCGGTCCGCGATCGCAGACTGCCGAACAGCTCGCGGCTCGGCTGCAGGGCGCTATCGGGGAGAGGGTGGATCTGCACGCCGGCGTGGCGGATGCGCTGCATGCCGCCCTCGAAGCGTCAGCGCCGCGCGATCGCGTGCTGGTGTTCGGCTCGTTCCATACCGTCGCCGACGCGTTACAGGTCCTGCATTCAGGTCGATGACGGGGAGCGCGCCGATGCGCGCCGTATAATCGCCGCGGCATTCCCGCCGCAGCTGCCCGTGGACCTGGATGGATACTGCCCTGAAACAGCGCCTGATCGGCGCCGTCGTGCTGGTGGCGCTGGCCGTCATCTTCCTGCCCATGCTGGTGAAGGGTCCCGCACCCGACAGCGGCGTGTCCGACGTGCCACTGGACGTGCCGCCGGCCGCCGATGGCGAATTCGAGACGCGTGAACTGCCTCTGGTGACGCCGGGCAATGCGCCCGCAACCGGTGCCGTGGGACTGCAGGGCCAGGTTGCCGCGCCTGCCGCGGAACCCGCGCCGGCTACCGGCACCGTGCAGTCGCCCGCCACGGCAGGCGGCGACTTCGCCGTCAGTTTCGGGGCCTATGCCACGCAGGCCGATGCCGATGCCGTACTGGCGCGCGTGAAGCAGGCCAGGCTGCCGGGCTTCGTCGAACCGGCGACCATCAATGGCAAGCCGGCATTCCGGGTGCGTGTCGGTCCCTACGCCGACCGTCCGCAGGCCGAAGCCGCGCGACTGGACGCGATCAAGATCCGCGGCGACGTCAACGCGCAGGTCGTGACGCTGGACGTCTCGGACACCGCGCCGGCCACCACGTCGCCTACTGCCACGAGGTCGGTCGCGTCGGCCGCACCCACCACACCGGCGGTCACCACCCAAGCACTGCCGCCCGAACCCGCCAAGCCCGTGCCGCAACCGGCTGCGCCCGAAGCGAAGCCGGCGGCAACGAAGCCGGTGCCGACCACTACCACCCCGGCAGCGTCCACGCCCAAGCCTGCCGAGGTACCGAAGCCCGCCGCCTCCGGCACCGGTTTTGCCGTGCAACTGGGGGCCTTCTCGAACGCGTCCGACGCGAATGCGCTGCGCGACCGCGCGCGCGGTGCCGGCTTCAGCGCTTTCGTCGAACAGGTCCGCACCGACAAGGGCACGCTCAGCCGCGTGCGCATCGGGCCGGTCGCCAACCGTGCCGATGCAGACCGCCTGAAGGCACAGGTGGCCTCCAGGCTCGGCGTCGATGGCATGGTCCGCCCGCATCCTTGATGACATTGTCTTGCCGCATGGGTGACTGCCACGGGCGCGCTGCGTGAGCGCGCTGGACCTGACGCTGTTGGCCATCGTCGGCGTGTCGACCCTGTTCGGCGCGATGCGTGGCTTCATCAGTGCGCTGGCGTCGATGGTCGCGTGGTTGCTGGCCGGCTGGGTGGCCTTCCATTACGGCGGCGACGCGGCGCATTGGCTGTCCAGCGATGGCCAGCCCTCGGCAAGCGAACTGTTGGGCGGTTATGCGCTCAGCTTCATCGGCGTGATGATCTTCGTCGGGTTGACGGGCTGGGCCATCCGCCATCTGGTGAAGTCGGTGGGCCTTTCCGGCCTCGACCGCGTGCTGGGGCTGGCGCTCGGGCTGGCGCGTGGCGCATTCGTCGCCTGCATCGTGCTGCTGCTGGCTGCGTTCACCGACCTGCCACGCGAACCTGAATGGAAAAGGTCATCCGTCGTGCCGATGCTGCTGCCCGGCGCGCAATGGTTGTCGCAGTGGCTGCCGGAATGGACCGTGCAGGAATTGGACTTTGGCAACGGGCGCCCGGCGGGCGATAATGCGCGCCTGCAGAGCCTGCTCCCCATGTCGCTGGAAGACACCGGCGCACCGCAGGACCACGCCCCCTCGTCCGCCTCACCCGCGTCGAAACCGGAGTAGATCCACCATGTGCGGCATCGTCGGAATCGTCGGCAACCAGAACGTCGCCGGCCAGCTTTATGACGGGCTGACCGTCCTCCAGCATCGCGGACAGGACGCCGCTGGCATCGCCACCGCCGACGGCACGCGCCTGCGCGTGCACAAGGACAACGGACTGGTGCGGGACGTCTTCAGCGCCAAGGCGATGAGCGTGCTGGAAGGCCGCGTGGGCATCGCCCACTGCCGTTATCCGACTGCCGGGTCCGAGGGCATGGACGAAGCGCAGCCGTTCTACGTGAACTCGCCGTACGGCATCGCGCTGGCGCACAACGGCAACCTGATCAACACCGAGGCCCTGCGGCAGGACGTGTTCGCGCAGGACCGCCGCAACATCAACACCGATTCGGACAGCGAAGTGCTGTTGAACGTGTTCGCGCATGAGCTGGACCTGCAGCGCACGCTCAGCCCGGAAGCCGCCATCCGCGCGGTGGCCGGCGTGCATCGCCGCGTCAAGGGTGGATATGCGGTGGTCAGCGTGGTGCTGGGCCTGGGCCTGGTGGCGTTCCGCGATCCGCACGGCATCCGCCCGCTGGTGCTGGGCAAGCGCGAGCACAGCGAAGGCACGGAGTACATCATCGCGTCGGAATCCGCCGCGCTCGACATCCTGGGTTTCACCCGCATGCGCGACGTGCAGCCCGGCGAAGCCATCGTGATCACCGCGCGCGGCGAGCTGTTCAGCGAAATCGTCGCCGAAACGCAACACCATGCACCGTGCATCTTCGAGTACGTGTACTTCGCGCGTCCCGATTCGATGATCGACAACGTGTCGGTGCACAAGGCGCGCATGCGCATGGGCGTGAAGCTGGGCGAGAAGATCCTGCGCCTGCGCCCCGACCACGACATCGACACGATCATCCCGATCCCGGACACCTCGCGCGACGCCGCGCTGGAAATCTCCAACGTGCTGGGCGTGAAGTACCGCGAAGGGTTCATCAAGAACCGCTATGTCGGCCGTACGTTCATCATGCCGGGGCAGGGGGAGCGCGTGAAATCCGTGCGCCGCAAGCTCAACCCGATCAACCTGGAATTCCGCAACCGCGTGGTGCTGCTGGTCGACGACTCCATCGTGCGCGGCACCACGTCCAAGCAGATCGTGCAGATGGCGCGCGATGCCGGCGCCCGCAAGGTCTACCTGGCCAGTGCCGCACCGCCGGTGCGCCACCCCAACATCTACGGCATCGACATGCCGGCGGCCGACGAACTGGTCGCGCATGACCGCAGCATCGAGGAGATCGAGACGCTGCTAGGCTGCGACTGGCTGATCTACCAGGACCTGGAAGACCTCGAGGCGGCCGTGCGCGAAGGCAACCCGCAGCTCGCCGATTTCGATTCCTCCTGCTTCGATGGCAAGTACGTCACTGGCATCGAGCCGGGATATTTCGAACGCATCGAGCAGGCGCGCTCGGACGAAGCCAAGCGCAAGCGCCGCGTAGGCTGAAGCGGCGCGCACGCCATGGCCACGCTGTTCGAGGCTGCGAGTGCCTGCCTGGACGCGACGGACGTGGACGTCAAGATCGCGCTGACACAGCGATACGCTGATGCCTTCGCGCGCGGTGAGCTGGATGTTCCCGTCGACGCGCCGCCGCCCGAACCCATCCGCATGCCGGGGCGACCGGCGAAGCCGACCCTCGTGCATCCACGCGATCTGCCGCGGCGTGGGCTCGGCAGCGTGCAGGGTAGGGCCGCCTTCATCCACGCCATCGCGCACATCGAACTCAACGCCATCGACCTGGCCTGGGACGCGGCGTACCGCTTCCGCGGTCTGCCGGCGGCGTTCCATGCCGACTGGGTGCAGGTGGCCCAAGACGAGTCGCGCCACTTCGTGCTGCTGCGCGACCGCCTGCGCGAACTCGGCTACGAATACGGCGATTTCGACGCCCACAATGGCTTGTGGGAGATGACCGAAAAGACTGCGCATGACGGGCTGGCGCGGATGGCGCTGGTGCCGCGCGTGCTGGAGGCGCGTGGCCTGGATGTCACGCCGGCGATGATCGTCAAACTGCGCGGACTCGGCGACGAAGCCACCGTGGCGATCCTCGACCTGATCCTGCGCGAGGAGGTCGCGCATGTCGCCGCCGGTTCGCGCTGGTACCGCTGGTACTGCGCACAACGCGGCATTGAACCGCGCGCACGCTTCCGCGAACTGCTGAGGGAATATGCCGGTGGCTACTTGCATGGCCCGTTCAATATCGAGGCGCGGCTGTTGGCAGGGTTCGACGAAGACGAACTCGCGGCGCTGGAAGCCCCATAGGATGGGCCGTGGCCCACCTGCGGACGGGATGTGCATGAGGGTATGGGAGCGACGCAAGTCGCGATGACGCTTGCGCGGTAGTTCATCGCGACTTGCGTCGCTCCCACATCGAGACCCTACAGACGCTCCAGCGTCATTCCACGCGGATCCACCCGCAACACCGAGCCCTGCTCATACCAGTCGCCCAGCACGACGCGGCGGCACGCTCGCCCATGGACGGTCAGGTCGTGGATCGCAGGCCGGTGCGTGTGGCCATGGATCAGCATGTCGATGCCGAACTGGGCCAGTATCGCGTCCACGGCCGCCGGCGTCACGTCGGTCAATGCTTCGAACTGCGCCTTGTCGCTCTGCTTCATGCCGCCCTGGTGAGCGGCGCTGGCGGCACGCGCCTGCGCGGCGAAGGCGAGCCTGGCCGCCAGTGGCTGCGACAGGAACTGCGCCTGCCAGGCGGGATTGCGCGTCTGCGCGCGGAACGCCTGATAGGCCGTGTCGCCCGTGCACAGCAGGTCGCCATGCATGAGGATCGCCGGCTTTCCGTACAGCATGACGACGGCCGGATCGGGCAGGATGCGCATGCCGGCGCGGCGGGCGAAGGCATTGCCGAGCAGGAAATCGCGATTGCCACGGATGAAGAACACCGGCACGCCGGCATCGGCGACCTCGCGGATGCGGGCCGCGACGTAGGCGCCCGTTTCCGATGGATCGTCGTCGCCCACCCAAGCTTCGAACAGGTCGCCCAGGATGTACAGGGCGTCGGCCGCGACGGCCTCCCGCTGCATGAACGCGCCGAACAGTTCGGTCACAGCAGGGCGTTCGGGATCCAGGTGCAGGTCGGAGATGAAGAGCGTAGTCATGCCGTGATTCTAAGCCCTCCCCTTCAAGGGGAGGGTTGGGATGGGGATGGTGTTGGCGTACCTGCTGGTGAGAGTCACGCCATCCCCATCCCGGCCTTCCCCTTGAAGGTGAAGGGGAAAAACGCCGCACGCGGGGTAAAATCACCGGACTTCGTACCTTGAGCTCCTCCATGACCTGCCGTACCCGCTTCGCTCCCAGTCCCACCGGCTACCTGCACATCGGCGGCGCCCGCACGGCGCTGTACTGCTGGCTGGAAGCGCGCCACCGCGGCGGCGATTTCATCCTGCGTATCGAGGACACCGACCGCGAGCGCAGTACGCAGGCGGCGATCGACGCGATCCTCGATGCCATGGACTGGTTGGGCCTGAACTACGATGAAGGCCCGATCTACCAGACCCACCGCGTCGACCGTTACCGCGAGGTGGCCGAACAACTGGTTGCCGATGGCAAGGCCTACTACGCCTACGAGACGCGCGAAGAACTGGACGCGATGCGCGAAGCCGCGATGGCGAAGCAGGAGAAGCCGCGCTACAACGGTGCTGCGCGCGAGCAGAGCCTGCCGCGCCGCGACGACCCCAACCGCGTCATCCGCTTCAAGAATCCGCTCGACGGCGTCGTCGCCTTCGACGACCTGATCAAGGGCCGCATCGAGATCGCCAACAGCGAACTCGACGACATGGTGATCTTCCGCCCGGACGGCTATCCCACGTACAACTTCGCCGTGGTCGTGGACGACTGGGACATGGGCATCACCGAGGTCATCCGCGGCGACGACCACATCAACAACACCCCGCGCCAGATCAACATCTACGAAGCGCTGGGCGCGCCGGTACCGAAGTTCGCGCACATGCCGATGATCCTGGACGAGCAGGGTGCCAAGCTGTCCAAGCGCACCGGTGCGGCCGACGTGATGCAGTACAAGGATGCCGGTTACCTGCCACATGCGCTGATCAACTACCTGGCGCGGCTGGGCTGGTCGCACGGTGACCAGGAGCTGTTCACGCGGCAGGAACTGATTGACCTGTTCGATGTGAAGGACGTGAACTCCAAGGCCGCACGCCTGGACATGGCCAAGCTCGGCTGGGTGAACCAGCACTACCTGAAGACGGATGCGCCGTCGGACATCGCGCCGCACCTGGTTTATCAGTTGGAGAAGCTGGAGATCGATCTCTCCCGAGGTCCCTCACCGGCCGATGTCGTGGTCGCGCTGCGCGATCGTGTGCAGACCCTGAAGGAGATGGCCGAGAAGGCGATGGTCTGGTACCAGCCGCTGACGGTGTACGACGAGGCCGCGGTGGCCAAGCATCTGGGGGCCGCCGCCCATGCTCCGCTGGTCAAGGCCCGCGAGTGCCTGGCCGCGCTGGCGGAGTGGAGTGCGGAAAGTGTGTCCGTCGCGCTGCACGAGGCTGCGGCTGCGCTCGAACTCGGCATGGGCAAGGTGGCGCAGCCGCTGCGCGTGGCCATCACCGGCACCCAGGTCAGCCCCGACATTTCGCAGACCGTCTACCTGGCCGGTCGCGATGAAGCCTTGAAACGCATCGACGCAGCACTTATCAAGACAAGTACGACCGCCTGATCACGGATCGCCCATGCCGCACGCCCACGCCTGTACCGACCCGCACCACCACGTCCACGACGCGCAGGCGTTCGTGGCAGCGGTCGAGCGCGCGTGCCAGGAGCGGGGCCTGCGGCTGACGCCGATCCGTGCGCGCGTGCTGCAGCTGATCGCGGAAGCCGGCAAGCCGGTGAAGGCCTATGAATTGCTCGAGTGGGTGCGCGCCACCAAGGGCGTGGGCGCCGACGCGCCGCCGACGGTGTATCGCGCGCTGGATTTCCTGATGGCCAACGGTTTCGTGCACAAGCTCGAATCCGTGAATGCGTTTGTGGCCTGCCATCACCCGAACAGCGCCCAGCATTCGGTGCCGTTCCTCATCTGCGACCGGTGCCACAGCGCGGTGGAACTGGAAGATCGCGACGTGGTGGCGGCATTGGATGCGCGCGCCAAAGCGCTGGGTTTCCAGCCGCAGGCGCAGACGCTGGAAGTGCATGGGCTGTGCGCGCGCTGTGCGGCGGCTTGAAGGTTAAATTGTTGTAGGAGCGACGTGAGTCGCGACCGCAGACCTGCAGCGCACTGCATCCTTGTCGCGCGCGGGGGATGAAGCCATCGCGCGACGGTGTGCGAAGCCCGTTCGGACATCTAGCAACGGACGTCTTGCGGTCGCGACTTACGTCGCTCCTACAGTCGCATCGACATGCTTCTTAGGCCGCGGCTGGCAACGCCTTTGGCGCCGCCTCCCGGATAGGCAGGTTGGCCAAGGCGGCAATCAGCGCCAACGCCATGTCCGCGTACCACATCCACGTGTAGTCGCCGAAGCGTTCCAGCGCCAGGCCGCCCAGCCACGCACCGAAGAAGCCGCCGATCTGGTGCGACAGCAAGGTCAGCCCGAACAGCGTGCCCAGGTAGCGCGGGCCGAACAGCTTGCCGACCAGACCTGCCGTCGGCGGCACGGTGGCCAACCAGGTGAAGCCGAGCGCAGCGGCGAATACGTAGAACGTCAACGGCGTCGGGGGCGCCATCAGGTAGAGGGCGATCATCACGGCGCGACTGGCGTACATCGCCGCGAGGATCCACTTCATGCGCATGCGCTGCCCCAGTGCGCCCGCGACCAAGCTGCCGGCCACGTTGAACAGGCCGATCAGCGCGATCGACACCGCCGACACGCTGGGCGACAGACCGCACAAAGCGATTTCGCCAGGCAGGTGCGTCACCAGGAAGGCAATGTGCACGCCGCACGTGAAGAAGCCCAGGTGCAGCATCCAGTAGCTGCGGTCGCGCAGGGCGATGGCGATCTGCTGTTTGAGCGAAACGTCGCCGACGGCAGTGGCCGGTGTCGTGCCCGTCGAAGGCGTCGCCTTCCTGCGCAACGGGAAGGCCAGGGGAATCGCGAGCAATGACGCGACGGCAAGCGTGTACATCGCGCTGGCCCAGCCGGCGACGGCGATCACGGCCTGCACCAGGGGCGCGAAGACGAACTGGCCCAGCGACCCCCCCGCGTTGATGAAGCCCGCGGCGAACGAACGCTTCTCGGGTACAAGCTGCTGTGCGGTGGCGCCGATCAGGATCGAGAAGCTGCCCGCGCCTGCGCCGGCTGCCGTCAACAAGCCCAGCGTGAACATCAGGCCCCATGGCGACGTGAGGTGCGGCGTCAGTGCCAGGCCAAGCGCCAGCAGGATGCCACCGACCACCAGCACGCCGGTGGAACCGCGCTTGTCGGCGATGGCGCCGAAGATCGGCTGCACGGCTCCCCACGTGAACTGGCCGATCGCCAGCGCGAAGCTGATCGCGGCGATACCGATGCCGGTGTCCTGGTGGATCGGTGAAACGAACAGTCCGGTGGTCTGGCGCGCGCCCATGGTGATCATCAGCGTCGCCGCGGCGGCCAGCAACAGGCCCCAGTGCATGCGCGGAGCGGGTGTCGGGGTAGCGGGGCTCATGCGGCTTCTCCCAGGTGCTGGCGCAGCAGGTCGTCGAGGTGGTCCAGGTCGCGGTGCAATCGTTTGACGCCGGCCTCGCCGAGCATCGCATCGATGACCGCCTGCGCATGTCGCCAGAGGGGCTTCGCGGCGGCGAGTCGGTCGCGGCCCGGCGGGGTCAGCGCGATCAGGCGCTGGCGCGCGTCGTGGCCGCGGACGATTTCCACCAGGCCTGCATCCGCCAGCGGCGACAGGTTGCGGGTCAGGGTGGTGCGATCCATGCCGAGTTCTCCGGCCAGGTCGCCCAGCACGCGAGGCTCGCGTTCGCTGCGGCGCAGGATGGAGTACTGGTTGAGGCTCAGGCCGGCCCCGGCCAGTTCATGGTCGTACACCTGGGTAACGCGGCGGCTTGCGCGGCGCAGGCGGAAGCAGGTGCATGTGCTGGGCGATGCGGTAGCGGAGGGCATGCGGGATTGATCGTGATGGGGCCGCCGGATGAATTATGTGTATATGCACATAATTGTTGTCAAGAAGGGCGGCTGCCATCCAGGCCAGCCGCCCCGGGGAGGGCCGTCAGTCGCCGGTCAGAAGTACGCGCGGATGCCGAAGGCCACGCCGCGCCCCGGCAACGGTGCGTAGTCACGCAGCAGCGAGGTGTGCGGGCGGGCTTCTTCGTCGGTCAGGTTGCTGCCATCCAGGAACACTTCCCAGCTTGATGCCGTGCGATCCCAGCGATATGCAAGGTGCGCATCCACCAGCGTGTAGCCGTCACTCGGCTCTTCGTTCTGTGCAAGGTCGTCCTGCTTGCTGTAGCGCACCGCACCCAGCGACGCGCGCCAGCCACCCAGCGACCAGCCCAGGTCGGCACCGACGCGCATCGGTGCGATACGCGGCAAGTAACCGCCCTGTGCGATATCCACTTCGTAACCATGGGTGTGGTCGCCATGCGGTACCTCGAAGGCCACCGTCCGCATGCCGTTGCCATCGAGCTCCGCACGCACGTAGTCGCCGTACACGCGCAGGTCCCATGCGCCGGCGGCGGTATCGGCAAGCTGGATCTTCGCTTCGGCCTCGGCGCCGGTGAAGGTGGCGTCGTCCTGCGTCCACAGGCGCACCGGATAGCCTTCCTCTTCCACGCCGGTATCGGTGAGGTAGATGAAGTCCTTGAACTTCGTCTGGTAGACCGCAAGCTTCAGGTCGACGCGATCGGTGTGCCAATGCGCCCCGATTTCCGCGCGCACGCCCTTCTCGGTATCCAGCGAAGCGTCACCGATCTCGATGGACTGCGTGGCGACGTGGGTGCCGCCGGCGAACAGTTCCTCATTGGTCGGCGCACGCTCGGAGCGGTCCAGCCCGAAGCGCAGGTCGAAGCCGTCGCTCAGGCGCCAGATCGCGGCGGCGGACAGGTTGATGGCGTCGAAATCGGTGGATGCGCGATCCTCCGGCTTCAGTTTGACCTGATCGTAGCGGCCGCCGAGTTCCAGCTTCCATGGGCCGAAGTCCTTCTGCTGCAGCACGAACAGTCCCAGCGTGTCGGTGACGGTGGACGGCACGAAGGCCTCCGCGCCCACCGCGCTGAAATCGGTACTGCCGAACTGCAGTCCGAACGCGCCGCGCCAGCCGTTCCAGGTCTTCTGCACCGCTTCCAGGCGCGCGTCGTACGCTTCGTTGGTGAAGCGGGTGCCGATTTCGTCGCCTTCGAGTTCGAGGTGCTCGTAATCGTTCCAGGCCGCGCGCAGGTTGATGCTTTCCAGGAACGAGACCGGGTCGTACACGCCGGCCTTCATGTCCACGCGGTTCTGCACCATGTCGATTCGCACGGGACCTTCCTCGTGCGCTTCGTCGTCGTGGTCTTCTTCGCCATCATGGTCGTGATCGTGGTCCTCTTCGCCATGCTCGTGCGCGCCGGCCGGGATGCCGTAGTTGCTGCGGTACGTGCTGGCGGCGAGGCCGAAGTAGCCGCGGTCGCCCAGATAGGTCGCACCGACGGCACCGGCACGGGTCTTCACCGAACTGTTCGGCAGCGTGCCGTTGGGTTGGGGTTCTTCCTCATGTTCCTCGCCCTCCTCATGGTCGTGCAGGATGGCCACGCCCGGGATGTCGTAGTCGTCGGTGTCGCGGACCAGGCCGTCGACATGCAGCACCCAGTTTCCGTTGACGCCGTCGAGGCGGAACATGCCGGTGCGTTCGTCGTTGACGGTGTTGCCGCGCACTTCCGCGCGGCCGCTCAGCGGCTGGTCCGGGATCGATTCGGCCAGCCGGCCATCGACCACGTTGACGGCACCACCGATGGCACCGCTGCCGAACAGCAGGGTGGCGGGCCCCTTCAGCACTTCGATCTGGTCGGCGAGGAACGGCTCGATGCTGACCGCGTGGTCGGCGGAGACCGTGGAGGCGTCCATCGAGCCGATGCCGCCGGACAGCACCTGCACGCGCGGGCCTTCCTGGCCGCGGATGATCGGGCGACCCACGCCCGTGCCGAAATAGGTGGTCTGCACGCCCGGCAGCTTCGCCACCGTCTCGCCCAAGGTGCCGGCCTTGGCTTTGTCCAGCGCCTCGCCGTACAGGACCTCCACCGGGGTGGCGACGGATTCGGCATTGCCCTTCAACGGTGAGGCGGTCACCACCACGGCGTCCAGATCCTTGGCCTGGGGGGCTCCGGCGTCGTCCGCCAGCGCGGCGGGAGAGGCAAGCG
>CBIHLJ010000019.1:0-70693 GCA_966210745.1 uncultured Pseudoxanthomonas sp.
TGTTGACGCCGGAGTTGCCGATCTTGCCGTAGATGTCCGGGCGCGGCGCCGGGTCTTCGCCGTACAGCGTGACGCTGTCGAAGGCCGTGGACAGGCGCGCGGCCGGCTGGCCGACGCTGAGGTAATGGAAGCGGCGATTGGTGCGCTCCGGCGTGCCCTCGCCCGCGAACATGCGGATCGGGTCCTCGCCGGTGCGGCGGTACGGATACACGCCGCCGGTGTAGGGATAGCTGCCGGGGAGATTCTCTTTCTGCAGGAAGGTCAGCTGCTCACCCCAGCTGCGGTACTTGGGCGGCGCGATCTTCGGGATCTGCTGGTGGCTGAGCGAGGTGGTGTAGTTGTCGATGCGGATGGTCTTGCCGCGCACTTCGTATTCGTTGACCGGGTCGGTGACGGCCTTGAGCCGTACCGGCCATTCGCGCAGCAGCTTGAGCGCTTCGGACGACAGGGATTGCACGGCGTCGTTGTAGCGCTGGCGCAGCGTCAGCAGCGAGCGGTCGACTGTAGGAGGGGCTTCAGCCCCGACCGGATGGCCTGCGGAGGTCGGGGCTGAAGCCCCTCCTACAAGAGCGTCGGTGGCATACAACTCCAGCGCCTTCGGCAACGCCGGATCGTCCAGGTCCTTCAACGCATTCCAGTAGTGCTGCGCGCGACTGGCGGTTTCTGCCTCGGTCTCGATGCGGCGGTTGATGCCGCGGCCCTGTTCGGCGATCTCGGCCAGGTAGCGCACCCGCGCGCCGGGGATCAGCACGGTGGCGCGCGGTTCCTTCAGCGTGGTGTCGATGTCCGGCGTCCACTTCTCCGCCGGCAGCTGCAGCTTCTCGCGCAGCAGGCGGCACAGGTTGGCGAACATCCAGCTGACGCCGGGGTCATTGAACTGGCTGGCGATGGTCGGGTACACCGGCACGTCGGCGTCCGGGGTCTGGAATGCCACGCGGTTGCGCTTCCATTGCTTGCGCACATCGCGCAGGGCGTCCTCGGCGCCACGCTTGTCGTACTTGTTCAGCACGATCAGCTCGGCGAAGTCGATCATGTCGATCTTTTCCAGCTGGCTGGCCGCGCCGTAGTCGCTGGTCATCACGTACATGGGGAAGTCGACCAGATCGACGATCTCCGAATCGCTCTGGCCGATGCCGGCGGTTTCCACGATGACCAGGTCGAAGCCGAGCGACTTCAGGAACGCGATGCAGTCCTTCAGCACGGCGTTGGTGGCCACGTGCTGGCGGCGTGTGGCCATGGAGCGCATGTAGATGCGCTCGCTGCGCAGCGCGTTCATGCGGATGCGGTCGCCGAGCAGCGCGCCACCGGTGCGGCGGCGGGTGGGATCGACCGAGATCACCGCGATGTGCATCTGCGGGAAGCAGGACAGGAAGCGGTTCATCAGCTCGTCGGTGACCGACGATTTTCCGGCGCCGCCGGTGCCGGTGATGCCGATGACGGGCGTGGCGCGGGCGGGAAACGGCGCATGCGGGCCCTTGGCCCATTGCGCGCGCAGCTTCTCCAGTTCGGTTTCGGACAGCACGCCGTCCTCGATGGTGCTGAGCATGCGGCCGATGCCGGCCTCGTCAGTGAGCGCGGGCGCGACCGACGTGTTCCATTCGCGCTGGCCGTTGACCGGGTGGCGCGCATCCTCGGCACGCTTGACCACGTCCTGGATCATCTCCACCAGGCCCATCTTCATGCCGTCGTTGGGGTGGTAGATGCGCTCCACGCCGTAGGCCTGCAGCTCGGCGATCTCTTCCGGCGTGATGGTGCCGCCGCCGCCGCCGAACACGCGTACGTGGCCGGCGCCGCGTTCCTTCAGCATGTCGACCATGTACTTGAAGTACTCGACGTGGCCGCCCTGGTAGCTGGACAGCGCGATGCCGTCGGCGTCTTCCTGCAAGGCCGCGCGCACCACGTCTTCCACGCTGCGGTTGTGGCCCAGGTGGACCACTTCCGCGCCCTCGCCCTGGATCAGCCGCCGCATGATGTTGATGGCGGCGTCGTGCCCGTCGAACAGGCTGGCGGCGGTCACGAAGCGCAGCGGCGTGGCATCGGCCTGGGCTGCGGGAAACTGGCTGGCGGGTGTGCTCACGCGTGCTCACTTACAGGTGCGGACAGACACGGGATTGTAGCCGTTCGCGTGTCATGACCTCACCAATTGCACACCAGTGGACACGGCACGCACACCCTACGGTGGCGTGCGGTGACGCGTGTCAGCACAGCCCGAACGGCAGCTCGCGCGTGGAGACCACGCGCTGGCCGACGGCTTCGCCACGCAGGAAGCGCAATGCGGCGTCGAGTGTTTCCGGCGCGATCGTCACCCGGTGGTGACCCAGCCCGGTGGTGCTGAGCAGCGTGGCCTGCGGCCAGTAGCGCGCATAGCGTTCGCCTTCGCACCACGGCACGTCGGTGTCCTCCAGGTCGTGCACGATCAGGCCCGGGCGCGCGATGCGCGGGGCGGTGGCATGGGCATGCAGTTCACGCACGTCGTGGGCGGTCAGTTCCTGGTACTCGTCGAACAGGCGCCGGCTGAGGAACTGCGCCAGCCCCACCATGCCGCCGAAGCGGCGCGCGGCATCGAAGGGATCGGCGGCAGGTGCCAGAAGGATCACGCGTTCGGCCTGCATCCCGCGCGCCATCGCGATCGCCGCTGCCGCGCCGCCGAGCGAATGCCCCACGACCGCCGCCAGTGGCCCGGTGTGTTCGGCCACCCGCGCCGCCGCCTCGGCGAACATCGGCAGGGTCGCGCGCCGGCCACTGCTGCGGCCATGCGCCGGCTGGTCGAACGCGACCACCGCGTAGCCGGCGCGGCGCAGCGGCTCCACCCACGGCAGGAAGCGCAGGCCGAAGCTGGACCAGCCGTGCACCAGCAGCACGGTGGGTTCGCGCTGCGGGTCACCCCAGGTGTAGGTGGCCAGCCGTTCGCGGCCGAAGGCGAGCTCACCGATACGTGCACCGCCGGTCTCGCTCTGGCGGGCACGGGTGCGTGCACCGGGCATCGGCGTGCAGAACAGCTGGAAGGCCCGGGCCAGCGTGCTGCGCGGGGCCAGCCAGCTGCCGACCGCAAAGCGCGCGCTCAGCAGCGACAGCATCCATGATTTACGAACGGTCGTGCTATTTCGTGGGACAGAGACAGCAGCCATGAGGGCACCTCGGCAGGAATCAGGCGGTGGGGGAAGACGGCGCGGGGGCGCCGTAGGACGCCAGCAGGCGGTCCAGGGAACGCCGGGCGAGCATCGGGGCCTGCGCGGCGTCGTACAGACGTGCGTCGTGCAGGCCCTGGGCGACGGCGAACAGTTCGAAGGCAAGCAGGACCGGATCGGTCTTCGGCGACAGTTCGCCGGTATCGATGCACATGCCGATCGCCTTGACCAGTTGCTGGCGCAGCTGCAGCAGCCAATCGACGATGCGGTCGCGCAGCAGGCCCGGGCGGGCGTCGTACTCATGGGCGGCGGCCAGGATCACGCAGCCATCGGGGTTGTCGCAGACCCAGCGGAACCAGTTCTCCATGATCGCGCGCAGGCGCGGCAGGCCGCGTGGCAGGCCCACCGCCGGCACGATCACGGCTCGCGCATAGCGCTCGGCGGTCCACTCCAGCACGGTCAGCTGCAGGTCCTCGCGCGACCCGAAATGCGCGAACACGCCGCTCTTCGACATGCCGGCAGCGGTGGCCAGTTCGCCGATGGACAGGCCCTCCAGGCCGTTCCTGGCCGCGATGTCGTAGGCCCGCGCGACGATCATCTCGCGGGTGGCATTGCCTTTGTGGGTGGCGGCCTGGGGTGTCATGGCGATAGAAATAGCACGATCGTTCGATTCTCACAATAGACCGAAGCCACCCTCCCTCGCCGCGCCCTTGTCATATCGCCCGTGGCCGATTGGATTAAACTGGCCGCCAGCGACGACCACGGCCGTGTTCCGGAAACGTCGCTTTTTTCTTTTCTGACAACCCGTTAGCCGCTGAAGGCAAGCCCGCGCCGGTCCCCACCCGCGCACCGGAGCCCACCCATGATTTTCGAAACCCTCGATACCTCTGGCCACGAACAGGTCGTCTTCTGCCACAACCCGGATGCGGGGCTGAAGGCCATCATCGCCATCCACAGCACCGTGCTGGGTCCGGCGCTGGGCGGTGTGCGCATGCGGCCCTATGCCGACAGCGCGCTGGCGCTGAACGACGCGCTGCGCCTGAGCCGCACGATGACGTACAAGAATGCGCTGGCCGGCCTCAACGTGGGCGGCGGCAAGGCGGTGCTGATCGGCGACAGCAGCGTGGACAAGACCGAGGTGCTGTTCCGCAGCTTCGGCCGGTACGTGGACTCGCTGGGCGGCCGCTACATCACCGCCGAGGACGTAGGCACCGACGTCAACGACATGGAAAACGTCTACCGCGAGACCGAATACGTGGTCGGCGTGCACCAGGTGCACGGCGGTTCCGGCGACCCGGCCCCGTTCACCGCCTACGGTGCGCTGCAGGGCCTGATGGCCACGCTGAACCGCAAGTTCGGCAACGAAGAGATCGGCAAGTACAGCTTCGCCGTGCAGGGCCTGGGCCACATCGGCATGGAGTACGTGAAGCTGCTGAAGGAACGCGGCGCCAAGCTGTTCGTCACCGACCTCAATCCGGCGCTGGTCGAACACGCGGTCGAGGAGTACGGCGCGGAAGCGGTGAAGCCGGACGAGATCTACGACCTGCCGGTGGATGTGTTCAGCCCGTGCGCGCTGGAGTACGCCATCAACGAACAGACCCTGCCCCGCCTGAAGGCGAAGGTGATCTGCGGCACCGCCAACAACCAGATGTCGCACGTGACCGGCGTGGAAGCGGCCAAGCGCGGCATCCTGTACGCGCCCGACTACGCGGTGAACGCGGGTGGCGTGATGAACGTGTCGCTGGAGATCGACGGCTACAACCGCGAGCGTGCCATGCGGATGATGCGGACGATCTACCACACCGTCGGCAAGATCTTCGATCTGTCCGAGAAGGAAGGCATCGCGCCGCAGTATGCGGCCGACCGCATCGCCGAGGCCCGCATGACCGCCATCGGCAAGCTCAAGCTGCCGCTGGGCCGCACCGCGCCGCGCTTCATGGGGCACCTGCGCGGCGAGCATTGAGGTAAGTTGCAGATACAACCTGGATGGGCCGCAATAGGAGGGAGGACCGAATGCGACCGGATACCGTCAGCGGGTTTCCGCTGGGCGAAGAATTGGATGCGCTGCGCGAGGCCGTGCAGCGGTTCGCGCAGACCGAGATCGCGCCGCGTGCGGCGCAGATCGACCACGACAACGCATTCCCGCAGGACCTGTGGCCCAAGCTGGGCGAACTGGGCCTGCTGGGCATCACCGTGGATCCGGAATTCGGCGGCAGCGGCATGGGCTACCTGGCCCATCTGGTGGCGATGGAGGAGATCTCGCGTGCGTCGGGCTCGGTGGGCCTGAGCTATGGCGCGCATTCCAACCTGTGCGTCTCCAACCTCTATCTCAACGGCAATGCCGCGCAGCGCGCTAAGTACCTGCCGAAGCTCAGCAGCGGCGAGTGGAAGGGCGCGCTGGCGATGAGCGAGCCGGGTGCAGGTTCGGACGTGGTCGGCTCGATGAGCTGCCGTGCCGAACTCCGTGACGGCGTCTGGGTGGCCAACGGCAACAAGATGTGGATCACCAACGGACCGGAAGCCGACGTGCTGCTGGTCTACATGCGCACCGCGGGCAAGGACGCAGGCAGCAAGTGCATGACCGCCTTCATCGTCGAGCGCGGCATGAAGGGGTTCTCCACCGCGCAGAAGCTGGACAAGCTGGGCATGCGCGGCAGCAACACCTGCGAACTGGTGTTCGAGAACTGCGAGATTCCCGCCGAGAACGTACTGGGCGAAGTGAACCAGGGCGTGCGCGTGCTGATGAGCGGCCTGAACACCGAGCGGCTGGTGCTGAGCGGCGGGCCCATCGGCCTCATGCAGGCGGCGCTCGACATCACCCTGCCCTACGTGCGCGAGCGCAAGCAGTTCGACGCGGCCATCGGCACGTTCGGCCTGATGCAGGGCAAGCTGGCCGACATGTACACCGCACTGCAGTCAAGCCGCGCCTTCGCCTACCAGGTGGCGCGGGGTTTCGACGAAGGCCAGGGGTCGCGTGCCGCAGCGGCAGGTTGCCTGCTGCACGCCTCGGAAGCCGCCGTGCAGGTCACGCTGGAAGCCATCCAGTCACTGGGCGGCAACGGCTACATCAACGAGTATCCCGCGGGCCGCCTGCTGCGCGATGCCAAGCTCTACGCCATCGGCGCCGGCACCAACGAGATCCGCCGCATGCTGATCGGGCGGGAATTGTTCGACGGTCGGGGATGATCTGGAGGTCGTCGTAGGGCGGGCCCCGGCCCGCCGTCCCGTACGTGCGTCCATCGCGAAGGCGGGCTCGAGCCCGCCCTACGCCGGGCCTGCCTCCTCCAGGACAGGCCACGAAGACGCATCCAGCGTCTCCCGATAGGCATGCCAGCTGGCATACGCCAGCCACGGCATCAGCAAGCCCAATCCCAGCAGGGCCGTGGCGAATCCGATCGCGGTCAGCGTCACAAGTAGCAGGCCCCAGATCAGCATCACGCGCTTGTTGCGCACGACCGCGTGCACGCTGGAGACAGCGGCGGTCACCATGTCCACGTCGCGATCGGCGATCATCGGCAGCGAGAACGCCGTGACCGCGAAGGTCAGCGTGGCGAACACGGCGCCCACCGCCGATCCGAGCGCAAGGAATTCCCAGAACGCCGCCGGGTCACTGCCGTCGAACGGGAAGAAGGCGCTGACCATCATCCCGGCGCGCGACCACAGCAGGATGATCACGCCCTGCCCCAGCGCGAATACGCCTGCCTGGCCCAGTACGCGCCTGGCCAGAACGAAGGAATCCCGCAAACGAGGCGTGCGTCCTCGTTCCAGTGCGCGGCTTACGCAATACAGGCCCACGCAGATCAGCGGTGCCACGAACACGAAACCGGACAGCAGGGTCGCCAGCAGCGCGAATCGGCCCAGCAGGTAGGCCAACCAGGAGATGCCGACACTGGCCAGCACGATCACCGTGCCGAAAAGCAGCGTCAGGGCAGGCGCGCGGCGCATGTCGCGCCAGCCGGCCCGCAGCCAGCGCCAGGGCGCGCCATGGTCGAGCACCGCGCACGGCACGATGAAGGCGCGCGCGGCCGGCTCCGTCGTGGGTCCGTCTGACATGTCTTCTCCCCCTCCCGCCTCGAGGATACGCCGGTCCGGAGCAGGTCGCTGCCCTGTACCAACGACCGATTTGCCCGCTGTCGTGCCGGGGCGGGATAATCTGCGGCTCACTCCACGCGGGAAGTCCTCCATGTCCGACATCGTCATCGCCGCCGCCAAGCGCACCGCCATCGGTTCGTTCCTCGGCCAGTTCAATGGCGTCCCCACCCCGACGCTGGGCGCCGCTGCCATCACCGCCGCGCTGGAACAGTCCGGCATCCCCGCCGACGACGTGTCCGAAGTCATCATGGGTTGCGTGCTGCCGGCCAACCTGGGTCAGGCTCCCGCCCGCCAGGCCGCGCGTGCCGCCGGCATCCCGGATGCGGCCGGCGCCACCACCATCAACAAGGTCTGCGGTTCGGGCATGAAGGCGATCATGCTGGGCCACGATCTGATCAAGGCCGGGTCGGCCACGGTGGTCATCGCCGGCGGCATGGAGTCGATGAGCAACGCCCCGCACCTGATCCCCAACTCGCGCACCGGCAACCGTTACGGCAACTTCCAGGCGGTGGACCACATGGCGTGGGACGGCCTGACCAATCCCTATGATGGGCAGGCAATGGGCGTGTTCGCCGAGGCTACCGTCGCCAAATTCGGTTTCACCCGCGAAGAACAGGATGCCTACTCGATCGAATCGGTGACCCGCGCGCAGGCTGCGCAGGCGTCCGGTGCGTTCAACGACGAAATCGTCCCGGTCAAGGTCGCCACCCGCAAGGGCGAGGTCGAGGTCAGTACCGACGAGCAGCCGGGCAAGTCCGACGTCGCCAAGATCCCAACCCTGAAGGCCGCCTTCAAGAAGGACGGCACGGTGACGGCCGCCAGCTCGTCCAGCATTTCCGACGGCGCCGCGGCCACCGTGCTGCTGAGCGCCGACGAGGCCGCCAAGCGCGGTCTGCAGCCGCTGGCACGGATCGTCGGTCACGCGACCTACTCGCAGGCGCCGGAGTGGTTCACCACCGCGCCCGTCTCGGCCATCGACAAGCTGCTCAAGCAGGTCGGCTGGACGGTGGACCAGGTGGACCTGTTCGAGGTCAACGAAGCCTTCGCGGTCGTCGCCATGGCGCCGATCAAGGAGCTGGGCATCCCGCACGCCAAGGTCAACGTCAATGGCGGTGCCTGCGCGCTGGGTCATCCGATCGGCGCGTCGGGAGCCCGCCTGGTGGTCACGCTGATCAATGCCCTGCGCACACGGGGCGGCAAGCGTGGCATCGCCACGCTCTGCATCGGCGGCGGCGAGGCCACCGCGATCGCGATCGAACTCGTCTGATCTTTTGCGCAGTCGGGGGGCCAAAGCGGCCGGTTTTCGTCCGCCCCATAAGGTTTAACAACGGGTTGACAAAGATAACCGGCCAACCGCTTGACAGCCGTAATGGGCTTGTCATCATGTTGCAGGCGCGCAATTGCGCGTTGCCTAACTAACGACGAGGAAATTCAACGATGACCATGAACAAGGCTCTGATCGCGCTGGCTCTGGGTTTCGCCCTGGCTGCGTGCTCGAACCAGGAACAGGCTGCCGACGCCGCTGCCGACGCCGCTGCGACCGCGACCGAAGCCCAGGCTGCCGCTGACGCCGCCGCTGCCGCTGGCGAAGTGACCGCCGACGCCGCCCAGCAGTCGGCCGACGCCGCTGCCACCGCCGCCGACGCTGCTGCCACCGCCGCGACCGACGCTGCTGCCGCCACCACGACGGAAGCCGCTGACGCTGCTGCCGACGCCGCTGGCCAGGCTGCCGACACGGCCGAAGCCGCGACCGACGCTGCCAAGGAAGCCACCAAGCAGTAATCTGCTGGCGGTTGCCTGATTTAGCGTTAAACTGAGAAAGCCGCCAGTTCGCTGGCGGCTTTTTCTGTATCCGGGCCTGGCTTCCCGGTTCGCCCCCTACCGGTGGACGAACGGACTCGCCCTCCCGGCGCCACCTTCCACACCTACCGATTTGGGGATCCACAATGAAGATCAAGAGCACCGTCCTGCTGGTCGCCGCCGTCCTGGCCATGAGCGCCTGCACGAAGAGCGAGACCACCGACGCCGCTGCTGCCGACGCCGCCGCCGCTGCCGACCAGGCTGCCGCTGCTGCCGGTGACGCCGCCTCCGCTGCCGGCGACGCCGCTGCCGCCGCTGGCGACGCCGCGACGGCCGCCACCGCCGACGCCGCTGCTGCCGCGACCGCCGCTGCTTCGGACGCCGCTGCCGCCACCGAAGCTGCCGCTTCCGACGCCACCGCCGCCGCTGCTGGCGCCGTGTCCGACGCCGCCCAGGCGACGGCCGACAAGGCTGCTGAAGTCGCCGACAAGGCCGACGCCAAGGCTGAAGAAGCCAAGCAGTAATCGACTCGCCTCATCGCGAATCGGACAAGGCCCGCGCAAGCGGGCCTTGTCGTTTTGTAGCACGCCACCGGCAAGCGACATCAGGAACCGCCCCAGACCGTTTTTGCAGTGCGGTTTGGCGCGCAGGGGGGTTTATGGTCTGATGCCGCCTTTCCTGCTTCGTCGTGCCGCATGCCTGCCATCGCTTCGCAACTCGATCCGCGCTCATCCGATTTCCTCGCCAACAACGCGTATCACCGCGTACTGGTGCAGGAACTCGACCGCCGTCTGGCGCACGCTGCCGAGGGGGGAGGCGAAAAAGCGCGCAACAAGCACACCGAACGCGGCAAGCTGCTGGCACGGGATCGCATCACCGCCCTGCTCGACCCCGGCTCGCCCTTCCTCGAAATCGCGCCACTGGCCGCCGAGGAGATGTACGACGGCGCGGCACCCGCCGCCGGCATGGTCTGCGGCATCGGCCGCGTGATGGGCAACGAGGTGGTGATCGTCGCCAACGATGCCACGGTCAAGGGCGGCACCTACTTCCCGATGACGGTGAAGAAGCACCTGCGCGCACAGGAGATCGCGCGCGAGAACCACCTGCCCTGCGTGTACCTGGTGGACTCCGGCGGCGCCTTCCTGCCCCTGCAGGACGAAGTATTCCCCGACCGCGAGCACTTCGGCCGCATCTTCTACAACCAGGCCCGCCTGTCGGCCGAGAACATCCCGCAGGTCGCGGTGGTGATGGGCAGTTGCACCGCCGGCGGCGCCTACGTGCCGGCGATGTGCGACGAATCGATCATCGTCAAGGAACAGGGCACGATCTTCCTCGGCGGCCCGCCGCTGGTGAAGGCGGCCACCGGCGAAGTGGTCGATGCCGAAGCCCTGGGCGGCGCGGACGTGCACACCAGCGTGTCCGGCGTGGCCGATCATTTCGCCGAAGACGATCGCCACGCGCTCGAGATCGCGCGCAGCGTCATCGGCCACCTCAATCGCCGCAAGACCCTGCCCGTCGCGGTGCGCGACACGCGCGAACCGCTGTATCCGGCCGAGGAGTTGTACGGCATCGTGCCCAAGGACACCCGCCGCCCGTTCGACATCCGCGAGGTCATTGCACGCATCACCGACGGCAGCGAGCTGGACGAGTTCAAGGCCCGCTACGGCAAGACCCTGGTTACCGGCTTCGCGCATCTGCACGGTTACCCGGTGGGGATCGTCGCCAACAACGGCATCCTGTTCGGCGAAAGCGCCCTCAAGGGCGCGCACTTCATCGAGTTGTGCAACCAGCGCGGCATCCCGCTGGTGTTCCTGCAGAACATCACGGGCTTCATGGTCGGCCGTAAATACGAGAACGCCGGCATCGCGAAGGACGGGGCGAAGATGGTCACGGCTGTCGCCTGCTCGTCCGTGCCGAAGTTCACCGTGGTCATCGGCGGCAGCTTCGGTGCCGGCAACTACGCCATGTGCGGCCGTGCCTACGGCGCGCGCTTCCTGTGGATGTGGCCGAATGCGCGCATCAGCGTGATGGGTGGCGAACAGGCGGCCAGCGTGCTGGCGACGGTGAAGCGCGACGGCATCGAGGCCGCGGGCAAATCGTGGAGCCCGGACGAAGAAGACGCCTTCAAGGCGCCGATCCGCGAGCAGTACGAATCGCAGGGCAGCCCGTGGTACGCCACAGCGCGCCTGTGGGATGACGGCATCATCGACCCTGCCGATACGCGTCGGGTGCTTGGGCTGGGCATTTCGGCCTCGCTCAATGCGCCGATCGAGCCGGCGAAGTTCGGCGTGTTCCGGATGTAGCGCCGGGCGCACGCCTTGGCCGGCCTCGCCCTCTTCATCGTTGTGAGCACCGCGTGCACAAGCCCGACTCCAGGGTGAACCACGCCTGCCTGGCCTGCACCACGCCACCAATCGGCTGTGCAGGTCACAGCGCGCGCACGGACAGGCGGCGATAGTCCGGAGTCCCTGCCACCCGGAGCATCCCCTGCATGTCCATTTGGAAAGACCAAAGCCCCGCGAAGAAAGAGGGCGGCAACCTGCCGCCGGAACCCACCACCCTCCCCGTGCGCGACACTGCCACGGCGGCCGATTTCTCGCCCGCCGTTACCGCACCGCCGGGCACGCGTCCGGTTGAACGCAGCGCACCCCAGGAGGCGCTGAAGGAATCGCTGATCGCCGCTGACCTCACCATCGAGGGCAAGATCGAGGGCACCGGCCACATCCGCATCGCAGGCCGTTTCAAGGGCGACGTGAACGTGCAAGGCGACCTCACCATCGAAACCGGCGCCAAGCTCAATGGTGGCGTGCGGGCGAAGAAGGTGACCATCGCGGGCGAGCTGGAAGGCAACATCGAGTCCGCCGCACGCGTCGAACTGCTGGCATCTGGCGTACTGATCGGTGACGTGAAGTCGGGATCGCTCACGGTGGCTGCGGGGTCCCGCATGCGCGGCCAGGCCGACTTCGGCTGGGATGAGCCCGCCAAGGGCGGCAAGGGCAAGGACAACGGCACGGAGCCCGGCGCCGCGGCATGAGCCAACCCCGCCCAGGCAGTGCCGGCGCCACCCGCACCTGCCCGCACTGCAAGGCGACCATCCTGGAGAGCGCGGCCGTCTGCCCGGGCTGCCGCCACCACCTGCGCTTCGAACCCGGCGCAGGTGCCCAGGCGGTACCCGCGCTGACCCCGTTGCGGATCGAGGGCACGCTGCAGCCACCGGCCGAGGGCGCTGCGTGGGAATACAGCGTGGTGCTGTCGATCCGCAACGACCGTGGGGAGGAAGTCACCCGCCAGGTCGTCGGTGTCGGTGCGATGCAGCCGCACGAGCAGCGCAGCTTCGTGCTGTCGGTGGAACTCAATCCGGCGACAGGCAAAGCGGCTCGCAAGACGCGCCACTGAGCCCCTCCCGGGAACGCGACCACCCGGCTACACTCGACACCGACATGGACGCCAGCAGGGGGCTGGATGATCGTCGGCATCGATCTGGGGACCACGCATTCGCTGATTGGCTATCACGGGCCGGATGGCCCGGTCCTGATACCGAATGCACTGGGCGAGCTGCTCACGCCTTCCGTGATCAGCGTGGATGCGGACGACACGCTGATTGTGGGCCGGCCGGCGGTGGACCGACTGATCACCCATCCGGAGCGCAGCGTCGCCAGCTTCAAGCGCTGGATGGGCACCAACCGCGTCACGCGCCTGGGAAAGCACGCACTGCGTCCGGAAGAACTGTCGGCCTTGGTCCTGCGCGCGCTTGTCGCCGATGCGGAAAGCCATTTCGGCAGATCCGTCACCGAGGCCGTGATCAGCGTGCCGGCGTACTTCGGTGACGCGCAGCGCAAGGCCACACGTATCGCCGGCGAGCTGGCCGGCATCAAGGTCGAACGCCTCATCAACGAACCGACCGCCGCGGCCATGGCCTACGGGTTACAGCAGCGCGACGGTGGTGGGCGCTTCCTGGTCTTCGACCTGGGCGGCGGCACGTTCGATGTCTCGATCCTGGAAATGTTCGATGGCGTGATGGAGGTCCATGCCAGTGCCGGCGACAACTTCCTCGGCGGCGAGGATTTCCTTTCCGCGCTGCGCGATGCCTGCCTGCGCGAGCTCAAGGTCGAAGCAAAAAACCTGACGGCCAGCGAAGATGCCCTGCTGAGGCGCCGGCTGGAGTCGGCCAAGCGTGAACTGTCGAACACGTCCGGCGGCCCCGTCGACGTCGAGATTCTGCTGGGCGGCGAGTCGCGGCATTGGCAGATCGACGAGGCAGGATTTTCGCGCCTGTGCGAGCCGCTGGTGCAGCGCATGCGTGCGCCGCTCGAGCGCGCCATGCGTGACGCCCGCCTGGCGCCGGGCCAGTTGGACGACATCGTCCTGGTCGGCGGCGCATCGCGGATGCCGCTGACCGCGCGGTTGGTCTCGCGCATGTTCGGTCGCCTGCCATTGCGGCACATCAACCCGGACGAGGCGATCGCGCTGGGCGCTGCGGTCGCGGCTGGCATGAAGGCGCGCGACGAATCGCTGGAAGAGATCATCCTCACCGACGTATGTCCCCACTCGCTCGGTGTGGACACCGCGCAGGACGACGGACACGGGCAGGTCACCACCGGCCTGTTCTCCCCGATCATCCACCGCAACGCGACAGTGCCGGTCAGCCGGGTCGAACGCTACCAGCCGATGCGCGACCAGCAGACGCAGGTCGAGTTCAATATCTACCAGGGCGAGAGCCCGCGCGTGGAGAACAACGTCAAGCTGGGTACCGTTTCGGTGAAGGTACCGGCGCGCGCCGCGCACGAGAACCCCGTGGACATCCGCTTCACCTACGACGTCAACGGGCTGCTGCAGGTGGAAGCCACCATCGTGGCCACCGGCCAGACCCATGAGGTGGTCCTGCAGCAGAACCCCGGCGTGCTGACCCAGGACGAGATCCGCCAGCGCCTGGCCGCGCTGTCCGAACTGAAGGTACATCCCCGCGACCAGCAGGAGAACCTCCTGGTGATCGCCCGCGCCGAGCGCCTGTACGAGGAACTGCTCTGGGCGCGCCGCGACCTGCAGGACGCGCTGGTGCGCTTCCGCACGGTACTGGACGGCCAGGATCCGCTGCAGATCCGCGAACACCGCGCCGATTTCGCGCGGATGCTGGAGAGCATCGAGGCCCAAGGGTGAGTGACTGGCCGTATGCCCTGCTGGACATCGATGAAGACGCTGACGAGCGCGCCATCAAGCGCGCCTACGCACGCCTGCTGAAGGCCACGCGGCCGGACGAGGATCCGGCAGCGTTCCAGCGCTTGCACGAGGCCTATCAGGAAGCGCTGGCCCTGCAACGCGAGCAGGTGCTTGAGGTGGCCTCCGAAGATGCGCACATCACGCTCGCATCGCTGGAGGTAACGGCGCCGGATGCCACATCACACGTGCCGCTGCACAGGGGACATTCCGACGCGCGCCCGGACGAACCTGCCCCACCGCGGATCGACGAAGCCGCGCTGCGCGAGGAGTTGATCGCCCATGCCGGGGGAGACCTGCCTTCGGCATTCCGCCACTACCTCGAACACCATCCGGCGTTGTACGCCCTGGACGTGAAACACCGCATCGGGCAGGCCATCTTCGAGAGCATCGCCTACGAAGAGGTCCAGTTGCGACCGGGGACCATGGCCGTCCTCGCGGACTTCTTCGGCTTCACACCGCCCGAGTGGGTGGAACGACGCCAGCAGGTGTTGCAGGCGGTGTCCACCGAGAACACCGACGCCTTCGACGAGGACCGGCCGCTGACGATCCGGCAGCTGAAGCGCGCCTTCGGATGGCCGCTCGCGCTGGTCCTTGCCTGCGTGCCTGGCTTTGCATTCCGCGCAGCGCGCCTGTCGCAACGACTGACAGCGGATTACGGCGACGACGTGCCGGGCCTGGATGGTCGGCAGCAAGCCTTTTTCGAACGCATCGCCGACCCTTTCCATGCTGGCCCCTGGCGCTGGGCAACCGTGGTACTCACCGCCGCGTTCGCGACCCTGGCCATCGCCGGTCTGTGCGCGGTGAGCGATCTCGCGCCCGAACGCCAGCAGCGCATGATGGGCCTGACCTTCGTCGCGGTCGCCGGCATGCTGTGCATCTGGCACGCGATGCGCGCGCTGTGGGCACTGCGTGAACGACCTGCGACGATGCATTCACCCGCGATTGCGCTGATGCCAGTCTGGCTGGCAGTGGCCGGCTTGCTGGTGGCCTGGTGGGTGCCACAGCTGCCGGCGCTGGCGTTCGTACTCGTGCTCCCGGCCGCGCTGCTGCACTTCCGCCAGTTCTTCGATGCGTTGCGTTTCGCCATCGGCACCAGTTGGCTCGTGCGTGCGTTGCCCATGGCCGACGACCTGCCATCGCCCTGGTTGCTTGCGTTGGCGGGTTCGGCTATCGGTATGACGATCTGCGACTGGGCCTACGCCAGGCGCCACCGGATCAGCATCGCCGCCGCCATCGGCAATCGCTGGACGACGGTCGCGTCGTTCGCAGCGTTCGTGGGACTGGGCATCGCGGGGTTGGCGATCCGTTACGGTTGAACCTCGGGTCAACCGCAGCCGTCGCAGCCTCCGCAATCACTGCCGGCGATCCGTCCGTTCACCAGACTGCCGGCCGGCGCGATCCACCGCCCCAACGCGTGCTGCCAGCGCGCTCGCCCCTCATGCAACAAGGGCAGCGCCAGCGCGACACGCAGCTTGCGCAACGGTCCGGGGAACTGTTTCTTCACCACCACCCACACGCTGACCACCACCGCGACGGCGATGATGGCGTACTGCAGGGCGAGCGACGCGTCCATGGCTCAGCCCGCGCCCAGTGCCTTGGCGACCTGATAAGTCACCAGCGAGGCGAGGTAGGCCAGCGCGAACAGGTAGAACGTGGCAAAGCCCATCTGCTTCCATGAGTTGGTTTCGCGTTTGATGGTCGCCAGCGTGGAGATGCACATCGGTGCGTAGATGAACCAGACCAGCAGCGATAGCGCGGTGGCCAATGACCAGCCGTCGCTGATCACGGGCGTCAACGCCTGGATGGCCGCGTCGTCATCGGCCGCCGACAGCGCGTAGATTGTCGCCAGCGAGGCGACCGCCACTTCGCGTGCGGCCAGGCCGGGGATCAATGCGATGCATATCTGCCAGTTGAAGCCCAGTGGCGCGAAGAACACCGCCATCGCATGACCGATGCGGCCGGCGAAGCTGTAATCGATTGCGGGACCCATTGCGCCTTCCGGCGGCGCCGGGAAGTTCAGCAGGAACCACAGCAGGATGGTCAGCGCCAGGATGATGCCGCCGACGCGCTTGAGGAAGATCATCGCGCGCTCGTACAGGCCGATGAGCAGGTCGCGCGGGTGCGGAATGCGGTAGGAAGGCAGTTCCAGCAGCAGCGCGTGCTCGCCCTTGTCGCGGCGCCACTTCTTCATCACCCATGACACCAGCAACGCACTGAGGATGCCTGCCGCGTACAGGCCGAACAGCACCAGGCCCTGCTGGTTGAAGATGCCCACTTTCTCGTTCGGCACGAATGCACCGATCAGCAGTGCGTACACCGGCAGGCGCGCCGAGCACGTCATCAGCGGTGCGACCAGAATCGTCGCCAAACGGTCGCGCGGGTCCTGGATGCTGCGCGTGGCCATGATGCCGGGGATGGCGCAGGCGAAACTCGACAGCAGCGGAATGAAGGAGCGGCCCGACAGGCCGGCCGATGCCATCATGCGGTCCAGCAGGAACGCCGCGCGGGGCAGGTAGCCGCTTTCTTCCAGTGCCAGGATGAAGGCGAACAGGATCAGGATCTGCGGCAGGAACACGACCACGCCACCCAGGCCGCCGATGATGCCGTCGACCAGCAGGCTGTTGAGCGGCCCTTCGGGAAGCAGGCCGCCCGCCTGTCCGCCCAGCCAGCCCGTGCCCGCTTCGATCATGTCCATCATCGGCGTCGCCCAGGCGTACACCGCCTGGAAGATCAGGAACATCACCACGATCAATGCCAGCAGTCCGAACACCGGGTGCAGCAACCAGCGGTCCAGTGCATCGTCGATCTTCGCCGTCCGCGTGGGCATGGCGACGGCGAGCGACAGCAGGCGACGTGTTTCCGCATGCAGGTCGACGCCTTCGGCCAGGTGCGTGCGGGGCTCGTGCGGCTGTGCGGCGACGGCATCGATGCGCTCGACCAGCGCACGCGCACCGCCATGCTTCACCGCGATGGTTTCGACCACCGGCACGCCGAGTTCGCGCTCCAGCGCAGCCAGGTCGATGGCGATGCCGCGACGCCGCGCGGCATCCATCATGTTGACCGCCAGGATCATCGGCTTGCCGAGTTCGCGCACTTCCAGCGCGAAGCGCAGGTGCAGGCGCAGGTTGGTGGCATCCACCACGCAGACCAGCACATCCGGTGCCGGTTCGCCGGGATAGAAGCCGCGGCAGACGTCGCGGGTGACGGCTTCGTCCAGGCTGGCGGCGTGCAGGCTGTAGGCACCCGGCAAATCCAGCACTGCGTAGCTGCGCCCCGACGCCGACGAATGCAGCCGGCCTTCCTTGCGCTCGACGGTGACGCCGGCGTAGTTGGCGACCTTCTGCCGGCTGCCGGTCAACTGGTTGAACAATGCGGTCTTGCCGCAGTTCGGATTGCCGACCAGCGCCAGGCGCAGCGTAGATGCCTCGGCGGCGCTCATGACGCGGCTCCGTTGCGCAATCGGACGCGGGCTGCTTCGGAGCGGCGCAGCGCGAACCGGGTGAAACCGACCTGCACCAGCAACGGCTCGGCGCCCATAGGACCCTTCGCGACCACTTCGACCTCCTCGCCGTTGACGAAGCCCAGTTCGCGCAGGCGGCGGGCGATGTTGTCCTGCGGCCCATGGTCTTCCACGGCGTCCACGATGGCAGGGGTACGCGAAGGCAGTTCTGTCAGGATCACGCCAGGCTCTCAAATGCGAACTATTCTCATTGTAGCATCGCCGCAGTGCAGGAAGGCCGCAACGGACTGTGCCGCTATCATTCAGCGACTTTTGCAGGGAACGGCAGGCATGGCGGCAGCACCACAGGAACATCCCCTCGTACTGGAGCGCTCTGGCGCCGTGGCGCGCATCCGGCTGGACCGCCCGAGCCTCCACAACGCCTTCGACGCCGGCCTGATCGCCACGCTGACCACCACGCTCGAACAGGTGGGCGCTGAATCCAACATTCGCGCCGTCGTGCTGGAGGGCAGCGGCGCCTCGTTCTCCGCAGGCGCAGACCTGAACTGGATGCGTGGCATGGCCACCGCCAGCGAGGCGGCCAACCGCGAAGATGCCCTTGCCCTCGCCCGCCTGATGCGCACGCTGGACGAACTGCCCAAGCCGACCATTGCCCGCGTGCATGGCGCGGCCTTTGGCGGTGGCGTCGGCCTGGTGGCCTGCTGCGACATCGCCATCGGCGTGCCCGAAGCGAAGTTCGGCCTGACCGAAAGCAAGCTGGGCCTGTTGCCGGCGGTGATCTCGCCCTACGTCATCGCCGCCATCGGTACCCGGCAGGCGCGGCGATGGTTCGCCACGGCGGAGATCTTCGATGCTTCCACCGCGCTGCAGATCGGATTGCTGCACCAGGTGGTGCCGGCGACGCAGCTGGATGAGGCCGTGGAGCGACAGCTCGCGCTGCTGCTGAAGGCGGGACCGCACGCGGCGGCCGGCGCGAAGCACTTGGTCGCGCGCGTGGCCGCTTCGTCCGACCGCGACCGGATGGATGCCGACAACGCGGACCTGATCGCGAGGTTGCGCGTTTCCAGCGAAGGCCAAGAAGGGCTGTCTGCCTTCCTCGACAAGCGCGCGCCGCGTTGGGTCGCCAAGGACTGATGACGTGCCGCACGACACGCGCCTTCAAGCCCTCCCCTTCAAGGGGAGGGTTGGGTGGGGATGGTGTCCAGGGAGGAAATCACCATGCAGGGACAGACGAACAGGAGGGTCCTGCGGGACAAACTGCAGCGCATGCTGCGCAACCAACCGACGGACGCCGAACATCGGCTCTGGCAGTACCTGCGGAAGCGCCAGTTGGACGGCTACCGATTCCGGCGGCAGCATCCCTTCGGCGACTACATTCTGGATTTCGCGTGTCTTGAACCGAAACTCGTGGTGGAACTGGATGGCAGCCAGCACGCGGACAACCATGCTTACGACGCGATACGTACCCACTTCCTGGAGCGGGCCGGGTTCAAGGTACTCAGATTCTGGAACAATGACGTATTCGAGAATATCGAGGGGGTCGTCGAAGTGATTCTTACAGCGCTGACAGACAGGCAAGCAACACCATCCCCACCCAACCCTCCCCTTGAAGGGGAGGGCTAGACGCGATGTTCTCCAAGATCCTGATCGCCAACCGCGGCGAGATCGCCTGCCGCGTGATCCGCACCTGCCGCCGGCTGGGCATCCGCACTGTCGCCGTGTACTCCGACGCCGACGCCGATGCCCAGCACGTGCGCCAAGCTGACGAGGCCGTGCTGATCGGTGGCCCGCGCCCGGCCGACAGCTACCTGCGCGGCGACGCCATCATCGAGGCCGCGACGAAGACGGGCGCCCAGGCCATCCATCCCGGCTATGGCTTCCTGTCCGAGAACGCCGACTTCGCCGATGCGGTCGCCGCCGCGGGCATGGTGTTCATCGGCCCCTCGGGCGCTTCCATGCGCAAGATGGGCAGCAAGGCCGGCGCGAAGGACCTGATGGACGCAGCCGGGGTGCCGGTGGTACCGGGTTACACGGGCGAGGACCAATCGCCGAACACGCTCTCGCGCGAGGCTGCGCGCATCGGCTTCCCGCTGATGATCAAGGCCGCGCACGGCGGCGGCGGCAAGGGCATGCGCATCGTGCATGGGCTGGAGGATTTCATCGCACAGCTGGAAAGCTGCCAGCGCGAAGCCGCCAATGCCTTCGGCCGCGACCGCGTGCTGCTGGAACGCTACGTGCAGTCGCCGCGCCATATCGAGATCCAGGTATTCGCCGATGCGCACGGCCACACGCTGCACCTCAACGAACGCGAATGCTCCGCGCAGCGCCGCTACCAGAAGGTGCTGGAGGAATCGCCCTCGCCCTTCCTGACGCCCGCACTGCGCGCGGCGATGGGCGATGCCGCGGTGAAGGCGGCGCAGGCCATCGACTACGTCAACGCAGGCACGGTGGAGTTCATCGTCGACCCCGGTGGACAGTTCTATTTCATGGAGATCAACACGCGCCTGCAGGTGGAGCACCCCGTCACCGAGTTCGTTACCGGGCAGGACCTGGTGGAGTGGCAGTTGCGCGTTGCCGCCGGCGAACCCCTGCCGCTCGCCCAGGACGCCATCGCGCAACACGGGCACGCCATCGAAGTGCGCCTGTATGCCGAGGATCCCGAGGCAGGATTCCTGCCGGGCTCGGGCCGCCTGGAAAAGCTGGTGCTGCCGGCGCCGTCGGCGCAGGTCCGACTCGATGCGGGCGTGATCGAAGGCGACACAGTGACCATCTTCTACGACCCGATGATCGCCAAGCTGATCGTCTGGGGCGCGGACCGCACCGAGGCCCTCGCCTGCCTGCGCGCCGCCCTGGCCGAGTGCGAGATCGTCGGGCCGAAGTCGAACATCGGCTTCCTGGAGAGACTGGTCCGCCATCCGGCCATCGTCGAAGGCCGCATCGACACCGGCTACCTGGACAGGCATCTGGACGAATTCATGCCCGCCGCGGACCTGGATGCCTCGCAGCGGGTGGCGATTGCCGTCGCAGCGCTGCTCCAGCAGGAAATGGATGCGCGCCAGGATGCGACCCATTCCCCCGACCCCGGTTCGCCCTGGGCCGTCGGGGATGGATGGCGGCTGGGACATGCAGGCGCGCGACCCTTGGCCTTCCAGCATCGCGATGAGACCTGGGAAGCTTCGGGCCATGGGCATGCGGGGACTTACCGCATCCGCATGGGCGCCATCACATACCAGGTGGACGGTGCCACGCTGACCGGCGACCTCCTCGGTTTGCGTATCCACGGAGAGGCGCGGCGATTCCGCGTCCTGCGCCACGGCACGCGCCTGACGCTGCATGATGGGGAACGTCGGGCCACGGTGGAAATGGTACCGGTCTACCGTCGCGTGGCGGCGGCGGGCGTCGAAACGGGCGGCAGGATCGTCGCCCCCATGCCGGGGCGCGTGGTGCTGGTCAAGGCGCAACAAGGGGATATGGTGAAAGCCGGACAGGAGCTGCTCGTGATGGAGGCGATGAAGATGGAACTGGCGGTGAAGGCTCCGCGCGACGGCGTGGTGGCCGAGGTGCGCGCCAGTGCCGGCGACTTCATCGAAGCCGACACGTTGCTCGTGACGCTGGAGTGAGCCCTTCCATGGCGCCCCTGCGCACGACGATCACCCTGCTGTTGGCGACCTTCATGCTGGCCGGCTGCGTGATGTTCGAGCGACCACCCGCCCCGTTGACCTGCGATCCCGCCCTGGTCGGTCGCTGGATTCCGCTTGCCGACAGCCCGCAGGACAAGGTGCCACTGGGCAAGGACGACTACGCCCAGGTGGACACCCGTTGCCACGTGCGTCTGCGCGACAACGGTCGCACCGACGAATCAGGCTTCGACGCACTGGGTTTCGAGATCGACGGAGAACGTTATCTGGCACTCGGCTTCAAGGAACTGGAAGGACTGTTCGCCACCGGGAAGACAGCGCCCCCCACCCCCAAGGGCATGCCGGCCAGCGCTGTCACGCTACTGAAATACCGCATCCGCGACGATACCTTGCAGATCGCGATGCTCGACACAGTGGCCATCATGCAGCAGGTGCAACAGGGCACATTGAAGGCCCGCGAGACCGATGCCAGCACCTACCTGTTCGAAGGTCGTCCCGAACAGTTGCGCGACTTGTTGCGCGCCCATCCGGAACTGTTCGATGCCTTCGATGGCGGCAACAAGACCTTGCGCATGCGGCGCGCGGACGATGGGGTGAAACCGTGACCCCTTCCCTACCCCTGCCCACGGCCGACGGCGACTTCGTCAGGATCGTGGAGGTCGGCCCGCGCGATGGCCTGCAGAACGAGAAGACGCTCGTCTCGACGACAGACAAGGTGGAACTCATCGACCGCCTGTCCGCCACCGGCCTGCTGAATATCGAAGCCACCAGCTTCGTCAGCCCGCAATGGGTGCCCCAGCTGGCGGATGCTGCGGAGGTCTTTACCGCCATCCGGCGCAGGCCCGGGATCGCCTACCCCGTGCTGGTGCCGAACGAGAAAGGCTATGACCGCGCACGTGCGGTCGGCGTGGAGGAAGTGGCGGTGTTCACTGCCGCGTCCGAGGCCTTCAACCGCAAGAACATCAATGCATCCATCGATGAATCCATCGAACGCTTCCGCCCTGTCCTCGAGCGCGCGGTCGCCGATGGCGTGAAGGTGCGCGGTTACGTGTCCACCGTCCTGGGCTGCCCTTACCAGGGCGACGTACCGGTCGCGGACGTGATGCGGGTGGCCAGGCAGCTCCATGCGCTGGGCTGCTACGAGATATCACTGGGCGACACCATCGGCGTGGGCACACCGCGCAAGGCCGCCGGCATGTTGAAGGCGGTCGCAGCGGAACTGCCCATGTCCGCATTGGCCGTGCATTTCCATGACACCTACGGGCAGGCGCTGGCGAACATCCTCGCCTGTCTGGATGAAGGCGTCCGCGTCGTGGACGCAGCCGTCTCCGGCGCAGGCGGCTGCCCTTACGCCAAGGGCGCGAGCGGCAACGTGGCCAGCGAGGACGTGGTCTACCTGCTGCATGGCCAGGGCCTGCGCACGGGGGTGGACCTGGATGCACTGGCCGATACGGGCCGGTGGCTGGCGGCACGCCTCGGCCGCGAGACCGGCAGCCGCGTCGGCAAGGCCCTGGCGGCCGCATGAACACAGGCCCGGCCAGCGACGTCGATGTGGTGGCGCTGGCCGCGGCACTGGAGCGCGCGGCTGCCGCCGAAGGTACCGACAGCGCTACGGCGGACCTGCTCCGGCAAGCCGGCGCGGCGTTGCTGGCCAAACAGCACGAGGCCGACACCGAGCGCTCGCGCTACCGCAACCTGTTCGACGCCGTGCCCGACCCGGTCAGCATCATCGCCGAGGACGGCACCGTGCTGGACCTCAACAAGGCCGGCATGCTGGCCTACAAGCGACCGCGCGACGAGATCGTCGGCAACAACATCAACATACTGAACCCCGACCTGCCGCGCGATCACCTGGTGCCGGTCTGGGAAACCCTGAATCGCGGCGTGACCTATGTCATCGAGGTCACCAACATGCGCGGCGATGGCACCCGCTTCCCGGTGGAAGTGCACTCGGCCAACATCAACTTCGACGGGCGCAAGAGCATCGTCGCGGTGGCACGCGACATCAGCAGCCGGCGGCTGGCCGAGATGCGCTACCGCGAACTCATGGAGACCCTGGACAAGGGCATCGTGGTGCACAACCGCGAGATGGAAGTGCAGTACTGCAACGGCGCGGCCATGCGCATCTTCGGCATCCGCGAGGACCAGCGCGTCGACCAGGAGCTCGCCCTGGACCGCTGGCATGTCGTCGACGAGCACGGCCGCGAGATGGGCCGCCACGAGTTGCCCGCGCAACGCGCGCTGGACAGCGGCCAGATGGTCGAAAGCGTCCTGCTGGGCCTGTATCACCGCCAGAAGAAACAACTGCTGTGGCTGACCGCCACCTCGGTGCCGCAGTTCGCCCCCGGCGCGAGCGTGCCGGCGCAGGTGACCACGCTTTTCAGCGACGTGACCGAACTCAAGCGCGACAGTGCGCTGTTCGACCGTGCGCAATCGCTCGCGCATATCGGCGGCTGGGAATGGGACATAGGCCGCGACCGGATGTACCTGACCGACGAGGCCCAGCGCATCCTGGGTGCCGCGCGTGCGCTGGTGACGCTGGACGACATGCTGTCGTGCCTGCGCGAAGCGGATCGTCGGCGCCTGCGTGGCGCGCTGGACCTGGTCACCGCCGGCGGCAAGGGCTTCGACCTGGAACTCCAGGGCACGCAGGCCGACGGGCATCCGTTCTGGATCCGCGTGATCGGCGACGCCGAGCCCGGCGACCCGGGTGCGTCGCGCATCACCGGCACCATGCAGGACATCTCGCAGGACAAGCAGGCCGAGGAGATGCTGCGCATCCAGGCGCGCACCGATCCGCTGACCGGGCTGATGAACCGCGATGCCGTGCTGACCGAACTCGGCACACGGCTGGCCGATGCCGAGCGCGCGCGCGCCGCCGTGCTCTACATCGACCTCGACCGTTTCAAGATGGTCAACGATGTGCTGGGCCACAACGCTGGCGACGAACTGCTGGTGCAGGCTTCGGACCGCATCCGCGGCGCGGTGGGCACCGACGGCATGATCGCCCGCTTCGGCGGCGACGAATTCCTGGTGATCTGCGATGCCGGCGAGAACCCGCACCTGCCGGAACAACTGGCGCACGCCGTGCTCGGCGCGTTCGCAGACGCCTTCCGCTTCGGCAAGGACGAGTTCGCCATCACCGCCAGCATCGGACTGGCCATCGCACCCGGCGATGGCCTGCGCCCGCAACAGCTGATCCAGAACGCCGACATCGCGATGTACGACAGCAAGCACCGCGCGCGCAATGGCTGGCAGAGCTTCACCCAGGAACTGGCGCAGCGGCAGCAGGACCGTCTGCAGATCGAGACGCAGCTGCGGCGCGCGGTGGACAACGAGGAGTTCCGGCTGGTCTACCAACCGCAGGTGGACCTGCGCAACGGCCGCATCATCGCCGGCGAAGCGCTGATCCGCTGGCAGAACCACCAGTTGGGCGAACTGCGCCCGGACGTGTTCATCAGCCATGCGGAAACGACCGGCGACATCGTGCGCATCGGCAGTTGGGTATTGCGCGAAGCGTGCCGGCAGGTGGCCGCCTGGCGCGACCAGGGGCTGGGCATCGTGCGCGTGGCGGTCAATGTGTCGTACCGGCAATTCGCCGGCGACGACCTAGCCGATCGCGTGCGCGCGATCCTGACCGAGTTCGACCTGCCCGGCGCAGCGCTGGAGCTGGAGTTCACCGAACGCGTGCTGATCGAGGATGCCCCCGCCACGCTGCGCACCTTCGCCGACCTGCGCCAGTTGGGCGTGGTGCTGACGATCGACGATTTCGGCGAAGGCTACAGTGCACTCAACTATCTGCGCCGCCTCCCCATCCACGGCCTGAAGCTGAGCCCCCTGTTCACTGAAGGCGTACCCAGCAACCGGTCCGACGTGGCGGTCTGCCAGGCGGTCTCCGCCATCGCGCGCAGCCTGGGGCTGGGACTGGTCGCCGAGGGCGTGGAATCGGAGGCGCAGCGCCAGTTCCTGCTCAACCTCGGTGTCCCGGTCGGCCAGGGCTTCCTGTTCGCCCCCGGCCTGTCGCCGGACGAATTCGCCCGCCGGCTGGCCGACGCGCCGCTGGAGCGGGTGCACGCCTGAGAGGCGGCAATCCTTGTAGGAGCGACGTGAGTCGCGACCGGGAGCCGTCTGCTCCATCGTCCTCCTTCGCAGGTCCGCAATGAATCGCCATGGTTCGCGCCTCGCCAAAGGGCATTGCCCACCTTGGCTCGCGGTCGCGACTCACGTCGCTCCTACAGCAAGCTCCGGGCTCCCAGACACCCGCCATCGCGTAAAATGCCGCCTTTTCCGCAGCAGGTTCGCCGCATGCAGCTTTCCGACACCCGCGCCGTCATCACCGGCGGCGTTTCCGGCCTGGGGCTGGCCGTCGCCCGCCACCTCGTCGCCCACGGCGGCAAGGCCGCGCTGTTCGACGTCAATGACGACAAGGGAACGGCAGCGGTCGCCGAACTGGGCGAGGCCAACGTCCGCTACTTCCGCACCGACGTCACCGATGAGGCAGGCGTGGCGGCGAACGTGGCGGCAGCGAAGGAATTCCTCGGCGGCTTGAATGCAGCGATCAACTGCGCCGGCATCCTCGGCGCCGGGCGCGTGCTGGGCAAGGAAGCACCGATGCCGCTGTCCACGTTCCAAGGCACGGTGATGGTCAACCTGGTCGGCAGCTTCAACGTGGCCAAGGCCGCCGCCGACGTGATGCAGCACAACGTGCCGAACGCCGACGGCGAACGCGGCGTGATCGTCAACACGGCCAGCGTGGCGGCGTACGAAGGCCAGATCGGCCAGGCGGCGTACTCGGCATCGAAGGGCGGCGTGGTCGCCATGACGCTGCCGATGGCGCGCGAACTGTCCCGCTTCGGCATCCGCGTGATGACCGTGGCGCCCGGCATCTTCTGGACCCCGATGGTCGATGGCATGCCCGAAGCCGTGCAACAGTCGCTGAGCGCCTCGATCCCCTTCCCGTCCCGCCTCGGCAGGCCAGAGGAATTCGCCGACCTGGTCGCCTACATCCTCGGCAACACGTATCTCAATGGCGAAACCATCCGTCTGGATGGCGCCGTGAGGCTGGCGCCGAAGTAAGGCCGTGATTCGTCATTCGTGAGTGACGATTCGCAAGAGCCGCCTTCACGGACGATCACGCCGACCCACCCCATCACAAATCACAGATCACAAATCACCACCATGAAAGCTTTCGACATCAAGAAGGGCAACGTCGTAGAACACAACGGCGGCGTGTACCAGATCCGCGACATCGAGCGCAGCTCGCCGCAGGGCCGCGGCGGCAACGTGCGCTTCCGCTTCATCATGTACAGCGTGCCGGGCGGCAACAAACTGGATGCCAGTTTCGACGCCGACGACAACCTGCCGGAAGTCGAACTCCTGCGCCGTCAGGCGACGTTCTCGTACATGGATGGCGATGCGTTCGTCTTCCTCGACGACGAGGACTACACGCCCTACACGCTGGACGCCAACGTCATCGGCGATGATGCCGGCTACATCACCGAAGGCCTGACCGGCTGCTACGTGCAGGTGATCGACGAACTTCCGGTCGCGCTGCAGCTGCCGCAGCACGTCACGCTTGAGGTGGTGGAGACGCCGCCGGAACTGAAGGGCGGCACGGCGACCAAGCGCCCGAAGCCGGCCAAGCTCAACACCGGCATCGAGATCATGGTGCCGGAGTACATCACCAACGGCGAGCGCATCCTGGTCAACACGACGACGGGCGAGTTCGGCGGTCGCGCCGACTGAGACCCGCGGTCAAGACGCGCCTGCCGCATGCAGTGTGCGCAGGCGCGCGCCGATCGTGTCCAGGTTTGCTTCGATGCCCTGCAGGACCTTGCGCTGGTCGACAGGCAGCCAGCGTTCAAGTTCGCTGCGAAGTACGCCATCCTGCTGCCGCAAGCGCGCCACGCGGCTTCTTGCTTCCTCCGCAACGCGCGCGCGCTCATCTGCCTGCGGAAGCCCGTAGCCCTCCGGCAGCAGTTCCGAGGGGCGACTGGCGAAACCGGTATCGCCCAGCCATGTGCGCAACGCCTGCAGCGCCAGCGCGATATCGGCGGGCGCATCGTGGCCCAGGTAGCGTCGCTTCAGTTCGTCGCGCAGCAGCAGTTGCTGGCGACGGAGCGCTGCATTTTCCAGCACCAGCAGCGCCGCGCTCGCACGCAGGTCGGCCTGTGGCAGCCAGGCGGCGCGTTCCGCAGGCGACAGCGCCAGCCAGGCGTGCACGTCCTGCTGCGGCAGCGCGAGCGCCTCGCGCGCCACGGAGAACAGGGCGTCGTAACGCGCGCTCATCGGCTCGAAGTAATAACCGAGTCGTCGCGCCTGTCCTGCGTCGTCCAGCACGCGGATATCGGCGATGCCAAGGCGCTCCAGCTTCTTCAGCAGTCCCGTGGGCGTGATGCTGGCGATCGGCTCCCGTGCCAGTCGTGGCACGCTGTCGTGCAGCAGCTTCCAGGTCTCCACCGCGCAGTTGTTGCTGATGAAGTAATAGCGTCCGTCATAGCTCCAGTGAAGCTGGGCGGCCCGCTCGACCAGGGACGCGATTTCACCCGGATCGAGCTGCAGCGGAATGGACTGCAGGCCGCGCAGTTCCACTCGGGTGTACTCCTCGATCACCTGGTCCAGCGGCAGCAGGAACAGGCGCGACGGATACGAGCCGGTCAGGCCGCGCCACCCGGAGATCTGCACGTCGCCCACGAACGCGCGGAACGACAGCACGCGGTGATGGGCCAGGTCGAGGCGGCAGTCGGGCCCCGGTGCGCGACCGGGCGCGCAGACCACCAGCCGCAACATGCTGTGGCCCCAGCGACTCATCGCCTGCGTGTTGCCTTCCGCCAGCAGATAGTCGACCGCGTAGATGCGCGACGGATCCAGCGCGAGCAGCGAGGCATCGCCGGCTTCGGCATCCACATCCAGGAACGGCAATCCGGGCGCGCATGCCTTCGTCGTCATCGGCATCCGGAAGTGCATCGCGAAGTGACGATGCAGGGCCGGACGCCGGCAACCGTAGGTGGGATCGAACACGAAATGCTCGAGGTTCACCGCCACGAATTCGGACGGACGCTCCAACTCGTATGGATCCGGCACCCGTGCGACGAAATCGTTGCGCGAACGACGCCCCGCGATGGAGAACACGCTGCGCTGCCATCCCGCGAGATCGCGCAGGCGCGGATCGCCGGACAGGATGTCGCGCTGCGCCCGGTCATAGCTGTGGGCCAGTTCGTGCACCAGCGCATGACGGACGGCGCGCAACGAAGCATCGTCCGCCGGCATGCCATCGCGCGCCTGCCAAGCCTGCAAGAAGTGGCGCGGCAACAGGATGCGATCACCGACCCGTCGACCGGCGACATGCGCGGGAAGATCGTCGCGCCATTGCAGAACGAGATCGGACGGCAACCCGTCACGCCATACCTGCGGCAGGCGCGGCAGGACATCGTCTACCAGCGCCTGCGTCGCGACGACGTCATCGGGGCCGAGACGCGCGGGGTCGATGTCGAGCGCGGCCGCCGGTCCCAGCCACGCCCATGCGAGCAGCGCGACGACGCGCCGGCCGCGGGGCCGACGCGGTGGCATCAGCGGGCCAGGATGGCCTGCGCCAACTGCATGTCACTGGCCTTGCGTGCGGCTTCATCCTTCTCGCGCAGGTGGCGCAGCGCGGCTTCCAGTTGGGCGCCACGGATGCGGCCGTTGCTGGCGACAAAGCTGGCGGCGTCCTCGCGCGCCTGCACGACGACCTTGTCGTCGCCGGACGAGCTGTCGGACGAGGCAGACGAGCCCGCCGAAGAAGCGCCGGCCGAACTGCCGGCAAAGCTGCCGGCCAGCGCCGGGACGGAGAACGCCAGCAAGACGCCAGCCAGGAGAATTCGGTACATGGACACTTCCAGGGAATGAACGGATACCGCGCGCATCGCGGCGCGCCAAGACTACCTGCAATCAGCGATGACTGGATGAATCCGCGTCACGTGTCGAACAGCTTGCCCGGGTTCATCAGGCCGTCCGGATCGAGCACGCGCTTGATGCCGCGCATCACCGCGATCTCGTCGGCGCTGCGCGTGCTTTCCAGATAGCCTTTCTTCACCAGGCCGATGCCGTGTTCGGCGGAAATGCTGCCTTGGTGGCGGCGCAGCGATTCGGCCAGCATCTTGGTGACCTGCTCGCACTGGGTGACGAACTCCGCGTTCTCCATACCGTCGGGCTTCAGCACGTTGATATGCAGGTTGCCGTCACCGATATGGCCGAACCACACCACTTCGAAGTGCGGGTACGCCTCGCCCAGCAACGCCTGCGTCTCGGCAAGGAACGCCGGCATGGCGGAAATGCGCACGGACACGTCGTTCTTGTACGGCACATGGCGCGCCAGCGCCTCGGTGATGCCCTCGCGCAGGCGCCACAGCTGTGCGGCCTGGGCATCGGACTGGCTGATCACGCCATCGCTGACCCAGCCCTGCTCCATACAGGCCTCGAAGGCCGCCATTGCCGCGGCTTCCCTCGCCTCGTCGCCGATCGCGAACTCGGTGACCACGTAATACGGATGCACCTCATCGAACGGCTTCTGCGCGCCATGCGCCAGCACGTGATGCAGCGCGCGGTCGGTGAAGAATTCGAAGGCTTCCAGTTGCAGCCGCTCGCGGAATGCGGCGAACACCTGCATCAGCACCTCGAATGAGGGCAGCGCCAGCAGCATGACGTTGGTCGGCGGCGGCGGATCAGTCAGGCGCACGGTGGCTTCGACCACGATCCCCAGGGTGCCCTCGGAACCTATGAACAGGTGGCGCAGGTCGTAGCCGCTGGAATTCTTGATCAGCGCCTTGTTGAGCTCCAGCACGTCGCCGGCGCCGGTGACCACCTTCAGGCCGGCGATCCATTCGCGCGTATTGCCGTAACGGATCACGCGGATGCCGCCCGCGTTGGTCGCGATGGTGCCGCCGATGGCGCACGAGCCCCGCGAGGCGAAATCCACCGGGTACACCAGGCCATGCTCGCGCGCGGCGTTGTGCACGGCCTCCAGTGGCATGCCGGCCTGCACCGTCAGCGTGCGGTCGACGGCATTGAAGTCCAGCGCCTGGTTCATGCGCTCCAGGCTGAGCACGAGCTCGCCGTTCGCAGCCACCGCACCACCGGACAGGCCGGTACGTCCACCGGAGGGCACGACGGCCACACGATGCGCGTTGGCCCAACGCACGACGGTCTGCACGTCCTCGACCGTGGCAGGCAACGCAATCGCCAACGGTGCCGGCGTCCAGCGCCGGGTCCAGTCGCGGCCATAGTGTTCGAGGTCGGCGGGATCGGTTTTCAGGCGCAACGCCGGAACGGCGTGCAGCAGGGCTTCCAGGCGCGGATCGGTCATTGCAGTGACAGGACTTCAGGGGGCGCCCAGCGTGCCAGCGATGCCCTGCGGCGTCCAGCCGATCACGCGCTTCGTTTCAGCGGCAACCAAGCCGGAAAACAGCAACCAAGCTTTCCGTTCCGCACCGCACCATCCCAGCGCTCCATCTGGCATAGTGACGCCCCTTCCCCCTCCGCTGTCACCTTTCCGGCAATGTCGATCAAGAAGACCTCGTACCCGAAGCAGGACATCCGCGTGCTGTTGCTGGAAGGGGTCAGCCAGACCGCCGTGGAGACGTTCCGCGCGGCGGGCTATACGCAGATCGAGTACCACGAGAAGTCGCTGCCGGAAGACGAACTGAAGCGCCGCATCGCCGAGGCGCACATCGTCGGGATCCGCTCGCGCAGCCATCTGACCGATGATGTGCTGGCCCAGGCACGCCGCCTGATCGCCGTCGGCTGCTTCTGCATCGGCACCAACCAGGTGGACCTGGACGCGGCGGAACTGGCCGGCATTCCGGTCTTCAACGCCCCGTACTCCAACACCCGCAGCGTGGCGGAACTGGTGGTCGCCCAGGCCATCCTGCTGATGCGTGGCATCCCGCAGAAGAACGCCGAGTGCCACCGCGGTGGCTGGAGCAAATCCGCTGCCGGCAGTCATGAGGTGCGAGGCAAGACCCTGGGCATCATCGGCTACGGCCATATCGGCACCCAGGTGGGCGTGCTGGCCGAGTCGCTGGGCATGCAGGTGCTCTTCCACGACATCGAGACCAAGCTGTCGCTGGGCAACGCACGCGCCGCCGTCAGCCTGGACGACCTGCTGGCGCTCAGCGACGTGGTCACGCTGCACGTGCCGGAGACGGCCGCGACGAAAGACATGTTCGGCGCGGCGCAGATCGCCCGGATGAAGCCTGGCGCACACCTGATCAACGCCTCGCGCGGCACGGTGGTGGACATCGACGCGCTGGCGGAAGCGCTGAAATCCGGCAAGGTCGGCGGTGCGGCGGTGGACGTGTTCCCGGTTGAGCCCAAAGGCAACGCCGACGCATTCGAGTCGCCGTTGCGCGGGCTGGACAACGTGATCCTGACCCCGCACGTGGGCGGCAGCACGCTGGAGGCGCAGGATAATATCGGCGTGGAAGTGGCGGCCAAGCTGGTGCGCTACAGCGACAACGGCAGCACGCTGTCGGCGGTGAACTTCCCCGAAGTCACCCTGCCCGGCCACGAAGGCAGCCGTCGCATCCTGCACATCCATCGCAACGTGCCGGGCGTGCTGTCGCAGATCAACGACATCTTCCGCGACCGCGGCATCAACATCGACGGCCAGTTCCTGCGTACTGACCCGAAAGTCGGCTACGTGGTCATCGACGTCACCGCCGATGAGGAACAGACGGCCAGCCTGCGCGATGCGATGGCGGCGATCGACGGCACGTTGCGGGTCCGCGTGCTGTATTGATATCCGCGGTGCGGTGGGCCAGGGCCCACCCTACGCCGTGTTGCACGCCAGCCATTTGCGGGCCATGCGGCTGAGGGACTCGTCGGCCTCATCGGCGATGGGTGCGATCTCGCGCCACGCTAGGTCCAGCGACTCCTCGCTGACCACGTAGTCCTCGCTGCCGTTGGCACGCACCACGTAGCGTATGTCGTAGTGCCAGTGGCCCGGCACGTCCTTGCGTTCGGGTATCCAGTGGCGGTCAAGGTCGAAGATGCCGCCTTCCACGGACAGGTCGGACAGGCCGGACTCCTCCTCGGCTTCCTTCAGCGCCACGCGCGCCATGTCTTCGTCGCCGTCGGCATGGCCGCCCAGTTGCAGCCATCGGCCCAGCTTGCGGTGGTGGGTCAGTAGGGTGCGTTGGCCATCGGCGCTGACCAGCCAGGCGCCACCGGTGAAGTGCCCTTCCAGCCGCGCGCGGACCAGCGGGTTGGCCGGATCATCCAGCAGTTCGAGAAACTGCGTGACCAGCGCCTGTTCGCCGGGCCAGCGACGGCCATAGTCGGCCAAGTGTGTGCGGAGGGCGGTGTAAGCGGCTGACACGGCGTGATTTTTCCTTGCGGGCGGGTCGGTGGCGTCGTGATTATCCCCCGGCATGCTGCAACCGCGCTTGTGATCCCCCGCCCGCTTTGGCAAGGTACGGCCTTCCGTGGGGGCGCCTTCCCCATGACAGTTGCCACCGCCCGGCGGGTCTTTCCGCCGGCATCCAGTCTTGCAAGGGGACGCTGCGAATGCTCAAAGCTCTGTTCAGGGTCAAGCCGGTCGCACCGGCAGGACATATCGATGCCGGTGAACCTTTCGAAGGCAGCCTGGACGGCGAAAGCAGTCTGAAGCGAACCCTGACCGCCAAACACCTCGTGCTGCTGGGTGTGGGCGCCGTCATCGGTGCGGGCATTTTCGTACTGACCGGCCAGGCCGCCGCCAACCACGCCGGCCCGGCCATCATGCTGAGCTTCGTGATTGCGGGCTTCGCCTGCGCCATGGCCGGCCTCTGCTACGCCGAGTTCGCCTCGATGATGCCGGTGTCCGGCAGCGCGTATTCGTACTCCTACGCCACCCTGGGTGAGGCCGTGGCCTGGTTCATAGGCTGGTGCCTGGTGCTGGAATACCTGTTCGCATCGTCCACCGTCGCGGTGGGCTGGTCGGGCTACCTGGTGAGCTTCCTCACCGGCACGTTGGGCCTGCCCTTCCCCGAGCAGTTGGCGACAGCGCCGATCACGTGGGCCGATGGCGGATTCGTCGCCACCGCAGGCATCATCAACCTGCCTGCAGTGCTGATCGTCGCCGCGGTCAGTGGCCTGTGCTACGTCGGCATCACCCAGTCTGCCTTCGTCAACTCGATCATCGTCGCGATCAAGGTGGTCGTGATCGCGGCCTTCCTCGGCTTTGGCGTCCAGTACGTCGACCCGGCGAACTGGACTCCCTTCATTCCCGAGAACACCGGCCCCGGCCAGTTCGGCATGGACGGCGTGTTCCGCGCGGCGACCATCGTGTTCTTCGCTTACATCGGCTTCGACGCGGTCTCCACCGCCGCCGGCGAAGCCAAGAACCCGCAACGCGACATGCCCAAGGGCATCCTCGGCTCGCTGGCCATCTGCACCGTCATCTACATCGCCGTCTGCGCGGTGCTGACCGGCATGACCCACTACACGCTGCTGGGCACCGCCAAGCCGGTGGCCACGGCGCTGGAAGAAGTCCTCAAGGCCGATCCCGGCGCCAGCGTGGGCTGGCTCAAGACCGCGGTGGAAATCGGCGCCATCGCTGGCCTATCGTCGGTGATCCTGGTCATGCTGATGGCACAACCGCGCATCTTCTATTCGATGGCCCGGGACGGACTGCTGCCCCGCCTGTTCGGCAAGGTGCATCCGAAGTTCCATACGCCCTACGTCGGCACGATCATCGTCGGCGTGCTGGCCTGCCTGCTCGCCGGCTTCATGCCGCTCAGCGTGCTCGGCGAACTCGTGTCGATGGGGACGCTGCTGGCCTTCGCCACGGTGTGCCTCGGCGTGCTGGTGCTGCGCTTCACCCGCCCCGACCTCGCCCGGCCGTTCCGCGTGCCGATGTTCTGGCTGATCTGCCCGGTGGGCGTGCTCGCCTGCCTGTTCCTGTTCCTGCAGTCGTTCATGGAGCACTGGCAGATCTTCGTGGCCTGGACCGTGCTGGGCCAGCTGATCTACTTCGCCTACGGCTTCAGGAACAGCAAACTCAGGCAGAAGGCCTGATCCCCTTCAAGGCCGGCGGACGCACCGCCGGCCTTTTTGGTTGACCTCACCGAAACCCGTTCCAGGAACACGCACGATGCTCCGACAGCTCCTCGCCACCAAGCACCCCCATGCCGCCCATCAAGAGGCCGAAGGGCTCAGCCTGCGCCGTACGCTTGGCCCCTGGGGCCTGACCGCGCTCGGCATCGGTGCGGTGATCGGTGGCGGCATCTTCGTCATCACCGGGCAGGCGGCGGCCAACCACGCCGGGCCGGCGATCATGCTGTCGTTCGTACTGGCGGCGATCTGCTGCACTTTCTGTGCGCTGGCTTACGCGGAATTCGCTGCGATGGTGCCGGTATCCGGCAGCGCCTACACCTATACCTATGCCACGCTGGGTGAACTCACCGCGTGGTTCATCGGCTGGATGCTGGTCCTCGAGTACGGCGTGTCAGCGTCGGCGGTCGCGGTCAGCTGGACCGGCTATTTCCTGAGCCTGCTCGAACACTTCGACATCTTCCTGCCCAAGGCGTTCGTCAGCGCACCACTGGATGCGCAGCTTCGCCCGACCGGCGCCATCGCCAACGTCCCGGCCGCCGTCATCGTGCTGCTGCTGACTTGGTTGTGCTACGTGGGCATCCGCAAGTCGTCGGCCATGAACATGGCGATGGTGGTACTGAAGACCGGCCTGATCGTGCTGGTCATCATCGCCGGCTGGAAGTACGTCGACCCTTCCAACTGGCAGCCCTTCATCCCCGCCAACGAAGGCCCCGGCAAGTTCGGCTGGGATGGCGTGTTGCGCGGCGCGGCGATGGTGTTCTTCGCCTACATCGGCTTCGAGGCGGTCTCGGTGGCGGCGCAGGAATCGCATCGCCCGCAGAAGGATCTTCCCGTCGGCATGCTGGCCTCGCTGGCTATCTGCACCGTGCTGTACATCGCCATGGCGGCGGTGATGACGGGCCTGGTGCCCTACACGGCCCTGGGCACGGCCGAACCTGTCGTGACTGCGGTTGCGGCCCATCCGGAACTGGGCTGGCTGCGGGTCACAGTGGAGATCGGCGCGCTGATCGGCCTGTCGTCAGTGGTGCTGGTGATGATCATCGGCCAACCGCGCATCTTCATGATCATGGGTCGCGACGGGCTGCTGCCGCCGGTGTTCACCAAGATCCATCCGGAATACCGCACGCCGCACATCAACACCGTGATCACCGGCATCGGCATCGCGCTGCTGGCGGCGCTGTTCCCGCTCGATGTGCTGGGCGAACTGACCTCGATGGGCACGCTGATCGCCTTCGCCTCGGTCTGCATCGGCGTGCTGGTCCTGCGCCGTACCCAGCCCGACCTGCCGCGTCCGTTCCGCATTCCCGCCGCCTGGCTGATCTGCTCGCTCGGCGTGCTGAGCTGCATGGCTTTGCTGTCGGCGATGACGGCCCACAACTGGATGCTGATGGCGGTCTGGACCGCCGTGGGTTTCCTGATCTATTTCCTGTACGGGTATCGCCACAGCCGCCTGCGCGGCCAGCGCTGAACCTACCCGCATCGGTGGCAGCATTAAAAAAGCGCGGCCCTGCCGCGCTTTTTTTCTACACACCGGATGCACACGGGGTCAGGGTTTCTTGGCCCAGGCGCTGCACCAGCCCTTTGCGGCCACCGAGTTCTTTGGAAACAGCGTGCACGGACCATAGGCCTGCGTGGCCGGCGCCTTGAAGAAGTTGCAGTTGGCGCAGTGGTCGCCCGCCTTGTGCTTGGGGTGCTTCACGGTCGCGGCATTCTCGCTGTAGGCCAGCGCCTTGGCAGTCGGATTGTCGGCTGCCAGCTTGGGGAGGGTGGCGGGCGCGGCGGCATCGGCGCGCATCGCGTGCCAGGCCAACGGCGCCACGGCGGCGGCGGACAGGGTGGTGGTCAGGAAACGGCGGCGGGAGGCATCGTGGCTCATCTGGCTGGGCACCTGCGGGAAGAAGGCTGCAGTCTTGGACATCGGACCGACGCGCGCATTGAGCAGGATCAATCCACCTGCAGGACCGGCAAGGCGGTTCCGCTAGAATGCGCGGCATGAACGCCCTGCCCTACGACGCCGACCTGCTGCGCGACCGCGCGCAGTCCATCATCTCCAACGTGCGCGAGCTGTCGCAGCTGGGCTGGACGCCGGCCACCAGCAGCAACTTCTCGCAGCGCCTGGACGAACGGCATGCCGCCATCACCGTCTCCGGCCGCGACAAGGGTCGGCTGGTGGAGGCGGACATCATGGTGGTGGATTTCGAGGGCAAGGCCGTCGGCAGCGACCATCGCCCATCAGCCGAGACGCTGCTGCACACGCAGTTGTACCGCCGCTACCCCGAGATCGGCTGCGTGCTGCACACGCATTCGCTGGTGCAGACGGTGGCGTCGCGGCTGTTCGCCGGCGCCGGGCACGTCCGCCTGGAAGGCTTCGAACTGCTGAAGGCCTTCCACGGCAACAGCACGCACGAGATGGCCATCGACGTGCCGGTGTTCGCCAACACCCAGGATATGCCCACGCTGGCCGCCCAGGTGGACGCGCTGCTCGACAACCAGCCGCTGTGGGGCTACCTGATCGACGGACACGGCCTGTACGCCTGGGGCCGCACGATGGCCGAAGCACGCCGCCACCTGGAGGCGTTCGAGTTCCTGTTCGCGGCCGAACTGGAACTGCGCAAGCTGGGCTGCCGCCGCTGATAGCCGGCGGTTATCCGGGCGTTCCGTTTCCCCACCAGGCCGCGCGGACCGGTCTGGTACCCTAACGGCCCCCTCTGTCGCCTCACGCCATACCGCCATGAGCCGCCTGCGCATTTTCCGCGAATCCGACCCGGCCACGCCGGAGTTCGCCAGCTACGATCCCGACTTCATCGCCACCGAGCTGAAGAAGCTCGGCGTGACCTTCGAACGCTGGAAGGCGACCAAGGAGATCGAACCCGGCGCGCCGCCGGAAGACGTGATCGACGCCTACCGCGCCGACATCGACCGGCTGGTCGCCGAGCGCGGCTTCAAGACCGTCGACGTCGTCAGCATCGCGCCGGACAACCCGCAGCGCGAAGCGATGCGCGCCAAGTTCCTGGATGAGCACTACCACAAGGAAGACGAGGTGCGCTTCTTTGTCGCGGGCTCGGGCCTGTTCACGCTGCACGTGGGCGACAAGGTCTATGAAATCGAATGCGTGCAGGACGACCTGATCGGCGTGCCCGACAGCACGCTGCACTGGTTCGACATGGGGCCGGAGCCGAGTTTCGTGGCGATCCGCTTCTTCACCGAACCGGACGGCTGGGTCGGCCACTTCACCGGCACCACGCTGGCGCAGCAGTTCCCACGCTACGAAGGCCTGACCGAACGCTGACGCCCCTCTCCCGTCGGGAGAGGGGTTGAGGTGAGGGTCCGGCGAAACGATGGGGATGAACCGTCGCGCCAAGGATCGGCTCCTGCTGCCCTCCCTTTGCTCTCCACGAAAAGCGTAGCGGAGCAAGCTCCGCTCTACCGCGAACCAGAAGAACCCCATGCCCGTTTCCGCCATCCTCACCGACATCGAAGGCACCACCAGCAGCATCTCGTTCGTGAAGGACGTGCTGTTCCCGTACGCGCGCCGCGCCCTGCCCGGCTTCGTGCGCGAGCACGGCGACGAGCCGGAGGTGCGTCGTTGGCTGGATGTCGTGGCCACCGAACACGGCAGCATCTGCAGCGATGACGTCATCGTGGAAACGCTGCAGGGCTGGATCGACCAGGATCGCAAGCACACAGCGCTGAAGGCGCTCCAGGGCCTGATCTGGGAGGCCGGCTACCGCGATGCGGATTTCACCGCCCACATCTACCCCGATGCAGCGCCAGCGTTGCGCCACTGGCATGCACAGGGTTACCCGCTCTACGTCTATTCATCCGGTTCGGTGCCGGCGCAGAAGCTGTTCTTCGGCCACAGTGACGCCGGCGACCTGTCGCCGATGTTCTCGGGCTGGTTCGATACCGAAATCGGCGGCAAGCGCGAGGCGGCCAGTTACCAGGCCATCGCCGAGCGCATCGGCGTGCCTCCCGGGAACATCCTGTTCCTGTCCGACGTCGTGGAGGAACTGGATGCCGCGCGCGATGCCGGCCTGCAGACGTGCCTGGTCGACCGTCGGGACGACTACCCCGCGCCGCGCGAAGGTGATGCGGCACGTGGTCACGTGCGCGTCGCCTCCTTCACTGACATCGAGCTGCCCACCGCGTGAGCGACGCCGCTTCGCAGCGCCGCGCCACCCTGGCGGGGCTGGTCGCGATCCTGCTGTGGGCGTCGCTTGCATTGTTGACGACGGCGACGGGCAACCTGCCGCCTTTCCAGGTGCTGGCCGTCGGCTTCGGCATCGCCGCCGTGCTGGGCATCCTGCGCGCAGGCCTGCGCGGTAGCGCAGGTTGGCGCGAGCTGCGCCAGCCGCTGTCCGCGTTCGCGCTGTCCACGCTCGCTCTGTTCGGCTATCACGCGCTCTACTTCATCGCGCTGAAGCGCGCACCGGCCGTGGAAGCCAACCTGCTCAACTACCTGTGGCCGCTGCTGATCGTGGTGTTCGCAGGCCTGTTCGGCGGTGTCTCCGTGCGCCCCGGCCAGTGGCTGGGCACCGGCCTCGGCCTGATCGCGGCGGTACTGCTGGTGACCCGCGGGCGCAGCCTGCAGATCGAGCCATCGCATGTCCCCGGCTATGTTGCCGCGTTGGGCGCGGCGCTGATCTGGTCGCTGTATTCGGTACTCAACCGACGCCACGCCGAGGTGCCCAGCGCGGCGATCACCATGGCCTGCGCGGGCGTCGCGGTGCTGGGCGCCGTCGCGCACCTGCTGGGCGAGGAGACGGTCACTCCCACCGCAAGCCAGTGGGCCGTGCTGGTGCTCATGGGCATCGGCCCGGTGGGTGCCGCGTTCTGGCTGTGGGACCATGGCACCAAGCGCGGCGATATCGCCCTTCTGGGCAGCCTGTCCTACCTGGCGCCACTGCTGTCGACCCTGCTGCTGGTGGCCTCGGGGCGCGCGCAGGCGCATTGGATACAAGCCGTCGCGATCACATTGCTCATGATCGGTGCGTGGCTCAGCGTGCGCGCGAGCCGCACGCGTTGATGAGAGCGATTCGCGTTTCCGCATGTCGGGACGTGTTTCCCTAGACTGCGCGCACGTCGCAAGCCAGCCCAACGCCAGCCAGCCACGCATGCCCCGCCCGCCAGCCTCCGCTCGCCCGCAAGGACATGGAACGCCTCCCATCGGGAGGCGTTTTCGTTCATGGCATCAGGCGTGGATCTTCTCACCACGCGCCAACATGGCGACCAGTTTCTCCACCCGCGCCTGTTTCGTTTCGAGCTTCACGGCGGTCTGCACGCGCCAACACACGGCATACCGGTTGGTCCTGTCGAGTGCGTCGAAGAAGGCCTTGGCCTTGCGATTCTCCGCCAGCGCCTGGGCGAGTTCGGCCGGCACGTCCATCGATCTGGCGCCGTCGTAGGCCGCATCCCAGCGACCATCGGCCTTGGCCGCCTCGACTTCGCGCATGCCCGCCGGACGCATCCGTCCTGCCGCGACCAGCACATCGATCTTGGCGACGTTGATCTTGGACCACGTGCTGCGCGAACGACGCGGCGTGAAGCGCTGCAGGAAGCACTGCGCGTCGAAGCCCTTCTTCTGCCCGTCGATCCAGCCATGGCACAGCGCCACGTCGAGCGCTTCCGCATAGCTCACCGACGCGATGCCCGAGTCCTTCTTCGCGATCCTGAGCCACACGCCCTCGGACGTGGCATGGCGCTCCAGCCAGCGCTCCCACGCGGCGGCGTCCACGAAGTACTCGATGGGAAGTTCCGTCGCGGCCATGATCAGGGCTCTGCGAGCTGCAGGCGATACGACGTGCGGGCCGATAGTTCGCCACGCCAGCGGTCGAAGGCGCGCACCTCCACCGCATGTTCGCCTTCAGCCAGGTCGGTGGGCAGCGCGCCGCGCCACAGGTGCTGGGAAGCTTCGGCTTCCGGCGATCGGTCATAGCCACGCAAGGCATCGGCCGTGTCGTCGCGCATGTTCTCCCGCAGCAGGCGGGGATCGGGTAGTTCGACGCGCTTCATCGGCTTCCATTCGCCGCCATCGATCCGGTACTCGACACGGGTCTCCGCATCCCCCATGTAGACATTGGCGAACACGCCCCACGCCGGATACGCGCCCTTGCGCAGCACACGCGGCGCGTGCAGGCCGATGCCGCTGTCGTCCGCGCCGCGCGCCGGATGCCACAACAGCGCGTACTCGCCGCCCGCCCGCACGCGCAACCGCGCGTAGCCATTGGGCGTACCGTCTGCCATCGTCGTTTCGGGAATGCCGTCGGCATCCTTGACGCCCGACCAGTAGGCGCCGCAAGCCGCGCCGACGTTGTACTCATGCAGCGGCCGGAGGCCGTGCCAACCGGTGGAAACGTCGTGGTACCAGTGTCGCTGGGTATGGGTATGCCCACTGAGGAGCAGCACGTGCGGGAAATCCTCCAGCATCGCGAACAGGCGCTCGCGGTATTCCCGGCGGAAGCCGCGTGCGCCCGGCTCGTAGAAGGGGATGTGCACGCCGATCACCAGCAGCCGGTCCTTGCGCACCGTGGGCAGGTACGCCTGCAGGAAGGCGAACTGGTCTTCGCGCAGCCCGCCGAAGTACGCAGGCACGCTGCCGGGCTGGTAGATCACGTCGTCCAGGCCGATGAACGTCGCGACCTCTTCTTCCCACGCGAACGTGTCCGGGCCCAGGTGATGGCGGAACGTGCGCAGCGAATCCTCATCGCCGGCGGCATCGAAGTCGAGGTCGTGGTTGCCCGGAATGAACAGCCACGGCACCTGCAGGCTCATCGTCGTGCGCAGGATCTGCGGATACAGCGACAGGTCGTCGTTGGTCACGTCGCCCAGGGTCAGGCCCAGCGCGGCGCCGTGCCTGCCGACCAGCGGCTGCACGATGTCGCGCCAGTAGTAGTCCACGTCCTTCACGGAAGAGGTCTGGCTGTCGGCGAACAGCAGCACATCGAGCGCGCCCTTCGCCTCCTTCACCCGCGGACGAAGCCCGAAATGCGTGCAGTCCGGTTGCCGCTGCGGGATGCCGCCGTATTTCAGCGTGGGACCGGCGTGGTACTGCAGGTTGCGCCAGCGGGCCGGCAAGCCGTCCGGTCGCACCGCCAGATCGTAGCCGGCCGGTCTGATGATGAAGAGCGTACGCCCGTCAACGTAGTCGAGGCTGTATTCACCCCGCGCATCCGTGACCGCGATGTCGACACCGTTGGACACCTTGATGCCCGGCAGGCCCGGTTCCCCCGCATCGCGGGCGCCGTTGCCGTTGCGATCCTCGTACACCTGTCCCCAGTTGCAGGGCGGCGGCAGTGCATGGGCGGGGACCGTCAGCAGTGTCAGGACGAGGGCGATCAACGAAGCGCGCATGGCGACTCCAGCCGGAAGACCGGGAGATTATGGCGCAGCAACAGCATTGCCGTTGTAGGAGCGACGTAAGTCGCGACCGCACGGCTGGATCACCATGGAGATGTGCTGCAAGCGATACCGACGATGGACCATCGCGTTCGATCCAGATCCACGGTCGCGACTTACGTCGCTCCTACAAGGTGCGAGGGAAGCTCACGTGGACGCGTGGCGTTGGCGCAGCACGTCGACGGCATCGGCCAGCGACAGGCCGCGTGCGCGCAGCAGGGCGGTCAGGTGGTACAGCAGATCGGCACTTTCGCCGAGCAGCGCGGTTTCGTCCTGCGCCACGGCCGCCAACGCTGTTTCCACGCCCTCCTCGCCCACCTTCTGCGCGATGCGGCGGACGCCGGCCTCGAACAGTCGCGTGGTGTAGCTGTCGGCGGGCCGTTCGCGCTCGCGCTGCGCAACGAGGGCATCCAGTTCCGACAGAAATGCCGACGGCGCCGACGGGAAGCAGCTGGCGCGCTGCAGATGACACGTGGGGCCGCGCGGGTGCGCGAGCATCAGTAGCGTGTCGTTGTCGCAGTCGACTTCGACCGAGACGAGGTCCAGTACATGTCCTGAGCTTTCTCCCTTGGTCCACAGACGCTGCTTGCTGCGACTGAAGAAAGTCACCTGCCGGTGCGCGAGTGTTGCTTCCAGCGCTTCGAGGTTCATGTAGCCCAGCATCAGCACACGCAGATTCGCCGCATCCTGCACGACGACGGGTAGCAGTCCATCGCCTTTGCTCCAGTCCAGGCTGGATGGATCGAATGCCGGTTGCCGCTTGTCAGTCGCCACGTCTCACCTCGATGCCTTGTTGCGCCAGTGCCTGCTTCAGTGCCGGAATGCGGATGTGGCCGCTGTGGAAGACGCTGGCGGCCAGTGCACCGTCCACATCCGCCTGCCGGAACACGTCGGTGAAATGCTCCACCTCGCCTGCGCCACCCGAGGCAACGAGCGGCACTTCGCAGACCCTGCGAACCGCCTGCAACTGCGCCAGGTCGTAGCCTCGCCGCACGCCATCCTGGTCCATGCAGTTCAACACGATCTCGCCAGCGCCCAGGCCCTGCGCCTGCACGACCCAATCCAGCGTCCGCAGGCCGGCACCCTGCATTTTCGTGGGATCGCCGGAGTAGCGGCGCACGCGCCACTCGCCATCCGGCTCGCGAATGGAATCCACGCCGACCACCACGCATTGCACACCGAACGCCTGCGCCAGTTCGCCGATCAGGTCCGGACGCTCCAGCGCGGGCGTGTTGACCGACACCTTGTCGGCCCCGCTGTACAGTACGCGGCGGGCTGTCTCCACGTCGCGGATGCCGCCCGCCACGCAGAACGGAATATCCAGCAGCCGCGACACGCGCTCGATCCAGGCGTAGTCGACCGAACGCCCCTCCGGACTGGCGCTGATGTCGTAGAACACCAGTTCGTCGGCCCCTTCGTCGCGGTAGCGCAGCGCCAGCTCCGCGATGTCGCCCATGTCGACGTGGTCGCGGAACTTCACGCCCTTGACCACCCGGCCCTTGCGCACGTCCAGGCAGGGAATGATGCGCCGGCTCAGCATGCCAGCGCTTCCGGCAAGGCGAAGCGGCCTTCAAGCAACGCACGCCCGAGCACGATGCCGGCGCAACCCGCTTCGCGAGCCCCGATGACATCCGCCACCGCGCTCACCCCGCCCGAGGCCTGCACGGCCAAGCCGGGCAAGGTGGTGCGCAGGTGGGCGTACAGGTCGAGGTTGGGCCCGCTCAGCATGCCGTCGCGGGCGATGTCGGTGCACAGCAGTTGGCGCAGGCCGGCACCCGCGTAGCGCAAGGCAAGGTCGTCCAGCGTCTCGGATGCCGTCTCCGTCCAGCCATGCACCGGCAGGCGCCACGTTCCGTCGTCGTCGCGTCGCGTATCCAGCGCCACGGTGATGCGCTCGCTGCCGAACTCGGCCAGCCACGCCACGACGGCATCCGGGTCGCGGACCGACAACGAACCGATGACGACACGTTCCGCGCCTGCAGCGAGGATCCGCGCCACATCATCGCGCCCGCGCACACCACCGCCCGTCTGCACCTTCAACGAGGTCGTGCGCGCGATTTCGCCCAGCAACGGCGCTAGCGTGTAGCCGCCGGCACGCGCCGCGTCCAGATCGACCAGGTGCAGCCATTCGGCACCCTGCGAGGCGTAGCGCTGCGCGACCTCCAGCGGCGTGCCGTCATAGCGTGTTTCGCGTGCATAGTCGCCCTGCGCCAGCCGCACGACGCGGCCATCGCGTACGTCGATGGCGGGATAAACGGTGAAACCTGTCATTGCAGTCCGTACTCGATGAAGTTCTTCAGCAACCGTGCGCCGACGGCACCCGAGCGCTCGGGATGGAACTGGGCGCCGGCCACATTGCCCCGCTGCACCACCGCGGCGAACGCGTGGCCGTGCTCGCTGCTGCACAGGCAGTCGTCGTCGACGGCTGCGGCATAGCTGTGGACGAAGTAGGCGTGGTCGCCGTCAGCGATGCCTTCCACCAGCGAGCCGCCGCGTCGCCGCTGCAGGGTATTCCAGCCCATGTGCGGTACGCGGATGCCGGGTGCGGCGCGCAACTTGCGTACGCGTCCCGGCAGCAAGCCCAGGCAGGGGGTGTCCTCCTCCTCGGAATGCGCGAACAACAGCTGCACGCCGACGCAGACACCCAGCAGCGGCTTGTCCAGCGTGCGCAGCACGTCGACCAGGTCCAGTTCCTGCAGTCGCGCCATGCACACGGCGGCGGCGCCCACACCGGGCAGGATCACCCGGTCCGCAGCGCGGATCGTCGCCGCGTCGCCGGTAAGTTCCGCTTCCACGCCGAGGCGCTGCAACGCATATCGCACCGAGCCGATATTGGAGCCACCGGCATCGACCAGGACCACCTTCGTCACAGGGCCCCCTTTGTCGACGGCAGTTCGGCACCCTCGCGCTTCACCGCCTGGCGCAACGCGCGTGCCAGCGCCTTGAAGCTGGCCTCGACCTTGTGGTGGTCGTTGTCGCCTTCCACCCTCAGGTTGAGATTGAGGCCGGAGGCGTCGCAGAGCGAGCGGAAGAAGTGCGGCACCAGTTCGGTCGGCAGGTCGCCGACGCGCTCGCGCCGGAACTCGCCCGTGAAGACGAAGTACGGCCGCCCGCTGAAATCCAGCGCCGCGCTGGCCAGCGTCTCGTCCATCGGCAGGGTGAAACCGTAGCGGCCGATGCCGCGCTTGTCGCCCAGCGCCTCTTTCAGCGCCTGCCCCAGCGCGAGGCCGGTGTCCTCGACGGTGTGGTGCTCGTCGATGTGCAGGTCGCCATCGGCGCGCACGTCCAGTGCGAAACCGCCGTGCTTGCCGATCTGCTCCAGCATGTGGTCGAAGAACGGCAGGCCGGTCTTCGCGACGGGCTCGGCGATGCGGTCGAGGTCCACTTCGACGCGGATCTTCGTCTCCTTCGTGTTGCGCTGGACTACGGCACGCCGTGGCGCATCCGCCAGTTCATGCGCGATGCCGGCCCAGTCCCATTCGCCACCGAACTGCACGGTCTTCAGCTGGAAGCCGCGGATCTTCAGGTTCTCGGCGAACTGGATGTCGCTCGGCCGGTCGCCGACCATGCCCGAGCGCGCCCAGTCGATGCTGCGGTCCTGCAGATAGGGGACCATCAAACCGATACCCGGCTTGCGCGTCGGCTTGTTCTCGTGCGGCCAGCTTTCATCGATCAGTACGTCGCGGAAGCGGATGCCCTGGCTTTCGAACACCTGCATCATCAATGCCTGCGGTCCGTCGAAGCTGGCGCGCGGATACTGTTCGCTGCCCAACCCGTCCTGGTTGCTGACGATGACGAACTGGTAGCCCGCATCGCGCAGTTTCAGCAGCGCGGGAATGACCCCGGCGACGAAGCGCACTTTCTCGTAGGCGTCGATCTGGAAGTCTTCCGGCTCTTCGATCAGGGTGCCGTCACGGTCGATGAAGAGGATGGGGGTCACGCGACTTGCTCCTGCGCGCTGAGGGCCGCGATCACGCGGTCGTTCTGCGTTGGCGAGCCAACGGTGATGCGCAACGCATCACCGAGCTGCGGCGCCGCTCGCTGGTCGCGCACCACCACACCGGCTGCGAGCAGCGCGCGGAATGCGCTTTCCGCATCATCGAAGCGTGCCAGCAGGTAATTGCCCTGCGACGGGTAGACACGCCGGACGCCGACGCTGCGCTCCAGTGCGGCCTGAAGCCGGGTGCGCTCGCTGCGTACCAGCGCAACACGCTCGCGCGTCTGCGCCAGCGCCGTGTCGGACAAGCCATCCAGCGCCAGATCGGCGCAGGGCGTCGGCACCGGATAGGGCGCCTGGCAGCGCCGCAGCACCGAGACCAGTCCCTCATCCCCGATCACGACGCCGATCCGCGCTGCCGCCAGCGCATGCGCCTTGGACAGCGTGCGCAGCACGGCGAGGTTCGCATGCGCTTCAAGCAGCGTCGTAGCGGAGGCGTGATCGGCGAACTCGCCGTAGGCTTCATCGACGACGACCAGCGACCGACCTTCCAGCGCACCAGCCAAAGCGGCGATGTCCCGGAGCGGAATCGCCGAGCCCGCCGGGTTCGAAGGCGAGCACAGGAACACCAGCTTTGCGCCCTGCCCCAACGCCGCCTCGCGAATGGCCTCGAGATCGGCGACAAAGCCTGCGTCGCCATCGACCAAGGGCACTTCGATGATGCGCGCCCCTTGCAGTCGCGCGCAGACCGCGTACATGCCGAACACCGGCGGCGTCACCACGATGGCATCCTCGCCGGGCACGCACAGCGCGCGTACCAGCAGGTCGATGGCTTCGTCACTGCCACGTCCGATCAGCAGTTGTTCTGGCGCCACGGCGTAGAGCTGCGCGAGCCTCGCACGCAGCGCGGACGGCTGCGGATCCGGATAGCGACGACTGCGACCCTGCCCGTCGGCCGGATTTGCCCACGCGGACTCGTTGGCATTCAACCAGACATCGCCATTCAGCGCATCGCTGCGCGCCGACTTGTACCCGGCAAAGTCGCGCAGGTCTTGGCGTACGAGGGGCAGCACGCTGCTCATGCGGCCGCCTTGCGCAGGCGCAGCGCGACGGCATTGGCGTGTGCGTCCAGGCCCTCGGCACGCGCGAGCGTCAATGCGCACTCGCCGATGGCGGCGATGCCAGCCCGGCTGGCCGACTGCACGCTGACGAAGTTCTGGAAGCTGGCCACGCTGACGCCGCTGTACGCGCGCGCCGCGCCACTCGTCGGCAACACGTGGTTGGTGCCACTGCAATAGTCACCCAACGCTTCCGGCGTGTAGTCACCAAGGAACACCGAACCGGCGGCCTCCACCTTGTCCAGCCATGCGCGCGGTTCACGCAGGGCGACGATCAGGTGTTCCGGCGCGTAGCGATTGCTGATGGCGAACGCGTCGTCCAGCGTGGCGACCTTGATCAGGCGCGACGCCGACAATGCCTGTCGTGCGATGTCGACCCGGTCGAGTGCGGCAAGCTGCGTGGCCAGTTCGTCCTGCACGCGCGCGATCAGTGCATCGTCATCGCTCAGCAGCAGCACCTGCGAATCCGGGCCATGCTCGGCCTGCGACAGCAGGTCCGCCGCCACGAAGGCTGCGTCCGCGCCGGCATCGGCGATCACCAGCACTTCAGAGGGGCCCGCCGGCATGTCGATGGCGGCGGCGCCGGACTGTGCGACCTGCTGCTTGGCTTCGGTCACGTAGCTGTTGCCGGGACCGAACAGCTTGTCGCACTTCGGCACGCTGTCCGTGCCGAATGCCATCGCGGCGATCGCCTGCGCACCTCCGAGCTTGAACACGCGACGCACACCGGTCAGCTGCGCGGCCACCAGCACGGCGGGATCGGCGGTGCCGTCCTTGCGTGGCGGCGTGCACAGCACGACTTCCCGGCAGCCGGCCAGGCGCGATGGCACGCCCAGCATCAGCGCGGTCGACGGCAACGGCGCACTCCCTGCCGGCACATACAGACCGACGCGCGCGATCGGTCGGATGATCCGTTCGCAGACCACGCCCGGCGCGGTTTCCACCGCGTAGGGTTGCGCCATGCCCGCGCGGTGGAAGGCCTCGATACGCTCGGCGGCGTCCTGCATCGCCTGGCGCAGGTCGGCGGACACGGCGGTGTGGGCGGCGGCGAATTCCTCGTCGCTGACTTCGAACGTCGCCAGTTCCACGCCGTCGAAGCGCGCGGTGATCTCGCGCAGCGCCACGTCGCCGCGCGCCTGCACGTCGGCCAACAGGCCCGCCACGGCATCGCGTGTGCGTTGCGCGACCGTCTGCACGGGCCGTGCGAGCACGGCGTTGCGCGCGGCCTCATCCAATACGTTCCAGTCGTACGCCGGGGCGGGCGAAACGCTCATGCCAGCGACCTCTCGACCGACAGCACCATCAGGCCTTGCGCACCGGCGCGCTGCAGTTCTTCCAGTCGTTGCCATGTGACCACGCCGTGGCACATCGCCTGCAGCGAGACGGGACCGTCTTCGCCACCCGGCAGCGTGACCAGACCCTCGCTATCGGTCAGCAGGCGCGACAATGCCGGCACCGTATCGCGCTCGGCGCGGAACATCAGCAGCTTGCTGTCCTTCAACTTCAGCACACCATCGAGGCGGCGCAGCAGCATGTCGGCGAGCCCTGCGCGGGCGTCATCGAACTCGCGCGCCGGGCCGGCCAGCACCGCTTCGCTGTCCAGCAGGGTTTCCACGGGCTTCAGCTGGTTGGCAGCGAGCGTGGCGCCACTGGAGACGAGATCGCAGATCAGGTCCGCGGTGCCCAGCTTCGGCGCGATCTCGACGGAGCCGGACAGCTCGACCACAGCCGCATCAATGCTCCGTGCCTGCAGCCATTGCCGCAGCACGGAGGGATAGCTGGTGGCGATGCGCAGGCCCTGGAGCTGCTGCGGGCCTTCCCACTCCCAACTATCGGGAATGGCCAGCATCAGTCGGCAGCTCCCGAAACCGAGCGGACGCAGTTCGCGGTAGGCCTGCGGCAGGCCGATCAGGGCACGCTCGCCGGCCTGTTCGTCCAGTTCGTTGCGGCCGACGATGCCGAAGTCGCAGACGCCATCGGCGATCAGGCCGGGGATGTCGTCATCGCGGACCAGCAGCAGGTCGACCGGCAGGGATTCGCCATAGCAGAACAACTTGTCGCGGCTTTCGCGCCAGCTCAGGCCGCAGGCGGCCAGCAGCGTGCGGGCAGGCTCGGCCAGCCGCCCGCTTTTCTGGATCGCGATGCGCAGACGCTCGCGCGTCGCGGGGGTCAGGGAGGGACTCATGGGGAAACTCAGTGGGAGGCGGAGGCTGTGGCGGCCTGCTGGCGCTGGACGGCAGTGGCGTAGCCACCGGCGCCCCGCTCCAGCGTGCGGGCGACGCGGCCGATGGTGGTCACGCTGACCTGGGTGAGATCGTGGATTTCCCGGTACGGCACACCCTTCAGCAGCAACGGCACGACCCGCCAGCGGTCTGCCATGGCTTCAAGTTCCGCGGGCGTGCACAGGTCCTCGAGAAAGGCCCGCACCTCGCCCGCTTCCGATAGCGCCGCCAGGGCCACGGCCAGGGCCTGCAGCGGGGGGTTGTCGGCGATGTCGTCCTGGAGCGAGCGGCGCTTCATGAGGAAGGATCGTGAACCAATGTATTAACGTGCTATTACGTTAATACGATCCCGTCACGCCCGTCAACCCCGGCCTTGTCTGGAATCACGGTCGTTTCCCGTTACTTCCGGCATGGCCACACCCGGGAATCGATGATGGGCTGGAGCGGACAAGGACGATGAGTACACTGCCAAGGACGCCGGACCGCCGGCCCGGCCCTGTCGCCGGAAGGCGGACAGGCCACCCCGGGGGGATGGGCATGCAGGGACGACGCACCGATACCGCACGCCGGCCGCGCTGGGCGGCATGGCTGCTGCTGGCCCTGCTCTGGCCGATGGTCGCCACGGCCTCGGCACCTGCGCCGGCCCGCCTCGGCGCCGACGCGAACCATGCGGCGCTTGCGCCACACACCACCTACCTGCATGACGCAGGCGGCGCCGCGACACCGGACGACGCGCAGCGCCTGCTGGACGCGGGCCGCTTCGCTCCGTTGCCGAACGGGGATGCCTCCTTCGGGTTCCAGACCGGCGCCTTCTGGTTCCACGTGGAGGTCACCAACGCCAACCCGCGCGAGCAGCGCTGGCTGCTGGTCCAGCAGTACGCGCTGAGCGATCGTATCGATATCTACGCGCGCTACCCGGATGGCCGCACGGTCCACCACGCCGGCGGCGACACCTTCCCGTTCGAGCAGCGCAGCATCCGCTACCGGCATCCGAACTTCTGGCTGGAACTGCCCACCGACCAGCCGGTGGATCTATTGGTCCGGGTGCAGAGCCAGAGTTCGATGCAGGTGCCACTGTTCCTGTACACGCCCGCTGCATTCGCCGAGCTCTCCCGCGACGGCCAGCTCGGCATCGGCATCTATTACGGCATCCTGCTTGCACTGTTCTTCTACAACCTGGTGCTGTGGCTGGTGCTGCGCGATGGCAGCTACTTCTGGTACCTGTTCCACATCACCGCGTTCGGGCTGGTGCTGTTCACGCTCAATGGGCTGGGCTTCGAATATTTCTGGCCGCATTCCACGTGGCTGGCCGACAAATCGGTCCCGCTGTCGGTCTGTCTGGCGCAGATCGGCATGCAGCAGTTTTCGCGGACCTTCCTCGACCTCAACACCCGATGGCGGCTGGGCGACCGCGTCAGCAAGGCGATCATCGCGTTCTTCGTGCTGCTCGGCATCGCCGCCACCCAGCTTCCCTACCACGTGGCGACACCGATCGCGTCCGCAGCAGTGTTCCCCAGCATCGTATGGATCGCGGTGATCACGCTGGTGGTGGTGCGCAGTGGCTACCGGCCCGCGAAGGTGTTCCTGCTGGCATGGGCAATGTTCCTGCTGGGAACGGGCATCTTCGTGGCACTCGCGTTCGGTCTGCTGCCCAAGCGATTCATCACCGAGTACGGCGTGCAGATCGGCTCGGCGCTGGAGATGCTGCTGCTGTCGGTGGCGCTGGGCTACCGCTACGCCGCGCTGCGCAACGAGAACGAGCGCATTGTGCGGGACGCGAAGAACTCGCTGGAGGAGCAGGTGGTGTCGCGTACCGCCGAGCTCCGCCAGACGATGTCCGAACTCGAGACCGCCCACCATCGCCTGCGTGAATCCAGCCGGCTCGACGGCTTGACCGACCTCTACAACCGCACGCATTTCCGCGAAGCCTTCGAGCACCTGCTGTCGCAGTCGCGCAATTCGCAGCGGCCGATCTCGCTGCTGATGATCGACCTGGACCATTTCAAACGCATCAACGACACCTACGGCCACCTGGTCGGCGACGACTGCCTGCGCTGTACGTCGAACACGCTGGCCGAGACGCTGCGCCCGCACGGCGCACTGCTGGCGCGCTTCGGCGGCGAGGAGTTCATCGCCGCCCTGCCCGGCATGGGCCTGGGCGAGGCCAGCGTGGTGGCCGAAGAGCTGCGCCAGGCGCTGCGCGCGCAGCCCTGCCGCAGCGGCGAGCTGGAAATTGCCGTCTCCGCCAGCATCGGCGTGCACTGCGTCGACCTGGAAGCCCGGGACAGCCTGGAATCCGCACTGCAGGTGGCGGACCAGGCGCTGTACACCGCGAAGGCCGAAGGGCGGGACTGCGTGCGGACGTTGTGAAGCGACAGGGCCTACTGCAGGAGCGACGTGAGTCGCGACCGTGAATCATAGGCGCACGGAACTTGCGTCCAACCATCGCCCCAACCGCCGCACCGTCACTGGTTGCCTTGGCATCAGGGCAGATCTGTTCGTGCGGTCGCGACTTACGTCGCTCCTACAGCTTCTTCCTCAGCGATTGCGCACCGCCGCCAGGATCTCCCCCGACTCCACCAGCCGCACCGCGGTGGCGACTTCGCCATCGAGCGCGCGGTCGCGGTCGAGGAAGGGAATCTTCGCGCGGATCGCCGCATGCGCTGCCGCCACTGCGTGACCCGGATGGAAGGCCTCGCTGGCCGACAGCACGGCACGCAGGGCATCGACTTCGGCCAGGAAGGTGTCGTGTCCTTCGGCGCCCGGCTGCGGACCGCCCGACACCTTCATCGCCAGCCCTTCGGCATCGGTACGGTCCGACAACGAGCGCGCGGCGTTGATCATGTCGCGACGCAGGTCCAAGGCCTGCGCCGCGGTGTACAGCTCCAGCGCCAGCACCTTGCCCAGGTCCTGCACCATCGCCAGCACATGGCGTGCTTCGTTGGCGCCCATCGACACGTGGTCTTCCGCGTTCGCGCTGGTCGGCACCGAGAACACGCTGGCCGGATGTGCGCGGCTGGCGAGGTCGTTGACGATCGCCGCCGCCGAGTACTGCACGATCATGTGCCCCGACTCGGTGCCATCCTCGTTGCCGATCAGGAATGCGGGCAGGCCGTCGTTTGTGGACGGATCGACCAGCTTGTTGAGGCGGCGCTCGGAGATGGAGGCCAGTGTCGGGATGGCTGCCTTCACGTAGCTCATCGCCAACGCCAGCGGCATGCCATGGAAGTGGCCGGCAGAGATCACCTGCTCTTCGACGTGCTCGGCCTGCTTGTCGGGGAACACCAGTGGGTTGTCGGTGACCGCGTTGAGTTCGATCTCCAGCACGCGCTTGGCCTGCTCCACCGCATCGCGCACGGCGCCGTGCACCTGCGGAATGCAGCGCAGCGAGTAGCTGTCCTGCGGCTGGTGCTTCTTGCCGCCACGGAACGGCATGAAGCGGTCATAGAACTTCTCCCGGCCGTGGCGCTGGTCGGTCGGCACCCAGTCCCAGCCGATGTCGAAGCGGAGCGCCTGCGCCTCGGGCGTATCCCAGCTGCGCGGCAGCCACGGACGGAACTTCGGCACCAGGTGGTACGGGATGTCGGCCAGCGTCGATCCATCGAGCAGGTCGCGCAATCGCGCGGCCACGTGCACCTGGCCCGGATGCGGCCGCAGCGCGTGGACCTCTTCGGCGAACGCGCCGAGGCGGCCCGCGAACGCATCGATTGTCATGGCCGCCGCCAGATCGGCGGTGTCCAGCAGGTTGTCCAGGCGATAGGTCGCCAGCACGCCCATCGCCAGCATCTGCGCGGTGCCGTTGTTCAGCGCCAGGCCTTCCTTGTACGACAGCGAGACCGGCGACAACCCCACGCGCTTCAGCGCGTCGGCACCGGACATGCGCTCGCCTTCATGGAAGGCTTCGCCTCCGCCCAGCAGCACGATGGCCAGGTGCGACAACGGCGCCAGGTCGCCCGAGGCGCCCACCGATCCCAGCGAAGGCACCACCGGCACGATGCCGGCATTGAGCATCGCGGCAAGCGCCTGCAGCGTCTCGACGCGGATGCCGGAGTGGCCCTTCAGCAGCGTGTTGATGCGGATGCCGAGCATGGCGCGGACGATCTCCGGCGCCATCGGCTCGCCCACGCACACGGCATGGGTGACGATCAGGTTGTACTGCAGCTCTTCGTGCAGCGAGCGCCCGGACTTCACCGCGCCCGGCAGTTCGTCGCGCAGCGGATGCGCGCCGAGCAGCTTGTCGGCATTGCTGCCGAAGCCGGTGGACACGCCGTAGATCGGCTCTTCGCGGCGGACCTGTTCGGCCAGGAAGTCCGCGGCGCGCGCGACGTCCTTCAGTGCCCCCTTGTCCAACTCGACACTGGCACCGAACGCGATCTCGACCAGCCGGTCGCGGGTGAGGGATTTTCCATCCAGCAGGATCGGCTTCATGTCAGCGCCCCGCCAATGCGCGTGCCTGTTCCAGCTCCACCTTCAGGCTGCTGGCCAGTTCTTCGCGTTTCACGTCGAACTGCTGCTCGCGCAGCAGGTCCTTCACCGTCACCACGCCGCGCGCCAGTTCGTCCTCGCCCGCCAGCACCACGAAGCGGATGCCCGCGCGCGAGGCGTACTGGAACTGCTTGGCCAGCTTGCGGCTCTCCATCTGCACTTCGGTGTTGATGCCGGCCGCGCGCAGGCGACGCGCGATGTCCAGCGAGCCGGCCAGCTGGCCGTCATCCATCAACGCGACCATCGCCTGCACGCTGCTCTCGTCGCTGCCGGCGATCAGGCCGGCTTCGCGCAGCTGCCAGAACAGGCGGGTCAGGCCGATCGAGATGCCCACGCCCGGCAGCTTCGACTTGGTGTAATGGCTGGCAAGGTCTTCGTAGCGGCCGCCGGAGCAGATCGAGCCGATCTGCGGATAGCCGTCCAACTGGGTCTCGTAGACGGTGCCGGTGTAGTAATCCAGGCCGCGGGCGATGGAGAAGTTCAGGCAGTACGCGTCCTCGGGCACGCCCAGCGCCTTGACCAGTTCCAGCACTTCGCGCAGTTCGGCGATGCCCTGGTTGAAGGTGTCGCTGCCCTGCCCCAGCGCGTCGAGCCTGGCCAGCGCATCGGCGTGGCCGGTGCTGCGCACGGCGACGAAGTCGAGGATGCGGTCCACGCCCTCGGCCGACATGCCGAAGCCCTCGCCGGTCAGCGTCTCGCGCACGTAGTCGGCGCCGCGCTTGTCCAGCTTGTCCACTTCGCGCAGCACCAGTGCCTGCTGTTCGCCGTCGGTGACGCCCTGCGCCTCGAAGAAGCCGCGCATCAGCTTGCGATTGTTCAACTGGATGGTGAACTCGCCGATACCCAGCTCACTGAAAACGGCGTGGATCACCGCCAGGATCTCGGCGTCGAAGCGCACGCTCAGCGCATCCTTGCCGATCACGTCGATGTCGCACTGGTAGAACTCGCGGAAGCGGCCGCGCTGCTGGCGTTCGCCGCGATAGACGCGCTGGATCTGGTAGCGGCGGAACGGGAAGGTCAGTTCGTGTTCGTGTTCGGCCACGTAGCGGGCCAGCGGCACGGTCAGATCGAAGCGCAGGGCCAGTTCGGGCAGGCCTTCGCCTTCCTTCGCGAGCGCGCCAGTGGACTGGACGAAGTAGACCTGGCGCTCTGTCTCGCCGCCGGACTTGGTCAGCAGGGTCTCGGACAGTTCGAAGACCGGCGTTTCCACGGGCAGGAAGCCGAAGCGCTCGTAGTTCCGGCGGATGGTGTCCAGCATGCGCTGGAAGGCGATCTGCTCGCGCGGGAGCAGTTCCATCACTCCGGGCGGGGTACGGGGCTTGATCAAGCGAAAAACTCCAACGGACGGCAACAGCGCATTCTAAGTGGGAAGGCCGCATGCCGTAACGGAAACACCGCGCCCTATTGCCGCACGCGCGACGACTGCCTACAATGCGCGGCTCAACGGGGTGTAGCTCAGTCTGGTAGAGCGCTACGTTCGGGACGTAGAGGTCGCAGGTTCGAATCCTGTCTCCCCGACCAAAACACGAAGCCCGGGAAACAAAAGTTTCCCGGGCTTTTTGTTGACTGCCGCTTGCCCACCCCCGTCGCCTGCCCGCCATATCCACCGCCGGCCGGGCCGCAGCACCGCGCACCCTTCATCCAATCCCGCCGGCGACCCGTGGCTCTCTGAAGCGAGAGCCTCGAAGAAAATGTGCTGTGCATCACGGAATGATGACGCTGAACGTCACTCTTTGACCCCTCCTTCACGTGCCTCTCGTGGACGGGTGCCGACCTGACATCAAACACATTCAGGACAATCAGACACTATTGCGCCTTATTTCAACTAGTTCGCGCATAGTTGTTCATATTTATTTACATAGAATGAACTGAATACAAGTTCTGTTGTCCCTAACTCGGATGACTGGGAGAACTGGCAGAGTTTTTGCTTTAACCAGCGCAACGGACTACGCAACCGCGCCGCGTGACAGGCCCCCACTTGAATCTCCGGTTCTTCCCCCTCCCCCTCGCCCTGGCGTGTGCCACGGGTTTGTCCCTGCACCCCCTCGCCCTCCAGGCCGCGCCTGCGGAAACGCGGACGGTGTCTCGCCAAGCCCAGCTGGACGATGCCACGCGCCTGCGTGACCAGCGTCAATGGCTCTCGGCCCTCGCGATCTATGAGCGTCTGTTGTCCGCAGCTCCCTCGGACGAGGAGGCCTACCGGCTGCGCACGTTGACGCTGGCGGATCTCGGCAACGCCGAACGCGCATGGCAGCTTTATCGCGCTCGCCCGGCCATCTTCAGCGGGGCCGAAGCCGCGCGCATCGAGAATGACCGCTTGGCCCGCACGATCGTCTGGGGAGGCCTCTACGCACAGGACACGGCATCCCGGCTGGATGAAATGAAGCAGGCCGAACGCTTGATGGCGGAGCACCTTGCCAGCCTGACCCCGGCGCAGCGCGCCGAAGCCACGCGTCCACGCCTGGACACGCTGGTGATCCTGAATACGCTGGAAAAGCACGATGAAGTCGTGGCGGCATACCGTGCACTTCTTGCCGATGGCGTGGAAGTGCCTCCCTACGCTCTGGCCAAGGTCGGCGATTCGCTGCTGGCCACGCGCCAACCGGAGGAAGCCGCCGCGGCGCTCGAGATTTCGCTGGCGGCGATGCCTGGCGAGTTCGATATCCAACTGCTGCTGGCGTATGCCTATCTGGAATCGGAGCAGCACGCGCGCGCGCTGGCGATGCTGGATGCCCTGTCCAAGTCCAACGAGCCTTGGCCACGTGCCGCAGGCGCGCGCCTTGGCCACCAGAACTGGCACCGCTTCGAAGCCGACACCAATCACGCGATGGTGACGGCGTACGGCAACCGCCTGCAGGAAGCCCAGGTGGCGCTCGAAGCGCTCGCATCCGTGGCGCCGAACAACGCCGGCCTGCAATCACGGCTTGGCAATGTCTTCGGCATGCGCGGCTGGAGCGAGCGCGCCCTGGAACGCCAGCGCATGGCGATGACGCTGGATCCGCGCAGCACCGAAGCCCGTATCGGCGCCACCGAATCCCTGCTCGCGCTCGACCGCGTGGGCGATGCCCGCCTGCTTCACGACGCGCTGCTGGAACAGTTTCCTGGCAACACCCACGTGCAGCGCCTGGACCGCTACTGGAATGCGCACCTGGGTTGGCGCGGCCGCGCATGGGCCGCTGCGGGACGCAGTGACGCCGAAGGCACGACGACTGCATCGCCGCTGGGAAATCGCGACGGCGAGTACGGGGCGTACGTAGAGAGCCCGATGCTGGCTGATCGCTGGCGCGTGACCGCGCAGGCCAGCGATGCCTGGGCTGATTTCCAGGGCGAACGCGTGCATGCCCGCTACGCCGGCATGGGCATGCTCTACGCACACGACCGGCTGTCGCTGGAAGCACAAGCACTGCGCCCGAACGACCGGTACCTCGACGACACCGCCGTCGGAATGCGTGCCGGGTGGCGTTTCGGCGACACCGTGTCGGCCAGCGCCGCTGTCTTCCACGCGGACCCGGAAGCATCACTGCAGGCGCGCCGTAGCGGGATCGGGGCGGACAGCTGGCAGGCCGGGCTGGTGTGGTCGCCTTCGGAACAGGGGCAACTGGGTGCGCGCTACAAGCACTGGGACTACGACGACGGCAATCGACGCCAGGAGCTGGGTGTGTACGGCCAGCACAGGTGGATCACGCGACCGCACCTGTTGGTCGACATGATCGGCGACGCGTACGCATCGCGGGGCAGTCACGACGAAGCTCCCTATTTCAATCCTTCGGAGGATCGCGCATTCAACGCCGGCGTCCGCGTCGATCACGTCGCGTGGCGCCGTTACGAGCGCCACCTGCGGCAGCGCCTGGAGATCACCGCCGGCAGCTATTGGCAGGAAGGCCATGGCAGTGCATGGGTACCGCGCGCCAGCTACCGGCACGAATGGAAGTTGGCCATGGGTCACGTGCTGGATTACGGAATCGCCTGGTCGCGCCCCGTCTACGACGGCCAGCGCGAGCAGCGTGTGACGCTGGACATCGAATACCGGTGGGGAGAATGAGCATGGCAAGCATCCTCGACAACCTGCTCCTGCGGGCGTGCCTGTCGCTGTTCGCGCTACTGCCCTTCGCGGCCTTCGCAGGCGATACCGCACCCGCCACGAGCACCGTGGAGGTGGCCGGCGAACGCTTGCTGGTGCTCAGCTACCACGACATCCGCGACGATGTCGCCCGAAAAGGTGACCCGGATGGCTACGCAGTCAGCACGCAGAACTTTGCCGCCCACCTGGACTGGCTTTCGGGCCACGACTATCACCCGGTCAGCCTGGGAGAGGTGCTGGCGGCCTCGCGTGGCGAGCGCGCATTGCCCGACAAGGCCGTGCTGCTGACCTTCGACGATGGACTGCGCAGCGTGTATACGCATGCGTTCCCGCTGCTGCGTGCCTACGGTTACCCGGCCCTGGTCGCGGTGGTGACGGACTGGGTGGACCTGCCGGCTAACCGGCAGGTGGACTACGGCCCCCGCATGTTCACGCACGATGATTTCCTCACCTGGGCACAACTACGTGAAATGCAGGCGACCGGACTGATCGAAGTCGCATCGCACAGCCATGATCTGCACCACGGCCTGCAGTCGAACCCCCAGGGCAACTCGACCCCGGCGGCGATCACACGCCGCTACGACGCGACGGCCCGCCGTTACGAGAGCGAAGGCGAATACCGCGCGCGCATCCGTGCCGACCTGGAGGCGAGTGCCGACACGCTGCAGCGCGAACTGGGCGTGCGTCCGCGCGCCATCGTCTGGCCATATGCGGCGTACAACAGCGTCAGCAACGACATCGCCGAAACGCTGGGCATGCCGGTGTCCTTCGATCTTGAAGGCCGCGAACAGAAGGTCGGCAGCGATCTGCATGGGCTGGCGCGCCTGCTGCTGAGCGATAACCCGAGCATCGGCGACCTCGCCTACGAATTGCGCCATGACGAGGACGTTGCCGGCGTCCGCGCCATGCAGGTCGACCTGGATTACGTCTACGACGCCGATCCCGCGCAGCTGGATCGCAACCTCGATGCGCTTCTGGAGCGGGTCAAGCGCATCGGCCCGACCCATGTGTTCCTGCAGGCTTTCGCCGATCCCGACGGCAACGGTTCCGCCGATGCACTGTACTTCCCCAACCGCCACCTGCCAGTCCGCGCGGACCTGTTCAACCGCGTGGCCTGGCAACTGCGCACGCGGACGGGGGTGAAGGTGCTGGCGTGGCTGCCGGTACTCGGCTTCGAGCCGCAGGACGCAACACAGCGCCGGGCGCTGGCACTGCCGGAGCGCAAGGGCGACATCTTCCGGCTGGACCCCTCCAATCCCCGCGCCCGCGCACTGATCAGCGACATCTACGAAGACCTGGCCATCGCCAGCTACTTCGAGGGGCTGCTGTTCCATGACGATGCCTACCTGCGCGACGACGAGCTCCCGCGGCTCGGTGGTTCCGACACGCGCGCGCAGTTGCTGGTCGACTTCACCCATGAGTTGAAGCGCTCCGCCGAGCGCTGGCGGCCGAAGCTGCTGACGGTCCGCAACCTTTACGCACGCACCGTGCTGGAACCCGAGAGCCAGCAATGGTTCGGCCAGCGCCTGGACACCTTCCTCACGGCCTACGACTACACCGCGCTGATGGCGATGCCGTGGATGGAAGGCGAACATCGGCGGCCGGAGGCATGGATGCGCGAGCTGGCCGACGCGGTGCGCGCGCACGACCCGGCGTTCAGAAAAACGCTGTTCGAACTGCAGACGCGCGACTGGCGCGCCGGCACGCCGATCCCCGGCGACACGTTGCAGGCCCTGGTGCGGCAATTGCAAGCCGACGGCGTACGGCACCTGGGCTGGTACCCGGACGACTTCATCGGCAACCAGCCGCGCCTCCCGGATGTGCGCGGCACCCTGTCCTCGCGCAGCTTTCCTTACGAGGAACGGTGATGGCCCCGCTACTAGACGCACTGTTCCAGTTCGCGTTCCTGTACCCCATCGTGATGTCCTTCTTCTGGATGTCCGGCGGGCTGTACTACTACTTCCGCCGCGAACGGCATGCGCGTCCGCGCAACGACCCGCCGCCGATGACCGTGATGCCGTTCGCCACCCTGCTGATCCCCTGCCACAACGAGGGCGACAACGTCGACGACACCATCGGCGCAGCGCTCGCGCAGCAGTACCCCGACTTCGAGGTCATCGCCATCAACGACGGCAGCCGCGATGACACGGGCGAGCGCTTGAACGCGCTGGCCGCCGTGCACCCGCGTCTCCGGGTGATCCATCTGGACCGCAACCTCGGCAAGGCGAACGCGCTGCGCATGGGCGCTCTGGCGGCACGCAGTGAATACCTGGTCTGCATTGACGGCGACGCGCTGCTGGACGAGTACGCCACCCATTGGATCATCTGGCACCTGACGTCCGGACCGCGCGTCGGCGCGGTGACCGGCAATCCACGCATCCGCAACCGGTCCACCCTGCTGGGGCGCCTGCAGGTGGGTGAGTTCTCTTCGATCATCGGCATGATCAAGCGTGCGCAACGGGTGTACGGGCGCATCTTCACCGTGTCGGGCGTGATCAGCGGCTTCCGTCGCACCGCCCTGCACCGTATCGGCTATTGGGCCGACGACATGGTGACGGAGGACATCGACATCAGCTGGCGCCTCCAACTCGATCACTGGGACATCCGTTACGAGCCCAACGCACTGTGTTTCATCCTGATGCCGGAAACGCTGAAGGGTCTCTGGCGCCAGCGCCTGCGGTGGGCACAGGGCGGCGTTGAAGTACTGCTCCGCCACAGCGTGGGCATGTTCAGCTGGCGCAAGCGGCGCATGTGGGCCGTGCTGCTCGAGTACCTGCTGAGCGTGGGCTGGGCGTACACCATGCTGCTCATCATGCTGTTATGGGCGTTGGGAAAATTCGTCGCACTGCCGCCTTCGCTGTACGTACACACCCTGCTGCCTTCGTGGCATGGAGTGATCCTGGCGCTGATCTGCATGTTGCAGTTCGCCAGCAGCATCGTCATTGACCGACGCTACGAGACCGCGGTGGGACGCAACTACTTCTGGATGATCTGGTACCCGATGGCGTACTGGATGCTGAGTCTGTTCACCACCGTGGTGGCTGTGCCCAAAACGCTGATGCGTCGTCGGCGTGGTCGCGCCACGTGGGTGAGCCCTGACAGGGGAATACGATGAAGTTCGATTCACGTCTGATCCGCAAACCGATGAAGCAGCCAAGGCTGCAACGCGCAGCCTGGGGCTTCGTCACGCTGGGGTTCTGGATGGTTTACGTTTACCTGTGGACGCCGCTGGCGACGCTGCTGCTTTGGCTGCTCGGTTTCCGCACGGCATTCTTCGAGCTTTACGTGCGCGAGCACGCCATCGAGCCATTCCTGCTCTTCTCCCTGCCGCTACTGGCGGTGGCTTGTGCGCTGATGCTGATCGCGTGGGCCGAGTACAACCGGCTGCGCTTCAGCCGGGTGGACCGCCGCAGCCAGCCGCGCAGCGCTACCCTGCCGGACGTGGCACAGGCTCTCGGCGCGCCGCAGGCCGTCGCGCGGGCGCTGGTGCAAGGCAAGATCACCGTACTGCACATGGGCGAGGATGCCTGTCCGCACGGCTTCACTGCGATCGCCGATCCAGGCTGATCGACACCATCAGAGCAGGTCCGGGTGCCGTACCTGCCCCTCGCCGCGCACCACGAACCGCTCGATGGTGAGCGCTTCCAGACCCATGGGCCCGTAGGAATGCAAGCGGGTGGTCGAAATGCCGATCTCCGCACCCAGCCCGAGTTCGCCGCCATCGGAGAAGCGCGAGGAGGCGTTGACCATCACCACGGCGGACCGCAATGCATTGAGGAACCGCTCCGCGTGTGCGGGATCGCGGGTCACGATGACTTCGGTGTGATCGGAGGTATGGCGGCGGATGTGGGCAATGGCGGCCTCCAGGTCGTCGACCACACCGACCGCGATCACCAGGTCGAGGAACTCGGCGGCGAAGTCCTCCTCGGTCGCGGCAACGGCATCCGGCACGAAGGCCCTGCCCGCCTCGTCCACGCGCACCTCGACGCCGCGCGCGCACAGCGCGGCGACCGCACGCGGCAGGAAGCCAGGCGCAATGTCCCGATGGACCAGCAGCGTCTCCAGCGAATTGCAAGCCGATGGACGCGACACCTTGCCGTCGAGCAGCAGGTCCAGCGCCAGGTCCTCGTCGGCGCCGGCATCCACGTACTGGTGGCAGACGCCCTTGTAGTGCTTGATCACCGGCACGCGCGCGTGTTCGGCGACGAAACGGATGAGTCCCTCGCCCCCGCGCGGGATCACCAGGTCGACGATGTCGTTCAACTGGATCAGTTCGAGAATGGTGTCGCGGCGCAGGTCTTCGACGAGGGTCAGCACGGCCTCGGGCAATCCGGCCTCGCGCAGTGCCCGCTTCAGCGACGCCGCGATGGCGGTGTTGGAATGGATCGCTTCCGAGCCACCGCGCAGGATCACCGCGTTGCCCGCCTTCAGGCATAGCGCCGCTGCGTCGGCGGTGACGTTCGGGCGCGCCTCGTAGATCATCGCGATCACGCCCAGCGGCACGCGCACGCGTTCGACATGGATCCCGTTGGGCCGGTCGTAGGCGCGGGTGACCTGGCCGACAGGGTCCGGAAGCTCCGCGACTTCGCGCACGGCAGCGGCGATGCCCTGCAGGCGTGCCGCATCCAGACGCAGGCGGTCCAGCATGGCGCTGCCGATGCCTTTCGCCGCTGCCGCTTCGATATCGCGTGCGTTGGCGGCCAGGATCGGCACTTCGTCGGCCAACAGCGCATCGGCCATCGCGCGCAGCAAGGCCGTCTTCGCCTGCGTGGACAACGTGGCGATGGACGTCGCCGCATCACGGCACTGCAGGGCTTGCTGGGTGATGGCGCCGGTCATGCGGATTCCCGTGTTCGAGTTCACACCAGGACGAGGTCGTCGCGATGCACGACGTTCTCGCCGTAGGTGTAGCCGAGGATGCCTTCGATATCGCGCGAATGGCGCCGCGCGATGCGGCGGATGTCGACCGCCGAGTACTGGCTGACGCCGCGCGCGATGCGATGGTCGCCCGTCTCGTCGCGCAGCACCAGCTCGACCATGTCGCCTCGGCGGAAGTCGCCCTCCGCCGTGGTCACGCCACCCGGCAACAGCGACGCCCCCTTCTGTCCCATCGCGTTCGCCGCACCGGTATCGACCACGATGGCGCCGGCTTCCACCGGCACGTTGCGCAGCCAGTACTTGCGCGCCGCGAGGCGGTTCTGCGCCGGGTGGAAGCGCGTGCCGAGCAATGCGCCGCGCGCGAGCGCGGACACGGTCAAGGCCTGCGTGCCATTGAACAGGAACGTCTCGATGCCGGCCGCCGCCGCCTTGGCCGCCGCCTCCAGCTTGGTATGCATGCCGCCGGTACCGACGCCGCTGCCGGTGCCACCCGCCATGGCGAAGAACGCCGGCGTCAGCGCCTCGACGTCCATGATCGGACGCGCATCCGCGTGGGTGCGCGGGTTGGCGGTATAGAAGCCATCGATGTCGGTCGCGATGAACAATGCGTCGGCGTCGATCAGCGCCGCGACAACCGCAGCGAGATTATCGTTGTCGCCGAGCTTCAGTTCGTCGACGGAGACGGTGTCGTTCTCGTTGACCACCGGCAACGCGCCCAACGCCAGCAACTCTTGCAGCGTCGCGCGCGCGTTGAGGTAGCGACGGCGGTTGCGCAGGTCGTCGTGGGTCAGAAGCACCTGCGCCACGGGACGGTCGAAGAAACGCTGCCACAGCGCGATCAGCTGCGCCTGCCCCAGCGCCGCCAGTGCCTGACGCTCGGCCATGGCTACGCCCGCCTGCGGCTTGCGGTGCAGCAGGCCGCGTCCGGCCGCGACCGCGCCGGAGGAAACGATCACCACTTCGCGCCCGGCAGCGATGCTGGACGACACGAACTGCGCCAGGTTCAGCGCATGGCGAGGACTGAGCCCCTCGCCTTCCGCCGCCAGCAGGCTGCTGCCCACCTTGAGCACGGCGCGACGCCAGGCCGGCAACGGTTGTTCGGTGAACAGCGGCGGCGTGGCGAGGGTCATGGTGTCAGCTCAGCGGGTGTTCCATTCGTACACGGTGAGATCGGAGGTGCCGGTCAGCGCCAGGGGATCGCGCGCGGCTATCGCCTTCGCTTCATCCAGAGAGGCGACGTTCACGAGCACGTAGGCGCCGCCTGTCCTGTCGCTGAAGCCACCGGTCAACTCCAGTTGCCCGGCGGCGCGCAGTTCGTCGAGGAACGCGAGATGCGGCGCGATGACGGCATCGTCGAACGAAGGACGGCGCATCGCCATGACGAGGTAGCGCGTCATAGCGCATCCCAGCGGGCGAGCAGTTCATCCAGACGCAGATCGGCAGCGGCGCCGGGCGACACGCGCGCGGCGAGGCTGCCTTCGGGCGTGCGGCCTTGTCCCGCGCTGTCGGCGGATGCGGCAGCCGCCTTGTAGGCCTCTCGGAACGGTACGCCCGCGACCGCAGCTTCGACCGCGACGTCGGTGGCGTACATGCCGGAATCGATAGCCGCACGCAGCCTGTCCCCGCGCCATTCCAGGTTCGCCAGCAACGCCGGCAGCAGTTCCAGGGCCGGCAATCCGCGACCGAAGCCATGGAAGATCGCGCCCTTGCTGGCCTGCAGGTCGCGGTGGTAACCCGAGGGCAGCGACAGCAGCTGTTCGATCTCGGTACGCGCGGCGGCGACACTGGCGTGGGTGGCGCGCATCAACTCGATGACGTCAGGATTGCGCTTGTTCGGCATGATCGAACTGCCGGTGGTGTACTGCGCCGGCAGCGCAACGAAGCCGAACTCGGCGCTGGTGAACAGCGACAGGTCCCAGGCGATGCGGCGCAGGTCCAGCGTGGCGCCGCCCAGCGCTTCCAGCGCGGCGAGCTCGAACTTGCCGCGCGACAGCTGCGCGTAGATCGGACTGACCTGCATGCGCGCGAAGCCGAGCGCGGCCGTGGTGTGCTCGCGGTCGAGCTTCAGGTTGACACCGTAGCCGGCGGCCGTGCCGAGCGGATTGGCGTCGACCAGTTTCAGCGTGTCGCGCGCGCGGGTGGTGTTGTCGATGAAGGCTTCCGCCCATCCCGCCCACCACATCCCGGCCGACGAGACGACGGCACGCTGGATATGGGTGTAGCCGGGCAGCGGCAGGTCGCGCTCGGCCTGCGCGCGGTCGAGCGCGACCTTGGCGATCTCGCGCGACAGCACCGCCACGCGGGCCAGTTTTTCCTTCAACCAGAGGCGCGTGGCGACCAGGATCTGGTCGTTTCGGCTGCGGCCGGTGTGGATCTTGCGACCGGCATCGCCGAGGCGCTCGGTCAGCCTCGCTTCGATGGCAGAGTGACCGTCTTCGAAACGTTCGTCCAGCACGAAATCGCCACGACGGAAATCCTCGGCAAGGGTCGCCAGTTCGCGTTTCAGTCCGACCAACTCGTCGCCGGACAGGATGCCGATGCGCTGCAGGCCTTCGGCATGCGCGGTGCTCGCCTGGATGTCGTGCAGGAAGAACTCGCGGTCCAGCACCACATCGTCGCCGGCCAGGAAACGCTGGATCTCCGCGTCCACCGCCACGCCGGGCTTCTGCCACAACAGATCACTCATGCCGTCGTCTCCTGCGGAATGCTTTCCAGTTCATCGAACCCGAACGCCAGGTTGAGGTTCTGCATCCCCTGCGTCGCCGCGCCCTTGAGCAGGTTGTCCAGCGTCGCGACCACGACCAGGCGCTTGCCGCCGGGGGCAAGGGTGAAGCCACCGATCTCGACGCCGTGTTTGCCTGCAATGCGGCTGACCCACGGCGCTTCGTCGAGGACATGGACCAGCGGCTCATGCGCATAGCGTTCTCGATAGAGCGCGCGGATGTCGTCCACCTTGGTTGCCTGCTGCAGCCACAGGTTCACCGTCATGGTGATGCCACGGAAATGCGGCGCAACGTGCGGCATGAACTCCACGGGCACGCCCAGCTGGCGGCTGACTTCGCGCTCGTGCATGTGGTCGGTCAGCGCGTACGGCATCAGGTTGTCGCGCAGCAGGTCGGTATTGTTCTTGTCCGACGGCGTGGTGCCCGCGCCGGAATAACCGGATACGCCGAAGCACTGCGGCGGACCCGCCAGCCGGTCGCGCAGCGGCGCGATGGCCAGCTGCATGGCGGTGGCGTAGCAGCCGGGATTGCTGATGCGCTTCTGGCCGGAGTACTTCTGCCGAGTGAGTTCCGGCAGGCCGTAGTACCAGCGCTCGTCGAAGCGGAAATCCGCCGACAGGTCGACCACGGTGGTGTCTGGCGCCTGCGCATCGATGGCCGCCACCAGCTCGGCCGCCTTGCCGTTGGGCAGTGCCAGGATCACCGCGTCGGCACCCTTCGAGCCGACCTGTTCGTGACTCAGGCTCTCGTAGCGCAGCTCACCAGTGAACCCTTCGATATGGTCGCTGACTTTCTGCCCGTCGAGCTCGCGCGAAGACACGAACGCCAGTTCGAAGTGCGGGTGGCGGGCGATCAGGCGGATCAACTCGGCGCCGGTGTGGCCGCGGGCGCCGACGATGCCGACGGTCTTGGTGGTGCTCATGGGGAATCCTGTTCGTGCCGGGCCAGCTTGGCCAGCAGGTTGCGTTTCACCGCCGGCCATTCACCGTCGATGATCGAGAAGACGACGGTATCGCGTGGCGAGCCATCCGTGTGGCGCTTGTGGTTGCGCAGCACGCCGTCCTGCTTCGCGCCCAGCCGGGCGATGGCCGCGCGCGAGCGATGGTTGAACCAGCTGGTCTCGAACACCACGCTGATGCAGCCCAATGTTTCGAAAGCATGGGTGAGCAGGAGCAGCTTGGTTTCCGTGTTGACGCCGGTGCGCTGCACATCGGGCGCGTACCAGGTGTAGCCGATGCTGAGCTTGGGCACGTCCGCTTCCAGCCCATAGAAGCGGGTGCTTCCAACGATGCGGCCATCCGCGTCCCGCACCACGAACGGCAGGACGCGACCGTCGGCCTGCGTCGCCAGCACGGCCTCGACGTAGCGCTCGACGTCCGCCGCCTTGGGCACCTGCGTGAACCACAGTGCAGACAGCTCGTCGCCTGCCAGCGCGGCACGCAGGCCGTCGACGTGGTCGCGCGACATGGGCTCAAGCCGCGCATGGCGACCCGTGAGGACGGGCGTCTGCTGCCACGCGGGGGGAAGTGCGGCAACCATGTCAGTCCTTCAGCGTCGGCAGGCGTGTACGGCAATGCGCCACGCAACGCTCGATGTCGGCGAAGTCTTCGATGCCGTACCAGAACACCTTCCACTTCTCCTGCTTGTAGCAGCCATCGGATTCTGCGTAATAGAAGATGTTGACCGCATTGTTGTGGCGCGAGCGCCAGAACAGCTGCGGATTCTCCTCGCGCATCACGTGCCAGACAGCCCGGCCCAGCCCCTCGCCCTGCGCGTCATCGAGCACGGCGAACTTGTCCAGGTAGGCGAAGCCCTCCTCCTGCGTCAGGATCAACGCCGTGCGGTAGTTCTCGCTGACATACACGCGGTACGGCGCGGTGCGCTCGAAGTAATCGGGCAGCAAGGTGCGGCCGAAGCTGGATTCGATCAGCGTACGCAGGCGCGGCAGGTCGACGCCCTCCCACGAGCCCTCGAAGCGCAACACGCGTTCGCCGCGCCGGACCAGCGTGCCGGAGCCCTTGTGCGTGAACAGCTCCTTGGCCAGTTCCGCCGGCTTGGTGATCGACACCGACGAGGTCAGCGGCAGACGGTCCAGCAGATCCTTGATCTGTTCGATCTTCACCCGCATGCCGCCGTTGATCCACGGCTGGGCCATCAGTTCGTCGTACTCGGTCGACAGGTTGATAGAATCGATCACCCGGCCTTCCGCATCCAGCAGGCCACCGGTACCGGTCAGGAAGATGATCTTGTACGGCTGCAACACCTGCACCAGCTCGTTGGCGGCGAAGTCGGCGTTGATATTGAGGATCTGGCCACCGACGGTTTCGCCCATGCTGGCGATCACGGGAATGGAGCCGGCTTTCATGCTGGCTTCGATGGGAGCCTGGTTGATGCGGGTGACGTCGCCGACCAGGCCATAGGTGGCCTGGTCCTTGTACTCGGCCTCGAACACGCCGGAGACAATCGACGTGGCACGCGCACCGACCTGCTGCAGCGCTTCCACCAGCGCCAGGTTCTGCTGCAGGAACACCTTGCGCACGATGGCCAGCACGTCCGGCGTGGTGACGCGCAGGCCGTTGACGGTCTGCTTGGTGATGCCGGCGGCGGTCATTTCCTCATCAAGCTGCGGCCCCGCACCATGGACGACGATGGGCGTCAGCCCGACTTCCTGCAGGAACGTCAGCGAGGACGTCAGCGCTTCGAGATCATCGCGCAGCACCGCACCGCCGACCTTCACCACGGCGAAGCGCTTGGCATCCAGCTGCGAGAAGCGCTTGACGTACTGCGAGATCTCCTTCGCGCTGGCCATGCTGGACAACAGGCGGATGATGGTCTGGCGGGTTTGCTTGTTCGATTCCATGTCGATTTCATGAGCTTCTGTAGGAGGGGCTTCAGCCCCGACTGCGATGGTTGATGTGCCGGTCGGGGCTGAAGCCCCTCCTACATATCAATTCGCCTGACCAAGAATCTTCGCCACGCTGTCGGCGTACCGCTGCAACTGCTCCAGCGATACCCATTCGTTGGCCGTATGCGCCTGCGCGATGTCGCCCGGACCATAGACGAACGCGGTAAGGCCGGCGGCCGAGAACAGCGAGGCTTCTGTCCAGAAGTCCACCGCATTGCCGATCGGCAGACCCAGATCATCAGCCAGGTCGCGCGCGGCGAGACGCCGTTCCTCCGCCCGCGCCACATCGCCCGATGGCAACGACGGACCGCGGAACGTTTCCTCGTACTCGGCCAACGCATCGGGATTGGCAAGGCTGCGGAACATGGCATGCAGCTCGGCCGGATCCTGCGACGGCAGCGGGCGGAAACCGAAGCGCACTTCAGCACTGGGCGCGATCATGTTCGCCTTGATGCCGCCCTCGACCCGGCCGATGTTGAAGCGCAGGCCGGTCAGTCCGCCAAAACGCAGGTGATGCTGGGCCTGCACGAAATCCAGCGCCGAGGTGCCCCAGCGCATCGCGTTGTGCAGGGCGCTGAGCGACAGCGCGTTCTCGGCAGAGGCATGCCCGGCCTGGCCCTTGAACGCCATGCGGACAGCACTGATGCCGCGGTGCGCGAGCACGGCCTGGCACTGCGTCGGCTCGGCGATGATCGCCTCGGCGAAGCCATGATCGCGTGCCAGGAAGGCGGCGATGCAACGCGCGTCGTTCGCCTCCTCGTCGGTTGTGAACAGGAACGCGGCGTCGCCTTTCGTCACCTGCGCGGCAGCGACCAGTGCCGCGGCCGCACCCTTGATGTCGCAGGCGCCCAGGCCGATGGCACGGTCGCCTTCGATGCGCAGCGCATGCGGATCGGCGCTCCACGCCGGCGACGACGGCACCGTGTCCAGGTGCACGTTGAACACGCGCTTCGGCTGTCCGCGCACGGCGAAGAACGACACCGCGCCAGCGCCGTGGTCGGTCACTTCGATGGTGAAGTCCGCCAGCTGCGTGCGCAGATAGTCGAAGATCCCGTCAGTACCGATGTCACGCGGCGGGTTGCGGGTGTCGAAGGACACCAGCTTGTCGAGGTGTTGGAGAACGGATGGCAGCATGGTGTGTGTCCGTGGACCGTCGTCGTATCGAACGTCATCCCGGCGCGCACCGGGATCCATTTTGCTCTTGCTTCTGGAGCGTCCGAAGCAGAATCAAACTGGATTCCAGCTTGCGCTGGAATGACGGCAGGGCGTTTCCTGAAGACTCAGCGGTTGATCTCGGCCCACAGGGTCGAGCTCATGCCGAACAGCTTGATGAAGCCCTCGGCTTCCTCGACGCCCCAGTCCGCCGACTGCGCGTAGGTCGCGCCCTTGGCGTTGAGGATGTGCGGGGACTTCACCGCCACCGCATCGACGCGGCCGCCACGGGTTTCCAGTACCACTTCGCCGTTGACGGTGGCCTGCGAGGACTGCAGGAACGCCTCCAGGTCGGCCTTCAGCGGGTCGTGGTAGAAGCCTTCGTACACCAGCTCCACCCACTTGCGCGCGATCTCGGGCTTGAAGCGGTTCTGCTGCTTGGTCAGCACGGTCTCTTCCAGCGCGCGATGCGCGGCCAGCAGCGACACCAGGCCAGGCGCTTCGAACACGATGCGACCCTTCAGGCCGATCACGGTGTCGCCGGTATACACGCCGCGCCCCACGCCGTAAGGCGCGAACAGCGCATTCAACTTCGCCAGCAGCGCGGCACCGGCAACGGGCTGCCCGTCCAGGCTGACCGCCTCGCCGTTCTTGAAGCCGACCGTCACCCGCAACGGCTCCACCGGCCATTCGGCGCGCGGCGCGCACCAGCCACGGGCGCCCTCGCCCGGGGCTTCCCACCGATCGATCTCGCCGCCGGACATGGTCAGGCCCAGCAGGTTCTCGTTGATGGTGTAGCTCTTCTGCTTGGCGCGCACGCCGAAGCCTCGCTCTTCCAGGTAGGCCTGTTCGTAGGCTCGGGTCTGGGTGTGTTCCTTCTGGATCTCGCGGATGGGCGCCACGATGCGATAGTCGCCGCTGGCCTTCACGGCGAGGTCGAACCGCACCTGGTCGTTGCCCATGCCGGTGCAGCCGTGCGCGATCGCGTTCGTGCCCAACTCGGCAGCGCGCTTCAGCGCGGCGTCGACGATCAGGTAGCGGTCGGACACCAGCAGCGGGTACTGGCCCTGGTAGCCCTCGCCCGCCCACACGAACGGCTTGACGAAGCCCTCCCAGATCGCGGGGCCGCCATCGACGGTGACGTGGCTGGCCACGCCCAGGTCGGCGGCGCGCTGTTCGATGTAGGCGCGCTCTTCGGCATCCACGCCGCCGGTGTCGGCGAACACGGTGTGCACGTTCCAGCCGCGCTCCTTCAGGTAGGGCACGCAGAAGCTGGTGTCGAGGCCGCCGGAGAAGGCGAGGACGATGTCTTTGGAGTCGGAAGCAGTCATTTCTGGATTCTCTGGAGGTGTGCCCCCTCCCCCGCATCGCGGGGGAGGGTTGGGGTG
>CBIHLJ010000020.1:0-68534 GCA_966210745.1 uncultured Pseudoxanthomonas sp.
GCGGGTGCGCTGGGTGCCGGTCACGGTGTCGACCTGGCGGTCCGTGCCGGTGACGGGCTTGGCCTGGATGTCGGTCTCGCGTTCGAACGCATGCGACTTGTCGGTGTTGCGGTAATACCGGTAGATGGCCCAGTACAGCGCGGCGGCCCCGGTGGGCCCCAGCGCCAGCAGCCATAGGCCGTTGTCGTCGCTCATGATCCTGCCCAGATGATCCAGAGGGCGATGCCCTCCAGGAACGTGCCCACGGTCAGCGCGGCCAGCAGAAGTTTCCATTGCTGTACCGGCACGCTGCCCATCGTTTCGCCGGTGCGGCCGTTGACCGCGATGTAGTGCAGCAGGCCGCCGTTGCTGCCCGGCTGGTGGTACGAGTACAGCCACACCGGCAGGTACATCGACACCCAGCGCGTGCCGTGCACGTCGAGGCGTTCCTGTTCCCAGCGCACACCGCGGTCGTAGCGGCGCACCGAGCCTTCCACCTGCGCGCGCGCGATGGACAGCAGCTGGTCCTCCAGTCGCGGATGCAGCTGCTCCACGTCGGTATCGCGCTTCTCCGAGGTGAAGCCCGACAGGTACGACGCATTCCACTTCACCGCGTTCTTGGTGTCGAACGGCAGGATGGTGTTGATGATGTTCTGCGTGTTGACCTTGGTATCGAAGTTGCCGCGCTCGGCGGACGATTCCAGCGGCAGGTCGTCGACGGTGAAGTCGACCTGCCGCTCCACCTGGTACACGTCGGCGTCGTAGTAGGTCTTCTTGTTCTTGTCGGTGCCGCGCGTGTACGTGCGGGTCAGGATCTCGCCCTTGCCGGCGACCTCCGCGCTGGCGTTGCCGTCGACGATCATGTACGGCAGGTACACGCCGACGACATTCTCCGGCGTGAACTGCTCCTTGAACGCCTTCAGCGCGAACAGGCGCCGCTTGGCCACGAACTGGCGGATGCGCGCGACCGCATCTTCCTTCCTGATGTGGAACGGCAGCACCGCATCGGGCACCGCGCCGTTGGCGATCTGTTCGTTCACGCCGAAGACGTGGCGGCACCAGTGGCAGCGTGCCGTCATCGTGCTTTCGGTATTGACCATCACCTCGGCACCGCAGCCGGTGCACTTGAAGGTCATCAGGCTGGCGACATCGGCGTCGATGGCGCGCGCGCCGCTGGCGATCACCGTGCCACGCAACTGGTCCAGGCCCACGCCCAGGCCGAATTCCTCCTCGACCCGCGCACCCACCCATTCGTTGCGGCAGTACAGGCAGACCAGCAGGTCGCTGCCCGGCTTGTGGCGGATGTCGGTGGCGCCGCACTTCGGGCAGCGATTCAGGCCGTCCTTGAGTTCGGCCGCGGCGGTGTCGAGGGCGACCGGATCGGGCGCCTCGATCTCCGCGCGGATGGCGTCGGGTAGGGTGGCGGGGTCGACCGGGAAGGTCCCGGGCAACGGCGGCACCTCCTGTGGCGAACCAGGGCCTGCAGGAGGAGCCGGCGGCAACGGCGGGGGCGCCGGACGATGCGGGGTGGACATGGGCGGTGCGTGTTCCGGTTACAGGCCGAGCGCCTTCGCCTTCAGTGCGTCGTAGTCGGACTGCGTGATCAGGCCGAGGTCGAGCATCTCCTTGGCCTTCTTCAACCTGGCCACCGGATCCTCGGCCGCGGGAGCGGCCGGCGTGGCCGGCTGCTGCAAGCCGCCGACGCCCATCATCCCCGACGCCATGCCGATACCCATCAGGCCGGCCGCGCCACCGTTCTCGCCAGCGGACTGGATGCCCTGTGCGACGCTGGCCTGCAGGTTGGAGTTGCCGCGCGAACCGGACAGCGCATCGGCGCGCTGCACGGTCTTCAGCAGTTCACGCGTGTTGGCGTCGTACTCGATGGAGACGATGGCGGTCTTGACGATGGCCAGGCCGCGGCTGGAGCTCCATTGGTAACCCTGCTCGACGGCGGCCGACAGGCTCTGCGCGAAGCCCAGCGAATCCTGCTGGATCTTGGTGATGCGGTTGCCCTTGGAAGGATCGTTCGTGTACAGGCTGAAGGCCGGGGCCAGCGAGCCCACCACTTCGTTGAACAACTGGCTGGCAGCGGCATTGTCCATGTCGGTGAAGTCGAACACCTTGCCCGGCTGCAGGTATGCCGCCGGCACGAAGTTCTTCACGAACAGGATGGGGTCGACGATCTTCAGCGTGTAGGTGCCGCGCGTGATCGCACCGACCTGGGTGTTGAGGAAGCCGTCGTCCCAGTAGATCTCGGACTGGGTACCGAAGCGGTTGTCCGGCAGTTCCTTCAGCGAGACGAAGAATGCCGCCTGCTGCGAGCCCGGCTGGCCGCCGAACTTGAAGCGTTCCCAGCTCTGGGTGATGAAGGTCGACACGATGCCGTCGCCGGCGAAGATCGACTTGGAGTTGATGTCGTCCGAACGCCATTCGTAACCACCCGGCTCGGCGACGAATGCGGTGATCGCGCCGTCCTGCATCAGCAGCAGGCCGTAGCCCTCGGGCACGACGATCTTCGAGCCGTTGGTGATGATGTTGGTCGAACCGCTGGTGTTGGAGCCGCGTCCGGCATTGGTGCCCTGGGGCACCGCGGCGAACAGTGCCGCCGTCGACGGCAGGCCCTGCGGCACCGTGTAGAAATCCTTCCACTGGTCGCCCAGCACGCCGCCGACTGCACCCACCACCGCCTGTACAAGACCCATGACATCGCTCCGTGATTCGTGGGCGGGTAGGGGTACCCGCCAACCGTGACCGAGTATACAGAGCGATACGCAGGCTTCATGGCGCAGAGGTCATGTGTGACCTGTCATCCGGCAGCATGGCTTTCTGGCTACCATCGGGGCGTGTCCACCGACGACATCGCCACCTTCCCCGACGACGACCTGCCGCTGGTGCGGCGCGGGTTCCCGTGGCCGATCCGCGCGGGATGCGTCGGCGCTGGTGCCTTCGCCGTCGTCATGCCGCTCTGGGAATTGGGCAGGGGACTGTGGCCGCTGAACGTGGCCACTCCGTTTTTCGCGGTCATCGTAGGCGGTGCGGGCTACGTGGGGCTGCAGTTCATTCGCGCGGGGCTGTCGGGCTGGAGCGATCACTGGCAGTACTCGTCGCACACCATCGTGGTCCACCGGCGTGCCTGGGGCCGACAGACTGCCACCCGCCTGACGACCACCAACGTGGCTGCCGTCGAAGTTCGCCTGAGCGAGGATGCCGACCATGACGACGCGCCTTGGCAGGTCGTCATCGTGCCCCGGCCCACGTTCTCCGGCCTGGCCGCGGCCGCCGATGCCGGCGGCGTGTTCGATACCGGCTGCTACGGGTCGCAGGACTATGCCGAGCGCGTGCGACGCGCGTTGATCGACCACCTGGGGCTGTGAGCGTCAGCCGCGGATCGCCGCCTCGATCTTCGCGATGTCGATCTTGCGCATCTCCATCATCGCTTCGAACGCGCGCTTGGCGATGCCCTTGTCCGGGCTGGTGAAGGCTTCGGTCAGCACGCGTGGGGTGATCTGCCAGTTCAGGCCCCACTTGTCCTTGCACCAGCCGCAGGCGCTTTCCTGGCCGCCGTTGCCGACGATGGCATTCCACAGGCGGTCGGTTTCTTCCTGGTCGTCGGTGGCGATCTGGAACGAGAACGCTTCGGTCTGCTTGAACGCCTTGCCGCCGTTGAGGCCGACGCAGGGAATACCCAGGACGGTGAACTCCACCGTCAGCACGTCGCCCTCCTTGCCGGAGGGGAAGTCCGCCGGGGCATGGTGGACGGCCTTCACTTCGCTGTCGGGAAAGATCTTCGCGTAGAACGTGGCGGCGTCCAGCGCGTCGGTGTCGTACCAGAGGCATAGGGTGTTCTTGGGGATCATCTTGGTTCTCCTGTGGGTGGGTGCAGTGCGGCAGGGCGATCATCGCGGCGCTGTTTGCAAGGCAGGGTGAAACGAACGGGGCGGTTGCTCAGTGCTCCGCGAACGTGCCGGTGCGCACCTCGCCATCGCGCAGGTAGTGCGTGACCAGCACGCCGGCGGGGGTGGTGACGGACGACGCCAGCCGCAACGCCGATGCACGCGTGCCGGCGTCGAACAGGCGCTTGCCGTGGCCCAGCAACACCGGGTAGACCAGCAGCCGGAGTTCGTCCACCACCTCGGCGGCCAGCAGTTGATGCAGCAGGTCGCTGCTGCCCTGCGTCACCAGGTCGGGACCCTCGCCATGCTTGAGTTCGCGCAGGGCGGCGACGGGATCCGTGCCCAGCGCACGACTGTTCCGCCACGCGAGCGTGTCCGGATGATGGGTGGCGACATGCTTGGTGGCGTTGTTGAACGCATCGGCGATGTGGCCGTGCGGGGCATCGCGGGGCACCTGCGGCCAGTAGTTGGCGAAGATGTCGTAGGTGCGGCGCCCGAGCACCAGGTCGAACGGGCGCGAGAACACGCCACCCATCACCTCGCCATCGCCGGCATGGGGCCATATCCAGCCGCCATGCGCGAAGCCGCCGCTGCGGTCTTCGTCCGGCCCGCCGGGCGCCTGGATCACCCCGTCGAGACTGGTCATGACGGCCACGATGAGCTTGCGCATGCCGGTGTTCCTTGCGGATGCCTGTATCCGCCTCTCTTCCACGACGAGCGGGAACGGGGGAAATCGACAGCCCGTACCGCGCCGGTGATTGATCCCGATCAATGCAGTGATCCGCAGTGCCCGCCATGCTGTCCGCACCCTCAGCGAGGTCACGCACATGAAAGCGAACGTAGGCGGTTTCGACAAAGGGGCCCGCATCGTGGTGGGCGCGCTGCTCATCGCCTGGGCCGCGACCGGCGGCCCGGTGTGGGCCTGGATCGGCGTGGTGCCGCTGGCGACCGGCCTGTTCAATTTCTGTCCGCTGTACCGGTTGATTGGCGTGAACACCTGCCGGCGCTGAACCGCGCATGTCATGCGCGGCGGACGTGAGCCCGTCCAGGCCGCGTCGCGTGCCGATCCGTGAACCGCGCGTCAACGTCGCCGCAGGGCGGGCGGCGATACTGGCCCGATGGATATCTACGTACTTGCGCTGGCCCTGGTCGGCGTGGCGTTGCTGGGCGCCGCATGGCTGCCGCATCTGTTGAAGCGGCATCCGCTGACATTCCCCATCGTCTACCTGCTGCTCGGCGCGGGTTTGTACGCGTTGCCCTGGCCGCTGCCACCCGCCGACCCGATCCGCTTCCCGCTCGTTGCCGAGCGCCTGACCGAACTGGCTGTCCTGGTCGCGCTGACCGGCGTGGGCCTGCGCATCGACAGCCGCTTCGGCTGGCGGCGGTGGGCGATCACCTGGCGACTGCTCGGCATCACCATGCCACTGACCATCCTGGCCGGTCTGTGGCTGGGCCAGGCGTGGCTGGGCTACGGTACGGCGGCTGCGTTGCTGCTCGGCGCGGTGCTGGCGCCCACCGATCCCGTGCTGGCCTCCGACGTGCAGGTGCACCCGCCGGGTGAAGGCGGGGAGGATCCGGTGCGGTTTGCGCTGACATCGGAGGCCGGCCTCAACGACGGCCTGGCGTTCCCTTTCGTATGGCTGGCGGTCGCCCTTGCCCTGGCCGCTGCGGGCGAGCCGATGGACTGGGGGCGCTGGCTCGCGCTGGACGTGATGTGGCGGGGGCTGGGTGGCGTGGTGATCGGCGCAGTGCTCGGCTACGCGCTGATGCATTTGATCTTCCGCAGCGAACGCAGGCCCACGCTGGCCAACAGCAGCGATGGGCTCACGGCGCTGGCCATCACACTGCTGGTCTATGGCGTGGCGGAACTCTGCCACGCGTACGGGTTCCTGGCGGTGTTCGTGGCGGCACTGGTGATACGCCAGCAGGAGCGCGACCACGCGTATCACGCCACGCTGGATCTGTTCGCCCACCAGTGCGAAAAGCTGCTGATGGCGTTGTTGCTGCTGTTGCTGGGCGGCGCGGTGGCCAGTGGCATCCTGGCTGGCCTGTCATGGCGCGAGGTGGTGTTCGCGCTGGTCTTCGTCCTGCTGGTGCGGCCCCTGGCCGGCTGGCTGGGATTGCTGGGCACGTCGCTGTCTTCGCGCGACCGCTGGACCATCGCGGTGTTCGGCGTGCGCGGCATCGGCTCGTTGTACTACCTTGCCTTCGCCACCCATCACGCCGATTTCGCCGATCCCGAGGCGTTGTGGGCGGTGGTCTGCCTGGTGGTGGTGCTGTCGATCCTGCTGCACGGCCTGAGCGCGCAGGACGTGATGGAGCGGCTCGACCGGCGGAGGCGCGACAGGCGCTAGGTGCGCGGGCCAGAGCGTGCGCGCCTGTGCCCGTTCGCACCCGCCTGCGTTGTTGGCTGCGGTACGGATTGCTACCCTGCCTGCGGATCCGGTCAGACAGGCGGTTGAATGCACAGGCGAAACTTTCTCGGAACGGCAGCGCTTGCCGCCACGGCGTTGATGCTGCCCATCGCAGGCAGTCACCGCGCCTTCGCCGCCACGTCGCGCAAGCGCCTGCTTCCGCCCGCGCTGAATCCCGGCGATACCGTCGCCCTGGTCAGCCCCTCCGGCGCTACCGACGATCCCCTCGACCTGCAACTGGCGCAGGAGGCGATGGAAGCGCTCGGCTTGAAGGTGAAGGTGGCACCGCACTTCGCGGCACGGCATGGGCACCTGGCCGGCAGCGACCGCGAACGTGCAGGCGATCTCAACGCCATGTTCGGCGACAAGGACGTCAAGGCGATCATCTGCGTGCGCGGCGGTTCCGGTGCCGCGCGCCTGCTGCCGCTGCTGGACTACGACCTGATCCGCCGCAATGCCAAGGTGCTGCTGGGGTATTCCGACATCACCGCGCTGCACAACGCGTTGCTGTCGCAGGCCGGGCTGGTGAGCTTCCATGGCCCGATCGGCGCGGGCAGCTGGAATGCCTTCAACGCCGACCAGTTCCGCCGCGTCTTCTTCGAGCGCGAGCAGATGCAGTACCGGAACACGGCCGAGAAAGGCGACGAACTCGTGCAGCGCAGGAACCGCACCGTCACCATCACCGGCGGCAAGGCGCAGGGCGAACTGGTGGGCGGCAACCTGTCCGTGCTGGTGGCGCTGGCCGGCTCACCGTACCTGCCGGATTTCAGCGGCAAGATACTGTTCCTGGAAGACGTGTCCGAAGCGCCGTACCGCATCGACCGCATGCTCAGCACGCTGCGGCTGATGGGCGCGCTGGACAAGGTGGCCGGGGTGATCTTCGGCGAATGCACCGACTGCGATCCCGGCAACGGCTACGGCTCGCTCACGCTGCCGCAGATCTTCGACGATTACTTCAAGCCGCTGAAGATCCCGGCCTACCGCGGCGCGATGATCGGCCACATCCGCCAGCAGTTCATCGTGCCCGTCGGCGGCAGGGTGGAGATGGATGCGGACGCGGGGACGTTCCGGATGCTGGAGCCGGTGTTCCAGAGTTGAGAGATGCGGTCGCGGGTCGGCGTGTGCATTGCGCATGCCTGTCGAAGGCGCGCTGCGGCGCCACTTGAGCGTGCCCGGCGTGCATGGGAGCATCGAATGCCGGTGAAAGGAGACTCGCGCATGATGAAGGCCACACCGCAGGACACCGGCGACGCCGCGCGCCGTATCGACGCCCGCATCGATGAACTGCGCGATTGGCGCGGCGACATGCTCTCGCGCGTGCGTGCGTTGATCCACCAGGCCGATCCCGATGTCGTGGAAGACGTGAAGTGGGTCAAGCCCACCAATCCGCACGGCGTGCCGACCTGGTCGCACGACGGCCTGGTATGCACCGGCGAGGTCTACAAGGCGTACGTGAAGCTGACCTTCGCGCATGGGGCGTCGCTGGCGGATCCGGACGGCCTGTTCAATGCCAGCCTCGACGGCGGCACGCGTCGCGCCATCGACATCCGCGAGCGCGACACCCTGGGTGGTCCTGCGTTCAAGGCGCTGTTCCGTGCCGGGGTCGCTTTCAATGCGGGCAAGAAATCCCGCAAGTAGGGTGTCCCCCATGGCAGACAAGACCACCAAGCCCCGGCTGCTGTCCGGCGGCAACCCGCAGATCCCGAAAGGCGATGGCGATGCGCCGGTGCAGGCCTATCTCGCCGCGATTCCCGGCTGGAAGCGCGCCATCGCCGAACGCCTGGATGCGCTGATCGGGCAACAGGTGCCGGACGTGCGCAAGGCGGTGAAGTGGAATTCGCCTTTCTATGGCGCACCGGATGCCGAGGGGTGGTTCCTGTCGTTCCATTGCTTCGACCGCTACCTCAAGGTCACCTTCTTCCGCGGCCAATCCCTGCAGCCGATGCCACCGGAAGCCTCGAAGTCGCAGGACACACGCTACGTGCACCTGCGCGAGGATGGGGATTTCAACGAAGCGCAGCTCGCCGACTGGGTGAAGCAGGCGAGCCGCCTGCCGGGCGAGAGGCTGTAGACCGCCCAGGCACCGCGTGCTTCACATCATCAGGCAGTCGATGCCGTCCAGCACGATGTGGATCACCAGGCCGATGCCGAACCAGCGCGTCTTCCGGGGAATGACGAGCGCGCCGTAAACCAGCATCGCCGGCCATGCATGCAGCGGGTGGAAGCCGATGCTGCATCGGCCGGGCGCGTAGACCGGGTCGGCAAGCAGGTGGTCGAGATCGATCACCCAGGCGGCCAGCATCCACAGGGCCGCGCGTTTCCAGTCCTTCGGCCAGAACATGCGCGCGGTGGCCACCGGCACGACGACGTGCAGCAGCAGGTGGAGCAGGGGACGGAGTTCGATATCGGGCATGGCGGGTTCAGCGTCGTGCGGCCAGCCAGCGGTCGAGCTGGTTGGCGAACGCCTGGCGGTCGCGCGCATTGAAGGCTGCCGGGCCGCCGGTCTGCACGCCGGCGCCGCGCAGCTCGTCCATGAAGTTCCGCATCGACAGCCGTTCGGCGATGTTGTCCGGCGTGAAGCGCTCGCCGCGCGGGTTGATGGCCTGTGCGCCGTTGGCCAGCACGCGCGCCGCCAGCGGGATGTCCTGGGTGATCACCAGGTCGCCGGCCCCGGCACGCTCGACGATGGCGTCGTCGGCCACGTCGAAGCCACCCTGTACCTGCAGCGAGTGGATGAAGCGGGAGGGGGGCGTGCGCAGCCACTGGTTGGCGACCAGGGTGACCGCCACCTGGGCGCGCTCCGCGGCGCGGAACAGGATCTCCTTGACAGGCCCCGGGCAGGCATCGGCGTCCACCCACACCTGGGGGGCGGGGGCCGTGCCGTCGGTCATTCCTTTGCGGTGTCGGACGCACCCGGCTCAGGATCGGCGCCGGGCTGGGCCGCATCGCGTTCGGCGCGCTTCTTCGCGTCCTTTTCGTCTTTCTTCTTCTTCTTGGCCAGCTCGCGCTGGCGTTTTTCGAACGAATAATTGGGTTTTGCCATGGACAAGGTCACCTGGGGACGGGAATGGGGCGTGGCGTGCCGGGGGGCGTTCCACAGGCCTACACGATAGCCCGCATCTGCCGCCTGCGGGAAACCGGCATGAAAACAGCCATTTGCGAGGGTCGTGCGACGGTGTGGATGCGGACCCGCCTGCGCGCGGGTCCGGTGATGCCGCCGCGCATGGCTCGCGGGCGGCGCCTGCGCTGCTATACCATCGAAGCGTCGGGCGTCTCCGGGGAAGGGGCGCCCATGACGTCCTTCCATGGGGTGATCGATGCGGCGGATTCTCTGCCTGACGCTGGCAGCACTGGTGCTGGCCGGCTGTGCGAAACGTGTCAAGGAGTCGTTGCCGCCGCCGCCGGAGCAGGCATCGGTGCCTGCTCCCCCGCCGCCACCGCCACCGCCACCTCAGGGCAGTGCCGCGGAAGCCGCGCGCATCGAGGCCGCCCGCCGTGCCGCAGCTGAAGCTGCCGCCCGCGCCCAGCAGGAGCGCGCCGCCGACAGTGCGCGCCAGGCGGCCGAGCGCGCCGCCCGTGCCCGCGAAGCCGCGCAGCCGCCGACGTCGGATTTCGTCAACGTCGACGTGTTCTACGCCACCAACCGGACGCCGGCGACCGCGTTCGCCACGCTGCCGCCGGGCGATCGCTTCACCGCGGGTGTCGCGCGGCAGCTGACGTACGGCACTGCCCGCATCAGCATCCCGAAGGCGCATGTCGCCGGGGAACTGGAATCACCGCGCTGGTACCTGTTGGAGTTCAAGGAAGACCCCAAGCAGCACATCATCCTGCAGGAGGTCGATCGGCTGGCGCAGGCACCGTTCTTCGCCAGGCTGTACGGGCGCGTCGGTGAATCACGCGGCAGCAATGCGTTCGTGTTCGTGCACGGCTACAACGTCAGCTTCCGCGACGCCGCGCGCCGCACCGCGCAGTTGGCCTACGACCTGCGCTTCGATGGTGCGCCGGTGTTCTACAGCTGGCCGTCGCAGGCGGCGCTGGCGGGCTATTTCACCGACGAACAATCCATCGCGCGCTCGGTGCCGCTGATCGAGGGTTTCCTGGCCGACATGGCCGACCGCTCGGGCGCGCAGAACCTCTACGTCATCGGCCACAGCATGGGTACGCGCGGCGTCACGCAGGCCATCCGCAATCTGGTGGCGAAGCGGCCGGAACTGCGCGGCCGCTTCCGCGGCATCATCCTGGCCGCGCCCGACATCGATGCGAAGGTGTTCCGCGAGGAGCTTGCGCCCGCCCTGCGGCAGGCCAGCGGCTACGTGACCCTGTACGCCTCGTCCGAAGACATGGCGCTGAAGGCGTCCAGGCAGGTCAATCGCGGCCCCCGTGCCGGCGACACCAGCGAGGGCGTGGTACTGGTGAGCGGCGTGGACACCATCGACGTTTCCGGCGTGGACCAGAGCATGCTGGCGCATTCCTACTTCATGGAATCGGACAAGGTGATGGGCGACATCCGCGAGATGTTCCGCGCCCATCAGCCCGCCGCACGGCGCAAGCCGCTGCAATCGGTGAAGCTGGGCACGGGGATGTTCTGGAAGATCCTGCCGCCGCCATGATGCAGCGGCAGGATCGGCTGGCCGCTCCTTCGGGCGGGTCGCGAGGTCCCGGCAGCGCGAGACCGTCGGCAGGTCAGGGGCAGGGGCAGGGGCCGCACCCGGCGGGCTGCGCATCGCTCCTGCAACAGGCGACGAGCCGGGCTATCTCGGCAGGCGCATCTTCCTGCAGGAAGTGTTTGCCCCGCACCTGGTGCCACGATTCCAGTCCGAGCACGTCGCACAGATCGGGCGCGAATCGTGCCATGTCCAGGGCGGGATCCTGCGCGCCCCAGATCACCTGCGCGGGGAACGTCCTGCCGCGAAGAGCGGCGATGATCCTTCCTTCGAACTCGGGAGTTCGCTCGAACCCCCGCATGATCCTCCGGAATGCAGCTCCGCCGTCCTTCCTGGTCAGCAGGTCGCCGTAAGCCCGCAGTTCGTCATTACGCGGGCCGTCATGTACCCCCATCCTGCGCATGAAGGGGATGATCAGCGGTGTTCTGGTCGATGCGGTCCAGAGGGGGCCGACGACGGGGTACACGAACAGCTGCATGACCCACGGACGGCGGAACCGCGCCACCTTCACCAGTGAGTTCAGCACGGTGAGCGAACGGATTCTTTCCGGGATCTGCCTGATGACGTCGAACCCGATGGGTCCGCCGATGTCATGGACCACCAGATGGACTGCGCCCAGGCCGGCAGCGTCGAGGGCCTTCAGGGTCCAGCGCGCCAGGCCGCTCCACGTGTAATCGAAATGCGCCGGCCGATCGGCGAGCCCCATGCCGGGGAAGTCGAATGCGATGCCCTCCATGCCGCGCGCAGCCAGCTCGGGAAGCAGCTTGCGGTACACGAAGCTCGACGCAGGAACGCCGTGCAGGCAGACCACGGGTTCCCCCTTGCCTTCCCGCCAGATGCGGCTGTCCGCGCCGTCGACCTCGAGGCGGGTGCCGAGCGCTTCCCACGCGGGAACGACGTCGTCGTGGCGCATGATGATCCTTGCGGTGGATAGGCCAGGGGCTCGACGGCATCCGGTTGCCGCTTCGCGCCTGGCGTCGCCCCGACTCTATCCGTACCGCACGGCCAGCGGAACCACGTGGGCGGCCGACACCGCCCGCATATCCGTCCCGCGCCTACGGCCGCCGCTTGTAGGTGATCTCCATCATCTTGGTTTCCTTGCCGTCCGGACCGGGGCCGTACATCTCGAAGACTTCCGTGTTCTTGTCGGTCCAGCGCGTGGTCATGCGGCTGCTCTGGGGCTTCTTCGTCACCGGGTCGTGGTGGGTGCCGGTGTAGGTGCAGGTCAGCTGGGCATCGCAGGTGCCCTCGCTGACCATGAGGCCCGTGCTCATGCTGTCGTTCCACGTGCCCCAGTACTTGCCGGTGACGTTGTCGAACCCATGCAGGCCCTGGCCGGAGAACGGCTGGCCCATCATCTGCGAGGTCACTTCCTCCAGCATCACGCGGTTGCCGAGGATCATCCTGCGTGTCGCGGTGCCGGGGTCGGTGCTGGGTGGTGCGCCGGGTGCGTGCCAGCTCTTCACGACCAGGTCGTAGGTGCCGGCCATCGAAGCCAGCCTGCCGTGTTCCATGCCTGGCGTGCCGGCCTTCTGGTAGGCCTCCATCATGGCCTGCATCTCGGGCGTCATCGCCGGCGGCGTGTCCTGGGCGAACGCGGGGCCTGCGAGCAGTAGGGTTGATACGGCGACGGACAGCAGCGTGGTGCGTTGCATGGTGGCCCCTCCCGGGCATGGCGGTGGCGCTGTTGTGCGCCCCGCCGCGCTCAGCCGGCGTGAAGGTCGGCCGAGGGTCGGTCAGCGGCGCAAGGCGACCACGCCGTCCAGCGCCCGCTGCGCCTTGAAGCCGGCCTTCTCCAGCCGCTTCGCCACCTCGCCGGGCACGTCGCGCCCGCTGGTGAGCTTGTTGGGCGTGCCGGTGTAGTGGAACAGCTTGCCGCCGCGACGCAGCACGCGCGCAAGCTGGTCGTAGAAGGCCTGCGAATACAGCTCGCCGGCGATGCCGAAACGCGGCGGGTCGTGCAGCACGGCATCGACGGAGGCGTCCGCCACCTGCGTGATGGCTTGCGAGATGTCGGCGTGGGTCAGCTGCAGGCGCCCACCATGCCCGGGTGCGTCCGGATCCGGCGACCACGGGTTGAGCGTGCGCAGCCAGAGCACGTCGCCGTTCTTCTCGAACGACAGGATGCGTGCGGCGCCTGCGGCCAGGCACCATGCGGCGAAGTAGCCCAGCCCGCCGCAGGTATCCAGCACCGCCTTGCCGTGCGGCTCGACCAGCGCGACCTTGCGTTGCGCGTCATCCAGAGGCGATTCCTTCGACGTCGGCAGCATCTTGATGCCATCGATCTCGAACGTGGGCACGCCCCATTCCGTGGGCACGAGCTTGATCAGCGAGCCGGCATAGCGCGAGATCGGCGCGAAGTCCCCGCCGTCCCAGTAGTACAGCGTGCGGTCCTTCAGTCGGTCAGGATAAGGGTACGCCGCGCCGCGCCACTGCCATGTTCCGGCTTCCAGTCGCGCGTCCGCCAGCGTGCGTCCAAGGTCCAGCGAGCCATGCCACACGGTGTCGCCGCGGTCGCGCGCCGCCAGCAGGGTCGCAGCGGTGTCGCGGGCGAGCAGGGGACCGGTGTAGTGGGGCATGGAGCGGGAGTCCTGAAGTGCGTCGTGATCGCAGGAGCGGGATTTTCGCCCCCGCCGACCCTTGGGCGATAGCCCGGGATGTCTGCGGAAGCCATGTTGCCCCCGCTGGTATAGTGCCGACCCCTCGGATTCCCGGTCTTACCACCGTCATGAACACGCCCGCCCGCTTCCATCCCATCGGTACACCCGGTACGCCCTGGGGGGCGGCGGAGAAAGCCGCATGGCGCGCGCAGCAACGCGTGCAACGCTGTTATGCGGACGATGTGGTAACCGTGGTCGATCGGCTGCGCGGACGCTTCGATGTACAGCAGTACGGCACGCTGGACTACGGTCCGGGCGAGGTCTATCCGCTGTTGGCGGTACGCAGCCGGGACTGGAACGAGGCACTGCCCACGATGCTGGTCACGGGCGGCGTGCACGGCTACGAGACCAGCGGCGTGCATGGCGCGCTGCAGTTCCTCGAAGAGCGTGCCGCCGACTATGCCAGCAAGGCCAACCTGCTGGTGGTGCCATGCGTCAGCCCGTGGGGCTACGAACGCATCCACCGCTGGAACGCCGATGCGCTGGATCCGAACCGCTCGTTCCGTGCGGGCAGTCCTGCGCAGGAATCCGCCGCGTTGATCGCGCTGGTCGCGCCGGTGAAGGATCGCGTGCTGATGCACATCGACCTGCACGAAACCACGGACAGCGATGAGAGCGAGTTCCGTCCTGCACTTGCCGCGCGCGACGGAAAGCCATTCGAACCCGGGGAGATTCCGGACGGCTTCTACCTGGTGGACGACAGCGCGAATCCACAGCCCGGTTTCCAGCGCGCCGTGATCGCGGCGGTGGCGGTCGTCACCCATATCGCCCCCGCCGACGCGCGTGGCGAGATCATCGGGTCACCGGTGGTGGCCGAGGGCGTCATCCAGTATCCCGTGAAGTCGCTGGGCCTGTGTACCGGCATCACCGACGCACGCTACGCCACCGTCACCGAGGTCTATCCCGACAGTCCGAAGGCGACGCCGCAGCAGTGCAACGATGCGCAGGTGGCGGCGGTGGTAGCGGCGATCGGGTACGCACTGGTGCAGGGTTGAAGCGAGCCTGCGGGGGCCCTATTTCCTTTCGTGAAAGACGATTGCTTTCCGGGGCGTAGGCTGTCCCGGCGGCAACGCGAAGCGAGGACATGACCATGGCAACCGGATGGGCCGGCGATGGCGCCGTGCAGGAACAGATCGATGCGACCGTGAAGGACGGCATCGAACGCGCGCGCCGCGCGCTGCCTAAGGGTCCGAGCCTGACCCACTGCGAAGAATGCGAAAAGCCGATCCCGGCGGCCCGCCAGCAGGCGGTGCCGGGCGTGCGCCTGTGCGTGGTATGCCAGGAGGCGGCCGACCAGGAGGAGCAGGGTGCCGGCCTGTACAACCGGCGCGGCAGCAAGGATAGCCAGCTGCGCTAGCAAGGTGCCGTCACCCGCCGGGCGTCACTCCACCGTCAGCGGGATGCCCTTCCTGCGCATGTCCAGGTAGTCGGTACGTACGGCACGGCAGTAGGGCCCGCTCATGACGAAGCGGCGACACACGTCCGGCCGGGTCTGGTAGATGCCGCAGTTCATCCGGGCGCCATCGAGTGCCACGCACCAGCCTTCCTCGTCGCGCGCCATCACGTGCAGGCCGGCGGGAGTATGGGTGGTGAGATGCGCGGGAATGTGGTCTTCCGGTTGCAGGACCACGGTCAGGCGGCAGCAGACGGCGTCGCACCGCGAACACGAGGTCATGACGGCATGACCTGCGGCCGGTCCCAGGCAGCGCACGCTCCAGCAGGGAAAGGCACGGCATGTGCAACGACGGGGCGAGGGTGTGACGGGCAGGGCATGGAAGCTCCCGGGGGCAACCATCCCATCGTGGGGAATGCGTCGCGTGGGAAAGGGAGCGAAGCGGAGGGCCGGGGGCCGTGCGGAACGCGCGAAGCAAGCGGTGGGCTCGCGGCACGCATGCTACAGCATGCATCGCAAGGGGCGGCCTGCGCACGCGGAAGTACGTCACCTGAGCTTCATGTGGTGTCGCATCGGTTCGCCTGCGGTCAGGCAGGCATGCCAGGTTTGACGCTGCAGTCATACCGCCTGCGTTATCCCTGTCCGCAGATGTCTTGAAGCGGAGGTGCGTTGATGACGCTGGAGCTGCGTTGCCGCTGCGGTCAGGTGCAGGGCTCGGTGGATGCCCGCCGGGCGTATGCGCGTGCAACGTGTTACTGCGGGGATTGCCGGACCTACGCGCGTCACCTCGGGCAACCCGGCGTGATGGATACGCAGGGCGGTACCGACATCGTGGCGATGAACCCGCTGGCGGTGCGTTTCACGGCAGGCGAGGAGCACATCGCAGGCCTCTGCCTGCGCGAAGGCGGGCTGTTGCGCTGGTACGCGGCGTGTTGCCGTACGCCGCTGGCCAATACGCCGCGCGACGGGAACGTCGCCTACGTGGGCGTGGTGGCCGCATGCCTTGTGCCGGAGACGGATGTCGATGCCGCATTCGGCCCGCCGGGCCGCGTGGTGTTGAACTCCGACAGCGCCGTCGGCGAGGTGCGTCGCACGCGGCTTGCTTTCCTCGCGGCCGGAGCCCGCATCGCCGTGGGCATCATGGCGGCAAGGCTGCGCGGGCAAGCGCCAGCGCTGTTCTTCAGCGCCAACGGCCAGCCCCTGCGTACCGCGTACCCTCTGGGCGAGGATCCGCGCGGCGAGGCGGGGCGGGAGCCGATCTGAGCCGATCGTGCGGGCCGCGGTTGCTTTCGCATGGATACCTGACTAAAGTCAGGTAATGAACGAGAGCCAGATCCAGCGGGTCCGCCGCTTCAACCGCACGGTCACCCGCCGCATCGGAGTGCTCACTGATGACTACCTCGGGCACGGCCGCCCGTTGGCCGAGTCGCGCCTGCTGTTCGAAGCAGGGCATGCAGGGGCGGATGTGCGCGACTTGCGTGCACGCCTCGGGTTGGATTCCGGCTATGCGAGCCGGTTGTTGCGCGCGCTTGAGGCGCAGGGACTTGTGCGGGTACAGGCATCGCCCGTTGATGCACGCAGGCGGCATGTGGTCCTGACCGCGAAAGGGCGGCGCGAGGTGGATGCGCTCGACCGGGATTCGCGGGCGTTGGCGGATTCCCTGCTGGCGCCCTTGTCGGCGCGGCAGCGCGAACGCTTGGTCGATGCGATGGATGAAGTGGAGCGTCTCATGCGTGCGTCCGCGGCGGAGGTCGCGCTGGAGGATCCGGCCAGCGTCGAGGCGCAGGCGTGCATCCAGGCCTATCTGGATGAACTCGATGCGCGCTTCGAAGGAGGTTTCGACGCCGCCCGCAGTGTTTCAGCCGATCCCGGCGAGCTGGTACCGCCCCGTGGCGCCTTCGTGGTCGCGCGTCTGGAGGGCGAGGCGGTCGCATGCGGAGGATTGAAGCGGATCGCCGACGGCATGGGCGAGATCAAGCGCATGTGGGTGGCGCCGGATGCGCGCGGGCTGGGCATCGCGCAGCGGGTGCTGGATGCGCTGGAGGCACACGCGGTGGAGATGGGGCTGCGCACGTTGCGACTGGACACCAACGGCAGTCTGGTGGAAGCGCGGGCGTTGTATGACCGCAACGGCTACTTCGAGATCCCCGCCTATAACGACAACCCTTACGCGCACCACTGGTTCGAGAAACGCCTGCGCACGGACTGAAGGCGAGGCCCACCGTCCCGCGCGGGTATGAGCCGACGCTGCGCGTTTGCTCGACCGGATTTCGCGGCGAAACCGTCCTTCCTGTACTTCGTGTCCTGGTTGCCCTGCGATCAGGAGCGCTTGCCGGGATTGGGTAATTGGCCCTTCCCATGATCCTTGGGAAGCGGGCGGGATGGGGTTGATGGCGTGGCGGGCGCGGGTATCGCCTTGGAGGCGTCGTGGCGGGCGGGCGGCTTGGGATGGAAAGTCATGGCAGGTCTCCTCCGGCCGATGGCCGGAGATGCACCGTGCACGTGGAGGGATGAGTAACGCGTGTAGTCATGGGGTAAAGCAGGCCGTCATGCCGGAAATGGCTGGATTGCCCGATGGACGGCTGTGATTGCGCGCAAAAGACCCCTCTGTGCCGGCGAAAGGCGCGTAAGGTCGAGGGATGATGCATCGGTTCCTCAGTGACAACCGCGCCGAACTGATTGCGCGCTGCCGTGGCAAGGTCGCGCTGCGATCCGCCACGGGCGTGCCCGGCCAGGAACTGGATCACGGCGTGACGGTTTTCCTGGACCAGCTGATCAAGACACTGCAGGTGGAGGAGGGCGCCGAGCCGATGCGCAGCCGCAGGGTATCGGGGCCTGCGGGCGGCGGTCGTCCCGCCCTGTCTGAGATCAGCGAGTCCGCGGCCCTGCATGGCCGCGAACTGCTGACGCACGGGTTCACCGTCGACCAGGTGGTGCACGACTATGGCGACCTGTGCCAGGCGATTTCCGATCTTGCCTTCGAACGGGGCGCGGCGATCGAGACGGATGAGTTCCGCACGCTCAACCGTTGCCTGGACAATGCCATCGCGCACGCGGTGACGGAATTCGGCTACCAGAATGAGATCGTGCAGTCCGACAGGCAGGCCCTGGCGTTGAACGAGCGGCTGGGATTCTTCGCGCACGAGTTGCGCAACCAGCTGTGCACGGCGACGCTGGCGCTGTCGATCATCAAGGAAGGCAGCGTGGGCATGTCCGGTGCGACGGCCGGCATCCTGGATCGCGCTCTGGCCGGGCTGGGAAGCCTGATCGATCGTTCGCTGGCCGAGGTGAGGATGGCCGCCGGCACGCCGGTGCAGAAGCGGCTGTACTCGCTGGCAGATTTCATCGCCGAGATCAGGCTGTCGGCCTCGCTGGAGGCCACAGTCAGGGGATGCGTACTGGTCGTGTCCGAGGTGGATCCTGTGTTGGCCATCGATGTCGACCGCGACCTGCTGCTGTCGGCAGCCGGCAATCTGCTGCAGAACGCATTCAAGTTCTCAGCGCCGGGCAGCGAAATCACGTTGAACGCCTATGCGCGCGCCGACCGCATCCTGATCGATGTGGAAGACCGCTGCGGCGGGCTGCCTTCTGGCGATGGCGCGACCCTGTTCCAGCCTTTCGTGCAGCAGAGCGCGGACCAGAGCGGCCTGGGGCTGGGCTTGTCGATCTCGCAGCGCAGCGTGGAGGCCAACCAGGGGCAACTGAGCGTGCGTGATGTGCCCGGCACGGGCTGTGTCTTCACCATCTCGCTGCCCCGCCACCAGATGCCGCCATCGGAAGGACCGCTGCCGCCACGCGCTCTGAGCTATAGGCGCTCCACGAAAGTCCTGGACCAGCCTCCCATCAGGAGGGTGGTAGCAGCGACGCGGATGACATTCCGCGGTGTGCTGCCGAGTGGCGCAGGACTTGCATGCTCAAGCGCAGGGCGCGTGCAGCTCATGGGCCTCCCGGAGGCAGTAGAGTAATGTGAGTTACCCGGGTACCATGCGTCCAGCCGCTTGGATGGCGGGCACCTTGGGGTGGTGCCTGCGGAAATGCGTCCGGGCGTAGACACCATGGGGGCAGCCCTGTACGGCGCTGTGCCTGTGCGACAACAGGGGATCTGCTTGGATACTTCGGTCGGCATGCCGCGTGCATGTGCCGCCATGCGCGTTTCGCTCCTGCGAAGCGCGTGTTCGCGCAGTGGGCAGCGTCAGGCAGAGGTGGGAGTTTGCGAGGAGGTTGCAGCGTGAGCAGGCGCTTCCACTTCATATCGGGCCTGCCGCGTTCCGGATCGACATTGCTGGCCGGCATCCTGCGGCAGAACCCTCGCTTCCATGCAGGCATGAGCAGTCCGGTCGCCGGCCTGATCAATGGCGCGCTGGAGCAGATGGGCGCCGGTGGCGAGTCCTGGGCCTTCTTCGACGAAGCCAAGCGACGCACTATCTGCCGTGCATTGCTGGATGCTTACTACGCGGACAATGCGGCCGACGTGGTGTTCGACACCAACCGCACATGGACCGCGCGCATGCACCAGCTGGTCGAGCTGGTGGACGACTTCAAGGTCGTCTGCTGTGTGCGGAATCCTGCGTGGATCATGGACAGTTTCGAGTCCATCTACCGGAAGAACCCCTTCGACTACAGCCGGATGTTCAGTCCGGCCACGCGGCAGACGGTATACAGCCGCAGCGAACAGCTGATCAACGCCGGTGGCGCCGTCGGCGGGGCATGGACGGCCTTGAAGGAAGCCTACTACGGCGAATTTTCCGACCGTCTGCTGCTGGTCGATTACGAACTGCTCACGCGCCATCCGGCCCGCACGATGGAACTGGTGTACGACTTCATCGGCGAACCGCGTTTCACCCACGACTTCGACAACGTGGACTACGCCGAAGAGGCGTTTGACCAGGGGTTGGGCGTCAAGGGCCTGCATACGGTCAGGCGGAAGGTCGAGTTCAAGGCCCGGCGCAGCATCCTGCCGCCGGATCTCTTCGCGAAGTACCACGACATGGATTTCTGGCAGGACCAGGCCGGTACGGCGGCGGGGATCATCGCCCCGCGTCGCGACGGCGGCCAGAACAAGGACAACACCAAGGACACACCATGAAGCGCGCCCTGCTTGGCGGCCTTTCGACGCTGCTGCTTCCCTTCTCCGCACATGCTGCCACGACGTCGGCCGGTGGATACCTGATGCGCGGTGGCTACCAACCGCGTAGCTACATGCGCGTCGGCGTCGGCGCCAGTGACCTGACGACGACGGAGTTGCGCGACGGCGTCGCAAGTCACGGGAAGGCCGTGCGGCGCGCCGACGGTCCCGTCATGGCGGGACCGCTCGAGATCCATGCGCCGGGACCGGTGACGGAACTGGTGATCATTGATGCCGCAGTGCCGGACAAGGGCGCCTTCTACCGCGGCGTGAAGCCTGGCGTGGATATCGTCGAGATCGATACGTCGCGTTCGGGCTTGGAGCAGTTGAAGCTGGCACTGGCGCCGTATCGTGATCTCGTCGCACTGCACATCGTCTCCCACGCAGAGGATGGCGTACTGCACCTGGGCAACAGCCGCATCGATTCGGAAGCACTGAAGCGCGAGATCGATACATTCGCCGCGTTGCGTGGTGCGCTGGCCGATGGTGCCGACCTGCTGCTCTACGGCTGCGATCTGGCGAGCGGGAAAGAAGGTGAAGCGTTGTTGGACATCCTGCGCGATATGACCGGCCTCGATGTGGCAGCGTCGAGCAACAAGACCGGCAACGCGGAGCAGGGTGCTGACTGGGATCTGGAAGTGCGCCGAGGCGATGTTGTCGCCGCGCTCCCGTTCGCCGAGAAGAGCTTGCGGGACTTCTCCTCGGTACTGGCGCCAGCCACCTACAACAGCGTGAGCTTCTGTCCCGGTGCCGGCACCGTCAATAACTACTGCGTAGGAGGCTCACTGCCGTCGACGGACGGCAAGCTGGTGATTTCCGCGAGCACGCCCCAGGTGTACGCGATCTCCGCCAACCATATCGCGAACAACCCCGGCTGGCCGGCCAATATGGTGCCCAGCTACAGTTACCCCTACACGACGAGTGGTCACATCCAGTTCCAGGCGAACACTGCGAACATGGAATCCTTCGTGTTGACCAGCGTCCGCAAGATCGTCAACTGGCAGGGCGCGTGCGCTAGCGCGCAGCTCATTGGTACGCGCAAGTCGGACGGTTCCACCGTGACCGACAACATCGCGTGGGGGGCGGGCGCCGCCACCTACACGCCAGGCAACCTGGCCGGCGTGGCGCTGACGGCATTGCGCGTCCAGGTGAACAACTGCGCCTATGACGTGTCCGGCAACCTGCGTCTCGATCAGCTTGTCATCGATGACGCTCCCAGCTCTGTGCCCGTGCTCACCGATGCCCGCATCAGCATCTCCGGTGCCAGCGGCACCGGCGGTGCGTACAAGATCGGCGACACCGTCACCGCTACCTGGAACAACACCGCCGGAGGCGACAACAGTGGCGCCATGAACGGCGTCACCGTGGACTTCAGCCAGTTCGGCGGCGGAGCGGCGGTGGCCGCGAGCAACAGCAGCAACACCTGGACCGCCACGTATACGCTCACGTCGGGCGCCATCGACGGCATCAACCGCAACGTCAGCGTGACGGCGACCAACGTCGCTGGCAGCACAACGATCGCCGATACCACCAACGCCACGGTCGACAACGTGGCGCCGACGGTGACCGACGGCAACATTTCAATTTCCGGTGCTTCGGGAACCGGCGGCACCTACAGGATCGGCGACACCGTCACGGCGGCCTGGAACAACACGGCCGCAGGCGACAACAACGCGGACACGATCAGCGGTGCCACCGCGAACTTCAGCCAGTTCGGGGGTGGCGTCGCGGTCAGCGCGACCAACAGCGGCGGCACCTGGACGGCAACGTATACGCTGCCCAGCGGTGCGCTGCAGGCGACCGGCCGCAATGTCTCGTTCACGGCCACCGACAATGCCGGCAACACCACGACGGCGGCCGATACCACCAATGCCGCAGTCGACACCGCACCGCCTGCCGTCACCGGCATCACCGTGAGCGGGTCGCCTGCGGGCACCGCCACCAGCGTGACCTTCACGGTGGCGTTCAACGAGTCGGTCACGAACATTTCGACAGATGACTTCGCGCTGGCGACGACGGGCACGGCCACGGGCACGATCAGCAGCGTTTCGGCGAGCAGCGGCACCTCGATCAACGTCACCGTTAGCGGCATTGCCGGCAACGGCGACCTGAGGCTGAATCTCAACGGGTCCACCGATGTTGCGGACGCGGCCGGCAACAGCGGGCCCGCGGCATTCACCAGCGGGTCGACCCATACCGTCGCCATTCCCACCGCGCCTGGCGCGCCGACGATCGGCACCGCGACGGCGGGCGACGGCCAGGTCAGCGTGACCTTCACCGCACCGGGCAGCAACGGCGGTTCGGCCATCACCACGTACACGGCGACGGCCAGTCCCGGTGGCGCGTTCGGCACCTGTGCGGGGCCGGCAGCCTGTACGGCCACGGTGACAGGCTTGACCAACGGCACGGCATATACGTTCACCGTGACCGCCACCAACGCCATCGGAACAAGCGTTGCGTCGGGCGCATCGAATGCCTCGACGCCTAAGGGCAACCAGACCATCACCTTCGGCAACCCGGGTGCGCAGAACTTCGGCACCGCGCCGACATTGACCGCCACTGCGACATCCGGTCTCGCGCCGACGTTCAGTTCGTCCACCACCGGCGTATGCACCATCACGTCCGGCGGCGCGCTGACGTTCGTCACCGCCGGCAGCTGCACCATCGACGCCGATCAGGCCGGCGATACCGCGTGGAATGCCGCGACCACGGTGACCCAGACGTTCACGGTCAACGCGGTGGTACCCGGCGCGCCGACCATCGGTACCGCGACGGCGGGTGACACCCAGGCCACGGTGACGTTTACCGCACCGGCCTCCCTCGGCGGTGCGGCGATCATTGCCGGCGGCTATACAGTCACGGCGAATCCCGGCGGCGCAACCGGCACGGGCTCCAGTTCGCCGATCACGGTGACCGGCCTGACCAATGGCGTGCCCTACACGTTCACGGTGACCGCGACCAATTCCGCCGGCACCGGTGCCGCGTCGGCCGCATCGAACAGCATCACGCCGGCCTCGCCGCAGACGATCACCTTCGGCAATCCGGGCACGCAGAACTTCGGGACATCGCCGACGGTCAGCGCGACATCGACCTCGGGACTGGCCGTGACCTTCACCTCATCCACCACCGGCGTCTGCACGACCACGTCCGCGGGTGTGCTGACCTTCATCGCCGCCGGCACCTGCACCATCAACGCCGACCAGGCGGGCGACGGCAGCTTCCTGCCCGCGTCGCAGGTCAGCCGGTCGTTCTCCGTCAGTCCCGTGGTGCCGGCTGCGCCGACGATCGGCACGGCGATTGCTGGCGACACCCAGGCGAGCGTCGCGTTCACCGCCCCGCTGAACATCGGCGGATCGGCGATCACCAGCTATACCGTGACCGTCAACCCGGCCGATGTGGCACCGATCAGTGGCGGGTCGTCGCCGATCGTCGTCACCGGCCTGACCAACGGACAGGCATACACCTTCACGGTGACGGCGGACAATGTGGCGGGCACGGGCCCTGCGTCGGCGGCGTCGAACAGCATCACGCCGGCGGCGACGCAGACCATCACGTTCGCCAATCCCGGCGCGCAGAACTTCGGTACCACGCCGACGTTCACCGCGACGTCGGACTCCGGACTGACGCCGACGTTCACCTCGTCCACGACCAGCGTCTGCACGATCACGACGGGCGGCGCACTGACGTTCGTCACGGCGGGAACCTGCACCATCAACGCCGACCAGGCGGGCAATGGCAGTTACCTCCCCGCCCCGCAGGTCACCCGTTCGTTCACCGTCAATCCCGTGGTGCCGGGTACGCCGACCATCGGCGTGGCAACCGTCGCAAGTCCGACCGAGGTCGATGTGGCCTTCGCGGCGCCCGCGAGCAACGGAGGTATCGCCATCACCGGATACACGGTGACGGCCAGCCCCGGCGGTGCCACGACCACCGGTGCGGCCAGTCCCATCCGTTTCCCGGGCCTGACCGCAGGTGTCAGCTACACATTCACGGTCACCGCGACCAACAGCGCAGGCACGGGCGCCGCGTCGGCGGCGTCCAATGCCGTTGTCACCGCCGTGACGCAGGTCATCACGTTCGCCAATCCCGGTGCACAGAACTTCGGCACCACGCCCACGCTGTCAGCGACGGCGGATTCCGGGCTCGCGGTGAGCTTCACATCGGCGACGACCGCCGTCTGCACCATCACGCCCACGGGCACGCTGGCCTTCATCGCGGTCGGCACCTGCACGATCAACGCGGACCAGGCGGGCGATGCGAGCCATCTGCCTGCCTCACAGGTCAGCCAGACGTTCACCGTGAATGCCGTGGTGCCCGATGCGCCCGTGATAGGCACGGCGACGATGGCGTCCGCTACTTCGGCGACAGTGTCCTTCACCGCACCGGCCTTCACCGGCGGCGCTCCCGTCACCGGCTATGTGGTGACGGCGAGTCCGGGAGGCGCCAGCACGAATGGCGCGGGAAGCCCGATCACGATCGCAGGCCTGACCAGCGGCACGGCATACACGTTCGCCGTGACGGCACAGAATGGAGCGGGCAACAGTGCTTCCTCGGCGCCTTCGAATGCGGTGACGCCGATCCCGGCGCTCACGGTCGCGGCGGCGAGTGCAACATTGCCTTACGGCGCTGGCGCCACGCCTGTGACGCTGTCGATCACGGGTACCGCGACATCGGTTGCCGTGGGTACGGCACCGGTGAACGGCATCGCGACGGTCAGCGGTACCACGATCAGCTACCAGCCCAATGCCGGTTACGCCGGCCCGGACAGCTTCACTTATACGGCCAGCGATGCGTACCAGACCACCGCGACCGCGACGGTGACGATCACCGTGACGGCGCCGACGGTGATGCTGGATGCCGCCAATCCCGCCAACGGCACGGGCGGCACTGCCTACACGCACGCGTTCCTTGCCAGTGGCGGTGCATCGCCTTACCGCTTCCAGCTTGTCGGCGGCGCTTTGCCGAGCGGGCTGAGCCTGGGCACGGATGGACGCATCACCGGCACGCCGACGGTGGCGGGCAACTTCACGTTGACCGTGGAGGTGACCGACAGCAGCACGGGCACCGGCCCTTTCACGGCGCAGCAGCAGTACACGCTGCAGGTGGTGGCGCCGCAGATCGCGTTCGCGCTGCCCGCGTTGCCGCAGGCGACGCATGCCAGCGCGTTCGACCAGACCCTGGCGGTAACGGGTGGCACCGCGCCGTACACCTACGCGGTGACGGCAGGCAGCCTGCCGCAGGGCGTTGCGTTGAGTGCGGCGGGCGTGTTGTCGGGAACGCCGACTGCGTCGGGACGCTTCTCCTTCACGGTGGAGGCGCGTGATGCCAACGGCTTCACGGGAGCACAGGCGTACGAACTGGTCGTGGCGCAGGCGCTGCAGGCGATCACCGGCCTCAGTGCGAATCCGGCCACGCCGGTGTTCGCGCCCAATGGCACGTTCACCGTGGCCGCGACGGGGGGTGCTTCCGGCAACCCGGTGGTGTTCGCGAGCACCACGGCGCAGGTCTGCGAGGTGAGTGGTGCGACCGTCACCATGCTGGCGGCCGGGCGTTGCAGCCTGACGGCGGACCAGGCAGGCGATGCGAACCACGAGGCGGCACCGCAGGTGCAATTGGACGTGGATATCGCGGCCGCCGTGCCGACGCTGGAATGGCCTGACGAGCTGCGCAAGGTGTTTGGCGAGCCCGCCTTCGACCTGGTGAATCCGGAGAGCCCGAGCAGCGGCGCCTTCACCTTCACCAGCAGTGATCCGGAGGTGGCCAGCATCAGCGGTCGCACGGTGACGCTGCATGCGGAAGGCGAGACCGTCATCACCGCGTCGCAGGCGGCCGCCGGCAACTATGCGGCGGCCAGCGTGGAGATGCGCCTGCAGGTGGAAGTGCGCCCGGATCCGACCCGGGACCCGGGCGTGGTCGGCCTGTTGCAGGCACAGGTGGATGCGAGCGTGCGTTTCGCAAGCGCGCAGCAGTCGAACATCCGCGACCGCCTGCGCCAGGTGCGCAGCGGCGCCAACGGTTCCAGCAACAACGTCACGCTGGCCTATGCCGGTGGTGAAGAGCGCCAGGGGCTTTCAGTGCCCGTGGGGCAGGCCACGGGCGGCAGCCTGCCGGCGCTGCCGCAGGGATGGGGGGCGTGGGCATCGGGCACGGCGACGTTCGGCAAGAGCGGCCGGGCAGGCGGATACGACTTCCAGACCGATGGCCTCACGCTGGGTGCGGACCGCGCCATCGGCGAACAGGTGCTGGTCGGCGTGGCGGGCAGCTTGGCGCGCAACGACAGCGATCTGGACGGTACGGCGTCGCGCCTGAAGGCCGACCAGCGCTCGCTGGCGCTGTACGGCCTGTGGCGCGCGGGCGAGCATGTGTTCGTGGACGGCATGCTGGCCACCGGGCGCCTGGACTTCGACATCCGCCGCTGGAGCGACGATGCCGGGGCGATGGGCACCGCGGTGCGCGATGGCAAGCAATGGTTCGGTTCGCTGGCTTTCGGCTACGAGCATCGTGGCGAACGCATGGCGCTGACCACCTACGGTCGCTTCGATGCCAGCCGCACCACGCTGGAGGCCTATCGCGAGTACGGGATGGACATCTACGACCTGGCCTACCGGCGCCAGGTGGTGGAGAACAGCACCGTCGCGCTGGGCCTGGAGGGCAGCTACCGCTTCGGTGGTGGCGACGGGCGCTACCGTCCGTTCTGGAGCCTGGAATATCGCCAGGCGTTGGAGGACAAGGGAGAGGCCGCGATGAACTATGTCGTGTGGCCGCACCCCACCGACTATCGCCTGGACATGCAGAGCTACAACGACGATGCGCTGGCATTGTCGGCGGGCCTGGACGTGAAGCTGCGGCAGGGTTGGCTACTGTCGCTGCTGTTCGGTCACGAACAGGCCAGCAACAGCACGCAGGGCAGCAGCATCGGCCTGCGGCTGTCGTATGGGCAGCCCTCCAGCGGCGGGTTCGTGCCGGATGACGGCACGATGGCCGGCGATGCCGCCCGTCGTTGCGGCCGCCGGTGCGCCAACAGCGGCGCCGCGCCGCGCTGACGCCGCTTTCCGGCGGACCAACCACGCGAAGCCCGGCCCTGGCCGGGCTTCGTCTTTTCAGTGTTGGGGGGCAGGGACGGAACGCCCGTCCAGCCTTGGCCACCACCTTTTGGCACGGTCTCCGGGCCGGGCCCGGTGGGTATCCTCACGGGCACGCCCGCGCGCGATGCGCGTACCTGTCCCGTTTCCGGAGAACGCTTTTGAAGAAGACCCTGCTGACCACCGCGACCTCGCTGGCCCTGTTCCTCGCCGGGCCGCTGGCTGCGCACGAAGACGATGGCTGCCTGGATGACGGCTGCACGCTGCAGGCGCTGTTCGCCGAATCGGGAAGTGCGGGCACATCCGCCACCGGTTCGACCATCGCGGCCAGGCGGTTCGGCGAGTGGGGCATCGACACCGCCGGCATGGACCGCGAGGCGCAGCCCGGCGCGGACTTCTTCCGCTACGTCAGCGGCACCTGGGCCGACACCACGCAGATCCCGGCCGACCGCTCCAGCTATGGCGGCTTCGCCATCCTGCGCGATCTGTCCGAAGCGCGTCTGCGCGTGCTGGTGGAAGGCTATGCGCTGGGCGACCCGGCTACGGGCGGCGATGCGGCGAAGATCGCCGCGCTCTACCAGGGTTTCATGGACGAGAAGACCGTCGAGGCACTGGGTGCCAAGCCTCTGCAGCCGGTGCTGACCGACATCCGCGCGGCGAAGGACAGGGACGCGCTGGCGCGGCTGATGGGCCGCCGTGGCAGCTTCAACGACAGCTTCTTCAACCTCAGCATCACCGACGACCAGAAGGACCCGGACCGCTACACGCTCTACCTGAGCCAGGGTGGCCTGGGTCTGGGCGACCGTGAGATGTATCTGCGCGACAACTTCAAGCCGCAGCGCGAGCGCTACGAGGCCTACATCGCGCAGATGCTGCAGCTGGCCGGCTGGGACACGCCGCAGGACAACGCGAAAGCGATCCTGGCACTGGAAACGCGTATCGCCGAGGCGCACTGGACGCGTGCCGAAAGCCGCAACCGCGACAAGACCTACAACCCGCTGGCGATGGCCGAGTTCGCGACGACGTCCCCGGGATTCCCGTGGGCGGACTTCTTCAAGGCCGCCGGCGTCGATGGTGCGGGCCGCGCGGTGATCCGCCAGGATTCCGCCATCCCGAAGATAGCCGCGATCTTCGCCGACACCGACGTGGCTACGCTGCAGGCCTGGCAGGCCTTCCACGCGACCGACAATGCCGCGCCGTTGCTGTCGAAGGACTTTTCCGTGGCGCAGTACGAGTTCCGCGACAAGTTCCTGTCCGGCCAGCCGCAGCAGCGCGAGCGCTGGAAGCGTGGCGTCGCGTTCTCCGAGAGCGCGATGGGTGAGGCCATCGGCCGCGACTATGTGCAGCTGTATTTCCCGCCGGATGCCAAGGCCAAGATGGATACGCTGGTCGCCAACGTGAAGGCGGCCATGGGCGCGCGGCTGGATACGCTGGCGTGGATGAGCCCGGCCACCAAGGCGGAGGCGCACGCCAAGCTCGCCGGCTTCGGCCTGAAGATCGGCCACCCCGACACGTACCGCGACTACAGCGCGCTGGTGGTGAAGAACGGCGACCTGTTCGGCAATGCCCTGCGTTCGCAGCAGTTCGAGTGGGACTATCGCCGCAATCGCATCGGCAAGCCGGTGGACAAGGGGGAGTGGGGCATGACCCCGCAGACGGTGAACGCCTACTACAACTCGGTGAAGAACGAGATCGTGTTCCCGGCGGCGATCCTGCAGCCGCCGTTCTTCGATCCGGACGCCGATCCGGCGGTGAATTACGGCGGCATCGGCGGCGTGATCGGCCACGAGATCATCCACGGTTTCGATGACCAGGGCCGCAAGTCCGACGGCAAGGGCCTGCTGCGCGACTGGTGGACGGCCGACGACGCGGCCAAGTTCGAAGTGCAGGCGGCCAAACTGGGCGCGCAGTACGAGGCGTATGCGTTCCCGCAGCTGCCTGGCATGCACATCAACGGGCGCGTGGCGATGGGCGAGAACATCGGTGACCTGGGTGGCCTGACCATCGCACTGGAGGCCTACCATCGTTCGCTGGACGGCAAGCCGGCGCCGGTGATCGACGGCTTCACCGGCGACCAGCGCTTCTTCATGGGATGGGGCCAGGTATGGCGTACCCTGTGGCGCGACGACGCACTGCGCCAGCAGCTGGTCAACGGCACGCATTCGCCGGGCCACATCCGTGCCTTCGCCCCGCTGCGCAACATCGATGCGTGGTACGACGCGTTCGGCATCAAGCAGGGCGACCCGCTGTACATCGCGCCGCAGGACCGCGTGCGGATCTGGTGATCCGATGACGCCGCGGGAAGGCGGGAGCCCGTGCTCCCGCCTTCCCTGGCAGGGCGTTGCAGGGTTGCATCGTCCGACGCGCGCGCCGATGATGAGGCGATTGTTCCACGCCCGCGTGCCATGTCATCCCGTTCTGCTTCCACTCCGCAAGGCGACCTGTTCGGCGGCCCGCAACCGGGCCGGCTGCATCGGCTGTTCTTTGCGCTGGTGCCCTCTGCGGGCGAATGCGAAGCGCTGCGGCACCGTGCCGAGGATCTCAAGGCGACGTATCCGCAGGCGCGCTGGGTGCGGCCGGAACGCTACCACCTGACGCTGCATTTCCTCGGCGAAAGCGATGGGCCTCGCGAGGACATGGTCCGCACGGCGCACGACGCCATGCAGGGCTGGCAGCCGGAGCCCCTTGGCATCACCCTCGACCATCTGCTGTGCCTGGGCAATCCGAAGAATCCCGCACTGACGCTGGCCGCATTGCACCCGTCGCCTGCGACGGTCGCCTTCTGGCGCGACCTGCAGCAGCGTCTGCTGCGCGCAGGCTTCAAGCAGCACGTCGGCCGCAGCTTCGTGCCGCACCTGACGCTGGCTTACGTGCCGCCGCGCACCGCACCGGTGGATGTGCCGCCTGTCGTGCTGCATCCGCAGGAGATGCACCTGCTGCAGAGCATCGAGGGTGAGGCGGACTACCAACGCCTGGGTGAGTGGCCGCTGGGGTGAAGCGGTGCGGCCTGCGGCGCTAACATGGGCAGCGCGATGGGGATCGCGTCAAGATGGAGGGGGGGTGATGGTGCGTCAGAGAAGGCGTGGCGTGATCGCGGTGCTGGTAGTCCTGCTGGGGCTGTCCGCGGTTGCCGCCCAGGCCAGCATGCGCGAGGTCGAGCCGGGAAGCGATCCGGCCTTAAAAGCCAGCGAGGGACTGGTGTTGATGGCGGTGGATACGCCGGTACCGGTGTACTCGGTACGCATGAACCGCGATGGCAAGATCTTCGGTTCGGGCGCGATGCGCCAACTGAAGGCCGGGCGTAGCTTCCGTCTGTATGCGGTGCCTGCCGGCACCTATGGCTGGCGCGAACTGCAGATGATCTACGGCTACAGCTACAAGCTGGCCGATGACGAGGATTTCCGTTTCAAGGTCGAGCCGGGGCGGATCACCTATCCGGGCGACCTGCTGTTCCGGCCCACTTCAGTCTGGCGTGCCCAGTTCGCAATGGCCAACCGCGCATTGGCCGCGATCGACTGGCTAACGAAGGAACACGCCGCGATATACGCCCATTACCCGTTTGAATTCGCGGGACGTTATCCGGATCCGTTCCCAGCGTTCTACAGGGCGATACAGGAAAGCGTCACGCAGGACGACGCTGTAGCGGACTTGGGTGAACCACCAGCACCCTCCGCCTTGCCCCTCCCGGTAGCCACCCTGTTCAAGCGGGATAGGATCCTGGAAGCCAGCATCAATCCCGCCGGAACCCTGCTGGCGCTTCACGTCCGCGAAGGCGAAGACGACTGGGGGGTGGACCTCATCGACCTCAACGCGGGCCAGGCCATGACGCTCGCCAAGAGCGCGTTGGCGTTCGACCGATTGCAGTGGTCCGGTGACGACATGCTGCTGCTGGCCATCGACAAGCCGAGAGGGTTGCAGATGGTCACGGTGGTGCGCATCGAGCAGGACGCTGCCGGTCGCCGCCGCTACACGCAGATCAAACTGCCGCGCGATGGCGTGATCGTGGATCCGTTGCCCGCTGATCCGGCGCACATCCTCTTCGCCAGCTACTCCAACCACGGCGAGCCCATGGTGCACCGGCTACCCATCTCGAGCCAGCAGGCCGTGGATGGGTTCCGGTTCGCATATCGTGATCGTGTCAACCAGGGCCTCAAGGACGATGTTGGCTGGTACACGGACGGGAGTGGCGAGCTGCGACTGGTGATGGTTCGCGGAGAAGACCACTACAGGCTGTTGCGCAAGGAGGACATCGGTTTCCGCGAGGTCCTGGTACTGACCGAGGACATGGACTTCGAGCCGGTCGCCCTGTCGCGCGATGCATCGGTGGTCTACGGGTTCACCGAGAAGAACCGCGGCCAGCGTGACCTTGTGGAGTACGACCTGGCGAAGAGGGTCTTGACCCGGACGCTGTTCACCCGACCTGGCCATGACGTGCGCAGAGTGTTGTTCGATGCGCGGCGCGCGCCGATCGGCGTGCAGTATTACGAAGGCGGCAAGGTCGTCAGTCACTACTTCCAGTCCGACGATGCGCACATGGAGGGCCTGCTGCAGAAGGCCTTCCCTGGCAGGCTGGTTCAGCTGCTGGACCGCAACCGCGACGGCCGCCATGCGGTGCTCAGCGTTGATGGTCCGGACCAGCCGCCTCAGCTGTTCCACCTGGACGCCGCCGCCGGTCGCGTGGCGCTGATCGATGACTTCGCGCCATCGCTCGCCGAGATGCACTTTGCGCCGGCCGAGGTCCTGCGGGTAACGCACTCCGACGGCACCCGGATCGAGGCGTTCCTGACGCTGCCGGACGGACGGGGCAAGCGTCCGCTGGTGGTCATGCCCCATGGCGGACCTATCGGCGTTGCCGACAGCCTGCATTTCGACCGCGAGGTGCAGTTCATCGCATCGTTGGGCTACGCCGTGCTGCAGGTCAATTTCCGCGGCTCCGAAGGCTACGGGAAGGCATTCCGTGAAGGCGCCTACAGGGGCCACGGGACGGTGATCGAGGATGACATCGACGCGGCACTCCAGCACGCGCTCTCCCGTTATCCCCTGGATGCCGACCGTATGTGCATGATGGGCGCCAGCTACGGCGGCTATTCCTCGCTGGTCGCCGCCGTGCGCTGGCCGGATCGCTTCCGGTGCGTGGTGTCGATTTCCGGCGTCAGCGACCGCGTGTTGTTTTTCACCGCCAGCGATTCGGCTAGACGCGCCAAGACGCGCGAGCACATGGAGAAGACCATCGGCAACCCGCACACTGACCTAGTGCGTATGCAGGAGACATCGCCGCTGTACCAGTATGCGCGCATACGCACGCCGGTGATGCTGGTCCACGGGCTGGAAGACGAGCGGGTCGACTACGAGCACAGCCGCCGGCTGGCGCGCATGATGCGCCTCGGCGGGCATCCCGCCGTTGGCCTGGTGTTCGAGGATGAAGGGCACGGCTTCGACTCGCAGGAGAGCCAGGAGAAGTCGTGGGCCGCCGTGGCCGGCTTCCTGCAGAAGCATCTTGGCGGAACGGACACTGCTGCGAAGATGGCCGTGGCGCCGTGAGCGCTCGCGGTCAATGCGCCAGCCGGCGCAGGGCGTCCAGCTTGGCTTGGTACAGCGCGCGGGTGTCGCCCTGGCTGAGTTGGCCTGCGCGCGCCAATGCCTTTCCTGCACGCCGGTGGTCGCCCTGCAGGAAATACACGCGGGCGAGACCGAAGTGGAAGCGGTGTTCGCCGTCGTACAACTGGATGGCCTTGCGGTAGTGGGTGGCGGCGCGCACCAGGTCACCGTCGCGCTCGAAGCCGGCGGCCAGCAGGAAATGGTGGAACGGGTCGCGGGCCTGCACGGCATCCAGCCGCTTCTGCAAGGGGCGCGCGGCCTCCACATCGCCCGCACGCTGGTAGAACGTGACCAGATTGAACAGGGCGCCGGGATTGTCGGCGTCGAGGTCGAGCGCACGCCGGTAAGCCTGCTCGGCACGCCCTGCATCGCCGCCGCGCAGATGGATGACGCCGATGTTGCTCCAGCTGGTGGCGTAACCAGGGTCCAGGGTCAGGGCCTTCTCCGCATGGCGCAAGGCATCGACCTGCGCGCCATGTTCCAGCAACGCCACCGCACGGTTGTTGTAGTAGTGGGCGATGAGACGGGCGTCGTGGATCGGTTCCGGCGGCTTGCGGGTGATGACCTCGTTCCACGCGACATCGACGGTGAAGTGACGCTCGCGAATGCGCACGCCGGCATTGACGTGCTGCGTGCGGTAGAGGGTGTTGTGGTCCTGTCGCCAGGCCAGGGTTTCGTCGACCTGCTGCGCGTAGGCATCGAGCCCTGCCTCGCGCGCCAGCGCCACCGTCAGCAGGGTGAAGCTCATGCAGTTGGCCTGGCGTGTGGCGTAGGCCTCGGTCACGGTGTGGTTGGCGTCGGGGTGGTAGCTCATGCCCAGCCCCCGGGGGCTGAAGAGGAAGTCGACCATCCGCTCAAGCCGGGCATGCGGCAGGCGGGTGTGATCGAGGACCTGTTCGCGGAACTGCCGCTTCAGCGGTTCCGGCACTGCCAGCACGTCGGCGGCAGCAGGAGGTGGAACGCCTTGGGCCAGGGCCGACAGGGCCGACGACGCCAGCAGCAGGGTGCCGAGCCATTTCGTCCACATTGCCCACCTCCGGGTCCCGCATCGGGACGCGTCCGCGTGGCCGGAGTGTAGTCCCGCATCGCAGTGCGGCATGAACCGTCCCTGCAGCGTTGACGCGATCATCGTGGGACGGCTAGCGTCATGGCCCTTTCGCCCGAGGCGTCCCGCATGCGCATTGCCAATTCCTTGCTCCTGTTGCTGGCCAGCCTGGCGTCGGCGCCCTGCGGACACGCCGCACCGGTGCCGCAGCAGGGGCGGGACGGGATCGACGTGGGAGCGGTGCTGTCGCCGCGGGACCGCGTGGAGCCCGAGAACCGCATGCTTCGCGAGCGGCTCGACACCTTGCTGCCACGGCTGATGCGTGATGCCGACCTCGACATGTGGGTGGTGATCGCGCGCGAGTACGCCGAAGACCCGGTGTACTTCACGCTGGTGCCGCAGCCGGCCCATGCGGCGCGCCGGACCACGATGCTGGTCTTCCATCGCCAGCCGGACGGCAGCGTGCAGCGGCTGTCCATCAACCGGTACCCGTTCGGCGCACCCTACGACACGGCGTGGTCCGGCGGAGACCTCAATGCGCAGTGGGAGGCGCTGGGGGCGCTGATCACTGCGCGCGACCCGCGCAGGATCGGCATCAACGTCTCCGGCGAGTGGGCGGTCGCCGATGGCCTGACGCACGCGCTGCACGAGCGCCTGCTGTCGGTGCTGCCGGCCGCGCTGCACGCCAGGCTCGTGCCGGCGGAGACGCTGGTCGTCCGCTGGATGGAAACCCGCACGGCGGGAGAGCTCGCGGCGTATCCGCATATCGTGTCGCTCGCACGCGGCGTGATCGCCGAAGCGTTCTCGGGTCGGGTCATCACGCCCGGCGTCACCACCACGAATGACGTGGCCTGGTACATCCGGGAGCGCTTCGAGTCGTTGGGGCTGGCGCCGTGGTTCATGCCGGACGTGAACCTGCAGCGGGCGGGCACGGCGTGCGCCGACGATGCGCCGTTCTGTGGCGAAGAAGGCGTGATCCAGCCCGGTGATGTGCTGCATACCGATGTGGGGCTGTGCTACCTCAAGCTCTGTACTGATACGCAGGAAATGGCCTACGTGGCCAGCACGGGCGAAGCCGGGGTGCCTGCCGGGTTGCGTGCGGCGCTGGCACAGGGCAACCGCTGGCAGGACACGCTGACCGGCCAGTTCGTCACCGGCCGCACGGGCAACGAGATCCTGGCGGCGACGCAGCGCGAGGTGGCGCGCCTGGGCCTGCGCGCGGCGACCTACTCACATCCGGTGGGGTTCGTGGGCCACGCGCCCGGGCCGACCATCGGCATGTGGGACAACCAGGGCCCCACCGCGGGGCAGGGCGACTGGCCGCTGCATGCCGATACGGTCTACGCCATCGAGGGCAACGTGAAGGCACGCGTCCCGGAGTGGGGCGGGCAGAACGTGCAGGTCAAGCTGGAGCAGATGGCCGTGTTCGATGGCCGGAGGGTGGTCTATCTGGCGGGGCGCCAGGTGGTCTGGCACGTGGTGCGGTGACGCGCCGGACGCGCGGGCGGTAGGATGCCGGCATGAGCGCCGATGCCCACCTGATCGCCTGCCCGCACTGCGCGGCGATGAACCGTGTGCCGCCGGCGCGGCTGGTCGAGACGCCCAACTGCGGGCGCTGCCACCATCCCTTGTTCACCGGCCTGCCGCTGGCGCTGGGCGAGGCGGACTTCGACCGGCACGCCCTGCGCAGTACGCTGCCGTTGCTGGTGGATTTCTGGGCGCCGTGGTGCGGGCCTTGCCTGCAGATGGCCCCGCATTTCCAGCAGGCGGCGGGCGTGCTGGAGCCCGCGATGCGGCTGGCCAAGGTGGACACGGAAGCCTGCCCGGGGCTGGGCAACCGCTTCGGCATCCGCAGCATCCCGACGATGGTGCTGCTGCAGGGTGGCCGCGAGCTCGCCCGGCAGAGCGGGGCGATGTCGGCGGAGGGGATCGTAAGGTGGGCGCGCGGGGTGGCGGGATGAGGTTGCCAAGGGCACGCAAGCGCGGTGCTGTGCTCCCCGCGGGCGCTACGCGATGATCAAGAATCCTGCGGTGGTCGCGGCATGACGCTGCCGATTCTTGAAACAGGGCGCTTTCATTTGCGACCTCTGCTTGAGAAGGACCAGGCCTTGTACGTTTCCATTTACACGAACGAAGCGTTGATGCGCTTCGTGGGCGAGCCAATGGAATCCGGGGACGCAGTACGCGCGTTCAGCGCGTTTCTTCGTTCCAATCGGCATGGTGACCTTCGGCGAGCTTGTTGTTGGGTTATCGAACACGACGGTCCGACGCGGGAAGCAGTCGGACTTCTGGCGTTGATTCCCCATCCCGAGGCCGCTGAAATTGGAGTGATGGTTCTGCAGGCTTGGCAGGGTCGCAAGGTTGCCCAGGACGTCATCGGGTTCCTTTCCGGTCATGTGTTCCAGGACGAGAGTTGGACACGGACCTTCAGCCGACATCTGCGCGAGAACGAAGCAGGTGCCGGCGTGATGCGCAGGCTGGGATTCCGGGAGATGGAGGATGTTCCCGGTGGCGCGCGGTTTCGAGGGTGGGAGATGGCGCGCGAGGAGTGGAAGGAGCGCCACTCGGTGGCGCCGCTGTACGGCACATGATGGGGCAGGAGGAAGCAATGACAGGAAGGGGTACGCTCGCATGCGTGGGCGTAGGAATGACGTTGGGAGCGCACCTTGCGCCGCGCGCGCGGAGCCATATCGAACAGGCCGATGTGGTCTTCAGTGCCATGTCGGATCCGATCGTGGAGCTTTGGGTCCAAGGCATGAACCGGGACGTCAGGAGCCTGCAGCCGCTCTACGCCGAAGGGAAGCCGCGTCGCGAGACCTATCGCGAGATGGTGGAGTTGATGATGACAGAGGTCCGCCAAGGGCGCCGCGTATGCGGGGCCTTCTATGGTCATCCAGGGGTCTTTGCTCAGGTGCCGCACCAAGCGCTGGCGAAAGCGCGTGCGGAAGGTTACGAGGCTGTCATGGAGGCCGCTGTTTCTGCTGAGGATTGCCTCTATGCGGACCTGGGCATCGATCCTGGCGCCTTCGGTTGTCAGCATTTTGAAGCCAGCCAGTTCATGTTCTATCAGCGCAGAGTCGATCCTTCCGCCTACTTGGTCCTTTGGCAGATCGGTGTGGCCGGTGACCTGACGACGGGACGCCTGTCCACGGATGCCGGAGCAAAGCAGTTGCTGGTGGATCTGCTGCTTGACGACTACCCGCCGGACCATGGAGTTGTCGCCTATGAAGCCGCGACCCTGCCCATTGCCTCCCCTCGCATTGACCGGCTGCCGCTCGATCGGCTGCCTACGGCCCCCCTGTCGGCCGCGACCACGCTGGTAATACCTCCTGCCATGCCCTTACGCCGTAACGAGCGCGTGCTGGAGCAACTCCGTCGCATGGCGCGGTGACGCATGGTGGGTCGGCAATGGTCATGGCAAGACCATTGAAAAGTGGGTATTGTCCCGGACGGGGGCAGCTTTTGCCGGCCTGTCGGGCCCGGTAGCGGCTGCGGAAGTGCCGAATTTCATCAAAATTGGGGAAACAGCGTGTCCAATGCAATCCGCTTTCTGGAATCCATGGGGGCGTCCGATTCGCTGCGTGCGGCATCGGACTATGAGGCGGCGGTGAGGGCGCTCGATGTCGAGTCGGCCCAACAGACTGCGCTGCTCGACCGTGATTCGGCTTCACTTGCGGGGCTATTGCTCGCCCGTCCGACGATGTTCTGCATGATCCTGGCTCCGGACGAGGGCAAGGAAGACGAATTGCCCGACCAGGCCGACGAGCAGACGGATGGAGACGAGGACCACGGAGAAAAAGAGTAGGCTCCGGGAGCGCTTTGCTCCGGCTGCATCGGCTGATCGGGAGAAGGACATGAGACTCGGGAAAGGACGTACCTTGTGGTTGGCAGCTGTGCTGGCGTGCGTTCTCGCCGCGCCGGTCCAGGCACAGGTTTCACCCGGCATCGATGCGCTGATCGAACAGGCGGAGGCGATCAAGACGTCGCAGCCCGCCAAGTTCTATGATGTGTTGGAACGTCTCGAAAAGCGTGTAGAGGACGCCACACCTGAGCAACGCCTCAAGCTGAGGCTGCTCCGGGCGCATGGTTTCCTGATGAAGGGCAGGGCGGAGCCCGCAATACGCGAGCTCCGCCAGATCCAGCAGGAAACCGACGATCCGGAGATGCTGTTCTGGACAGGCTCGCTGCTGGTCAACACCTACGCGCTGACGCGTAAATTCGAGCAGGGGCTGACGACCCTCAACGACATCCTCCCGCTTGCCACCAAGGTGGAGAAGAAAGACGTCCGTCACCGTGGCCTTCTGGTCGCGGGTCTGCTGTACAACCAGGTAGGGGAGTACATGCTCGGCGAGCAGTACGCCAACCAGGTCCTGGCAGACGCGCCCGATGGACGCAACCAGTGCGCCGCCGGCAACCTGGTTGCCGAAGCGGCATTAGGACTGAAGAAAGCACCCTCCGAGGAAATGATCTTCCGCACGATCAAGGTTTGCGAGGATCAGAAGGAACCTATCCTGGGTGGGTTGACGCGCACGTACTTGGCGCGGAAATGGGTGGAGGACGGCAAAGTCGATCAGGCGATCGAATTGCTGGAGCGCTACCTCCCCACCGTGACGGCTACGGGCTACCCCTTGGTCATCAGTGAATACCACGCCATGCTGGCCAGCATGTACCTGAAGCTGGGCGATATCGGCACGGCGCAGGCGCACGCCAACGAAGCTGTGGAGCGAGGGGTGGGCATGACATCGCTGCCGCTCGTGGTGGCATACAAGACACTTTACGAAATCGCCGAGTCGCGTGGTGATTCCAAGGCGGCGTTGTCGCGCTACCGGCAGTACGCCGACGCCGACAAGGCATACCTCAACGACGTAAAGACGCGCCAGCTGGCTTATCAGATCGTTCGCCAGCAGATACTCCAGAAGACCCAGCAGATCAGCATGCTGGACCAGGAAAACCAGGTCCTGCAGTTGCAGCGCACGGTCGACCAGCAGGCCGCGCAGAATACGCGGCTGATCGTCATCCTGCTGGTGCTGCTGGTCGCCTCCATCGGCTACTGGGCGTTCAAGATCAAGCGCGTGCAGCTGTCGCTGAAGAAGATGGCCGAAACCGATGCGCTGACCGGCATCTGCAACCGCCACCACTTCACCCTGCGTGCCGAGCGCGCGCTGGCCGAGTGTGCCCGCAATGGCGAGCAGGCCGCGCTGATCATGTTCGACCTCGACCACTTCAAGAACATCAACGACCGTTTCGGCCATGGCACCGGCGACTGGGCGCTCAAGGAAGTGGCTGAAGCCAGCAAGGGCTTCTGCCGCCGCATTGACGTACTCGGCCGCCTGGGTGGCGAGGAGTTCGCCATCCTCATGTACGGTTGCGATCTGCGCGCTGCTGCCCGCGTGGCTGAAGACTGCCGCGTCCGCCTGGCGCAGATCGAGACCCGCGAGACCGGGCATGTCTTCGCCATCACCGGCAGTTTCGGGGTGACCTCCAGCATGCAGTCCGGCTACAGCCTGGCCAAGCTGCTGTCGCACGCCGACAAACAGCTGTACCGCGCCAAGCACCTGGGCCGCAACCGCGTCTGCGTGCACGAGAACGAACACGAGAACGTGCGTGCCGCCGGCAGCAACGTGCTGGAACTGCCGCAGCGCGAGGGCCGCACGGAACACCTTGGCGCCTGACGCTGACGCGTCGTCTCACTCAGCGTGTCGCGAGGGCGGGCTGCGGCCCTTCATGGAGGGCCAACTGGTTGCGCCCGCTGCTCTTTGCCCGGTAGAGCGCCCGGTCGGCCGTTTCCAGCCAGGCCCGCAAGCCGGCTGTCGCAGCGTCCGCGCTCGCCAATCCCAGGCTCACCGTGTGTCGCAGGTCCGGCGCGGACTGCACCCGCAAGGCCTCCACGCCTGTCCGGATGCGTTGCGCGACGATCTCCGCTGCCACCAGGTCGGTTCCGCGCAGCAGGACGGCGAACTCGTCGCCACCCAGCCGGCCCGCGCAGTCCTGCCCGCGGATGCTGTGGCGGATCACCTCGGCGGTCGCGCGCAGCACGTCATCACCCACCGCGTGGCCGTGACGGTCGTTGATCGCCTTGAAGTGGTCGATGTCGATCATCATGAGTGTCGCGGGTTCTCCGGTCACGGCGCACTGGTCCAGCAACAGCGTGGCCTGTTCCTGCCAGTGCCGGCGGCTGTCCAGTCCCGTCAACGTATCGCGCCGGCTCAGTTCGTCCAGCAGGCGGTTCTGCCGCTTCACCTTGCGGACCAGATGATAGCTGGCCTGGCTGACCGCGATGGAGTGGATCAGCAGCATCGGCAGGCATGCCAGCATTACCGGCATGCTGGTGGCCGGACGCAGCTCGAATCCCGTTACCGCCCCGGCCACCAACGCGCCGGCCAGCATCAACGGAAGCGACCAGTACCAGAGACGATCGATGCCGGTGCTGATCTTGTCGACCGTGGCCAGCGTCACCAGCAGCACGCTGGGGAGCAGGTTGAATGCCATCAGCGGCACCCACATGCCGGCTAGCAGGGAATCGAACAGCAGGTTGCGGATCTCGCCCCGAAAAGGCATGGGATGGCGCAACGACAGCCATAGCGCGAGTTGCGGCCACACCACGGCGGTGAAGACCAGCCATGCCCACGTGCCCCAGGCGGCATTGTTCTCCAGCAGGACAGTCCCCACCGGCAACGCAGCCAGACCCATCCCCAGCATGCGCAGCCGGTAGATCCGGCGCGGCAATCGCTGGCTCTGGCGCGCCGGATCGGCGCCGGAAAGCGGTGCGGTGAACGGCATTGGCGCGTGGAGTCCCCTTGCTCGTGACGGCCATTCCCGGTGCACCGGGGGCAGGCGGAGTGTAGGCCAAACCGTGACGCTGGGCACGTCACGGAGCTCTGCCAACGACAGCGGCCCCGGTCGGGAAATCTTGAGGCGGTGTCGGATAATCGGGGGCCTGTTTCCCGTGGGCGCCTCGATGCCTGATTCCCAGTGCCGACCCGTTTCCCACGATCACCGCACACGCGCTCGGATTGCCGCCCTTGCCGCGATGGCAGGCGCGTCGCTGTTCCTGATGGTGGGCACCGCGCTGCAGTTCGTCCGGGCTGATCTCGCCTGGCAGCAGGCCACGATGAGCCAGTACCTGCTCGGTCCCGGCGGATTGCTGCTGCGCGTTGCCTACTGCGTGCTGGCGATCGCCATCATGGTGCTGGCGATAGGCATCTACCGGCAGTTGTCGGCGCATGCGCGCAGTGCGGCACCGCTCCTGCTGCTCTGCACCGGCGCGGTCGCGCTGGCGGGCGTGGCGATTGGGGACTCGTGGCTGCCGTCCATCGCGCCCGATTTCCATCGCTGGTTCCACCACACCTGCGCGATCACCGCCTTCCTCTGCGTCACTGGCGGCATGGTGCTGCAGGCGTGGCGGTTCCGGCTTGACCCGGCCTGGCGGTCCTGCTTCCCCCTCGCGGCGGGATGGTCGCTCGGCTGCCAGGGGTTGCTGTGGATGCATTCACTGTGGCCGCCTGCCGGACAGGGCTGGGTGCAGAAGCTGCTGATCGCGCTGATCGTCACCGCCATGCTGCTTGCCGGAATATGGCTCTGGCGCGCGGCGCGGGTGCGATGACGCAGGCACGGCGCTAAGCTGCGGCTTCCAATCAGGGAGAAGAGCATCATGATCCAGCGGTTCGACGTGGGCACGCGGTTGTCCGAGATGGCCATCCACAACGGCGTGGTGTATCTCGCCGGCCAGATTGCGGAGGACGCGACGCAGGGTATCGCCGGACAGACGCAACAGGTGCTTGGCGAGATCGATGCCCTGCTGGCGCGCGCGGGTACCGACAAGTCGAAGATCCTGCGTGCCGAGATATTCCTGAAGGATCTGCATGACTTCGAAGGCATGAACCGCGTCTGGGACAGCTGGGTACCGGAAGGCAACGCGCCCCCGCGTGCGACCGTGCAGGCGCATCTCGCACGTGCCGGCTGGCTGATCGAAATCGTGGTCACCGCCGCGGTCTGAACGATGGCGGCGCGCAAACCCGGTCCTTGGCAGCGTCCGGCGCCGAAGCGTCGCGAGGGCGGCCAGAAACTCACGCCCGAACAGGTGCAGGAAGCCAGGGCCCGTGCATTCGCGGCCGGCCGCCGCTATCCCAACCTGGTGGACAACATGTACGTGGCCGCGAAGGCGAAACGCGAAGGAGCGACGATGGAAGGGGTGCGTGACGAGGCGGAGTGAGTGCGTTTCCATGCTTGAGAGCGTGGATGCACATCCGGCTGTAAACGTCTGTAATAAAACTGCTTCGAAACGCTAACCGGACATCAACAATGCCTCGCGTATCGTGCGCGCACGTTCCGCAGCCGCTGCGGCACGCACTTCCCGGGGTGCGCGCCGCAGCCCCTGCGGACGACCACACTCAGGCGTTGCGCTGCGCCAGCCAGTCGATCACGCCGCGCGCGGCATGGTGGCCGCTGGCGAAGCACGCCGTCAGCAGATAGCCACCTGTGGGGGCTTCCCAGTCGAGCATCTCGCCGGCGGCGAACACGCCCGAAAGGGCGCGCAGCATCAGATGGTCGTCCAGTGCCTCCAGGGCCACGCCGCCCGCACTGCTGATGGCTTCGGCGATCGGTCGCGGACGCAGCAGTCGGAACGGGAAGCGCTTCAGCGTGCGCGCGATCCTGGCGGGCTCGGCCAGTGCCGTCTTGTCCAGAACTTCGTAGAGCAGTGCCGCGCGCACGCCGCTCACGCCGGCCTCGCGCCGCAGGTGTTCGCTCAGGCTGCGCGAGCCGCGTGATCTGGCCAGTCGCCGCGCGAGATCCTGTTCATCGCGGCCGGGCAGCAGGTCAAGCACCAGCGTGGCGTGACCATCGCGTGCGATGGCGTCGCGCAGCATCGGCGAGAGTGCATAGACCAGGCTGCCCTCGATGCCGGTGACGGTGAGCACGCACTCGCCCTGGCGTTGGCGCGCAGTGCCATCAGCGTCCTGCCAGTGCGCGATGACCGGCTTGAGGGGCTCGCCAGCGAACAGTGTCGCCAGATGCTCGCTCCACGCGATGTCGAAGCCGCAGTTGGAAGGTTGCAGGGGCGCGATGGCGACATCTTTCTCCCGCAGCGTATCCACCCACGCGCCGTCCGAACCGAGTTCCGGCCAGCTTCCGCCGCCCATCGCCAGGACGGTGGCGGCGGCGGACACGGTGACCTCGCCGTCGGGCGTCGCGAAGCGCAGGGCGCCGTCGTCGGTCCATCCCGACCACCGATGGTGCACATGGAAACACACGCCCTGTTCGCGCAGCCTCCGCACCCAGCCGCGCAGCAGCGGGGCCGCCTTGAGGTCGGACGGAAACACGCGGCCCGAGGTGCCGACGAACGTCTCCACGCCCAGCCCGCGCGCCCAGTCGCGCAGGGCGTCCGCATCGAAGCCGCGCAGCCAAGCTGCCACGTCCTCCTGTCTGTCGCCGTAGCGCGCGACGAAGACATCGAACGGATCGGAGTGGGTCAGGTTCATGCCGCCCTTGCCGGCGATCAGGAACTTGCGCCCCACCGACCCCTTGGCGTCGTACAGGTCCACCCGCAGGCCGGCGGCACGCAGGGTTTCGGCGGCCATGAGCCCGGCGGGTCCGCCACCGATGACGGCGACGGAGGGCGTGGAGGGCGGGTCATCGGAGCGTGGGGCAGGCATCCGCATAGTATGCCGCGCCGGCACAGCGCTTCCGGCGGGCACATCGCATGCGCTGCGTGCGGTATCGTCGCGCGGAACTCCGGACATGGGACACACGATGCGTTCGAACCTGATGGCGGCTGCAGGCCGCGCACTCTGGCTGCTCGGTCTGGTGGCCACCGGCGCCGTGGCGAAGGAGACGACGCCGCCGCCTGCGCTGCAGGACCTGGATACCTATGTCGAATCCGTGCGCCGGGCGTTCGATGTCCCGGGCATCGCGGTGGCGGTGGTCAAGGACGGCGAGGTCGTGCTGGCGAAAGGCTGGGGCGAGCGCGAGATGGGCAAGCCGGCGAAGGTCGATGCGTACACGATGTTCGCCATCGCTTCCAACACCAAGGCCTTCACCTCGGCATCGCTGTCGATGCTGGCCGACGAAGGCAAGCTGGAACTGGAGGACCGCGTCATCGACCACCTGCCATGGTTCCGCATGGCCGACCCCTACGTCACCCGCGAGATGCGTATCCGCGACCTGCTGGTCCACCGCAGCGGACTGGGACTGGGGGCGGGCGACCTGCTGTACTGGCCCACCACCACCTACAGCAACCGAGAAGTGGCCGAACGCCTGCGCGATGTCCCGCTCAGCGGCGGCTTCCGCGAGCGCTACGCCTACGACAACATCCTGTACGGCGTGGCGCAGCTGGTGATCGAACAGGCCAGCGAACAGTCGTACGATCAGTTCCTGCGCACCCGCATCTTCCAGCCGCTGGGCATGCGCGAGACGCGCTACAACAGCGATGCGCTGAAGCCGGGCGACAACGTCGCCACCGGGCACGCCAAGGCGGACTTCAGCGCCCTGCAGCCGGCGCCACGGATGACGTGGCGCAATGTCGCCGGCGCAGGTGGCATCTACTCCAGCGTCAACGACTTGGCGAAGTGGATGAACGCACAGCTCGCCAGCGGCACCTATCGGGACGCGCAGGGTCGGGAGCACGCGCTCTTCACGCCCGCGCGGCAGAAGGCAATGTGGTCGCTGGTCACGCCTATCCCGATCACCGAGCCGAAGGTGGAAGCGCTGAAGGCAGCGAAGCCGAACTTCCTCGGTTACGGTGAAGGCTGGATGGTGTCCGACTTCCAGGGTCGCAAGCTGGTCTGGCACACCGGCGGCTGGCCCGGCATGGTCTCGCGGGTGACGCTGGTGCCGGAGCAGAAGCTTGGCGTGGTGGTGCTCACCAACCAGGAAGTCGGTGCCGCCTTCCACGCGATCACGCTGAAGGTGCTGGACGCGTACCTGGCGAACAGCGGCACCGACTGGCTGGCTGCCTATCAGGCCCAGGTTGCGCAGGCGAAGGGCAACGCCGACGAGCATTGGCAAAAGCTGCAGGCCGCACGCGACGCCGCGTCGAAGCCGTCGTTGCCGTTGGCGAACTACGCCGGCACGCTGCGCGACCCGTGGTATGGCGATGTCGTGGTAACGCAGGAAGGCGAGGGACTGGTGCTGCGTTTCAGCCGTACGCCGGAACTGGTGGGCGACCTGCAGCCGTGGCAGCACGACACCTTCGTGGTGCGCTGGCGCGAGCGCTGGCTCAACGCCGACGCCTTCCTGACGTTCTCGCTGAAACCGGACGGCGGCATCCGCGAGGCCCGGATGGAAGCGATCTCGCCGCTGACCGATTTCAGCTTCGACTTCCACGACCTGCGGCTGGCGCCGGTGGAGTAGTCAGCGTTTCTGTAGGAGCGATGTGAGTCGCGACCGCGAGAAATAAAGGCAAGCAGACCTTCCACCTCGCGCACGAATTCCCGCCCCAGGTGGTCAAGCCGTGCGGTCGCGACTCACATCGCTCCTACAGGGAGAACGCGCTACTCACTCGTGCGGCTTGACGTCCAGCAGTTCGACGTCGAACACCAGCGAGGCGCCGGGGGGAATCACGCCACCGGCGCCATTGCTGCCGTAGCCGAGGTCGGCGGGGATCCGCAGCGTGCGCTTGCCGCCCACCTTCATACCCGCCACGCCGTCGTCCCAGCCGCGGATCACCTGGCCGGCCCCCAGCAGGAAGGTGAAGGGCTGGCCGCGATCCACGGAGCTGTCGAACTTCAGGCCGCGCTGCTGCGGGGCGTTCTCGTCGTACAGCCAGCCGGTGTAGTGCACGGTGACATCACTGCCGCTGGTCGCCACGGCACCGGTACCGGCGAGGGTGTCGATGCGTTCCAGTTCGGCGACGCTGCCGCTTGGCGGCGGGACAGGGGCGTTGCAGGCAGCGAGCAGGAGCAGCAAAACGGCGAGCAGCAGGGGACGCATCGGGGGCTTCATCCACAGGGCGAAAGGCGCGCAGGGTAACGCATCCTGCTGCCCGGTGGCCCGGATTGCAGCGGTTACACTGGCGCCATGGCGAAACTCTTCCTGAATCTGCGCAACGTGCCCGGTGACGAGGCCGACGATGTGCGCGACCTGCTGCGGGCGAACGCGATCGACTTCTATGAGACGCAGCCCAGTCCGTGGGGAATTTCCGCCGGCGGGCTGTGGATCGAGGACGTCGACCAGCTGGCGCGGGCCAGGGCGCTGATGGCGGACTACCAGGCCCGGCGTCGGGCGCAGGCACGTGAGGACCGAACGGCGGCGGAGCGTGAAGGGCGTGCGGAGACGTTTGCGGGCCAGTTGCGCGCGCGGCCCTTGTACGTGGTCGGGGTGCTGGCAGCGATGGTCGTGATCATCGTGCTGACGCTTGCGCTTCCCTGGATGCTGCTCTGAGGCGCGAGCCCCCGGTGGGCGCTAAAATCAGCGCATGATCACCAACATCGCGGCCTACCATTTCACGCCCATCGAGGCTCCCGAGGCATTCGCCTCGACGCTTCGCGCACGCGCCGAGGCGCTCTCGCTGCGGGGTTCGGTACTGGTGGCGGGCGAGGGTGTGAACCTGTTCCTGGCCGGCGGGGCGGATGCAATCGAATCCTTCCTCGCCCCGCTGCGCGCAGACGCGCGCTTCGCCGGTCTGCGGGTGAAGTACAGCACCAGCCGGCAGGTGCCGTTCGCACGCCTCAAGGTCAAGGTGAAGCAGGAGATCATCAGCTTCCGCCGTCCCGGCACCACGCCGGAAGACGTGCGGGCCCCCGTCGTCGAACCCCCCACGCTGGCCCGCTGGCTGGAGCAGGGGCATGACGATGCCGGCCGCCGCGTGGTGATGCTGGATACCCGCAACCAGCAGGAGATCGCATACGGCACCTTCACCGGTGCGCTGACGTTGCCGATCGAAAAGTTCACCGACCTGCCGGCGGCACTGGAGCCGCATCGCGAGGCGCTGAAGGACGCCACCGTGGTCAGCTTCTGCACCGGCGGCATCCGCTGCGAGAAGGCTGCGCTGTGGATGCAGGCCGATGGCATGGACAACGTGCTGCAGTTGGACGACGGCATCCTGGGATACTTCGAACAGGCCGGTGGCGCCGGTTACGACGGCGCCTGCTTCGTGTTTGACGAGCGCGTTGCGCTGCGTCCGGACCTCACGCCGCTCGTGGACGACGCGGCCGACGCCGCATGAGTGGCCTGGGCACCCTGAGCTTCGACAACCGCTTCATCCGCGAACTGCCGGGAGATCCGGAGCAGGGATACCGGCGTCGGGAGGTTCGCGGCGCCTTGTGGTCGCCGACCGAGCCCACGCCCGTCGCTGCGCCGACGCTGCTGGCGCATTCGCATGAAGTCGCGGCGCTGCTCGGCCTCGACGATGCCGATGTCGCGTCTCCCGCATTCGCACAGGTGTTCGGCGGCAACACGCTGCTGGCCGGCATGCAGCCTTACGCCGGCAACTATGGCGGCCACCAGTTCGGCAACTGGGCCGGCCAACTGGGCGATGGTCGCGCGATCACGCTGGGCGAGGTGGTCAATGCGCGGGGCGAACGCTGGGAGCTGCAGTTGAAGGGCGCCGGGCCGACACCGTATTCGCGCACCGCGGATGGTCGTGCGGTGCTGCGTTCGTCGATCCGCGAGTTCCTGTGCAGCGAGGCGATGCACCATCTGGGCGTTCCGACCACGCGGGCGTTGAGCCTGGTCGGCACGGGCGAGCAGGTCGTGCGCGACATGTTCTACGACGGCCATCCGAAACCCGAGCCGGGCGCGATCGTGTGCCGCGTGGCGCCGTCGTTCCTGCGCTTCGGCCATTACCAGTTGCCGGCGTCGCGCGGCGACACGGACCTGTTGCGCGCACTGGTGGACTTCACGATCCGGCGCGATTTTCCTCACCTGTCGGGGGAAGGCGAGTCGCTGTACGCCGCGTGGTTCGCCGAGGTCTGCGAACGCACGGCGGTGATGGTGGCGCACTGGATGCGCGTGGGCTTTGTCCATGGCGTGATGAACACCGACAACATGTCGGTGCTTGGCCTGACGATCGATTACGGCCCCTACGGCTGGATCGATAACTACGATCCGGACTGGACGCCCAACACCACCGATGCCCACGGCCGCCGCTATCGCTTCGGTTGGCAACCGCAGGTGGCGGGATGGAACCTGAGCCGCTTCGCGCAGGCGTTGTCGCCGCTGTTTGATGGCGTGGAGCCCTTGCAGGCCGGCCTGCAGCGGTTCGCCGATGCCCATGCACGCGCGCACCGCGACACCACCGCACGCAAGCTGGGGTTGGCCGACTGCCGGGATGACGACATCGAACGGATGGACACGTTGCAGCAGCTGCTGGCACAGGGCGAGATCGACATGACCCTGTTCTTCCGGGCCTTGATGGATGCGGATCCGGCGGATGCATCGCTGTCCGCATTCGATGATGCGTTTTATGACCCAGCCCGTCGCGACGCCGTCGCGCCGGCGTTGCGCCATTGGCTGGTCGAGTACGCGCGCCGCCTCGATGACGAAACGCTGACGCCGGCGGCGCGCCGTGAATGCATGCGCCTGGCCAATCCCCGCTACGTGCTGCGCAACTATCTGGCGCAGCAGGCCATCGATGCCGCCGAAGCGGGCGACCTGTCCGGCGTGCATGCGCTGCTGGACGTGATGCGCAGGCCGTACGACGACCAGCCGGGTCGCGAACGCTATGCCGGGCGTCGCCCCGACTGGGCACGCGATCGCGCGGGTTGTTCGATGCTGTCGTGCAGTTCCTGAGTCGCATCGCTTCCTTGTAGGAGCGACGTCAGTCGCGACCGCACGGTTCGATCTTCCCGATCTAGTTCGTTGTGCACCGAATTTCGGGTGAGCAGAGTTCCGGTGCGTTCTTGCCGCACGGTCGCGACTGACGTCGCTCCTACAACGGCAGACATCGCGGTAGCATGGCCGTCTCCCGCGGAGCTCCCCCATGATCACCGTCCACCATCTCAACAACTCCCGTTCCCAGCGTGTGCTCTGGCTGCTCGAGGAACTTGGGCTGGACTACACGGTGGTGCGTTACCAGCGCGACCCGCAGACCATGCTCGCGCCGCCGGCGCTGATGAAGATCCATCCGCTGGGCAAGTCGCCCGTGGTGGTGGATGGAGAACACGTGTTGGCCGAATCCGGCGCGATCCTCGAGTACCTCGTGGAGCGTTACGACACCGCGCGCCGGTTCGCGCCCTCGCCGGGTACTGCCGAGCATCTGCGCTACCGCTACTGGCTGCATTACGCGGAAGGCTCGGCGATGCCGCCGATGCTGCTCAGCCTGGTGTTCTCCCGCCTGAAGAAGGCGCCGATGCCATTCTTCGCCCGGCCCATCGCGCGCGGTATCGCCGACAAGGCGATGCGGACGTTCGTCGGGCCGCAGGTGAAACTCCACCTGGGCTACATGGAAAGCGAACTGGGCAAGGCGCCGTGGTTTGCCGGGGACCAGTTCAGCGCGGCCGACATCCAGATGAGCTTTCCGGTCGAAGCGGCGGCGGTACGCGCCGGGCTGGAGGCCTGTCCGAACCTCGCCGGATTCCTGCAGCGCATCCACGCGAGGCCAGCCTACCAGCGTGCGCTGGAGCAGGGCGGGCCGTTCGACCTGCTGGGCTAGGCGGGATGCAGCATCCCATGCCGCAGGGTGGAACCGGATCGCCTGCGGCCCCATGACGATGACATCGTCATTGCCGGTGTCCCCATGATCCCTTACTCGCTCCTCGACCTCGCGCCTGTCTGCGAGGGCAGCGATACCACCCAGGCGTTCGTCCACATGCGCGACCTCGCGCAGCATGCCGAGCGCTGGGGTTACACGCGTTACTGGCTGGCCGAGCACCACAACATGCCGGGCATCGCCAGCGCCGCGACGGCGGTCCTGATCGGGCACGTCGCAGGCGCGACATCCACCATCCGCGTGGGTGCTGGCGGCATCATGCTGCCGAACCACTCACCGCTGCAGGTGGCCGAGCAGTTCGGCACACTGGCATCGCTGTATCCGGGCCGCATCGATCTTGGTCTCGGCCGTGCGCCGGGCACCGACCAGGCGACGGCGCGTGCGCTGCGCCGCTATTTCGACAGCGCGGAACAGTTCCCGCAGGACGTGCAGGAACTGCTGCGTTACTTCGAGCCGGTACAGGAGGGCCAGGCGGTGCGTGCCGTGCCGGGCGCGGGCCTCGACGTGCCGGTATGGCTGTTGGGCTCCAGCCTGTTCGGTGCACAGCTCTCGGCCGCGCTCGGCTTGCCGTACGCGTTCGCGTCCCACTTCGCACCCGATGCCATGGACCAGGCGCTGCTGGTGTATCACCGCGACTTCCGTCCATCGAAGCGGCAGGCCCAGCCGCACGCGATGCTCGCGTTGAACGTGGTGGCGGCCGAAACCGATGCCGAGGCAAAACACCTGTTCACCACTCAGCAGCAGGCCTTCGTCAACCTGCGGCGCGGGCGTGCCGGCCTGGTGCCGCCGCCGATCGACGACATCGAAACGTTCTGGGAACCGCACGAAAAAGCGGGCGTGGCGCAGGCGCTGGCCTGTGCCGTCATCGGTAGCCGCGACACCGTGCGCAAGGGCATTGCGGACTTCATCCAGAGGCACCGCCCCGACGAGCTGATGCTGACGGCCAACATCTTCGACCACGAAAAGCGCTTGCGCTCGTTCCAGATCGCGGCCGAAGTCATGCAATCGTAGGGTGGGCCTCGGCCCACCGTCGCACGGGGTCAGACGCGGCGTGCGTCGAGCCGTCGATCATCCTCCGCGCGAGCAGATGCGACACGATGGTGGGCCAAGGCCCACCTACGAGGTGCCTCGTTGGAGGAACGGCACGCGCTCGTACAGCCGGCGCTCTCCGCCGCGCGGATCGTCCTGCATGCTGGATTTTTCGTCGAACACCATCGTCTGGCGCTGCGGCAGCGTGTAAGGCGCCCATTCGGGCAAGCCCGCGTGGTTGGGATCGCCATGGCGGGCAAGGGCGATCAAGGTCTCGCTCATGCGCGAGGCCATCGTGCGCGCACGCGCGTCGTCGCCGGTCTTCGATCCCTCGGCCGCCACGTTGTCGAACACCAGCGGGATGTCGAGCGTGTGGAAGGCACGCAGGCGTCCGCCCTCGGCCGGCGAGCGCCAGTCCAACTGGTAGACCCACGCAGGCGATCCCTGCTTCGCACGCTCCTCGGCTTCGATGACGGCGCCGCGCCAGGAGCGGCCCGCGGTGGTGGCTGCGAAGAACACCTCGGACGGCGTGTAGTCCGGATACAGCCGGCGGTACTCGGCGATCACCACCTCCGGCGACAGGTCCACATACTGCTGCTCGCGCAGCTTCTGCGGCAACTGGTCCCAGGTCAGCACGAAGTTCGCTTCGTCGTTGCCCAGGAACGCGCGCGTCTCATCGCGGGTGTTGCCGATGATCATCGGGATGCGCGCCGACTGCGCCGGCGCATCGGGGTAGAAGGGGTGACGGGGCAGGTTGTGCGTATCCAGTACCGGGCCGAAGTAGAGCGCCGTGTTCTCCACCCGCGACGGATCGCGCACGCGCGCGGCGTCCAGCAGCCGCGCCATCGGCATCGCGAGCAGCGCATCGGTATCGCGTGGGCCGAGACCCAGTTCGGCCAGGAACAGCGCGCTGCGTTGTGCCGCCGCACGCGGACCGGCAGCGGTGACCTGCTGGCCGCTCATCGTCATCGCCTTGTGGAACAGGCCATCTGCCTCCGGCATCGCCATCAGCGTGGCGATCTTGGCACCGCCGCCCGACTGGCCGAACACGGTGACGTTGCCCGCATCGCCGCCGAACTCGTGCGCGTGCTCCCGCACCCACCGCAGGGCGTCGATCAGATCGAGCTGGCCGGCGTTGCCGGCGTCACGCAGGCGCTCGTCGCCGCTCTCGCCCAGGTAGAGGTAGCCGAACGCGTTGAGCCGGTGATTGACGGTGACCACGACGACATCGCCGCGGCGACACAGGTTCACGCCGTCGTACAGCGGGTGCGAGCCGGAGCCGTTGTTGTAGCCGCCACCATGGATGTAGAACAGGATCGGACGCTTGCCGCCATCGCGCAGGGCAGGGCTGTAGACGTTGAGGAACAGGCAGTCCTCACTGACGGGCTGTCCGTCGGCATCGCCGCGCTGGGGTGCGGATGCGCCGTAGCGGGTGGCATCGCGCGTTCCCTTCCAGGCGGCTTCACGCACGGCGCGCTGGAACCGCCGGTTGGCGGTGTCGCCGCCGTAGGGCACGCCGCGGAATACGTGGATGTCGCGATCCACGATGCCTGCGATGCGTCCGCTACGCGTGGTGGCAAGCGAAGACCGGGAGCTTGCCTGCGCGGTGAACAGTCCGGGGCCGAGCAGGCCCGCCATCGCGGAGGTGGCGGTGAGCTGTCGCAGGAAATCGCGGCGCGTGGAAGGGACGGAACGGAACAGATGCATGGAATACCTGTGATGACACCGGTTTCCAAAGGCTAGCAAAGGCGGTCGGGACAGGAACGCCGCAGTGCGTCAGACCGCCATGCCCGCCGCGTGGCCCGAAGCCCAGGCCCACTGGAAGTTGTACCCACCCAGCCAGCCGGTGACGTCGAGGACTTCGCCGACGAAGAACAGGCCTGGCACGTGCTTCGACATCATCGTGCTGCTGGACACGCCATCGGTGTCGACACCTCCGAGGGTCACTTCCGCCGTCCGGTAGCCTTCGGTGCCGCTGGCGACCAGCGGCCAGCCAGCCAGGAGCGCTGCCGCTTCCTTGAGTTGCGGCGTGTTGAGCTGCTTCATCGGCCGGTTGGGTAGCCAGACCTCGCACAGGCGCTGGGCAAAGCGGCGCGGAAGCGCGTCGGAGAGGACCGTCTTCAGTTCGGCATCGGGGCGCTGTTTCTGCTGCGACTGCAGCCAGTCCAGCGCGTCGCGGTCCGGCAGCAGGTCCAGTCGCAGGTCGTCGCCAGGCTGCCAGTACGACGAGATCTGCAGGATCGACGGACCGCTGACACCGCGGTGGGTCAGCAGCATGAAGTTGCGGAAACGCGCCTTGCCGCATCGGGCTTCCACCGGGAGTGCGACCCCGCTCAGGTCGGCCAGCCGCTCCTGGTGTTTGCCGCTGAGCGTCAGTGGGACCAGTCCCGCACGCGTGGGCAGCACGGCGTGTCCGAACTGCTTCGCCAGTTCGTAGCCGAAGCCGGAGGCGCCCATGCTGGGGATAGACAGGCCGCCGGTGGCCACCACCAGCGATGGTGCGGCGAAACGGCCCAGTGGCGTATCGATGCGGAACACGCCGCTGTCGTGGTGGACCTGCTGCACGCTGCAGCCCGTCTCGATGCGTACGCCTGCGGCCACGCATTCGTCCACCAGCATCTTCACGATGAGCTTGGACGACACGTCGCAGAACAGCTGCCCCAATTCCTTTTCATGGAACGCGATCCGATGGTGCTGGACCAGTTCGATGAAGTCGCCCGGCGTGTAGCGCGCCAGCGCCGACTTGCAGAAATGCGGATTGGCCGACAGGAAGTTGGCAGGCGTGGTGCCGGTATTGGTGAAGTTGCAGCGCCCGCCACCGGACATCAGGATCTTCTTGCCGACCTTGTTGGCGTGTTCGATGACCAGCACGCGCAGGCCACGCTGGCCCGCCGTGAGCGCGGTCATGAGACCGGCCGCGCCGCCGCCGATCACCAGTACGTCGTGGGTGCGCGCCATGCGCTCAGGCGGCCCGCGCGAGCCCCGACTGGCGGATCGCGGGGATGACGCTGACCACGCGATCATCGGTCATCCACTGCATTTCGCCATCCTGGATCATCACGTTGAACCGCATGCTGCGCACCATCAGCGCGGTAAGTGCATCCACCGCCTCCGGGGCGATGTCGAGCACGGTCAGATTGCGGTGGCGGGCCAGCAGCGCTGCATTCTTGTCCCACCAGAGATCGGCCGCGCGGCCGCCGTAGTTGACCACGGTGACCTCGCGCGCACGTCCGCAGGCCTTGCGGATCCGGGATTCGTCCGGCTGGCCCAGGTCGATCCACTGCTCGATCAGGCCGGTGTAGTCCTTGCGCCAGAGGTCGGGTTCCTCTTCGTTGCTGAGGCCCTTCCCGAACTCCAGCCGGTCCTCGGCCAGCAGTGCGAAGGCGAGCAGGCGCACCATCAGTCGCTCGTCGGTCTCCGACGGGTGCTGGGCCAGGGTCAGGCCGTGGGCACCGTAGTAATGGCGGTCCATGTCGCTGATCTGGAGTTCGGCTTTGACGACGGTGGACTTGAGGGCCATGGTGGGGGATCGGGCAAAGGGGCGTCATGATACGCCGCATGGAGGGGCGCTCCCCGAATGCCGGCAACCGGTCAGCTGGACCGCTCGGACCTCCCTGTTCAGCTTGTGAGCGGGAAGGATTCGCTTTTCTCCGGAAACCCCGGTAGAGTGCCGGCACTGTGCTTGCCAGGGTCACCGTGAATCGTGAGCCTGATGCGGTAGATACATCTGCTACATCTTCCCGCTTTACCAACGCCTGCAAACCCAGTCCCGTCCCGGTCACATGCCGGGGTTGTGGTCCTTTCATCCATGTTTCAGGAGTTAGTAAAGATGTCTGATCGTCAGACCGGTACCGTCAAGTGGTTCAACGACGCCAAGGGCTTCGGCTTCATCACCCCGCAGAGCGGCCCCGACCTGTTCGTGCACTTCCGCTCGATCCAAGGCAATGGCTTCAAGTCGCTGAAGGAAGGCCAGGCGGTCTCCTTCGTCGCCGTGCAGGGCCAGAAGGGCATGCAGGCCGACCAGGTGCAGCCGCTGTAATCCAGCGCTGAACCCTACGGTTCAAGAAAACGCCGGTGCGCAAGCGCCGGCGTTTTTGTTTGTGGGCCCGCCGGAATGGCGGGGCGTGAGCCGGGGGGGCGGTGCATCTACAGCCATTGCCGTCATTCCAGCGCAAGCTGGAATCCAGTGGCCATCAGCAAGAGAGTTCTCGCCGCTCAGCAGGGAAGGCAACAGCAAGATGGGTCCCAGCTTTCGCTGGGACGACGGCACCGGACATGTCAGAGCCGAGTTCACGCCGTCATTCCAGCGCACGCTGGAATCCATTGACCATCAGCAAGGCAGTTCTCGCCGCTGAGCTTGGAAAGCAACAGCAAAATGGGTCCCAGCTTTCGCTGGGACGACGGCACGGGACATGTCAGAGTTGAGTTCACGCCGTCATTCCAGCGCACGCTGGAATCCATTGGCCATCAGCAAGAGAGTTCTCGCCGCTTAGCTTGGAAAGCAACAGCAAGGTGGGTCCCAGCTTTCGCTGGGACGACGGCACGGGACATGTCAGAGTCGAGTTCACGCCGTCATTCCAGCGCACGCTGGAATCCATTGACCATCAGCAAGACAGTTCTCGCCGCTCAGCAGGGAAGGCAACAGCAAGATGGGTCCCAGCCTTCGCTGGAACGACGTCCCCGGTCATGCCAGCTAGGTTCATGCCGTCATTCCAGCGCACGCTGGAATCCATTGACCATCAGCAAGGCAGTTCTCGCCGCTGAGCTGGAGAATCAACAACAAGCTGGGTCCCAACTTTCGCCGAGACGATGGGTTCAGAGCTTCCGTACGCGGAAGCTGCGGCCCTTGATCTTGCCGGCGTTGAGTCGCGCCAGCGCCGCGCCGGACTTGTCGCGTGCGACGGCCACGTAGGTCCGCGTGGCGAAGACGTTGATCTTGCCGATCGCGGAAGCGGACAGGCCGGCGTCGCCGGTCAGTGCGCCGAGCACGTCGCCGGGGCGCAGTTTGTCGGTCTTGCCGGCGTCGATGCGCAGCGTGGTCATCGCGGCGGGCGGCGCGGTATTGGCCTTGGGCGCTGATGGGACATTGCGGTCCCACAGCAGCGGTGCGCCCAGACGTTCTTCGATCACGGCGGCGCGCGGCAGTTCGCGCGGCGTGCACAGGCTGATCGCCAGGCCATCACGACCCGCGCGGCCGGTGCGGCCGATGCGGTGCACGTAGGTGTCCGCGTCGCTGGGCATGTCGTAGTTGACGACCAACGCCAGATCCTCGATGTCCAGCCCGCGCGCCGCCACGTCGCTGGCGACCAGCACGTTGCAGCTGCGGTTGGCGAAGCGCACCAGCACCTCGTCGCGGTCGCGCTGCTCCATGTCGCCGTGCAGGGCGAGGGCGGAGAAGCCGAAGTGCTGCAACGACCCGGCCACTTCGTCCACGTCCTTGCGCATGTTGCAGAACACCACGCACGACTCCACGCCGCGCTGCGCCAGCAGGCCCGCCAGCGCGGTCTGCTTGCGCTCCGGGTCCACGCGCACGAAGCGTTGCTCGATGATCGCCTGTTCCTGTGGCGCGTCCACCGTGACTTCCAGCGGGTCGCGCAAGGTATTGCGGGCGATGTCGCGGATGGCGTCGGTGAAAGTGGCCGAAAACAGCAGACTCTGGCGGTCCTTCGGCGTCTTGCCGGTGATCTCGCGGATCGGCTCCTCGAAGCCCATGTCGAGCATGCGGTCGGCCTCGTCCAGCACCAGCGTGCGCACGCCGCCCAGGTGCAGGGCCTTCTTGCGCAGCAGTTCCTGGATGCGGCCCGGCGTGCCGACGACCACGTGCGGGTCATGCGCTTCAAGCGAGCGCAGCTGCGGCTCCAGGGGCATGCCGCCGCACAGCGTCAGGACCTTGAGATTGGGAATGCCTACGGCCAGTTTGCGCACCTGCTGCGCCACCTGGTCGGCGAGTTCGCGGGTCGGGCATAGCACCAATGCCTGCGTGCGTCCCGTGGCGACATCGAGCCGGTGCAACAGGCCCAGGCCGAACGCGGCGGTCTTGCCGCTGCCGGTGGGTGCCTGCGCGATGACATCGCGGCCATCGAGGATGGCGGGCAGGCTGCGGGCCTGAATGGGGGTCGGCCGGGCATAACCCAGCGCCTGGACACCCTGGTGCAGGCCGGGTGCCAGCGGAAGAGAAATGAAATCGAGCATGCGGCATTTTCGCAGATCGGCGCGGTTGCCGCCGGAAAACCTATTGCAGGTCGGGGAAATCTTCCTCGGGCAGCGCGATGAACGACCAGAACGGAACCTCGTTGGACGTCCAGAACTGCGAGACTTCGTCCAGGATGTCCAGCAGGGTGTCGAAATCGGCCTCGGTGCGTTCGCGCAGTTCATGGGCCTGCTCGAAGAGCAGGACGTAACCCGGCGCCTCCAGCCAAGACAGGTCGCGCAGGCTGTCGGACAGCGCATCCCAGTTGCGCCCGGAGGATTGCGGGAAGTCCAGCACCGTGGCGATGCGCAACAGCAGGGCGCCCTTGCTGTCGCAGCCTGACAGGTCGATCCGGCGCGACAGCAGCCCGGCATCGCGGCCGACCGCTGCCAGCGGATCGAGATCATCCTCGGTAACGAAGAAGACGCCCGCGCGCGTGGGATCGGCCAGGCCGGGATCGAAACCGGATTCGCTCATGGCAGGGTTCCGTTGCCGATCTCGAACCGGCGGAAGCTCTCATAGTGGTCGTCGGTGTAGTAGTACTCGCGCGGCGGTTGGCCGCCGGTGACGATGCGGCGTGTACCGCGATGGCCGAGCCCGGGCGTGTCGACCGTGTACTCGCGGTAATAGCCACGCGACTGCCGTGGCAGCCGTCCCTCTCGGTTCTGGAAGACGCTGCCGTCCTGGCGATGGGGGAATGGCCCGCCGCGCTGTATCAGCACCAGTGTCTGCCGGGCCTCGGCCGGCAGGAAGGCGGGAAGCGCCGCCCCGTCGCCGCCCGATCGCGCGGCGACGGGTGGCGCGATGTCGGGGACGTCACCCGCGAGTTTGCCGGGGCGCGTCTGCTCGACCGGCGGCAGCGCAAGTTCAGCGCTGGTGTGGCGGGGATCCGAGGTTTCATGCGACGCAATGGCCGGCGCGGCGGGCGCTTCGTCGCGTTGGGACCACCACCAGGCGCCCGCACCCAGCACCAGCAGTGCGAGGAAGGCGAACAGGGGGAGGCGCTGCCGACTCTGCCGGCGGGCGCGGGAACGTCGACTCATGCGTGGATCATTCCGTCAGGAAGCGGCCGCAGCCGCGGTAGACCTTGCCACCCACCGTCAGGGTCGCGGAGGCCGGGTACTCGTTGTCGCTCATGCCATCGCTGCAGACTTCCTTCTTCATCGTCAGCGACACGGCCAGGCCATCGGCGGTGCTGCCGACATAACCATCTCCCGTCTTGCGGGACTGTGCGACATCGATCTTGCGTTCGCCGTAGTCCAGGTCGGCGCTCAGGCGCGGCGTGGAGCCAGCACCGACTTCCACGGACCAGCCCGGTTCGGTGCCGATGCCACGGAAGACGCTGCCACGTGCCCTGGCCTGCTCCCAGGGTGTTCCCGTTGCAGGAGGAGCAGGATCTCCACCAGCCCGCACCATGCGGAATTCAACCGGTGCAGACGCGCCGGGCGTCACCGGCACGCGCGTATCGGTGACGAACCAGAGTTTGCCCTGCGCGTCCCGAAGGCCAGCGTGCAGGCCGTACATGCCGTTCGGACGCAGCTTGGCCGGGTCATAGGGGAGGGTGAACGCGAACGGCGGGCCCTTCAGGTCGCTGAAGTCGGCGCTCGCGACCACGGCGGCGGGTGTATCGGCCAGCTGGTTGTCCACGAGTTGCACGCTGAGCGTCGCGCCTGGCGGCGGCGCGATGCGTTCGAGATAGAGGGCCCGCCCCTGGATCGCAGCAGCAGGCTGGGCCGGGACTGCGTTGCCAGTGGGCGGCGACTGGCAGGCAGGGAGTGCCAGCAGGCAGGCGGTGATCAACAGCAGACGGAACATCGCGCGCTCCAAGGAGGTCGTGGCTGGCCGCCAGCTTAGCGGTGGCCGGTGTAATGGTTCGTCAACGTGGAAATGGTCGTGGTGCGGTCTCCGTCCGCGGTCCCGGCATCGCCGCGCTACAGTCGCGTCTCGACACGGAGGCCGCCGGGATGCCCTCGCACGATCCGAGAGTGGATGCCTACATCGAGAGAGCGGCCGAGTTCGCGCGCCCGGTCCTCGAACGCCTGCGGAGCGCGGTGCACGAGGCGTGTCCACAGGTGGAAGAGACCATCAAGTGGAGCATGCCGTCGTTCCAGTACGGCGGACGCATCCTGTGCAACATGGCCGCGTTCAAGCGGCACGCATCGTTAGGCTTCCGGCAGCACGCGCAGGTCACGGACGGCAAGGCGCGTGACGGCATGGGGAGCCTGGGCAAGCTGGTGTCGCTGGAAGACCTGTCGCCCAGGCGGGAACTGATTGCACTGGTACGCAAGGCGACGGCGCTGATCGATACTCCTGCGGCGTCGTCGGCGTCGTCGGCGTCATCGGCGTCTGCATCAGCCAAGGCTGCTGCGCGTCCCGTGCTGCGCACACCGGCGGATCTCCGCGATGCGCTTGCCGGCAACCCGGCCGCGAAGGCGACATTCGATGGCTTCAGCCCCTGCGCCCGGCGCGACTACATTGAATGGATCATCGGGGCCAAACGGACGGATACGCGTGAGCGAAGACTGACGCAGGCGATCGCGTGGATGGCGGAAGGCAAGATGCGCCACTGGAAGTACCAAGTACGCTGAGTCCGCATCGCGCGACATAGGCCGCCCCATCGGGGCGATTCAGTATTGCGATGACGATGTGGTTTGCAGACGGTTAGTATCGCTCGCAAGCCACCGAACCCCACGTCATCGCACTGCACGCGACCCTGCGCGCGCCGGAGACCCATGGCATGAATCGCGTCCTGCGACCCTTTGCCTACACCCGAGCCGCGGTGGCCTGGCCCTACATCGCGGCCGTCATCGGGCTTGTGTGTGCGGCGTTGTGGGTGTTGTGGCTGGCGCCGCCCGGGCAGGGAAGCGGCATGCGACTCGCACTGCGCGGCGGTGCATTGTGCGCCGCTGCCACGGCGATCGGTGCGTTGCCGGTGCTGGTGATGCGGACGATTCCGCAGCGGCTGGCAGATGGGCTGCTCGGCTTCGGGGCCGGCGTGATGTTGGCGGCCACGGCGTTCTCGCTGGTGCTGCCGGGCTTGGCGGCGGCGGAAACGCAGGGCTTCTCGCCTTGGGGTGCGGCGGGCCTCGTGAGTGCCGGGATCCTGCTGGGCGCATTAGCGCTGCTCGCACTCGACCGTGGCCTGGTCGACGACCCACGGGACGCACAGCGTCGCCTCGTACCCTCGCGGGTGATGCTCTTCGTGCTGGCCATCGTGCTGCACAACATCCCGGAAGGCATGGCGGTGGGCGTGGCGGCCGGCGGTGTGCTCAGCGGTGCGGCCGGGCTGGCGATCGGGATCGCCCTGCAGGACATACCCGAAGGCCTGGTGGTTGCTCTTGTGCTTGCGACGGCGGGCATGGCGCGGAGCAAGGCGGTCTTCCTGGGCGCGCTGTCGGGCGTGGCGGAACCCCTGGCCGCGATTCCCAGCGCGTGGGCAGTCGGCATTTCGTCGGCGCTGCTGCCGTGGGGGCTGGCGTTCGCGGCGGGAGCCATGCTGATCGCCGTGGGCCATAGCGTGATCCCCGAGTCGAACCGGCACGGCCACGGCGGCATCGCATCGTTCGGACTCGCGCTTGGCTTCTGCCTGATGATGGCGCTGGACACGGCACTGGGTTGACCGCAAGGCGCGACGTGCCCACGCTGCCATTGTCCTTGCAGGAGAATGGCATGTCCGAACCGCTGACGATCATCGGGAACTACATCTCGCCCTACGTGCGCAAGGTGCTGGTCTGCCTGGAGCTGAAAGGCATTCCGTACCGGATCGATCCGATCGCCCCCTTCGTGGGTGACGCGGAATTCAGCCGCCTCAGTCCCTTGCGTCGCATTCCTGTACTGCGTGACGGCGACCTGGTGCTCAACGATTCCACGGTGATCTGCGAGTACCTGCAGGACAGGTTTCCGCAGCCGTCGCTATATCCGGCCGATCCCGTGCAGCGGGCACAGGCACGTTGGCTGGAGGAATACGCGGATTCCTACCTGGGTGATGTGATCGTCTGGCGCATGTTCTTCCAGAAAGGCGTGCGCCGGTTCCTGTTCAACGAAGGCACCGACGAAGACGTGGTGCGCAGGGCCCGGGAGGAAGAGCTGCCGGTTGCACTGGATTATCTGGAAGCACGGATGCCCGTCGCCGGTTGGCTGTTCGGTGACATTTCCATCGCCGACATCAGCATCGCTGCACTGTTCCGCAATGCGGTGTTCGTGAAGTACCACGTCGATGCCCAGCGATGGCCGCGTACCGCCGCCTTCCTTGCGCGTGCCTGGGCGTTGCCGCCGTTCCAGGCACTGGCTGCCTACGAAGAGCGGACCCTGCGCACGCCGCTCCCGGAGCAGCGTGCGGTACTTGCGGAGATGGGGGCGCCGCTCACCGACACCACCTGCGGCAATGCGCCACCGCGCTATGGGGTGATGCGGCTGGGGTGACGGACTCCGGTCAGCATCTTCTGCAGGAGCGGTGCGAGGGGGGCGGCCCGCTCCTGCAATCCCATCGGGGCATCACGGGTTGGTGTCGACGCGCAAGACCGGATAGAGCCGATAGCGTTCGTCCCATGACGGGTGTCGACGGTAGAAGAATTCGAGCCGCGCAGCGGGATCGTCGGAGAAGGCTTTGTCTTCACGCAGCCGGCGTTCGAACTCGGCCTTCACGGCGGGGTCGCGCAACATCTCGCGCGCCACGCTCTCGGCCACATAGTCTTCCATGTATTCCTTGCGCTCGAACGCATTGTTGAAGCGGCCCCAGGCGAGCAGAGAATCGGGCGCCTGTGGTTCAAGCAGCGCCATGACCAGACGCGACTTCGCCTGCGCGATGGGCACGAACAGCGTGCCGGCCGGCATGCTGCGTGCTTCCTGCTTCCAGTCGCCTTCCACCGTCAGGCGCTGGCGGGCTTCCACCGGGCCGCTGCCGAAGCTGGTTTTCGTAGCGCGAAACGCGGCCACGTCACCCTGCCAGGGTTTGCCCAGGAGGCGATATTCCACGCCATGCGTCTTCAGCACATCGGCGACCCAGGACGCCTCTGCGGCAGGCACCAGGTAGCCCGCTCCGGGCGCATCGATGACGAGGGCGGGTCGGATGTCATCCTTCAGCGGCACCTTCCAGAGCTGCGGTGTTGTTTCGTCGTAGCGCGTCATCAGTGCGCCGGATACATCCGATCGGGTCCGCGTGTAGGCGTATCCGCGAAAATCCACGGTACGTGCGGCGGGCGCGGCCGCATAGGTCAGCGGCTCGGTGTGGCCGGCGAGTTGCGCGGCGGCGGCATCGGCATTCCGTGCACTGGCGAGCCAATCGCTGCCGTGCGCCGCAACCTGTTCGAGTACCGACACCACCGTGTTGCGGGTGATCTTCACCCGTACCGGGTACTCCTTCCAGGAATGCGTTTCGACCAGCATCGCGATGCGGTTGCGGAGCAGGAAGTAGCCATGCGAGAAGCGCGGCGGCGCCACGCTGTCCTCGAAGCCCGAAGTCGGATCGTCACTGACGACGAAGGATGGGTAGTAGGGGAGGGGCAGCGAACCCTGCGCGGCGAGATCGCCGATCACCGACGTCCGGAGGGCCAAGCCTGCCTGCCTCAGCCCCGCATCGCCGGCATGCACGGGCTCGACCTGGATGGAGATGTCGTGCTCGAACTGCGCGCCGTTGGTCGCGTGCAGGTCCACCGTGACCAATGGGTCCCAGCGCTGCACGAGCTGCAGCATCGCCTGCATCTCCGGGGTGTCGGCTTTCAGGTAGTCGCGGTTGAGGTTGAAGTTCTGCGCGGTGGTGCGCCAGCCCATCTCCTTCGGGCCGCGCTGGTTGGGCCGGTTCCATGCGCCGAAGCGCTCGTGGCCATCCACGTTGAACACCGGCACGAACAGCCACACCTGCTTGTCCAGCGCGCCGTTCGCTGCTTTGCCTTCCAGCACCTCGCGCAGCGCCAGGAAGCCGGCGTCCTTGCCGTCGATCTCGCCGGCATGGATGCCGCCCTGCACCAGCACGACGGGGAGTCCGCGCTTGCGTGCCAGGTCCGGCGTCAGCGCGCCACTGGTCGAGGCCACCAGCATTTTCATCGGGCGTCCCTCTGGCGAGGTGCCGAAGGTGTGGCAGCGCACCGCCTTGGGGTATTGGCGCGCAAACGCCTCGCACAACGCAATGACCTCGTCGTAGCGCCCGGTTTCAACGAACCCCGAGCGCTCCGAGATGGTGGTTGGGGAAGGTGTGGCATGCATCAGTGGTGCGAAGGCCAGCAGCAACACGGCAGAGAGGGCGCGCAGCATGGAAAAATCCTGAACAGGGCAGGGGCGAATGATGCCGCGCAATCGCGGTCAGTCCCAGTCCCCGTTGTCCGCGTGTCCGGCACGCGGGTGGTTCGACCCTGTGCGGGCGGATACGGTAACCTTCCGGGACTTTTTCACCGGAAGATCGGATGAGCACGACCGCAGAAGCCAGCCAGGGCCGCATGCCCCGCCAGATTCCCTACATCATCGGCAACGAGGCGTGCGAACGGTTCAGTTTCTACGGGATGCGCAACATCCTGGTGCCATTCCTGATCAGTTCGGTGCTGCTGGCCTACCTGCCGGACCAGGCGGCGCGCGAAGGCGCGGCCAAGGATCTGTTCCACAGCTTCGTCATCGGCGTGTACTTCTTCCCGCTGCTCGGTGGCTGGCTGTCGGACCGCTACTTCGGCAAGTACAACACCGTCCTTTGGTTCTCGCTGATCTACTGCGCCGGCCACGCCTGCCTTGCGATGTTCGAAAGCCACGCGACCGGTTTCTACACCGGCCTGTTCCTGATCGCACTGGGCTCGGGTGGGATAAAACCCCTCGTGGTGACGTTCTGCGGTGACCAGTTCGACCAGACCAACAAGAGCAAGGCGAAGGTGGTCTTCGATGCGTTCTACTGGATCATCAACTTCGGTTCGTTCTTCGCTTCGCTGCTGATGCCGCTGGTGTTGAACAGCTGGGGTCCGGCGTGGGCCTTCGGCATCCCCGGCATTCTGATGTTCATCGCCACGCTGATTTTCTGGGCCGGACGCAGGAAGTACGTCAATGTGCCGCCGTCACGCGGCAACGATCCGGATTCGTTCCTCAACATTGTCCGCAGCGCCCTGTTGGGCAATGAGCGTGGCATCGGCACGCTGGTGGCCGCTGTGGGCGTGATCGGTGGCGGGGTGATGTTGCTGTTGTGGGCGCTGAAGTTCGCCGGTGTCGCACTGTGGCCCGAAGCATGGGGATTCGTCATCACCGCCTGCCTGGCGCTGGGCGCGGTGATCGCCGGCGTCGGTTTCGGTGCATCGCTCCAACTTGAGTCTGCGCGCGGCATGCATCCTGACGCGGCCATCGAAGGCGTGCGTTCCGTGCTGCGCATCCTGATCGTGTTCGCGCTGGTGACGCCGTTCTGGTCGCTGTTCGACCAGAAGGCATCGACCTGGGTCATCCAGGGCAAGGCGATGCAGATTCCGCATGACCTGTGGTGGTGGCCGAGCCGGCTGGTGAAGGACGCCACGCAGATGCAGGCGTTGAATCCGCTGATGGTCATGCTGCTGATTCCGTTCAACAACCTCGTGCTGTATCCGGCGCTGCGCCGGATGGGCTTCAACGTCACCGCGCTGCGGCGGATGGGATGGGGCATCGCCATCTCCGCGCTGTCGTGGGTCGTGGCCGGCCTGCTGCAGTTGCAGATGGACGATGGTCAGCAGGTGTCCCTGGCCTGGCAGACCCTGCCATACCTGCTGCTGACGTTCGGTGAAGTACTGGTATCTGCGACCGCGCTTGAGTTCGCCTACAGCCAGGCACCGATGGCGATGAAGGGCGTGATCATGGCGTTCTGGTACCTGACGAGCACCTTCGGCGGGTTGTGGGTCTTGCTGACCAACGCCAGCGTGCGCGACCCGGCAGTGATCGGCTGGATCCAGACACAGGGCTGGACCGAGAACGCGTTCCTGATGTTCTTCTTCGCCGGTTTCGCTTTCGTGGCGGCATTGGCATTCGCGCTGTACGCGCGTACGTATCCCATGCAGGACAACTACCGCACCGCGGCGTAAGGACGAGGGATGAGCGCACCCATTACCCTGCTGCTGATCGCAGTGACCTGCGTGGTCAGCTTCATCGCATTCCGCACGCCGTCACTGCTGATGCGGCTCATCTTGTGGCCGCCCGCGATCCACCGGCACCGCCAGTACGACCGGCTGGTCACCTACGGGTTCATCCACGCGGATTTCTGGCACCTGCTGTTCAACATGTTCACGCTGTTTTTCTTCGGTCGCCTGATGGAACAGGTGATCACCCAGATCAGCGGCAGTCGGCTGACCTTCGTCGCTTTCTATTTCTCTGCGTTGGTGGTGTCCATCCTGCCGACCTACCTGAAGCACCAGAACGACCCCAACTACCGCAGCCTGGGTGCCTCTGGTGCGGTATCGGCGGTGCTGTTCTCCTACATCCTGATCGACCCGTGGGCGCGGATAGGCGTGTTCTTCATCCCCATGCCCGCCATCGTGTTTGCCGTGCTCTACATCGCGTACAGCATCTGGATGGACCGTCGCGGCGGGGACAACATCAACCACGGCGCGCATCTGGCAGGTGCCGCTTACGGCGTGCTGTTCCTCGCGGCGATGGAGCCTCGCGTGCTGGGCCATTTCCTGGATGCGTTGTCGCAGCCAAGCTTCGGTTAAGCCGTCATTGCGGCAGCGCTCACCTGCGCTGAAGGTCCTGCGTGTTATCCCGGTGCCACGTTTCACACGTGGAGCAGGGCATGGCAACCGCAAAGACACGCAAGGTGACCCGCAAGACCGCGAGCAAGGCCGCCACGAAGAAAGCGCCAGCCAGCAAGGCCGCGAAGAATGCGCCGACAAGGAAGATGGCGAAGAAGGTGGTCAGGAAGGCAGTGGCGAGCACGACCAAGGCAGCGCGCAAGACCGCGGCCGGCCCGTCGGCCACGAAGCAGGCAACGTCGCGCGCCAGTGCAGGGAAGGCGGGCACGACCAAAGAGCGGGTAGCGGCAAAGAAGGTGGCGACGAAGAGGGGCGCGACCAAGAAGATCGCTGCCAAAAAGGTCGCTACAAAAAAGGCAGCGGTGAGAAAGACGGCAGTCAAGGTTGTCGACGCCCGTCCGGCACGCAAGAACACGGCGAAGAAGGTTGCGGGCAAATCCACGGCAAGACCCGTCAAGAAGGTGGCGGGCAGCTCGGCGGGGTCACGGACCGTGGATAAGCCTGTGCGCAAGACCCCGGCCCGCAAACGCGCGCCGCGCAGGATCACGCCGACGCAGGCACTGGAAACGGCACGTGCGTTGCTGGAACAGAAGCACGAACTGGATCGGCAATCCGCACCGTGGCAACAGATCGATCACCATGATCACGGCGCGGCGCCGGACGCGGGATTCGTCTCTTCTGAAGCTGCGGGCAAGGCGCTGGAACTGCATGCTGCCGAAAGCCGGATGAAAGCCATCCAGGGCAGCTCTGGAACGCAGGATCGGCGCAATCAGGGCAAGCGCGACCATCGCGGCGAGTGATCGCCACGGCGTGGAGAAAAGTCAGGAGGGAGTTCCGTGCTGCGTGCGTCAGACGATGCAGCCGGGACGGGACTCCGGCGCGGCAGTCACACCCGAAGGCGGACCCCTGCGCCGCGCCGGAGCACCCGGTAGAAAGGTTGTGCCGTCAATCCATCAGAGAATGCACGGCGTGGACGCCGGCGGTGTCACTGCTGGAGTAGGTGGACATCAGGCGCTCGTACACGGCGTTGTTCAGGCGCTCGAACTCCCAGTCCTTGGTATGGCCGGTGACGGTGAGCTGGTACAGGCCTTCCAGCAGAGTGAAATCGCTGGCGCTGGAGACGTCGGGCAGTTCTTCGGTCAGGCTCATGGCGGGCTCCGGATTGCGGGTCGTTTGAGCCGTATCACGCAGCAATCATGCCAACATGTGTTTTGCCAACTTCGTCACGTTTAATGCTGGCTTGAAATCCTTCACAAGCATGAATGTGACGCGATGCGTCCAGTTCTGCCGCGGCAGCAGGTGGGCATTGGGTCACAATGCCCCTGAGCCCCCTGCCACGGAGACGCCATGACCGGTGACCAGCCCTCCCTCGACCTGCATCACGACCCGGCCGCCCGCCGCTTTGCCGCCCGGCTGGACGGACGGGAAGCCGAACTGCTGTATTCGCTGCGCGATGGCCGCATGGTGATCGACCATACCGGCGTACCCGACGCCATCGGCGGGCGCGGTGTGGCCGCTGCCCTGGTGAAGGCCGCGCTGGACCACGCGCGGTCGCAGGGGTGGCGTGTCGTGCCCGTGTGTTCGTACTCCGCGGCGTACGTTCAGCGGCATCCTGAGTACGCCGATCTGGTGGATGCGTGATGTGTCTGGAGGATGGCAAACGCGCGGCCTAGAATGACGGCCATCACACACCCGGAAGGAGCCCGAACGTGTCCCCCAGCATTTCCCGACCCCCATTCCGCCAGACCAGCCTGCTGTTGATGGCGATCCTGGCCTTGTCCGCCTGCAAGCGGGACGCGGCCGCCCCGCCTACGACCCAAGGGGAGGCGGCCCCGCCCAGCGCGACGTCCGTGGATGCACCGGCCCTGCCGGTCGAGCTGAAGGATGTCATCGAAAGCACGGACCGTTATGTCGTGGGGATCAGTTATCCGGCCTCGGTCAACCGATATCCGGCCCTGGCCAAGGCGCTGTCGGACTATGCGATGGCGGAACGCGCCGAACTGATGGAAGCGGTGGAAGCCTTCGGCAACGACAAGCCCACTGCACCGTATGAATTGTCGCTGGCGTTCGAGCAGGTGGTGGATACGCCGCAGATCGTGGCAGTCGCGGCGGACGGCAGCCGTTATACCGGGGGTGCGCACGGTCAGCCGCTGATCGCGCGCTTCGTTTGGCTGCCGCAGCAGGACGCAAGGCTGACGGCCGCCGCATTGGTGCCCGGTCCGGAAGGTTGGCGTGCCATCAGCGACTACGTGCGGGAGCAACTCCACACCGGCGTGGTGACCCGCGCCGATGAGGACGAACTGGCGCCGACGGATCGGGCGGCGCTGATCAAGAGCACTTCGCGCATGATCGACGAAGGCACCGAGCCCGACGCCGTCAATTTCAGCGAGTTCGTGCCCGTACTCGATGCCGCGGGCCGTATCACGGCACTGCGTTTCGTCTTCCCGCCTTACCAGGTGGGCCCTTACGCGGACGGTACCCAGGCGGTCGACGTGCCGGCTGCCGTGCTGCTTCCGCACGTCGCACCGGAGTACGCGGGGCTGTTCGCCCGCTGATGCCACGATGCCGCATCACCGCTTCCAGCGCAGGATCACGGACCTGTTGGCCGAAGCGGATGTGCTGATCGGAGGGGATCGGCCTTGGGATCTGCAGGTACACGACGCGCGCTTCCACGCGCGCGTGCTGGGGCAGGGTTCGCTGGGCATGGGTGAAAGCTACATGGAGGGCTGGTGGGACACGGCCTCGCTGGACGGCCTGCTGTTCCGCCTGCTGGCAGCGCGGATGGACGAACGCGTGCACCGGGCAGGCGAGGTCTTCGATGCGTTGCGCGCTCGTCTGACCAACCTGCAGTCGCCGCGCCGCAGCGGCGAAGTGGCGCGACGCCACTACGACCTGGGCAACGATCTGTACCGCGCGATGCTGGGTCGCCGACTGGTCTACAGCTGCGGCTACTGGCGGGGGGCGAAGGCCCTGGATACTGCCCAGGAAGCCAAGCTGGATCTTGTCTGCCGCAAGCTCCGCCTGCAGCCGGGCATGCGCGTGCTCGACATCGGCTGCGGTTGGGGCGAGGCGTTGAAGTTCGCAGCCGAGCGTTACGGCGTTAGCGGCGTCGGCGTCACCATTTCCCGCGAGCAG
>CBIHLJ010000021.1:0-64511 GCA_966210745.1 uncultured Pseudoxanthomonas sp.
ACGCTGGATCGTAAATCAATCGCGCGCTGGGCGTATGACCCGCGCGTGGCCGAGTCAGTCGTCGTCCTCTTCGCCGGCGCGCAGCACCTTGCGCTGCATCATGTCCAGGTAGGCATCCGCTTCGGCGGTGGACGAGAAGATCTCGTTCAACGGCACGGCCTTGACCATGTCCAGCACCTTCTGGATCTGCGGCTGCGGATTGACCAGCAGCACCTTGCCGCTATGCGGTGCCAGCGTCTTGCGCGCCTTGAAGATGGAACGGATCCCCGCGCTGCTGATGTACTCCAGCCCGGACAGGTCCAGCACCAGGGAGTGCAGCTGGCGGGTCAGCAGCGGCGCCAGCGCTTCGTCGAGGTCTTCGTAGGTGTGGGTGTCCAGCCGGCCGACGAGGGTCACGCGCTGGCTGCCCTTGCCGGTCGGGTGGATATCGATGCTGAGGCTCATGCGTCGTTCTCCTCGGTCGGGATGCGCAGGGTCAGGCGAAGCACGTTGTAGTTGCCCATCCGCTGGTACACGGCTTCTTCCGCCACCTGGCGCACCAGATGGAGGCCCAGTCCGCCGGTGGGCCGGTCGAGGATGTCGGCGTCGAGATCCGGGGGCGGCTGGTCGAGCGGATTGAACGCGGCGCCGCTTTCGCGGAACTCCAGGGTCAGCCGGTTCACGCGGATGCCGATGTCCACGCACAGCTCGTGCTCCTGGGCATCCACGCGCGCCATATCGCCATGCTCGATCGCGTTGCTGGCCAACTCCTCCACGATCAGCCGCACGTCGCACTGGATCGCACGGCTGACCCCGTTGTTGGCCAGCACGGCCTCCAACGACGCGTTGAGATCGTCCACGCGGGCGTGCTCACGTGGAATGAACAGTCGCATCTGCATGCGGGGCCTCCTGTGATGGCGGAGCTTCGGATGAAGTGGTGCTGCTGTCCAGCCGGCGACGGATGGCCAGCACGGTGATGTCGTCCGACTGTGGGGCGGCACCGGTAAACGCGTGAACCTGCGAGATCAGGCCTTCGCACTGGTCGCGCGCGGTCGCGCCCGGCAGCAGCGCACCGGGAATGCGCTCCGCACCGAACGCCTGGTTCGCGGCATCGAAGGCTTCGGTAATGCCGTCGGTCCACGCCAGCAAGGTGGCGCCCGCGGGCAGTTGCCCGGACCACAGCGGGAAGGCGTCGCCCACCTCGAACCCCAGCGGCGGCCCGGGCTGCAGCGGCAGCTCCTCGTGGCGTCCATCCGCATGCAGCAGCAGGGGCGCGTCGTGACCCGCACTGGCGAGCACGCAGGCGCCGCTGCGCACGTCCACGCGCCCGCACAGCACCGTGGCGAACATGCACGCATCGTTGCCCTGCACCAGCCGGCGCGACGCCTCGGCGAGCACGCGCTCCGGCGAAGCATGCGTGCTGGCGGCCACTTCCAGCACGGTCACGGTGCGTGCCATGAACAGCGCCGCCGGCACGCCCTTGTCGGACACGTCGCCGATGGCGAACCACAGGCCGTCGGCGTCGGTTTCGATGAAGCAGTAGAAGTCGCCGCCTACGGCCTTGGCCGGCTCCAGCCGTGCATACGCCTCCAGGTGCGCGTGCTCGCGGTCGATCACGCGGCCCGGCGGCAGCATGGCCTGCTGGATCTCGCGCGCGATGGACAGCTCGCTCTCCAGCTTCTGCCGGGCCGCCGTCATGTCCTCGATCTCACTGAGCTGCTGCCGGATCGAGCCGCGCGCATGCTCCAGCGTGCGTGCCATCTGGCCGACCTCGTCGCGCCGCTGCAGGAACGGCACCGGCGCGCTGTAGTCGCCCTGCGCAAGCCGCGCCGCCGACGACGAAAGCCCTTCCACCGGCTGGCTGATGTGGCGCGCCAGCTTGCGCACCATCAGCATGCACAGCAGCGCGAGCAACGCGCCCACCGCCGCCAGCATCCACAGCGCCTCGGTCAGCCGGGCCATGATCAGCTCGTAGGACTGCGCGACCAGCAGGTTCCAGCCGCTGCCGCCGACCGGCTCCACCGTGGTATAGCGCCGCTCGCCGTTGACGGTATCCACGTGTGCGTACTGCAGGGGCTGCCGGACCCGCACCGCCTGCGCGGCTTCGTGCAGGTCGGTGCGACCGACGCGCTGGATGTATTCGTCCAGGGTTTCCAGTTGTGCGACGCCCACCTCCGGATTCAGCGCCAGCGTGCCCGCCGGTGCCACCAGCGTCACCCGCCATCCCGGCAGGTGCGCCAGCGCATCCACCAGGTCGGTCAGGTTGGCCAGCGGCAGGTCCAGGCTGACCATGCCGCGGGTGCGCGCGCCGCGCCCGGGTTCGCGCAGCGGCATGTTGTAGGTGACCATCCACACGCCGCCCGCGGTCTGGTTGAGGTAGGGCTCGGACCACCAGCCGCCCGGCGATGCCACGGTGCGCTGGTACCAGCCCTGGTCGCGGAACGGATACCCGTCGGCGACGAAGTCGCGGTCGCGGCCATTGCCGGCCACGTAGCGTGCGAACGGTGCGTCATCGCGCGTACGCGGCTCCAGGATCAGCAGTCCGCCCACGCAGCCGGGCGTGGCGTTCACCATCGCGCGCAGGGTGGTGGTCAGTTCGTCCGGCGACAGCTGTGCGTTGCCGACCAGGTCGGAGATGCCATGCGTGGTGATCGTCACCACGTGCAGCGCGTTGTCCAGCCGCTGTGCGGCTTCCTGTGCGGTGGCGTGCGTGTCGCGGCGCGCGTCGTCCAGGATCAGCCGGCGCGCGAACCATGCCGTCCCCAGCACCAGCAGCAACACCAGCACCACGTTGACCAGGCCGGCCCACAGGGCGATGCGCGTGCGCAGACTGCTGCGCCAGTGCGCGGCACCGGCGACATCCTCTGGCACGACACTGCTGGGCACTGCGTTTCGCATGCCGACCCTGATCGTCGCGTTCCCCCCGGAAGCGGATCATAAGCTCACTTTTGCTTGCTGCATTGCAATACGGCAAAGGTCTGATTTTGGTGTGGTCATTGTCCCGGGACAGATACGCTGCATCCGCTCCATACGCCTGCGTAGCCAGGTCCCGCGGCGGGTGCGTGCGTTACACTTCAGGGCTCTGAAAGTATCGGCAATGCCGTGCCCCACGCGCGGCGCAACAGGAGTGGGAATGAACTGGTTGAACGAGATGTTGCAGAGCGATCCGGACCCGCAGGAATCCCGCGAATGGATCGATTCCATGCAGGCGGTGATCGAGAAGAACGGCGCCCTGCGTGCTCACCAGTTGCTCGAAGGCATGGTGGAAGTCACCCGCCGCGCCGGTGCCTACCTGCCGTTCTCGCCCACCACCGAATACGTCAACACCATTGCGCCGCAGAACGAGGCCAAGAGCCCCGGTGACGCCGCGCTGGAATGGCGCATCCGGTCGATCATCCGTTGGAACGCGATGGCCACCGTCGTGCGCGCCAACCGCAAGCCCGGCGACCTCGGCGGCCACATCGCCAGCTTCGCCTCCGGCGCCACGCTGTACGACGTGGGCTTCAACCACTTCTGGCGCGCGCCGAGCGACAGTCATCCGGGCGACCTGCTCTTCATCCAGGGCCACAGCGCGCCGGGCATCTACGCGCGTTCGTTCCTGGAAGGCCGCATCAGCGAGCAGCAGCTCGACAACTTCCGCATGGAAGTCGATGGCCAGGGCATCTCGTCCTATCCGCATCCGTGGTTGATGCCGGACTACTGGCAGACCCCGACCGTCTCGATGGGCCTGGGCCCGCTGGCGGCGATCTACCAGGCGCAGTTCATGAAGTACCTGGAGCACCGCGGCCTGATCGAAAAGTCCGACCGCAAGGTGTGGTGCTTCATCGGCGACGGCGAGAGCGACGAGCCGGAAACCCTGGGCGCCATCGCGCTGGCCGGCCGTGAAGGCCTGGACAACCTGATCTTCGTGGTCAACTGCAACCTGCAGCGCCTCGATGGCCCGGTGCGCGGCAACGGCAAGATCATCCAGGAACTGGAAGGCGTGTTCCGCGGCGGCGGCTGGAACGTCATCAAGCTGCTGTGGGGCAGCTACTGGGATCCGCTCATCGCGCGCGACACCGACGGCGTGCTGAAGAAGCTGATGATGGAAACCGTCGACGGCGAGTACCAGAACTGCAAGGCGTTCGGCGGCAAGTACACGCGCGACAACTTCTTCGGCAAGTACCCGGAAACGGCGGCCATGGTCGCCAACCTGTCCGACGACGACATCTGGCGCCTCAACCGCGGTGGCCACGACCCGCACAAGGTCTATGCGGCCTACCATGAGGCGGTGAACACCAAGGGCATGCCCACGGTGATCCTGGCCAAGACGGTGAAGGGCTACGGCATGGGCTCGGCGGGCGAATCGCTCAACCCGACCCACCAGACCAAGAAGCTGGACGACGAAGCCATCCGCACGTTCCGCGACCGCTTCAACATTCCGGTCAGCGACAAGCAGCTGGAAGAGTCGGCGCAGGTGCCGTTCTACCACCCGGGCGAGGACTCGCCGGAGATCCAGTACCTGAAGTCGCGCCGCGCCGCGCTCGGCGGTTACCTGCCGCAGCGCCGCCGCAAGGCCAGCGAGTCGTTCGAGACGCCGAAGCTGGAAGCCTTCGATCGCCTGCTGAAGAGCACCGGCGACCGCGAGATCTCCACCACCATGGCGTTCGTGCAGGGCCTGAACATCGCGCTGCGCGACAAGCAGGTCGGTCCGCGCCTGGTGCCGATCGTCGCCGACGAGGCGCGCACGTTCGGCATGGAAGGCATGTTCCGCCAGATCGGCATCTATGCGCCGTTCGGCCAGAAGTACAAGCCGGTCGATGCGGACCAGCTGATGTACTACCGCGAGGACCAGTCCGGTCAGGTGCTGCAGCAGGGCATCAGCGAGCCGGGTGCGATGTCGTCGTGGATGGCGGCGGGCACCAGCTATTCGGTCAGCAACGTGCCGATGCTGCCGTTCTACATCTACTACTCGATGTTCGGCTTCCAGCGCATCGGTGACATCGCGTGGCAGGCGGCCGACATGCGTACGCGCGGCTTCCTGCTGGGCGGCACCGCGGGCCGCACGACGCTCAACGGTGAGGGCCTGCAGCACGAGGACGGTTTCAGCCACGTCATCGCCGGCAGCATCCCGAACGTGCGCAGCTACGACCCGACCTTCGGTTTCGAAGTCGCGGTGGTCCTGCAGCACGGCATGCAGAAGATGCTGCAGGAGCAGGTGGACGAGTACTACTACGTCACCCTGATGAACGAGAACTACACCCACCCGGACATGCCGGAAGGCGCGGCCGAGGGCATCATCAAGGGCATGTACCTGCTCACCGATGCCGGCAAGCCGAAGAAGGGCGAGCTGCGCGTGCAGTTGCTGGGCAGCGGCACCATCCTGCGCGAGGCGATCGCGGCGGCCGAGCTGCTGGACAAGGATTTCGGCGTGACCGCCGACATCTGGTCCTGCCCCAGCTTCAACGAGCTGCGTCGTGACGGTTTCGATGCGGAGCGCTGGAATCGCCTGAACCCGGAAGCGAAGTCGCCGCGCAAGGCGTACGTGACGGAGCTGCTGGAAGGCCGCCAGGGTCCGGTGGTCGCGGCGACCGACTATGTGCGCGCCTACAGCGACCAGATCCGCGCGTTCGTGCCGGGGTCGTACACGGTGCTGGGCACGGACGGCTTCGGCCGCAGCGACACGCGTGCCAACCTGCGTCGCCACTTCGAAGTGGACCGCTACTACATCGCCCACGCCGCCATCGCCGCGCTGGCGAAGGAAGGCAAGATGACCGCCAAGGACGTATCCCGCGCGATCAAGCAGTACAAGATCGATGTGGAGAAGGCGAACCCGGTTGGGGTATAAGAAGGATGCTGCGACGCAAAAATGGTTGCGTCGCAGCATTTGAGATGCTATGGAAGCAATGTGCGGACACGGACATCCTGGGTTGGAGACTTACAGGCCATGAACAAATCTGGCAAAGATGAAGCCGCCTTGGTGCGAGACGTCGAAAAGTTGGTTGGTAAGCGCCTTCGTGAGTTGCAATCAACGCAGACATTTGACGGAACGCTACGGATAAAGTTGGACAAGGTGTTCGTTGACAAGAAAGATGGTCAGCGTGCTCTTGAGCATTTAAGGCAGATGAGCTCTAGTCGCCTGCTCAAGGCCAAGTAGGCTTTATGGGCGCAGGAGGCGCGGCGCTAATCCTACTTCCGCTGCTGATCAGCGGCTATCTGTTCAATCTCATATTTTATCCGCTCAGATATTTTAGTAATCGAGCAGATGGCCAAAGGCTGTTTTTCATGGCAGCAGGTTCGGGCCTGTTGCTTGGGAGCACGGTGTTTCTGATTACTGGCGCTGTGAAGACGCCAGACTCATTCCTTGGAAGTCCGCTTCACGAGTTTGCCAAGGACATCGACAGTTCAATTCCTGTGCCGTTCGCGTGCCGCCTGCTAGCGACGCTGTTTTTTTCAATTGCGGCAGCTTTTTTCCTGAATTGCATCCTTTGGCTAGCGTATGGTCGAGGGAGGCGCCCGACAGCGAAGAGGGTTTACAACAAGCTCACAGACTCGTTTGGCAATCCTCTTTGCCAATTGCTTCGGAAAGCGGCCGACAAGCAAAAATTGGTCATGCTGACCTTAAAGTCACGAAAAATTTACTGCGGTCGAATTCTCGAAGTTCCGCCAAATATTGAGCGAGAGGATGCTTGCGTAGAGTTGCTCCCTTCTTTCTCCTCCTACAGGGAAAAAGACACTTTACGCATGGGGAAAGAGAAGACTGACTACCCCGTAATCGCGTTGTGGGAGGCTAAGCAGTATCTATTCTCTCGTGAAAAGATGCTCGAAGCGTTTATGTTTGAAATTTCAAGGTATGGCTATGCGCCTCCGACTGGGTTGATTAAAGCTGAGATTGAGAAAATTCAAGCGGAGATCGCGGATGCGAAGGCGGTAATCCATCAGTTCGGTGAGCCGATCGGCTTCGATCCATCGGATTGGATGAAAGTCATATCCATTAAAGAGATTGAGTCGGCATCTTTTTATGATGCTGATGCTTACCATGTCTGGTTTGAAGCGGAAGATGCTGGCACCGCCAGAGTTTAGTCAGCGAAACATCGAGTTAGTAGTCTCTTAGAGCCCCAGTGCCAGCGAGTGTCGCTGTTGCCAGCCTGTCGCAATATCCCCTCGCTGGAGCTCCTGCAAGCTCCGTCCTCTCGCGTCCGCCAGCCGCTTTTTTTGTTATCGCCATCTTCATTGAAGGCTTCACCGGGGTCGGTCCGTTGATCTCAATGTTGCCCAGGATCGAGCGGGCCGACGGTCTGCTGCAAGCAGGGCGATGATGTGATCTCTGGCAATTTGGCCGGGGTTGAGAAACAGGCCGGGATCAAAAGGTGACTTCCATGCGCTACGCCATCGTCATCGAACAAGCGGGCGGCAACTATTCCGCCTATGTGCCGGATCTGCCCGGCTGCATGGCCACGGGCTCGACCAAGGCCGAGGTGGAAGCGTTGATCCACGATGCTATCGCCTTGCACCTCGCGGGAATGCGCGAGGATGGGCTGGTGATACCGGTACCGTCGAGCCAGGTGGAGTACATCGACGTCGCGGCGTGAGTGCGCCCTGACGAAGTGAGGCAAGGCGGCCGGCACGGCCAGCGCGCCCTCGATCACGCAAGCGGCTTCGGCCGCTTTTTTTGTTGGCCGACCGGTTGACACGTTGTGAACCAAGGTTCACAGTTCCCGCGAGGTCGACGTCATGGATGACGCTGCATGATCGAGGTCAGGAAGACGCGGATATTCGAGGACTGGTTTGTTTCGCTGCGCGACCGGCACGCGAGGATGCGCATCCAGGCGAGGATCGATCGGCTCGCATTCGGCAACCCGGGTCAGCATCGCGTGCTGGCGGGTGGCATAGGCGAGATGAAGATCGATTGTGGCCCGGGCTATCGCATCTACTACAGCCGGCATGGCGACGCGTGGGTGCTGCTGTTGTGCGGCGGCGACAAGGCATCGCAACGCGCGGACATCGGGGCGGCGCTAGCGCTGGCGAGAAAGTTGGAGACCTGACATGGCACTGAAGACCACGCTCTGGGATTCGGCGGAGTATCTGAAAACCGAATCGGACATCACCGCCTATCTGGACGCGTGCTTCGAAGAGGCTGGCGATGATCCAGCCTTCCTGGTGCATGCGCTGGGTGTGGCGGCGCGCGCACGCAACATGAGCCAGCTGGCGCGTGACACTGGACTGACGCGCGAGGGCCTGTACAAGGCGCTGTCCAGCGACGGCAATCCCAGCTTCGGCACGGTGCTGAAAGTGGCCGGTGCGATGGGCTACCGGTTTGCGCTGGTCAGCAAGCGAGCCAAGCCGAGCCGCAGGGCGGGCAAGCGGACCGTAGCGCCGGATGCGCCGACCGGCGCAGGCAAGCGGAGTGCCGCGCGGGCCAAGCAAGGATGAGTGGCGGTCCTCGCATCCGGCCATCGCGGGTCGCCAGTGACCAGGCGATACCGCGCACCGTCCAGCAGCGTGCGCCTTCGGCATGACGCTGACCCTCGACCATCTGCGCCGCTATGCCGTCGCCCGCAGTCTGTTCAAGCCGACGACCCTGCCGCGTGCGATCCAGCGGCTGGGTTTCGTGCAAGCGGACCCGATCCGGGCGCCGGCACGCGCGCAGGACCTGACGCTGCGCCATCGTGTCGCCGGCTATCGCGCCGGTGATCTGGAACGGCGGTATCCACGCCTGGCGCTGGAAGAGGACTTCTTCGTCAACTACGGTTTCCTGCCGCGCGAGCATCACCAGCTGATGCATCCGCGCAAGGCACGCGAGGCGTGGACGCCCGCGCGCTGGAAGCAGGCGCAGGCGGTGCTGGCCTTCGTCACTGAGCGCGGCACCGCGCATCCGCGCGACGTGGATGCGCACTTCGGGCATGGCAAGACGACCAATTGGTTCGGTGGTTCGTCGAACGCGAGCACGCAGTTGCTGGACGGCATGCATTACCGCGGGCTGTTGCGGGTGGCGCGCCGCGAGGGTGGTACGCGGGTCTATGCGCCGCGTGTCGGTGACGCGACACCTGTCGCGACGTCCGATGCGGAGGCGCGGCTGGATGCGTTGCTCGACATCATCGTGCGCAAGTACGCACCGTTGCCGGCCGCGAGCCTGGGCCAGTTGCTGGGCTATCTGCGCAGCGGCGTGCCGCAATGGACCGACCTGCGCGCGGCAGCGCTGAAGCGTGCGCGCCAGCGGTTGGGCACGGCCCGGGTCGATGGGGTGGACTGGTACTGGCCGGCGGACGAGGATCCACGCTCCCGGCGCTGGAAGCCGGGCGACCAGGTGCGGCTGCTGACGCCGTTCGATCCGGTGGTCTGGGACCGGCGGCGGTTCGAGATGTTCTGGGGCTGGACGTATCGGTTCGAGGCTTACACGCCGGCGCCGAAGCGGAAGCTGGGGTATTACGCGCTACCGGTGCTGTGGGGTGATCGGGTGATTGGGTGGGCGAATCTGAGTGTGGTCGATGGGGAGCTGCGGTCGACGTTCGGGTATGTGGATGGAAAAGATACTCGGGATGCCGCGCTGGGCTCTGCTCTTAAAGCAGAGGTGGGTCGTATCCGCATCTTCTTGGGTTTGGAAAATAACGCCGGATAGTAGCTAGTGGGTCTGCACACTGCGCTTGAGTGCAACTAGGCAGGCGTTAACTCAGTGATTCTCGATGACAGGAAGGCCTCTACTCGCTCAATGCCGTACTTTCTGCCTAGGCCAGTGATGAATGCTGGCTCGACAGCTGCAACATGGGCCAACATGCCCTTCAATGCAGGAAGATCCTCGGGCGGAAGCGTTCCCTGAAGAGCTAAAAACACTCTGGTTTTCAGACTTCTTTTGGTGTCCCTTCCGATTGAAATTTTCCGCTGAGGCGTGATGTTCACGCCTGTGACAGACATTCGCCGCTTACGAGAAAGATGCTGCGTTTTCTTTATGTTGACTTGTAGGTACGGAAGGATCTCCGTAGCGATCTCAAAAAAATCTCTCTCAAGAAGGGCTGCCGCCTCCTTCGACCTTGATGAAATGTAGATGTCATCTGCATAGCGTGTGTAAGTGCCGCCACGTCGACGCGATGCGCGAGACATCGCTTCGTCGAAACTGTGCAAGAGCACATTTGAGAGGTGTGGTGACGAGGGTGCGCCAATGCTTAGGACGAGCTTGTTGGTTTCCTTCTGATAGCGACAGACTATACGAATGATCGCTTCAATTGTGCGAGCGTCTAAATCAACATTGCCTCTATTGATCTCTCGCAGCAAGAAAGCTCGCACAACTGAGCCAGTTATGGAAGGGAAAAAGTTGGAGAAATCGAGTCTAACTATGTAGTTAGACTCGATATGCGTAGCAGCGTGCATTGCAATGTTGCGTCCTTTTCTATAGGAGAAGACGCAGTCATGGACTTGCAGGTTTCTGAGAAGATCGTTCGCTATCCAGCGCTGTGCCGCCTTCAGTGCAGGACTAGGATGATGTATGTCTCGTAGCTCGCCATTCCGCTTCGGAATCTTATAGTGCTTGTACCTATGAGGTGCGTTGATGATGAGGCGCTCTGCCTCAATGCCAGAGGTTCTTAGTAGCTTCGACAGCTCCAGTAGAAATTCAGAGTAGTTCATGATTTCTACTCTCGATCTCTTCCAAAGCTTCTGGAACGTGCTGGCGGTACGCTTCAGACCAAGCTGCCTTAACTTCAGTTGCTTCCTGCCCGCCTCCGTCAATGAATGGCATCTTCGATTTGCCAACGACTCGGATCATGTCGCCCATGTGTGTGCGCGCAACGCGACCCATTGTGGTTAGGAGTGCCACGAGAAGGCGAATATCTGTCTTTTCGTACTTCCCGAAGGTTCTGTTGACGAGATCGAACAGGTCGTCTTCGGTGACTACGCCTGCCAGATCGATCATCTTGTCGATGATCGCAAGCTGTTCGCGTGGTGAATACTCTTTCCAATCGCTATGAGAGTAGCGCTTGGCATAGCTTCTTGCGCGCTTCTCTTCTCCAAGAAGTCTTGTTCGAATCTGATCGAACGACGCAGCAACATCGTCAGTGATGATGATTGGCTGCGGGGAGAATGAGCTGTTAGCGTTTATTTTTTTTACGGGACCCAGGATGATGAAAGAATCTCCCTGGTGCTCGTGTGCGACGGCCACGAGCATCTTTCTGCTTATGTTGTCGTTTGCAGAAAATAGCCCCAATTCTGCGATGGATCCTGGGCTTTCTGGAAAGAGCAGAAGGCTGTCAACTGTATTGGCAATCGTCTCCTCAATGACTGCAAGATCTCTTGAGGCTCTGCGCTCGTCTACCTGCCGGAGGAGATCAGTTACGGCATTCTCTGCTTGCACGCAAACGATCTTTTGCTCGTTTTCCTCGATCCACGTAAGAAACTGCCGACGAATTTTGGGTGGCGCGCCGGGCTGGGGATCTGCTGCGCCACAGACAAAGCAAAGATGCACGCCGGTACTGAAATGCAAGTCCCCCCGCTTGAAGAAGCTCACAATCCTTGAGCGCGGGGGGTCAAATGCTTTGTTTTCCTTAACTACTTGCAAGCGCTACCTACCTTGATAGCGGCGAATCCCTTTGGGGTTTGCCGTAGGCGAACCCCAAAGGGATTCGCCGCAACGATGTCGTTCAAACTGATCGGCCTGGCTGTACACCCGGCACGGAACCCAGCAGCAACCTGAGCCCAGCTAGATAGCAGCTTCATAGTATCTGCGGTTTGAGACTTGCTGCAATCACCTGCGAGATGACCCCAACCTTGGGGCCCGATGACCACGGGGGCTCTGTAGGCATGCATCCCGAACCGTTAAAATTCCCAACGCCAGCGAGCGTCGCCGCCGCCATCGCACCCGGCATCCCTCACTGGAGTTCCTGCATGTCCCGTCCCCTCGCGCCCGCCGGGCGCCTGTTCGCTGTCGCCGCCTTCATCGAAGGCTTCACCTGGGCCGGGCTGCTGATCGGCATGTGGCTCAAGTACGGGCCGGTGGGCAACGAACTGGGCGTGAAGATCTTCGGGCCGCTGCATGGCGGCGCCTTCCTGTTCTACGTCGTCGCCACCGTGCTGTCCGCGCTGCGCCTGCGTTGGCCGTGGTGGGCCACGCTGCTCGCCCTGATCGCCGCCGTGCCGCCGCTGGTGACCGTGCCGCTGGAGATGTGGTTCCGCCGGATCGGTTTGCTAAGCCCGCGCGCCTGACGTTGCGAGGTGGCGGGCCTGGGCCCGCCCTACGATGACGGGCGGGCACATGTCTTGGCATAGACTGCGGCGCCCATTTCCCTTGCGCATCCGCCCATGAGCCCGCCCTCCCGCCTGACCGAGTTGCGCTTGCTGCTGGGCATCGAGCGCAACACCACCCGCCATGGCGAGAAATGGATATCGGGCATCGGCGCGCTGCTGGGCATCGTGTCCGTGTACTGGCTGACCCGGTGGACGTTCCCGACCGAAGCCGCGGCGGCCGTGGGCGGCGCGTTGATGGTCACCTCGATGGGCGCCTCGGCCGTGCTGCTGTTCGCCGTACCGCAGGGCGCGTTGTCGCAGCCGTGGGCCGTGGTGGGCGGCCACCTGCTGTCTGCCGTCATCGGCGTGAGCTGCCAGAAACTGTTCCCCGGCCACTCTTGGACCGCCGCCCTTGCGGTCGGCCTCGCCGTGCTGGGCATGTACTACCTGCGCTGCATCCACCCGCCCGGTGGCGCCACCGCCCTGGCCGCGGTGATCGGCGGCCCGGACGTACACGCGCTCGGCTACCACTACGTGCTGATGCCGATCCTGATCAATGTCATCGCGATCCTCTCCATGGCCATCGCCTTCAACGCCCTGTTTCCGTGGCGCCGCTACCCGGCCCACCTGCACCGCCGCCGCCAGGCCTCGCGCATCACCCAGCCCGCGCAACGCCAGTTCGAACTGACCCAGGAAGATTTCTCCGCGGCGATGGAGCAACTCAACTCCTACGTCGACATCACCACCGAGAACCTCACCGAACTGCTGGAACTGGCCAAGCAGCACGCCGAGCGCAACATCACCCATCCGGATGCGATCGTCCGCGGGCGCTTCTACAGCAACGGCAAACTCGGCCGCTTGTGGAGCGTGCGGCACGTAATCGAAAGCGAGGGCCCGGCGCTGCAGTACCACGTCGTGGCCGGCGAACAGACCGGCACCACGGGCGCGTCCAGCGTCGATGCATTCCGGCAGTGGGCACGTTTCGAGGTGGTGCTGCAGGAGAATGGGCGGTGGGTGATCGCGGACTAGCATTCGTCATGCCCGCTCAGTCCGCCGCCGACCCCCGCAATAACGCCATCGCCTGAGTCCGCGACTGCACGCCCAGCTTTTCGTAGATTCGCGTGAGCGCGTTGCGCACGGTCTTGTCGCTGATGAACAGCGTGGCCGCGATCTGCGCATTGGTCCTGCCGGCCACCAGCTCCGCCACGATCTTGCGCTCACGCGGCGTCAATTCCGCCAGGCGTTCCTCGCCCTGCGGTGCGCCACCGAGGAACGCGAGCACTTCCTGGCGGAAGCGCTGCCAGGCCGGCTCGTGTTCCAGCAGCACGTGGTTGCGCGATTCCAGCTCGACGAAGCGCGCGCCCGGGATGCCGGCCGCCAGCAGCCGCCCTTCCTCCAGCGGCACCACACCGTCCTGGCGCGCATGCAGCACCAGCGTAGGGACGCGGACCTGGTCGAGCAGCGCGGTGACATTGATGCGCGCGCGCGCCTCCAGCAGTGCGGTGGCGGCGTCCGCCGTGGTCGTGGTACGCGCCAACTCGTTGAACCAGTGCACCTGGGCTTCCGTGGCATCGGGAATGAAGCGCGACGTGAACACCTGCCGGAACACCGGGTTCTGGTCGGCCCAGCCGGCCCGCGCAATGTCGATGATGGCCCGGTACAACCGCGCCGCCTCTTCATTGCCACGCTCGTAAGGGCCGCGCGCGTACGCCCCGTACAGCAGCAGCCGGGACACGCGCTGCGGATGCTTCACCGCATACGCCACGCAGGCCGCCGCCCCCTGCGAGATACCCATCAGCGCGAAGGGCTCGTGCAGGCCCGCCGCGTCCACCAACGCCTCCAGGTCGCCCAGCCAGTGATCCAGGGTCAGATGCCGCGCATCGCCGCCGCTCATGCCGCAGCCGCGTTCGTCATGGCGCAGCAGCCGGTAGTGCTCGCCGAAGAACCGGTACCAGTGCCGCCAGATGGGGCTCTGCAGGTCGTATTCCAGATGGCTGAGCCAGTTCGCCGCCTTGACCAGCACGGGCCCGCCGCCCATCGACGCCCACGCCAGACGCGCGCCGTCGCCGGTGGTCAGGTAGCGGATCGCCTGCTGCATGCGGCCATCCCGGAAGGAAACCGGCCCGCAGTGTAGCCGGGACATTGTTCCCCCGCCTGGCGCGGACGATGCCGTGCGTCGGGACATTGTTCCTCTGCCGCAGACGGCATGGACCGGCCACGCTGCCCTAACCCATCCCGCGCGCCCGCAGCGGCCCCCGGCTGCGCCGCGCCCACCACGAGGCCATGATGAAACGCACCCTGATCCTGCTCTACGGCGTGGCCTGCTACGCCGTGTTCTTCGCCACGTTCCTGTATGCCATCGGCTTCATCGGCAACCTCTGGGTGCCGAAGGGCATGGATTCCCCGCCCACCGCGCCGTTCGCCACCGCGCTGCTGATCGACCTCGGCCTGCTCGCCCTGTTCGCAGTGCAGCACAGCGTGATGGCGCGCCCCGCCTTCAAGCGGGCATGGACGCGGCTGATACCTGAATCGGCGGAACGCAGCACCTATACCCTGCTGTCGAGCGTCGCGCTGATCCTGCTGTTCTGGCTGTGGAGTCCACTGGGCGGCACGGTCTGGGACGTGCAGCACCCCGCCGCGCGCACTGCCCTGTACACGCTCTTCGCGGTCGGCTGGATGCTGCTGCTGTACACGACGTTTCTGCTGAATCACTTCGACCTGTTCGGCCTGCGCCAGGTCTGGCTGCAGTTCCGCGGACGGCCCTATACCTCGCTGCCATTCCGCACCCCGACCGTGTACCGCTGGGTACGCCACCCGCTGTATGTGGCGTGGCTGCTGACCTTCTGGGCCACGCCGACCATGACCATGACGCACCTGCTGTTCGCGGTGATGACGACGGTCTACATCCTGCTCGCGATCCGCTGGGAGGAGCGCGATCTGGTCGCCGCACTGCCGGAGTACGCGGACTACCGCCGGCGCGTGCCGATGCTGGTGCCGGGAACGCGCCGCGCGAAGAAAGCCCAGCGCTCTAGGTCTCTGGCGTGATGGCCGCGTCCAGCGTGCCGCGTATCCGGACGTGCGCTTGCTGCAGCCGCAGAAGCTTCTCCTCGTCGGACGACTGCGCGAACAGCGCGATGCGTCGTTCGATGGCGTCCAGTAACCGTTGCCGCTGCGGCGGCGGCAGGTTGTCCGCCGCAAAGGCCACGGGATCGCCGTGGAAGCCGCGCTGGTCGCACAGCTTGCGGTAGAGATTGACCGCGTACGGCGGGCATAGCAGGCACTCGGCGGCCAGCGTGGCCAGGCGCCGGCGCGTGAGGCCGAGTTGGCGTGATCGCACGGCCAGCCATGCAAGCATCGCGAGCGTCACCGCCAGCCAGGCCAGTAGGCCACCGAGCAGCCAGGTCGGCGGCGCGCCCGTCAGCAACAGATACGGAATGGCCAGCAGCACGACCAGTCCCACCACCACGCATCCCGCGCGGACCGGCCACAGCTGGCGCGCGAAGGCGCGTAGGTCCTCGGCAGTGTCAGCGACCGCGCCGCCCACCGGTGCGAGCCAGCTCGCGTGCAGCGTGGTGCGTGCCGGCATCAGCAGAGACGGAATCCAGAGGAAACGGCCCCGCATCTCGGTGACCGCCTCGACCGCGACGCGCCATGTCCGCCCACCCGATACGACCACATCGTCGAAGTAGGCCAGACGGGCGGAATCCTGGACGTAGAACGCCAGGATGCCCGCGGCCAGCAGCCACTCGCTGCTGACACTCACCGAACCGTCTTGTCCTTCTGCTTGCGCTTGAACAGGCCGCGCACCGCGGCGGCCACGCCAAACAAGCCGATCAACAGCAGCTTCCACATCTTGACCAGCACGGCACCGGCGGCGGCCAGCCAGCCCTTCTTCGACGCCACCACCGCCGCACCGCCGGTGATCAATGCCGCCAAGCCCACTTCCGCCACATGGTCGCCGGCGCGGAACTCGCTGTATTTCTCACCCGCGGTAAAGCTGTAGCCTGGCATGAGGCGTTTGAAATCGGCGATGGCCGGCTGCAGCGTTTCCGGGTCCGCCACCACGATCACCTCCATCACGCCACGTCGGCCCAGCACACGCGTGTTGTAGTTGACGATCTTGTTCTTGCTGGTCTCGGTCTCGGCGAGAATGGCCCACTCCAGCGCCTTGAGCTGCTCGTCGTACTGGGGTTTGAACGACCAGCCGAGGATGCGCATGGTCTCCCAGCCGCGCTGGCGCCGTTCTTCGTTGCCGTGCTCGGTCCCCTTGCGGACGCTCTCGAGTACGTCGTCGGCATCCACTTTTTCGTCGTCCTTGACGTAGCCCATTTCCTGGAACGAAAAGAAGCCGATCCACGACAGGTCATGCGGCGCCAGCGTGTAGGTGTCGTCCCCGTCCGGCGGGTTCTCCAGCAACTGGTTGAGTCGGCGCGTGCCGTCGACATCCAGGAACGCGTAACCCTCGGGCACATCGACCGTGGCCCGAGTGCCGATCTTGCCGACGGTCGGTCCGAGCTGCCACGGCAGGTCCCCGATCGGATTCGGCGCGGTGTCTTCCTGCGCACTGGCTGAGCCGGAAAACAGAAAAAGTATGAAGACCGCGGCAAGCAGCGCCGCGTAACGGATACGCATCGGTGGTTCCCTCCCCATTGGCATGCCGGACTCCCCAGCCGTGCCTCATCGGCAGGCCGCATCGCCGGCCGGCTGCAGCGATACGGTGGCGAGAGTAGCAGGCAGGAAGGGGGCCATGGCGGCCATCTTCATCTCAGATTCTTGGCGCGCATGACGCACGCCCGGTCACCAGCCCGTAGCCCATTCCTTGATGAGGTTGCAGTCCGGGATCACGGTCGCGGAGATTGTTGCCCGCCTTGCTGTCATGCGTTCACGTGCCGCGCTCAGTCTGCCCTGCGCAACCCATGCTCCGCACGTTCGCAGACCACCAGCGCGCCATCCTCGGTAACGGTACCGGTGGCCTGCACGCGATCACCCGCTTTCAACGCTTGCACATTGTCCGGTGGCGGGGCTTTGCACAGGTTCCAGCGGGCGGGCAGGTGTACATCCACCTGGCCATTGGTCGCCGCGATCTTCACCACCGCGCTGCCGTCGTAGGTCCACGGCGTGGTGTCCACGCTGACGACGGTGCCGTTGACGGTGGCCTGCTGGCCGGCCGCGAGCGTGGGGCTGGAGGCAGGTGGCGTGGTCGTGCAGGCGGCCAGCATCACGGTCGCGGCGAGGGTCGCGAGACGACATGCGACGGGGAGGTGGGGCAGGGTCTTCATGGGGTGTCCGTGGTGGCGGGCGGGGTGGCTTCCGCCGGGCACCTTGGCACGCCCGACCCGACGACGCACTGAATGCAGCATTCCGCCTTCTCGGGTGATCCACTGCCCAGCGCGTCCTGCACCGGCGGCAGCGCGCCCGGCAGCTTCGCCAGTTCCGCCGGCGACTTGAGTCGCAGGATCGCCGCCCAGTCCTGGCGGTTCATGCTGCATGCGGCCTCGTTGTCCGGCGCGCACAGCGTGCCGTCGCCGATCCGCAGCGGCAGGCCACCCCAGAACTCGCCATTGCGGTTCAGCGGCAGCATCCGCATGGTCACGGCCTGCTGCACGTTGCCGCCGATCGCGTACGCGGTGTTGTCGTTGCCCGGGTTCACCGCCACCACGATGTCGCAATGCATGTCCAGCGGACCGCCACTGCGCAGCACCGGCAGCAGGCCCTCATGGCCGAACAGGCGGCCGGATTGGCGCACGTAGCAGATCATGTCGCCGACCATCGGCTTGGCCTTCGCCACGTCGATCACGTCGAAGGCATTCGTCGACGGGTTCTGGAACGCCGCCTGCACATAGGTGAAGTGGCGGCTGGAACCGCGGAAGCCGGGCACCCGGGCTTCGCGCATCACCCACGAAATGAAGGCGGCCGACCACGGCGTGTCTACCACGAAGCCGCGGCAGGCTTCGGCCTGCGGACCGGTGGCGGAGGCGTACAGGCAGTCGGTCGCACCGCGGCGATGGCCGATGGCGCCGAGCAGGCCGCTGTCGCGCCAGTAGCGCGCGACGCGTTGCCAGGCGCGGTCGTCGCCGATCGACAACAGCGAGGACTCCGCCTCCGCCATCGGCGCGTTCGCCAGTTTGCCCTCGCGGTCGATGAAGGGGCGGTACCACATCAGGTGCTCGCGGCAAGCGACCGCGGCGATGCGGGTGGCGACGTCGGACGGCGTCTGCTGCGACAACTGCGGGCAGGCGTCGGCCGCGAACGCGGCACCGGAAGACAACAACAGGAACGGCAGCAACAACCATGCACGCATCAGCACATCCTTCGGGGTCCGTGATCCTCTTACGCATCATGCCGCATCCGCAGGACACGCTGCCGTCACGCGGACTGAAGGTATGGAAATGGTAAGCGGATCGCCGTCATCGATGATGCGCATGGCGCGCCGCCTTGACCTCAATCACGCTTGAGGTCGCACAGTGGCCGCCTGCCGAACAAGGAGTCCGCCGTGACCGACACCCTCACCGACATCGCGCTGTACCTGCAACGCCTGGGTCACGAGCGCGCGCCACCGCCCACGCTGGAAACCCTGTGCGCGCTGCAGCAGCGGCATACCGCCACGTTCCCGTTCGAAACCCTGTCCACCCTGCTGCACCTGCCCGTGCCGCTCGACCTGCCGGCCATCCAGCACAAGCTGCTGCACGAAGGTCGCGGCGGCTACTGCTATGAACTCAACCGCGTTTTCCTGGCGTTGCTGCAACACCTGGGGTTCGACGCACGCGGCCTGACGGCGCGCGTGGTGATGGGAGGGCCGGAGGACGAACTGACCGCGCGTACCCATCTGCTGGTGCTGGTCACCGTGGACGGCCAGCGCCATATCGCCGATGTCGGCTTCGGCGGCATGGTGCCCACCGCACCGCTGCGGCTGGACACCGAGGACGTGCAGACCACGCCGCACGAGCCATACCGCATCACCCGGCATGACGGTCTGCACACCCTGCGCGCCCAGGTGGCCGGCGAGTGGCGGGCGATGTACGTGTTCGACCTGCAACCGCAGGCCGAGATCGACTACATCGTCGGCAACTGGTACGTCAGCACGCATCCGGACTCGCCGTTCCTGGGCCAGCTGCGCGCCGCGCGCACCGGGCCGGGCTGGCGCAGGACGCTCAACAACGGCAGCTTCGCGCTCCATCGCCTCGGCCATGCGAGCGAACGGCGCAGCCTGCCGGATGCCGATGCCGTGATCGCGGTGCTGCAGGATGAATTCGGCATCCGCGTGCCGGACCATCCCGGCCTGCGTGCCGCCCTCGATGCGCGACTGCGGGCGGAATCAACGGTCACGTCCTGAGCCGTCTGGCGGTAGGGCCATGGCGGACGGTAAGCTCGCCGCTCCGCCGGCTGCCCTGGATCGTGCGTGTCCTTCCTCCTGCGTGTACTGCTGGTGTCTGCGTTTGCGTTGAGCGCGCACGCCGCCGAACCTGACCGCCGCATCGCCATCACCATCGACGACCTGCCATGGCAGCGCATGGGCAAGACGCCGGAAGCCGAATTGCCGGCACGGCACGCGCAGTTGATGGCGCAGCTGGAGCAGGCCGGCGTGCCGGTGGTGGGATTCGTCAACGAAGGCAAGCTGGAGATCGATGGCCAGGTGCAGCCCGCGCGCGTGACGATGCTGCGCGACTGGCTGGAGGCGGGCTTCGAACTGGGCAACCACACCCACGGCCACCTCGACCTGCATGCGGTCGGCCTGCCTGCGTTCCAGCAGGACATCCTGGATGGCGAGCGCGTGCTGCGTCCGCTGCTGGCGGAACGCGGACAGGTGCCGCGCTGGTTCCGCCATCCCTATCTGCGCGCGGGGCGCACGCCGGAGGACCGCGCCACGCTCTCCGCGTTCCTCGGCGGACACGGTTACCGCATCGCGCCGGTGACGGTGGACAACGGCGAATGGGTCTGGGCCTTCGCCTATGCCAACGTGCTGGACGGCCAGCCGGATACGCCGGCGCGCGCCGCCACGCTGGAGCGCCTGCGCCGCGGCTACATTCCCTACATGCTCAACAAGGTCGACTACTACGAGCGGCAATCGCAGGCGCTGCTGGGCCATGCGCTGCCGCAGGTGTGGCTGCTGCATGCCAACGAGCTCAACGCGGTGGCCTACGCCGAGCTCGTGGCCGGCGTGCAGCGGCGCGGCTACCGGGTGGTGACGCTGGACGAAGCGCTGCGCGACCCCGCGTACGCCCGCGGCGAGGAGGGCTACAACGGCCGCTTCGGCCCCAGCTGGCTGCACCGCTGGGCGATGGCCGAGAAGAAGCCCAAGGACTTCTATGCCGGCGAGCCGGTGGTGCCCGGATGGGTGCTGGCGCTGGCGGGCGTGGCATCGGAATAGCTGGCCCGCGGCGCCGGGTTTCCGCGTTGGTCCCGATGGACCAGGGTGGACCGGAGCGCAGGCCAGGCAGGGCGGAACCTCACGTTGCCGGAAACACGCGCATGCAGAAGAAGGTGGACCTGTCGACCCTTCGCGGGCATCTGGTGGAAGTGGTGATCGAGCGGCCCGACGACCGCCAGCCATGGTCGCTCGCGGTGCGCGTGCGCGCCGTGCAGGGCGGTGCGTGGAGCGAGGCCTGGGTGGACGGTAGCCGCGGCTACTTCACCTGCCATGACGCGCTGGCCGCGGGGAAGGCGCAGGCAGCACGCATGATCGACGGCGATGCGGCGGTCAGTCCTCGCGGCGCAGGGTAGCCAGTTTCAGGAAGGCATCGTGCTGGTAGCGGCTCATGCGCAACTGCTGGCCGGTGTCCATGGTGACGACGTGATACCCGTTGAACCACGGGTGGATGTCCTTCACCCGGCGGATGTTGATGATGGCTGAGCGATGCACGCGCGCGAAGCGGCGCGGGTCCAGTCGCGCGGCCAGCGCGGCCATGGTCTCGCGCAGTTCGTGCACGCGGTCGGCCAGGTGCAGGCGCACGGTGTTGCCGCTGGCCTTGATCCAGACGATGTCGTCCACGTCGACCAGCACCACGCGCTCGTCCTCGCGCACGGGGATCCGCTCCAGGTAGGCATCGCGCTGCTGCAGCGATGCGAGGGCCTGCATGATGCGGGCGGTGGCGTCGGCATCGGCGCCGCGCGCGGTGGCCAGTCGCTGCTTCGCACGGCGCAGTGTGTCGGCGAAGCGGTCGCGGCTGAACGGTTTGACCAGGTAATCCACCGCGTTCGCCTCGAAGGCGCGCACCGCGAACTGCTCGTAAGCCGTCACGAACACCGTCGCCGGCATGCGCGACGCACCGATGGTGGCGACCACGTCCAGGCCGGTGATCGCCGGCATCTGGATGTCCAGGAACACCAGGTCCGGCGACAGGTCGCGGATCGCCGCCACGGCGGAAACGCCGTCCCCGCATTCGCCCGCCACCTCGATGTCCGGGTCCTCGCGCAGCAGCCGCACCACCGCGTGCCGCGCGATCGGTTCGTCGTCGATCACCAGGGCGGTCAGGCTCATGCGGGCACGTGCTCCGTCAACGGATCCTCTTCCATCTCGTGGAAGGGCACGCGCAGGCGGCAGGCCACGCCGCGCGGCACGATCAGGTCCAGGCGCAGGCTGGCGGCATCGCCGTAGAGTTCGCGCATGCGCAGCCGCGTGTTGGACAGGCCGATGCCGTGGCCGCCGGCATGGCCGCCTTCGTCCAGCGTGCTGTTGTAGTTGCGCACGTCGATGCACAGCGCGTCGCCTTCGCGCCGGCAGTCGATCTCGACGCAGTCGTCACCGACATGCTGGCCGATGCCGTAACGGATCGCGTTCTCCACGATCGGCTGCAGCACCAGGCTGGGCACGGCCGCATCCAGCACGTCCGGCGCTACGTGGATGCGCGTGGTCAGGCGGTCCTTGAAGCGTCGCCGCTGGATGCCGAGATACAGTTCGAGCAGTTCCAGTTCGCGCCGCAGCGGGATTTCCTGGCCGTCGTAGTCCTCGAGGAATGCGCGCAGCAGTTCGCTCAACCGCAGCAGCATGTCTTCCGCCGACAGCGTGTCCTCGTCGAGCAGGGTGATGATGGCGTGCAGCGTATTGAAGAGGAAGTGCGGCTGCAGCTGGGTCTTCAGCACCTGCAGCCGCGACTGCGCCAGCTCGGTGGCCAGACGCGTGGCCTCGATCTCGCGCCGTGCCTTCTCGGCCTGGAAATGCAGCAGCTGCTGCACGGCCAGCAGGGTCCAGTAGGCGAGCAGGCCGATGGCGTAGTGCTTGCTGATGAACTGTATGAGTTGCTGGCCGAAGCTGCTGGGTTCGAACAGCGTCGAGACCAGGGCGCCGATGACCACCGCCAGCAGGGTCACGGCCAGGCTGTAGCCCACGTGCCGGGCCAACGCGCTCAGCCGGGGCGGGAATGGAATGGGATGGCGTTCGCCCAGGCGGAACACCAGCGGCGCGAGTCCCGCCCAGGTCAGCCACTGGATCGACCACCAGCGCAGGTAGTCGCCGGGCGACCACAGGTGGCCGTTGACGGCGTCGTTGACACAGCCCTGCGCAGCGAACACGAAGACCACGACCGCCCAGAGACCCAGGTAGCGGGACAGTCGCACCTCCATGCTGCCGAGTCGGATCTTCATGCACGTGTTCCCGGAAGGTGCGGGCATCGTAGGCCCCGCCGCGACGGCCGGGAAGGCGCGAACGTCACGGACTACGATTCGCCCCGCCGGCACGACGATCCGTCCCGGATCCGTTGCCGCGCGAGTCGACGCGGCGCGAGATGCGGCTGCCCCGGCACGCACACTGCGTTGCCGCTGGCACCCTTCCCTCCGGAGATCACGCCATGTGCCGCCTGTCCGTCATCGCCCTCTTTTCCGCCACGCTGTCCGTCGCCAACGCCCACGCAGTTGAACGCACCCACTACCTCGACCTGATCAACCGTGCACATGACCGGGTCGTCTCGGTCGCGACCACGCCGGCGGGTGGCGCGGCGTGGAACGAACTGCTGCTGGGCGACGCAGTGGCGGGCGGCGGAGGTGCGGTGACCGTGCAGGTCGCCAGCGACGCCTGCGTGCACGATATCCGGGTGGAGTTCGCCAACGGCCGTCGCGCGTTGTATCCGGCGGTTGATGTGTGCCGCCATCGCGGCCTGCGCATCCAGCCGCTGCCTGCGCGCGGCGCGAACGGCAGGATGGCGGTGCAGGACGATCGAATGCCTGCCCCGCTGCCTGTCGCCGACTGAAGCCGCCCGCCGCTCAGGCGGCGAAATCCAGCACGACGCGGCCTTCGATCTGGCCGGCATGCATGCGCGCGAAGATGTCGTTGATGTTCTCCAGCCGGTCGGTCGCCACCGTCGCCGCCACCTTGCCCATCGCGGCGAAGTCCAGCGACTCCTGCAGGTCCAGCCGCGTGCCGACGATGGAACCGCGCACGGTGATGCCGTTGAGCACCATGCCGAAAATGTCGAGCGGGAACTGCCCCGGCGGCAGGCCGTTGAGCGACACGGTGCCGCCGCGGCGGACCATGCCGATGGCCTGTTCGAAGGCTTTCGGCGACACCGCCGTGACCAGGGCGCCGTGCGCGCCGCCGATCTCCTTCTTCAGGTACGCGACCGGATCGGTGGTCTTCGCGTTGACGGTGACGGTCGCGCCGAGCCGGCGTGCGAGATCGAGCTTGGTGTCGTCAACGTCCACGGCGGCCACGTTCAGTCCCATCGCCTTCGCATACTGCACGGCCATGTGGCCGAGTCCGCCGATGCCGGAGATCACCACCCAGTCGCCCGGCTTGGTGTCGGTGACCTTCAGGCCCTTGTACACGGTGACGCCGGCGCACAGGATCGGCGCGATCTCGACGAAGCCGATGTTGTCCGGCAGGTGGCCGACGTAGCCGGCGTTGGCCAAAGCGTACTCGGCGAAGCCGCCGTTGATCGAATAGCCGGTGTTCTGTTGCGCCTCGCACAGCGTTTCCCAGCCGCCCAGGCAGTGCTCGCAATAGCCGCACGCGGAATACAGCCACGGAATGCCGACGCGGTCGCCTTCCTTCACGTGGCTGACGCTGGCGCCTACCGCGACCACGTGGCCCACGCCTTCGTGTCCGGGAATGAAGGGCGGGCTGGGCTTCACCGGCCAGTCGCCTTCGGCCGCATGCAGGTCGGTGTGGCAGACGCCGCAGGCCTCGATCTTCACCAGGATGTCGCCTGCCGCAGGGCGCGGCACGGGCACTTCCTCGATCACCAGCGGCTTGCCGAATTCCCGCACGACGGCGGCCTTCATGGTGCTGTCCATATCGATGCTCCTGTACCTGATGAAGCTTCACCCTACGCCGGTGGCGTGAGGGGCACGTTGATTCCGATCAACTCCGCCGGCGCACCCGCTGCCGCCCGTTGGACAGGAATCCCGCTGGGCATCCGCTGCAACACGCTGTACGGTCGTCGTGGCGCCATCCGCGCAGCGACGACAGCAAGGCCACTCCCCATGCCCTCACGCACGCCATCGACCGATGTGGACGCTTTTCTGAGGGAACTGGAGCATCCGCAGGACGCCGCGATCCGCCGGTTGCGCGCCGTGATCCAGGCGGCCGATCCGCGCATCGGCGAAGGCATCAAGTGGAATGCGCCGAGTTTCCACGTGGACGGGCATCATTTCGCCACGATGCAACTGCGCCGACGGGACAGTGTGCTGCTGGTGCTTCACCTGGGCGCGGCGAAGCGCGCGATGCCTGATGGCGCCATCCACGATCCGGATGGACTGCTGACCTGGATGGCTGCCGACCGCGCAACCGCGTCGTTCGGCAGCACGCAGGATGTGGACGTGCACGCGGCGGCGCTGCAGGCGCTGCTGCGGCAATGGATGGCCCACGTCTGACGTGGGTGCTTCGCGTCAGATGCCGCCGAGGGTGAAGATCGGTTGACGTTCGATGCGGCCGACCGCTGCCACCGCCCGGCGCACGTCTTCGCGGGTCAGCAGGGCACGCCAGCGGTCCTGCACGGACACGAACGCGGGCAGCGCGGAGGGTTCGCGCCAGTCCTGCACGGCCGCCAGCATGTCGCCGCGGCTCGCCGGTGCCGCAAGGGCGGCGATCAGGGCCTGCGCCGCGTCGTCCATGCGATCGGCTTCGACCAGCGCCCGGATCCAGATCTCCTGCGCGTCGTCGCGATGGTCGCGCAGGTAGTCGAGTGCGCGTCGCGCGGCGGTGCCATCCTGTTGCTGGATGGCGGCGCAGTGTTGGACGGAGGCCTGCACCATGCGACCGTAACCGCTCATGTTGCCGACCCGCCCGACCGCGGCGAGGGCTTCGTCAGGACGGCCGCGCTGGCAGAGGAACTGGCCCAGGTTGAGTACCTGGCTGACGTTGGCGCCGCCCGATTCGGCCATCAGCGTGCCGCGGAACAGGTCGGCCTGCGCGTCGTACAGCTTGCCGAGCCGCCGCTGTGCGATCGCACGGTTGTTGAGCACCCACACGGCGTAGTGCGGATCTTCGAACGCGGGGGCGTCCGCCGGTGCGGCCGACAGTGAGGACAGGGTCTGGTTCGCCAGCGTGACCACCTCTGCATGCTGGCCGGTCGCCAACAGCGCGTAACCGAGTTCCATGCGGATTTCGAGACTGCGTGGCCGCCTGTCGGCCAGCGCCCGCAGGTATGCCACGCGCCGGCGTGCGGCGGCTTCGATGTCGAGTGCCTCGGTGTCGCGGTCCACGATGCCATCGAAGCGCCGGTCGACGCGGAACTTCACCAGTGCGTCGGGCGAGGTGGTGAGGGCGATGGCGCGGCGGACGCCCTCGGTATCGTCGCGCGCCTGGTACAGCAGGGCGAGCTGGTACCACAGATCGCCAACGCCCAGCCCGTTGGCATCCCAGCCGGCCTGCAGCAACGCCTCCAGCAGGTGCAGCCGAATGGGCGCATCCTGCGGCGCCTGCCGGGCGACGCCCAGCACGAAGTCCGTATCCAGATAGCGGAGCATGCGCGGCCAGCGCACCGCGAAGTCGCGCAGGTGGCGCGCCGCAGCTTCGTGCGCGCCGTCGCGGTCGTCCAGTTGCGCAAGCAGGTACACGTCGTCCGGATCATCGGAGCCGGCCTCCACGGCGCGGGTGACCCAGCGGCGCGCACGCGTGTTGTCGCCGAGGCGGGTCGCCATCCACGCCGCGCGCGACCAGGTCGCTCGCTGGTCGCCCGGGACCAAGGTGGTGAACTCCCGATGCGCCATCACCCGGGCGAGTGCGCGGTCCGCATCGGCGGCGTCGCCCTGGTCGCCCAACGCCAGCGCATCGCGCCACTGGCGCGCGTAGGCCGGCGACACGCCCTGCTTGCGCTTCTCGCGCGGTGGCGGGCCGTGCTTGCTGAAGGCCGACACCGAGGGGGGCTGCTGGTGATGCGCGTCGTGTGCGGTCGCGGAGGTGGCGGATTGCGCCAGCACGCCATGACTTGCGGCCGCCAGGAAGACCGCCCCTATCCACGCCTTCATCCGCACGCATGCCCCCATTGCTCCCAGGGGCATTAGAGCGCAATCGGGCGGTCGGCGGAATCGGTGCGTACGCCAGGCCTGCGCAGGAAGCGTGACGGCGCGCCACCCGTGCAGGACCAAAGACACACGCCGGTGCGTGCAGACGCGATGAAACTGGTCATGTCCATGTGATGCTTGGAGAAATGCCGATGAGGAACACCGTGTCCGCGCTGGTGATGGTCGCCGTGCTGTGCGCTCCGCATGCCGCGCGCGCGCAGGACGCCTGTCCGGATCGCTCGGCGTATGCGCCGGCGCGGGAGATCGTCGCCGACCTCGGTCGCATCGTCGCGCCCACCGGCGTGCAGGAAGACTACGCGGTCGAGATCGGCGGCATCCGCCAGTGGGTGAACGTGCGCGGACAGGATCGCGACAACCCGATGGTGTTGTTCGTACATGGCGGCCCGGCGTCGCCGGTCATCCCCACGCTGTGGCAGTTCCAGCGCCCGCTGGAGGAATACTTCACCGTCGTCAACTACGACCAGCGCGGCGCGGGGAAGACGCTGACGTTGAACCCGCAGGAGGCCGTCGCCGACACCCTGCACGTGCAGCGTTACGTGGACGATGCGATCGCGCTCGCCGAGTACCTGCGCACGCGCTACCACAAGCGCAAGCTGGTGCTGATGGCGCACAGCTGGGGCACGGTGGTGGCGATGCACGCGGCACTGCAGCGGCCGGACCTGTTCCATGCCTATGTCGGCATCGGCCAGGTCATCAACGTGCGCACCAACGAGCAGGTGAGCTTCGACTACGGCCTGCGCACCGCGCGTGCGCAGGGCAATGCCGAGGCGGTGCGCGAGATGGAATCCATCGCGCCGTATCCCGGCGACAAGCCGATCACGCGCGAGCGCATCATCATCGCGCGCAAGTGGCCGCAGTTCTATGGCGGACTGACCGCGTACCGGGACGAGTCGACGTACTATTTCCAAGGCCCGCGCCTGTCACCCGATTACGACGATGCCGCGCGCTGTGCGATCAATGCCGGCAGCGTGTTCACGCTGGGGCGGTTGCTGGACGAATTCCTGCGGGTGGACTTCACCGGCGTGGAGGCATTCCCCATCCCGGTGGTGATGTTCATGGGACGCCACGACTACACCACGCCCTCGGAACCCACTGCGGCATGGTTGGCGAAGGTGCGTGCGCCGTACAAACAGGGCGTGTGGTTCGAGCGTTCCGCCCACATGATCCCGTGGGAGGAGCCGGGCAGGACGCTCGTCAGCTTGCTGGAGCACGTGCGGCCGTTGGCGGTGGAGGGCGATCGCACGTCGCATTGAAGAGGAGCGCGCGGGCGGGTGCTGGTCTCGCTGCCGGCATCAACCATGCGGATCACGTCCGTTGGGGAGCGAGATCGGTCGCGAGGTGACACAGTGGGCCGGATGGAACCGGCACCCATGATGGTGACGGGTGTCGCTTCCCCTGGGCAGGACGTCAGCGCACCAGGGCCAGCCGGCGCGGCGGCGGCTCTTCGCGCTGGAACAGCACGCGTTCCGGACGATGCAGGGCGTAGCCCTGGCCGTAGTCCACGCCCAGCGCACGCAGTGCTTCGCACATCCGCGGGCTGCTGACCCATTCGGCGACCACCTTGAGGCCACGCTGGTGGCCGATCTGCGCGATGGCGCTGACGATGGTGCGGCTCATCGGATCGGTTTCCAGATCGCGGATGAAGCTGCCGTCGATCTTGATCAGGTCCACCGGCAGGTTCTTGAGGTAACCGAAGGACGACATGCCGGCGCCGAAGTCGTCCAGCGCGATGCGGCAGCCCGCGCGGCGCAGGCGTTCGATCACGCTCACGACCTTCAGCAGGTTGCGCACCGCGACGGTTTCGGTGATCTCGAAGCACAGCGTGTGCGCGGGCACGGCGTATTCGGTGATGCGGGCGAGGATGAAGTCGGCCAGGCCCTCGTCCTCGATGCTCGCGCCGGACAGGTTGATCGCGCAGGTGCCCAGGCGCATGCCGGATTCGTGCAGCAGGCTGAAGTGGGCAAGCGCGTTGCGGATCACCCAGCGGTCGATCGCGGGCATCAGCCCGTAGCGTTCGGCGGCGGGCAGGAAGGCGCCGGGCGGCACCACGCCGCCGTCCTCGTCGCGCAGCCGCAGCAGCAATTCGATGCTGGTCGCGGTGTCGCTGCCGTCCAGCGGCACGATCTCCTGGTAGTCGAGCAGCAGGCGGTCCTGTTCGACCGCCCAGCGCAGGCGGCTGGCCCATTCCATTTCGCCGTGGCGGCGGGTGGTCTCGTTGTCCTCGCGATACAGGTGCACGCGGTTGCGGCCGTTCTCCTTGGCCAGGTAGCAGGCGGTGTCCGCCCACGCCAGCAGGTCCTTCAGGGTGGGCTCCTGCTGGTCCACCACCACCACGCCGATGCTGGCGCTGACGGTGTAGGTGCGGTCCTGCCAGACGAACATCAATGCTTCGATGCATTCGCGCAGGCGCTCGGCCAGTGCGCGTGCGCCTTCGGCATCCACGTGGAACGCCATCAGGCCGAACTCGTCGCCGCCCAGCCGCGCGAGCACGTCGCCGCCGCGCAGTTGCTGGCGCATGGCGAGCGCGAGCTGTGCGAGCAGCTGGTCGCCCGCCATGTGGCCGGAGACGTCGTTGATCAGCTTGAACTGGTCCAGGTCGATGTAGAGCAGGGCGCAGGGGTCGCTGGTCGCGCGGCCCTTGCGTTCGTGCAGCGCTTCTTCCACGCGCCGCTCGAACTCGCGCCGGTTGCACAGTTCCGTCAGCGCGTCGTGCGTGGCCTGGTAGCTCAGGCGTTCGGTCAGCTCGCGCTGCTCGGAGATGTCGGTGGCCACCATCAGCAGGTGCGCCTCACCGTCCATGTCCACCTGCGCGATCGAGGCGCTCGCCCAGAACGCGTCGCCGGCAGGGCTCATCAACACGGCTTCCAGGTTGCCCCAGTCGTTGCCGATGGTATCGGCGTCGCGGGCGCGGTGCTGGAGTTGCGGATCGGAGAACAGGGCCGACAGCGGCAGGCCGGTGGGATCGCCCAGGCGCAGGCGCGCCGCCTGGTTGGCGTAGACGATGCGGCCATCGCGTGCGTCGGCGAGCAGCACCAGCGCGGGCAACAGTTCGTTGAGCGCGCGGAAGCGCAGTTCGCTCTCGCGGTAGCGCCGGCTCATCTGCTCGCCCAGTGCCATCGCCCGCCGCCGCGTGGTGGCCAGCGACCACACCAGCGCAGCCAGCAGCAGACTGATGACGCTGCCACCGGCAAGGATGGTCTGCAGTCGTCCGAGATCCAGCGGATGCGGGCGCGGTTCCATTTCGATACGCCATTGCCGGCCGCCAAAGTCCAGTCGCCGCACCTGCATCGGCAATCCGGCCTCGACCGGGGTGCCGGAGTCGTAGAACGGATGCGCCTGCGCCGTCGCGTCGTAGACGCGCACGCGGAAGCCCTCCAGCACGGACCCCGACAATGCGGTTTCGACCAGCGGTTGCAGGCGCATGCCGATGGCGAGCGCGCCGATCTCGCGTGCGCGCCGCTGATTCGGCGACGTCGGCGTGGGGCCGTCGGAGTACACCGGCAGACGCAGGGTGATGCCCAGGGGGTTCTGGCCTGCTGGCGTGGTCTGGCGCAATGCGAACGGCGCCGAGATCACCACGGTATCGGTGTCGCGTGCGCGCAGCAGGGCGCTCAGGTTGGCCCGCTGGGTGACCATGTCGAAGCCGACCAGCGCCGCGTTGCTTTCGTAGGGCGTGACGAACTCGTACCGATAGGAGACATGATCGGCCAGCGGCTGTCCGGCGGGCGTGCGGCGTGCGAACGCGACCGAGGTATAGGCGGTCGGTGCCAGCGGGCTGCGCAGGCTCGCGTGATACTGGCTAAAGCGTGCCTGGTCCATCTGGTCGTTGGACAGGAACACGGTCTGCATGGCACGCAACGTGGAGGCCGCCTGTTCCAGCGGCACTCGCAGGCGCGTGGCGCCGGCATCCGCCAGCGCGCGCCGGGACGCTTCCGCGCTTTCCTGCAGCCCGCGCCACTCCCGATGGGCGACGATCACCGTGCACAGCAGGCCCACCAGCAGGACGGCCGATGCCCACACCAGCGGCGGCAGGCCGACGCGGCGGGAAGGCGAACCCGGGGCCGCCATGGCGTCGCCGGAGTTTGCTGCGTGGAGGGAGTCCACCTGCGGGCCTTGATCCTGCGTGATGAGAGGGCGGTCCAGCTGCGACGGGATCGATCTACGAAAGGAATGCAGACTTCGTGCCAAGCGTCCCGCGTGGGGAAAGACCGGATTTCCGGGGCTTCCAGTCTTGCCCGGCATTCCATACGCCGACCAGAGGGACCGTATGGGTCACTATCGGCCCCAGCAGGGCGGACTTGACGGGCATGGTCGACGACGGGAAGCGGAAGTAAAGCGGATTACGTCAGTGGATGAATGGGTGACGGAATGGCCGGGCGCCGGCGCTTCGCGACGGGGGCCGCGCGTGCCTGTGCCCGCTCCAGCGTGGCGAGTGCCTGCTGCAGCAACGCGAGGTCCTGCAGCACGCCGAGTTGATCGACCAGTTCAGCGATATGCCGGGGTGCGATGGCCAGGGCATGCCCGTTCATTTGACGGCGAACGTGGAGTTTGCGGAACGCGGCCAATTGCATCCGCAGCCGGCGCGACCTGCGGCGCCAGGCGTGCAGGTCATCGACGCGTCCGCTGGTCAGCGCCGTGGCCTGCGAACGTTCCTGTCGGTAGACCGAGCGGGCAAGCGCATTGCGCAGATCGCCCCCATGCAGCCGGTGCCACGGCAACTGCTGCAGTCGTTCCGCCTGCCGGTGCGCCTGCGCCTGCCGGCGCACGAAACCGGGGTCGTCGCTCAGGACGTCGGCGAGTCGGTGTTCCTGTTGTTGCGACAGCAGCGGTAGCAACGCGTCCCAGCTCGCCGCTTCATCGGCGGTGCTGGCATCGCGCGCCATGCGCTGTGCCGTGTCGAGCACCACCTGACCGTCGCGGAGTGCGGAGAGGCTCTTGGTCAGCGCACGGAGTTCGCTGTCGACCGGGGCCACCACCTCCTTGCCGAGCGCGCTGCGCGCGAGCGCCAGCAAAGAGCGCAGCCGGCGAAGGCTCTTGCGCGCTTCGTGCACCCCGGCCGGGTCGCCCGGCGCGATGGCCAGGGCCGCGACCAGCGCCCGCGCTTCGTCGGTCGCGAGCGCGGCGGCACGTTCGCCGGTGCGGGAGGTGGCGCGGGGGCACATGGGCGGCCTCCATGGCGGGACTGCCAGTCTACGGCCGCGTCGCCGCCCGCCATCCCCCTCGCGCCGCCTGAACGTGCACCGTTCGTCGGTCCGCACCCCTTGGCGGCGCACGACAGAAAAGGTATAAATCGTTTATACGATTTAAGAGCTTGCCATGGTCAAGTCCCGCAAAACGCGCGACGCCGGTGCTGTCGACGGCCTCTCCAAAGGCATTGGAGCGCCCGCGAAGCTGGTGCGCGACAGCTTCACCATGCCGGCCGGCGACTTCGCGCTGGTGGCCGTGCTGAAAGGTCGTGCGCTGCAGATGCAGCGGCCCGCGAAGAAGAGCGAGTTGCTCCGAGCTGGGTTGCATGCGCTGTCCGCGCTGTCGCCGCAGGCGCTGACCAAGGCGCTGGATGCGCTGGCACCGGTCAAGGCCGGTCGTCCGAAGAAGAAGTAGACGCCGCCTCCGCGCGGCGTGCGTTGACCTGATCACGGCATCCGCCAGTCGGCGTGCCGTCCTCCCGTTCCTACCCGAAGTGCCATCGATGAACCTTGCCGCGATCCTCCGCCGCCACCGCTGGGTGGCCCTGCTGTCCGTCCTGCTGCTGGCCCCCGTGCTGGTGGCCTCGACGCATGCGCCGGTACGCGCGGTGATGCAGGAGCCGCAGGCGGGCTACAGCGTGCGCGATCTGGAATGGACGGATCCCGAGCGCGGTCGCGCCGTGCCGGTGAAGCTGTTCTGGCCAGACGCGGCGCGCAGCGGCAAGGTGCCGCTGGTGGTGTTCTCGCACGGCATCGGCAGCGCGCGCGATGGTTACACCTACCTGGGCCGTTACTGGGCGCGGCATGGCATCGCCAGCATCCACGTGCAGCACGTCGGCAGCGACCGCGCGCTGTGGCAGGGCAATCCGCTCACGCTGGTGTCGCGCTTCCAACAGGCCGCAGGCGAAGCCGAAGCCGTGGCGCGCGTGCGCGACCAGCGGTTCGCACTCGACCAGGTGCTCGCGGGCGAATGGGGCACGCATGTCGATCGCGCACGCATCGTCGCCGCCGGCCATTCCTACGGCGCCAATACCACGTTGATGTCGGCCGGCGCGCGGGTGGTGCGCGAAGGCAAGGCGATCGATCTCCGCGATCCGCGCTTCAGTGCCGCCATCGTGATCTCCGCGCCGCCGTTCTATGGTGATGACGATTTCCGTCCCATCCTTTCCGGCATCACCATCCCCACCCTGCACGTGACCACGGCCGACGACATCATCCGCATCCCCGGCTTCGGTTCCGGCGTGGACGACCGGCTGAAGGTGTTCGACGCCATTGGTGGGGCACACAAGGTGCTGGCCGTGTACCGGCACGGCACGCACAACGTGTTCACCGATCACCGCTACTTCGATTCGCGCGAGGTCAGCGAGCAGGTCAAGCAGGCGACCGAAGCGTTGTCGCTGGCGTTCATCGATACGGCTTACGGCCAATCTACTGCCGAGTTGGCACGCTGGCAGTCCGGCCACCGTGCACTGCTTGCGCGCTACGACGCGCGCTGACTCAGGTGGTCGACCAGACGGCGAGTTCGTAACCGTCCGGATCGGTGAACTGGAAGCGGCGACCACCGGGGAAGGCGAAGATCGGCTTGGTGATCTTTCCGCCCGCGGCTTTGACGTTCACCAGGCTTTCTTCCAGTGCCGTCGAGTACAGCACCACCAGCGCGCCGCCCGGTTGTGGCGTGCCGTGTGCGAAGCCGCCCGTCAGCCGGCCATCGCGGAACTCGCAGTAGTCCGGACCGTAGTCCTGGAACGTCCAGCCGAACGCCCCGCTGTAGAACGCCTTCGAGGCGGCGATGGAGGCGACGGTGAACTCGATGTAGTCGATGCGGTGATGCTGTTCGGCGGTGCTCATGGTGGGTGTCCGTGGAAGAGGCCGCCAGTCTGGCGAAGTCCTTGCGGTCTGTCTTGGCGAAATCGGACAGTCAGTCCAGGACCTGCGCGAGCAGGCGCGTGGGCGTGAAGCCGGTGAGCCGGCGCGTGTCGCCGGCCAGTTGCGCGGCGTCGTAGTAGCCCGCGTCGAGTGCGGCTTCCAGGAGGTTGGCATGGTGGTGCCGCCGTCGCAGAAAGCGCTGCAGCCGCAGGATGCGCGCCAGCAGCTTCGGTCCGTAGCCGAATGCTTCGTCGCACCGGCGCAGCAGGGTGCGCTCGGTGATGCCGAGTGCGCGCGCCAGTTGCGCGACCGTGTCGGGTCGTGCGCGCGACAGTCGTGCATGCACGGCCGACATCGCGTCGCGACGCAGCGGTGTGTCGGTCAGGATCCGGTCGGCGAGCCACGCTGTCGCATCGGCGTCGCGCTCCGCCATCCGGTCGGCCAGCGTCGCCAGGCGCGGATTGCCGAGATCACGCAGGTCCACACGCTGGTCGGCAAGGACGTGCAACGGAACACCCAGCCAGCGCGTTGCCGCGCCGGGCGCGAACCGTAGGCCCCGTACCCGGCGACCCGGCGCGATCTGGGCGTACTGCGCCCGCGTGTCGGGCCCGGCGATGCTCAAGCGCTCGCCATCCCACAGCAGGTCGACGCAGGCGTCGGGCAGTACGAGCGCGGGACTTGCCTCCGTTCCCTGCACGTAGTCCCAGCGACACAGCAGCGACTGGACGGGCGCGAAGTCGTGTTGTCGATAGCGGCCGCTCATCGTGGCGTGGCGTCAGCGTTCGGAATGTCCGCTCTCATCGTAGTCGCGGCGCTCGAACAGGTGGGGCTGGATCAGTTCGATGAAGGCGCGCGCCTGCGGCGACAGGAACTTGCCCTTGCGCACCACCACGCCGTAACTGCGCGACGGGAACCACTGGCTCAGCGAGCGCGCTGCCAACCGGTCGCGGTCCGCCTCGGTCAGGCAGATCGAGGCGATGATCGAGATGCCCATGCCCATGCTGACGTACTGCTTGATCACCTCCCAGCCGCCCACTTCCAGCGCCACGGTGTAGGGCACGCGCGCCTGCTGGAACACCAGGTCCACCAGCCGGTAGGTGACCAGCCGCTTCGGCGGCAGGATCAGCGCGTGAGGTGAGAGGTCTTCCAGTCGCAGGTCGCGCTTCTTCGCCAGCGGATGGTCCGGCGGGGTGATCAGCATCGGTTCGAAGCGGTAGACCGGCGCGTAGCTGAGGTCGGCCGGCACATCGAGCACCGAGCCGACCGCCAGGTCCACCGCATCCGAGCGCAGCAGGTCGGTGCCGTCGGCGCTGGCGGCGTTGTGCAGGGTCAGCTTCACCTCGGGGTGTTGCTGGCGGAAGTGCTCCACGATCTTCGGCAGCAGGTACAGGATGGTCGAGCTGTTGGCCGCAACGTTCAGTTCACCGGCCTCCAGCCCACTCACTTTCTCCCGGAAGCTCGCATCCAGGCCGTCCAGTCCCGCAACCAACGGTTGGGCCATCTCGTACAGGAGCTGGCCTTCGCGGCTCGGTGCCAGCCGTCGACCGCTGCGCTCGAACAGGGTCACTCCCAGCTCCCGCTCCAAGGCCTGCAGCTGCAGGGTGATGGCCGGCTGGCTGACAAAAAGTGCCTCCGCCGCCCGCGAAACCGACCCCAGCCGCACCGTCTGGCAGAACGCGCGCAGGGGCTTCAGTCGGTCGGATTTATAGGGAAATCGCGGAGTTGGCGCTTCTTTAGAGTTCACGTTCTAACTAACTATAAGCAAAGCTTATTTAATGCATTGACAAAACTGTTTTGTCAAATAATTGAAGCGGGGAGCACTGTGCCAGTCCAGCAAGACGCCAGGAGTTCCCCATGTCCGCTACCGCTTTCGCCCTGCCGCCACGCGATTCGCGCGGTGACCGTCCCACCCCCGGCATCGCCCTGACCGCCAACGTGGCGGGCCAGGACGAACTGCTGCCGCCCGGCGCCCTGGCCCTGCTCGTCTCGCTGCACCGTGCGATCGAGCCGGAGCGCCAAGCCCGGCTGGCGGCTCGCCGCGAGCGCCAGGCCTTCTTCGATGCCGGTGGCCTGCCGGACTTCCGCACCGATACGCGCTCGATCCGCGATGGCGACTGGACGGTGGCCCCGGTGCCGACCGCATTGCAGGACCGCCGCATCGAGATCACCGGCCCGGTCGACCCGAAGATGGTCATCAACGCGCTGAACTCCGGTGCGAAGGTGTTCATGGCCGACTTTGAGGATTCCACCTCGCCGACCTGGCAGAACCTGCTGACCGGCCAGCGCGCGCTAATCGGCGCCGTCGCTGGCGATCTGGCCTTCACGTCCGAGACCGGCAAGCACTACGCGCTGAAGCCGCAGAACGAGCAGGCCGTGCTGCTGGTGCGCCCGCGCGGCTGGCACCTGGACGAGAAGCATGTGCTGATCGACGGCGCGCCGATCGCCGGCGGCCTGTTCGACGTGGCCGTGTTCGCCTGGCACAACGCCCGCGCGTTGCAGGCCCGTGACCGTGGCCCGTACTTCTACCTGCCCAAGCTGCAGAGCATGGAAGAGGCCGCGCTGTGGGAAACCGCGCTGTCGCACATCGAAGCCGCGCTGGGCCTGCCGCACGGACAGATGAAGGTCACCGTGCTGATCGAGACGCTGCCGGCGGTGTTCGAGATGCACGAGATCCTGCATGCGCTGCGCGATCGCATCGTCGGCCTGAATTGCGGCCGCTGGGACTACATCTTTTCCTACCTGAAGACCTTCCGCCGCCACGCCGACAAGGTGCTGCCCGAGCGCGGCCAGGTGACGATGACGCAGCCGTTCCTGAAGGCGTATTCGGAACTGCTGATCCAGACCTGCCATCGTCGCGGCGCGCATGCGATGGGCGGCATGGCCGCGCAGATCCCGATCAGCAACGACGAGGCCGCCAACGAACAGGCGCTGGCCCGCGTGCGCGCCGACAAGCTGCGCGAAGTCACCGCCGGCCATGACGGCACCTGGGTCGCCCACCCGGCGTTGATCCCGGTGGCGAAGGCGATCTTCGACGAACACATGCCGCAGACGAACCAGCGCAGCGTGCTGCGCGAGGACGTGGCGGTGACCCGCGACGACCTGATCCGCCCGTCCACCGGCACCATCACGCGCGCCGGTTTCGAAGGCAACGTGGAGGTCTGCGTGCGCTACCTGGCCGCATGGTTGGACGGCAACGGCTGCGTGCCGATCCACTGGCTGATGGAGGACGCCGCCACCGCCGAGATCTCGCGCACGCAGATCTGGCAGTGGCTGCACACCGCCGACGTGCATCTGTGCGATGGCACCCAGATCGACTACGCGCTGCTGCAGCGCACGCTGGCTGCGTTGCCCGCGAAGCTGGGCGATCACTCGCGGCTGCCGGGCGGCGAACGCATCTCCGAAGCCATCGCGTTGCTAGATGCCCTGAGCCGCGCCGAGGAGCTGGCCGACTTCCTGACCCTGCCCGCGTACGAGCGCATCGACTGATCCACCCCCACCCACGACGCCCCATCACGAAAGAGAGTCCGCCATGAGCACCAAGCAACAGCAGATCGACGCCATTCAGAAGGACTGGGACAGCAACCCGCGCTGGACCGGCATCAAGCGCGACTATGCCGCCGCAGATGTCGTCCGCCTGCGCGGCAGCCTGCAGCCGGAGTACACGCTGGCCCGTCGCGGCGCGGAGAAGCTGTGGACTCTCGTCAACGGCGAAGCGAAGAAGGGCTACGTCAACGCGTTCGGCGCGATCAGCGCCGGCCAGGCGATGCAGCAGGCCAAGGCGGGCCTGGAGGCCGTCTACCTGTCCGGCTGGCAGGTCGCCGCCGATGGCAACACCTCCGAGACGATGTATCCCGACCAGTCGCTGTATGCGTACGACTCCGTGCCGACGATGGTCCGCCGCATCAACAACACCTTCCAGCGCGCCGACGAGATCCAGTGGAAGAACATCTGCGACGGCAAGGCGAACGAGGCCGACGCGATCGACTTCTTCCTGCCGATCGTCGCCGACGGCGAGGCCGGCTTCGGCGGCGTGCTGAACGCCTACGAGCTGATGAAGAACATGATCGTGGCCGGTGCCGCGGCCGTGCATTTCGAAGACCAGTTGGCCGCGGTGAAGAAGTGCGGCCACATGGGCGGCAAGGTGCTGGTGCCCACGCAGGAGGCCGTGCAGAAACTGCAGGCCGCGCGCCTGGCCGCCGACGTGCTGGGTGTGCCGACCATCGTGCTGGCCCGTACCGACGCCGAAGCCGCTAACCTGCTGACGTCCGACTTCGACGCCAACGACCAGCCCTTCGTCACCGGCCAGCGCACGGCGGAAGGCTTCTACCGGGTGAAGAACGGCCTGGAGCAGGCGATCAGCCGCGGTATCGCCTATGCGCCGTACGCCGACCTGGTGTGGTGCGAGACCGGCACGCCGGACATCGGGTTCGCCCGCGAGTTCGCCCAGGCGGTGCACGCCAAGCATCCGGGCAAGCTGCTGTCGTACAACTGCTCGCCGAGCTTCAACTGGAAGAAGAACCTGGACGACGCGCAGATCGCCCGCTTCCAGGATGACCTGTCGGCGCTGGGCTACAAGTTCCAGTTCATCACGTTGGCCGGCATCCACATCAACTGGTTCAACAGCTTCCAGTTCGCCCACGACTACGCGCGTGGCGAAGGCATGAAGCATTACGTCGAGCAGGTGCAGGAGAAGGAGTTCGCCGCGCGCGAGAAGGGCTACACCTTCGTCTCGCACCAGCAGGAAGTGGGCGCCGGTTACTTCGACGACGTCACCACCGTCATCCAGGGTGGCAGTTCCAGCGTCACCGCGCTGAAGGGATCGACCGAGGAAGAGCAGTTCTACGAAAAGGAAAAGGCGGCCTGACCGCTGCTCGCAAGGATGCAGCAAAGGAAACGCCGGCTTTCGCCGGCGTTTCTTCTTCCAGCGTTGCGGGAAGAAAGCGCGCGCTTACTTCTTCACTTCCTGCGTATGCCCCTTCAGCGCCTCGGCCAAGCCCGGCACGTCATTGGCGCCCGTCGGCACGCTGATGCTCGAACCGGTGAAGTCCTTGCCGATGGGCTCGGCACGACCCCCCAGGCACTGGGCGAGGAAACCTTCGGTCACCGCGTTGAACGCCTTGTTGTTCTCCGGCCGCGCGAAACCGTGGCCTTCATCGGGGAACAGCACGTAGGTCACGGGGATGTTCTTCGCCGTCATCGCCTTGACGATCTGGTCGCTCTCGTCCTGCTTCACGCGCGGGTCGTTCGCACCCTGGCCGATCAGCAGCGGCTTCTTGATCTGGTCCGCGCGGGTCAGTGGCGAGCGCTCGGTCAGCCACGCCTTGCCGGCATCCGTGCGCGGGTCGCCCATGCGCTTGGCCAGCTGTTCGAAGAAGCTGGCCCAGTACGGCGGCACCGTGCTGAGCAGGGTGTTGAGGTTGGACGGGCCGACGATGTCCACGCCGCAGGCGAACGCGTCCGGCGTGAAGGTCAGGCCGGCCAGCGTGGCGTAGCCACCGTAGCTGCCGCCCATGATCGCCACCTGGTCTTGCGTGGTGACGCCCTGCTTCACCGCCCACTGCACGGCATCGATCAGGTCGTCGTGCATCTTGCCGGCCCATTCACCGTTGCCGGCGTTGGTGAAGGCCTTGCCGAAGCCGGTGGAACCGCGGAAGTTGACCGACAGCACCGCGTAGCCACGGTTGGCCAGCCACTGGTTGTAGCCGCCGTAGCCATAGGAATCGCGTGCCCACGGACCGCCGTGGACCAGCAGCACCAGCGGCACCGGCGCATCGGCCTTGCCGTCGTTGTTCGCATCGGCACTACGCGGCAGGGTCAGGTAGCTGACCAGCGTCTTGTCGTCGCGCGAGGCGATCTCCACGGGCCACTGCGGGACCAGCGGCTTGCCTTCCAGCTTCGGCCGCGCGGAAAAGAGCTTGGTCAGCGTGCCGGCGCCGCGGTCGTAACGGTAGTAGACCAGCGGCGCTTCGGCCGCCGAGTACGCGACGATCCAGGTCCTGTCGTCCAGCGTGCGCGTGTTGACGGATACATCGCCGGGGCCGAGCGCCTCCAGCTTCTCCAGGTCCGCGCGGATCGCGGGGTCGACCACCTTCCACTCGTCGCGCAGGTAATCCACGGACACGGCCTGCACCTTGCCCGTTGCCGGATCCGCCAGCGTGCCGCCGACGTCGGCGCGTGCGTCTTCCAGCACCAGCGTGCGCGTGCCGCTGGCCACGTCGATCGCGAACAGCGCCGCCGTGTTGCGGCCGCGCGAATCGGTGAAGTACAGCGTCTTGCCGTCCAGCGTCAGGCCGCCCGGGCTGGTGGTCAGCACATCCTCGAACGGGATGTCGTCGAACTTCTCCCAACCGCCGTTGGCGCCGCGCCTCAGCACGTCGGCGCCGCCGTCGGGGCGCGAGCGCTGAGCGTACTTGAGTGTGTAGTTGGCGTCGGCGATGTAGCCGGCGATCTGCGCGTCGTTCTTCTCCAGCAGCGTGCGGGTACCGCTGGCGAGGTCGACCTTGTACACGTCATGCCATTGCGCATCGCGGTCGTTCATGCCGACCAGGATCGTGCCGGGGTGTTTCGGGCTGAGGCCGGTGACCTGCGCGGTGGTCTTCGGGAACGGCGTCAGGTCCTTCGCCTGCCCGGTCTTCAGGTCGACCGCGTACAGATGGAAATCCTCGTCGCCGCCGCTGTCGCGCAAGTACAGCAGCGTATCTGGCTGGTAGGACCAGAAGTAGCTGCGGATGCCGCGGGCCTTGTCCTGGGTGACGGCCTTGGCCTGCGCAGGATTGTCCGCGGGGGCGACCCAGACGTTGAGCACGCCGTCGACGGCGGCGACCCAGCTGAGGTACTTGCCATCGGGGCTGATCTGCACGTTGGCGCGTTCGGGATTACCGAACAATGCGTCGCGCGCGATCAGTTCTGTGCCGGCGATGCGGTCGGCGGCGGACGGTGCCGCCTGCGCTGCAAGCGCAACGGCGACGGTCGAGGCCAACAGCGTGAGACGGAATGCGGCATGACGCATGGGAAGACTCCTGGATGCGAGGAAGGGACAGCGGACAGGACGTCCGCCAGCCGGAGGTGTGACCCGAGTAGACCACACCACTCCCTCGCCCGCCGTGGCCGGAGGTCATGCTGCGCTGCCGCGGTCCATGCCCCGGTAGCCCAGCGCCTCGGTCAGGTGCGGGGTGGCGATGGAGTCGCTGCCTGCGAGATCCGCGATGGTGCGCGCCACCCGCAGGATGCGGTGCAGGCTGCGCGCGGACAGCTGCAGGCGTTCGACGGCACGTTCGAGCAGCGCCTGGTCACGCGCCGACAGTCGGCAGTGCGCCATGGTGTCGGCCTGACCCAGGCGTGCGTTTGCGCAACCGGCGCGCGCCTGTTGGCGTGCGCGCGCGGCAACGACGCGGGCTTGCACCGAGGCCGTGGATTCGCCGTCCGGTGCATCCGGCCTCAGTTCGTGGGGTGGCAGCCGCGGCACATGGACATGCAGGTCGATGCGATCGAGCAGCGGCCCCGACAACCGGCTGCGGTAGCGACGGATGAGGTCCGGGCCACAGCGGCAACGCCCGCAGGGGTCACCAGCCCAGCCGCATGGGCAGGGATTCATGGCCGCGACCAGCTGGAAACGGGCGGGGAACTCCGCCGTGCGCGCCGCCCGCGACACGGTGACGGTGCCGGATTCCAAGGGCTCCCGTAGGACTTCGAGCGCCGCCCGCGACCACTCGGGAAGCTCGTCCATGAAGAGCACGCCATTGTGCGCCAGCGAGATTTCGCCTGGTCGCGGCTGCGCTCCGCCCCCCACCAGTGCGACTGCGCTCGCGGTGTGGTGCGGTGCGCGATACGGGCGCTGGCGCCAACGAGCGGGGTCCAGCCCGCGTCCACTGACCGAGGCGATGGCGGCACTTTCCATGGCCTCGCCATCGCTCGCCACCGGCAGCAGCCCGGGCAGGCGCGAGGCGAGCAGGGTCTTGCCGCAACCAGGTGATCCGATCAGCAGGAGGTGGTGGCCACCGGCTGCGGCCACTTCGAGCGCGCGGCGGGCGTGGGCCTGTCCTCGCACATCGGTCATGTCCGGGATGGAGCTGGGCAGCGGAGGCGGCGCCGTTGCGGCGGGCAGCACCTTGCGGCCTTCGAGCAGGGCACAGACCTCCAGCAGCGTGCGGCCGGTGCATGCGCGTCCCTGTTGCGCGAGTGCGGCTTCGGCGCCGCTGGGCTCAGGCACGACGAGGGTTCGACCCGTCGCAGCCACGGCAAGCGCTGCCGGAAGCACGCCGTCCACCGCCCGCAGTTCACCGGTGAGGCTCAACTCACCGAGGAATTCGTACTCCGCCAGCGTCTCGCGGCGGATCTGTCCGCTGGCGGCCAGGATGCCGAGTGCGATGGGCAGGTCGAAGCGGCCGCCGTCCTTGGGCAGATCGGCCGGAGCCAGGTTCACCGTGATCCGGCGTGTCGGGAACTCGAACTGCGCGCACAGGATCGCGGCGCGCACGCGGTCGCGCGCCTCGCGCACGGCGGCTTCCGGCAGGCCGACGATCTGCGTGGACGGCAGGCCGCCGGACAGATGGACTTCCACGCGCACGGGCGGCGCGGACACGCCCGCCCGTGCCCGGCTGTTCACCAGGGCCAGACTCATGGCGGCGGGGTCAGGACTGGGCGGGCTTGTCGGCCAGCTGGGTTTCCAGCGCGGCCACGGTGCGTTCCAGTGTTTCCAGCTTCTCGCGTGTGCGCAGCAGCACCGCCTGCTGCACGTCAAATTCTTCGCGCGTGACGAGGTCAAGCTTCGCAAGCCCCGCCTGCAGCGCGGACTTGAAGGTCTGCTGCAGCTCTTCCTGCGAATCACGCAGGCCGGGCGGCACCAGCTGGCTGAGGCGGCGGGCGAGGTCGTCGATGTGGTTGAGGTCGATCATGTCTGTTCTCCGGCAGTGCACCGAGCTTGTGGGCGATGCCGGTGGCATGCCATCGGCGTTCGCTGCGCAGCGTTGTCGGAAAAGTCCGGCGGCGAGGCCGCCATTGAACCGCGACATTACCGGTTGCCGCAACCGCATGCCGTCGCGCCGCGCTATCCTGCGTGAAGCATCCACGGGAGCAAGCTGCATGAAAATGGTCATGGCCATCATCAAGCCGTTCAAGCTGGACGACGTGCGCGAAGCGCTGGCCGAAGCCGGCATCGCCGGCATCACGGTCACGGAAGTGAAAGGCTTCGGCCGCCAGAAGGGGCACACCGAGCTCTACCGGGGCGCGGAGTACGTGGTCGATTTCCTGCCAAAGGTGAAGCTGGAGGTCGCCGTGACCGACGATCAGGCCGAACAGGTGGTCGAGGCCATCGTGAAGGCGGCCGGCACCGGCAAGATCGGCGACGGCAAGGTGTTCGTCTACGACCTGGAGCGCGTGGTGCGGATCCGCACGGGCGAGCTCGACGCCGATGCACTGTAGGGGACGGCTGCGATGACCACGGATGTCTTCGAAACGCGTCTGCGGCGGGCGCTTGCGATGCTGGAGTCCAAGAAGCTCGGCAGGAGCACGTACGCGCCGCCCTTGTTCCGGCTGATGTGGAAGATGGGCCTGAAGCTGCCACCCCCGCACATGGCCGGTTTCGCCATCAACGCGACGCTGATGGGTGGGTTCTTCGGCGTGTTCTGGGGCCTCTTCATGTGGCTGCTGATGTGGAGCAGGCAAGGCATGCCCGTGTTTGTCGGCGCCGCCACGGCGCTGCTGGCGGGCCTGCTGTTCGGCCTCACCATGGCCTGGTACCTGCGGCATCAGGCGCGCAAGCACGGAATTCCTCACTGGCGCGAGTTTGAGGCCTGAGCACGACATGAAAAAGCCCCGCATCGCGGGGCTTTTTCTGTTGCTGCACGCGTGGAGGCTTACTCCCCCAGCGCCTTCGCCACGAACGGCGGCGCCACCAGCACGCCCGTGTGCAGGTGCGCGGTGTAGTACAGCGTGTCGAACGGCTTGGCCGCCGCATCCGCCTGGCGGAAGTCGAAACCGAAGCCTGTCTGCTTGCTGGCCAAGGTCACGCTCCACCAGCCGGTCGGATAGCACGGCTGCGGGAACGGCAGCGTCTTGAACGACTGGAAGCCGGCTTTGCCCATTTCGGCGCGCATGTCCTTGATCAGGTCCAGCAGCGCCAGCGGCGATTCGGACTGCTGCACCAGCAGGCCGTCCGGCTTCAGTGCGCGGAAGCAGCTTTCGAAGAATGCCTTGTTGAACAGGCCTTCGGCCGGGCCGACCGGATCGGTCGAGTCGACGATGACCACGTCGACGCTGCCGGGCTCGCAGTTGGCCATGTAGGCCACGCCGTCGTCGAACAGCAGCTCGGCGCGCGGGTCGTTGTTGGACTCGCACAGCTCGGGGAAATACTTCTCCGCCATGCGCGTGACCTGTTCGTCGATGTCGCACTGCGTGGCCTTCTCCACGCCCGGATGCTTCAGTACCTCGCGCAGCGTGCCGCAGTCGCCGCCGCCGATGATCACCACGCGCTTCGGCGCGGCGTGGGTGAACAGCACCGGGTGGCTGATCATCTCGTGGTAGAAGAAGTTGTCGCGCGTGGTCAGCATCATCGCGCCGTCGATCACCATCAACTTGCCCCAGTGGGTGCTGTCGTAGATCTCGATCTTCTGGAACGGCGACTGCACCTCGTCCAGCTTGCCGGTCGTACGGAAGCCGATGGCGGAGCCGGTGTGCGAGAAGTATTCGATGAACCAGGTGTCGTTGGCGGTCATGGGGTGGTGTCCTGCGGGTGAAGGATTGAGGCTGTTCCCTTCTCCCCTCGGGAGAAGGTGGCGCGCAGCGCCGGAAGAGGGGCGAATGACGTAAGGGCGCTGGATCGCCCGGACTTCCGTTGCCCCTCACCCCAACCCCTCTCCCGCGGGGAGAGGGGCAGAAGCTGAGGGCGCGCATTGTAACGGACCCATGTGACCGCAGCCTGTAGAATGCGCGTCCGCTCGCCTCACCTTGGAAAACGCCATGTCCTGGTCCACCGACCACGCCCGCAAGACCTACTCCGTCCCGCACTGGGCCGAAGGGTATTTCGACGTGGACGCCGCCGGCCGCATCGTGGTGTCGCCCAAGGGTGCGCAGGGTCCGCTGATCCCGCTGCCCGAGGTGGTCGATGCCGCACGCGCGCAGGGCGCGCAGCTGCCGCTGCTGGTGCGCTTTCCTGACATCCTTGGCGACCGCCTTGGCAAGCTGCAGGCCGCGTTCGCGCAGGCGCAGGCCGACTGGGACTACAAGGGCGGCTACACAGCGGTCTATCCGATCAAGGTCAACCAGCATCGCGGCGTCGCCGGCACGCTGGCCTCACATGCCGGAGAAGGCTTCGGCCTGGAGGCCGGCAGCAAGCCTGAGTTGATGGCGGTGCTGGCACTGTCGCGCCCGGGCGGCCTGATCGTCTGCAATGGTTACAAGGACCGTGAGTACATCCGCTTGGCGCTGATCGGCCGCAAGCTTGGGCTACAGACCTTCATCGTCATCGAGAAGCCTTCCGAACTGGCGCTGGTCATCGAGGAATCGCGCGCGCTGGGCGTGAAGCCCGGCCTGGGCGTACGCATGCGCCTGGCTACGCTGGGCGCGGGCAAGTGGCAGAACAGCGGCGGCGACAAGGCCAAGTTCGGCCTGTCCCCGCGCCAGGTGCTGGACCTGTGGAAGCAGCTGCGCGAGGCCGGTCTGCAGGACACGCTGAGCCTGCTGCACTTCCACATGGGCTCGCAGATTTCCAACGTGCGCGACATCGCCAACGGCATGCGCGAAGCGACCCGCTATTTCATCGAGCTGTCCAAGCTGGGCGCGACCATCAGCCATGTGGATGTCGGCGGTGGCCTGGGCATCGACTACGAGGGCACGCGTTCGCGCAGCTATTGTTCCATCAACTACGGCATCAGCCAGTACGCCAACAACATCGTGCAGCCGCTGGCTGAAGCCTGCGAGCAGAACGGACTCACTCCGCCGCGCATCGTCACCGAGTGCGGCCGCGCGATGACCGCGCATCACGCGGTGCTGGTGGTGAACGTGTCGGAAGTCGAACAGGCGCCGGAAGGCCGCGTGCCGCCCGCACACGACGACGAGCCGGCCGTGATCCGCCACCTGCGCGAGATCCATGGCGAACTCGATACACGGCCGGCGGTGGAACTCTTCCACGAGGCCCAGCACCACCACAGCGAAGGCCTGTCGCTGTACGCGCTGGGCCAGATCGACCTGGTGCACCGCGCACGCATCGACGACCTGTTCTACGCCATCGCGCATGCGGTACGCGCGCGCTTGAGCAGCGACGAACGCAGCCATCGCGACCTGCTGGACGAGTTGAACGAGCGCCTGGTCGACAAATATTTCGTCAACTTCAGCGTGTTCGAATCCATTCCCGACGTGTGGGCGATCGACCAGGTGTTCCCGATCGTGCCCATTGAACGGTTGGACGAAGCGCCGACGCGTCGCGGCATCATCGCCGACATGACCTGCGACTCGGATGGCATGGTCAAGACCTATGTCGAGAACGAAGGTCTGGATTCTTCGCTGCCGCTGCATGCGATGAAGCACGGCGAGAGCTACCGGCTGGGCATTTTCCTGGTCGGCGCCTACCAGGAAATCCTCGGCGACATCCATAACCTGTTTGGCGACACCGATGCGGTGGAAGTCAGCGCTGACGCCGGCACCGGTTACCTGCTCACCCAACAGCGCCGCGGCGATACCACCGACGTGATGCTCGACTACGTGGGCTACAAGCTGGACGACCTGCGCGCGGTGTACCAACAGCGTGTGGAGGAAGCAGGCTTGCCCGCAGACGAGTCGAAGCGGCTGGCCGATGCGCTGGAAGCCGGGCTGACCGGTTACACGTACCTGTCGGACGAACCGCTGGCCTAGCGTGCGCCACGCGCACGGCATCGCGATGCCCGATCCCACGTGACACGCGCATGGCGCACGCTACGCATGCGCGCTCGTGCCTAGATGTCGGCCTTGTCCTGCCGGAGCAGGGCGAGCTGCAACTCCACGCGCTTGAGCTCCCGCAGCATGCGGTTGGCTTCCATGTGGCTGCCCAGGAACGACTTCATGATCATCGTGAACTGGAACAGCACGATCGCCAGCACGCCCCATTGCACGGCAATTAGTGCCTCGGTGGCATGCCAGCTCCGCCACAGCGAAACACCGAAGCCCGCGAAGGCGGCGATGCCGCAGAGGTAGGCCACCCACACCACCCAGCCCAGCGAGCCGCGGAACAGTCCGAACGCCTGCGAGAAATAGCCGGGTTCGCCGTGCCGCGCCAACAGGTCGCGGTCCTCGGCCGAGAGGGTCTGCTTGATCAGGTCATCAGTCTTGTTCATCGGTGTTTCCTTCCAGTCGCGCGCGGATCTTGCGCCGCGCATGCATCAGCCGGGTCTTGACCGTTCCCGGTGGCACGTCGAGCGCCACGGAGATCTCCGCCACGCTCAGGTCTTCCAGATAGAACAGCGACAGCGCCGCGCGCTGGGGCGCGGGCAGGGCCTGCATTTCCGCCCTGACAACGGCCAGCTCCGACGCGCGTTCGCCCGCCGCGTCCTGTTCGCCCGGCAGCATCGCCTCAAGCTCGACCTCGACGAAGTGGATGCGCTCGAACTGCCGTCCGCGGATCGCGCGCGCGCACCGGCGGGTGACGATGCGGAAGGCCCAGGCAGGAAACGCTGCCACGTCGTCCAGCCGGCGGAGTCCGCGCAGGATCTCGACCCAGGCTTCCTGGGCCATGTCGCGTGCGAGATCCGGGTGACCAGTCAGGCGCCACGCATGGCGCAGCAGGCGTGGCTGCCAGCGCGCGACCAGACGCTCCCATGCGGCACGGTCACCCGTCCGGGCGGCTGCGGCGAGGTACTCGTCCAGTATCCGTTCCGTGTCCCGCTGCACGCGCGTGCCCCTGTCTCCGTCTGTCGGGAATCAAGGTGCCGGAGTGAAGGAGAACGGTTCAATCCGGGGCGGAGAAAGAACAAGGCGACCGGTGCCCGCGGGCAGCCTAGGTGCCGCGATATACCTGGAAGCCCGCCACCGACTGCGTCACCGGCATGATCTCCAGCCGGTTGATGTTGAGGTGCGGTGGCAGCGTGGCGACGTAGAAGATGGTGTCGGCGATGTCGTCGGCCGTCATCGGCGCGGCGCCGGTGTAGAGCTTGTCCGATGCCTGCCGGTCGCCATGCGTGCGCACCAGGGTGAATTCGGTTTCAGCCATGCCCGGTTCGATCGTGGTCACGCGCACGCCGGTGCCGTGCAGGTCGCTGCGCAGGCCCAGCGAAAACTGGCTGACGAACGCCTTGCTACCACCGTACGCGTTGCCGCCGGGGTACGGATACACGCCGGCGACGGAACTGATGTTGATGATGGCGCCCTTGCGTTCGACCAGCATCGGCAGCAATCGATGAGTCAGCGTGACCAGCGCGGTGATGTTGGTGTCGATCATCGTGCGCCAGTCGGACAGCAGCGCGCTTTGCGCAGGTGCCGTGCCCTGCGCCAGACCGGCGTTGTTGACCAGCAGGTCGATGTCGCGGAACCCTGCAGGCAATGCAGCCAGCGCGGCGTCCATCGCCGCTTCGTCGCGGATGTCGAACACCGCGGCATGCACCCTGTCGGCACCGATCTCATCCACCAGCGCCTGCAGGCGCTCGGCGCGGCGGCCCGTGGCGATCACGCGCCAGCCGGCAGCGGCGAAGCGGCGGACGGCGGCGGCACCGAAGCCAGAGGTGGCGCCGGTGATGAGGGCGGTGCGGGTCATGGGGATTCCTTGGAGAGGGGAAAACGGTCGCGGTCAGCGGCGCGCGTACCAGAGGGCGCCCAGCCAGGTACCGAGCGCGGCGGCGACCACGGACAGCGTCGCGCTGAGTGCGTTCGTGCGCAGCAGGAAGCCGAGGGGATAGGACATGTCCGAGGCCGCACCGGCGATGCCGGCCAGCACCGACAGCGTCGCGATCCACACCGCCAGCGTCAGGCCGACGGCGACGATCAGGAAGCGATGGCCTGCCAGCGCGCCACCCAGCCCCATGCAGAGGGCGGTCACGACGTAGCTGACCGGCGCCAGGAATCCCCAGCGTGTCTGCACCACCTCCTGCCAGTGTGCGGGCAGGACAAGGCCGAGCAGCCACGAGGCGACAAGCAGCGACCCCATCGCCGCGGCCGTCGCCACGATCAGGCGCTGCAGCGTCGGCCGCGTGGCACTCACTGGGCCTTCACCGCCATCGCAGGCAGTCCGCCGCTGGCGAGTTTCTGCTTGGCCTCGGCGAGTTCGCTCGCCGTGCCATACGGGCCCATGCGCACGCGATAGACGGTCTTGCCGTTGATCTGCGCCGACTCCACGCGGGCGCTCAGGCCCAGCATGGCGATCTTGGCCTTGGTGGCCTCGGCATCGCCCGATGCGCCGAACGCGCCGGCCTGCAGGATGTAGCGTGCGCCGGTGTCCGCGCTGGCCACGGTGGCGGCAGGCTTGGGTGCGGGTGCGGCGTCTGCGGTGCGCGGCGTTTCGGTGGGGCGGGCGGGCGCGGTTTCGTTGATCGGTGTCGGTTGGGTGGCGGCGGCGGCCGGCGCAACCGCGACGGGCGTCGTGGCCTGTCCATTGAGGGCGGCGCGCGCCCTGCGTGCTTCTTCCTCGCGCGCGCTGGCGGCCAGCTCCGCGTCGGACATCTGCACTTCCTTGCCGGGCAGCAAGGTATAGAAGTCGTACTGGGTTTCCTTCGTGGCGGCATCGTCCGTCGTCGCGGCGGTGGCCGGTGCCTCGTTGCTCGGTGCGTCGGGCACCACGGCTTCCACATCGGCACTGTCGACAGGCGCGGGTTGCGCGTCAGGGTTGGGCGTGGGACGGAAGAAACCGTCGCCGTCCTTCTTGCCCAGCCCCGGCACGACGAAATACACCGCCAAGCCGATCAGCAGCCCGAGGATCAGCCAGACCCACGCGGGCGTGGCCTGACTGGAATTGCGTGTGGCCTGACTCTTGCCGCGCCTTGCTGCCATCTACTGCTCTCCGCTCACATCTTTTCGGGCGCGCTTACGCCCAACAGGTCCAGTGCATTGGCCAGCGCCTGGCGTACCGCCAGTGCCAGCGCCAGCCGCGCATCACGTGCCTGCGCGTCGTCGGTAAGCACGGGCGTGCCGGCGTACCAGGTGTGGAAAGCATAGGCCAAGTCGCGCAGGTATTGCGCCACAACATGGGGCTCCAGCGATTCGCCGGCCGCTTCCACCACTTCGGGATAGCGCGACAGCTCGACCATCAGCTGCAGTGAGGTCTCGTCGTCCAGGCGAGCCAGGTTCGCCAGTCCGTTCGCCTGGTCGTAGGCGTAACCCTTCTCGCCCGCCTGGCGCAGCAGGCTGCACACGCGGGCATGCGCGTACTGCACGTAGAACACCGGGTTGTCGTTGCTCTGCTGGCGCGCCAGGTCGATGTCGAATGTCAGCTGGGAATCCGGCTTGCGCGCGATCAGGAACCAGCGCGTCGCATCGGCGCTGGTTTCCTCGATCAGGTCACGCAGGGTGAAGTAGCTGCCGGCACGCTTGGACAGTTTCACTTCCTCGCCGCCACGCATCACCGTGACCATCTGGTGCAGCACGTACTCGGGATATCCGGCGGGAATGCCTTCGCCCAGCGCCTGCAGGCCGGCTTTCACGCGCGCCAGCGAGCCGTGGTGGTCGGCGCCAAGCTCGGTGATGGCGCGCTGGTAGCCGCGCTGCCACTTGCTGAGGTGGTAGGCCACGTCCGGCACGAAGTAGGTGTACGTGCCATCGGACTTGCGCATCACGCGGTCCTTGTCGTCGCCGAAGTCGGTGGACTTCAGCCACAACGCGCCGCCTTCCTCGTATGTGTGGCCGGAGGCGATCAGCTTGCTCACGGTCTCTTCCACTTTCCGGTCCGAGTACAGCGAGCTTTCCAGGAAGTAGCGGTCGAACGACACGCCGAACGCGGCCAGGTCCAGGTTCTGTTCGCGGCGCAGGTAGGCCACGGCGAAGCGGCGGATGGCATCCAGGTCCTGGGGATCCTTCTCGCCGGTGACGACGTGGCCTTCCACCTCGACCGAATCGCCGTTGAGGTAGGCCTGCGCCACGTCGGCGATGTAGTCGCCGCGATAGCCGTCTTCCGGCCAGCCTTCGCTGTCCGGCGACTTGCCCAGCGCACGCGCCTGGGTGGACTTGGCCAGGTTGTCGATCTGCACGCCGGCGTCGTTGTAGTAGAACTCGCGTTTGGTGTTCCAGCCGTTGGCGGCCAACACACGGGCGATGCAGTCACCGATCGCACCTGCGCGACCATGGCCGACATGCAGCGGTCCGGTCGGGTTGGCCGATACGTACTCCACGCCCACCGTGCGGCCGCCGCCGCTGTCGTTGCGACCGTAGGCGGCGCCCTGCGCCAGCGCGGTGGCCACTTCGCGCTGATAGGCGCCGGGGCTCAGGTGGAAGTTGATGAAGCCGGGGCCGGCGATCTCGACCTTCGCCACGTCGTCGCTCGCCGGCAGCGCGGTCACAAGGGCCGTGGCGATGGCGCGCGGATTGCTGCGCGCGGCCTTGGCCAGCTGCATGGCGGCGTTGGTGGCGAAATCGCCATGCTCGCGCGTCTTCGGGCGTTCGACCACGAAGTCGGGCGTGGCGGCATCGGCGGGCAGGGTGCCGGCGGAGCGCAGGGCGTCGATGCCCTGGGCGATCAAGGCGCGGAGGGAAGCTTTCACGGAGAACCGTCTTGGTGCGTGGGAACCGCCTATTCTAGGTTTTCCGGTCCATTGCGTGGGATCGGCGTGGTTCAGCGAAGGTGATCCTCAGACCCATCCGCGCGCCGCCATCGACTGGGGCGGTCCGTCACCAATCACGAAGTGGTCCAGCAACCGGACATCCACCAGCGCCAGCGCCTGTTTCAGGCGCTGGGTCACGGCGCGATCGGCGGCCGAGGGTTCTGCACTGCCTGAGGGATGGTTGTGGCCGACGATCAGGGCGGTTGCGTTCATTGCCAGTGCGCGACGGGCCACTTCGCGCGGATGGACCTCGGCGCTGTCCACCGAGCCCTGGAACAGCTCCTCGAACGCCAGTACGCGATGCCGTGTATCGAGGAACAGGGCCGCGAACACCTCGTGCTGGCGGCCACGCAAGCGCTGGGCGAAGTAGCGCCCGGCGGCCTCCGGATCGCCGATGGCGTCGCCCCGCTCAAGGGCGGCGTGAAGCAGGCGGGTGCCCAGTTCCAGTGCCGCCGCCAGGGCACAAGCGCGGGCGGGTCCCAGGCCCGGCAGCGCCATCAGTTCGGCCGGTGGACGCTCCAGCAGGGCACGCAGCGGGCCATGGATGGTGAGCAGTTCGCGCGCGGTGGCGACGGCGTCGCGTCCGCGCAGGCCGGAGCCCAGGAAGATGGCGAGCACCTCGGCGTTGCTGAGGCTTGCGGGGCCGCGGGCGAGCAGCTTCTCGCGGGGACGTTCGTCGTGGGGCCAGTCGCGGATGTGCATGGCGACAGCATCGACCGCCGGACGCTTGGCGTGCATCGGGCGAAGGGGGGCGTTCGGGTAAGCTAATCGCCTGTATGGACGTAGGAACGGGCCGACGTGAGCGGAGCGGACAAGATGCGTGACCTGGCAGGACAGCGCCTGCTGGTGTGCGTGGGCGGCGGGATTGCCGCCTACAAGGCGCTGGAACTCGTGCGCCGGCTGCGCGATGCCGGGGCCGAGGTGCAGGTCGCGATGACGGCGGGTGCGCAGCAGTTCGTGACGCCGCTGAGCTTCCAGGCGTTGTCCGGCCAACCGACCCGCACCACGCTGTGGGATGGCGCGGCCGAGCAGGCAATGGGCCACATCGAGCTGGCCCGCTGGGCCGATCGCGTCGTCATCGCGCCGGCCACGGCCGACCTGATGGCGCGCCTGGCACATGGGCTGGCCGACGATCTGGTGGCCACGCTGTGCCTGGCCACGACCGCGCCGATCATGATCGCGCCGGCGATGAACCACCGCATGTGGCAGCACCCCGCCACCCAGGCCAATCTGGCCACGCTGCGCGAACGCGGCGTACAGGTGATCGGGCCGAACGACGGCCCGCTGGCCGAGGGCGAGTCCGGTCCCGGCCGCCTGGCCGAGCCGGAGGAGATCGTGGCGGCATTGGCCGGCGCGACCATCAACGCCACGACGGTGTCGCAGGATCTTGCCGGGCTCAACGTGGTGGTCAGCGCTGGCCCCACCTATGAAGACCTGGATCCCGTGCGCTACCTGGGCAACCGCAGCAGCGGCAAGATGGGGTTCGCGGTTGCCGCCAGCGCTGCGCGCCGTGGCGCCAGCGTCACCCTGATCGCCGGGCCCGTGCAGTTGGCCACGCCGGCAGGTGTCGCGCGCGTGGACGTGCGTTCGGCCGCGCAGATGCACCGGGCGGTGTTCGCTGCCTTGCCGGCCGACATCTACATCGGAGCCGCTGCCGTGGCCGACTACACCCCGCGCGAGCCGGCCGCCAACAAGATCAAGAAGTCCAGCGAATCGCTGGCGCTGGACCTGGTGCGCACGCCCGACATCCTTGCCGAGGTCGCCGCGCAGACGCAGGCGCTGAAGCTGGTGGTCGGCTTTGCCGCCGAGACCAACAACGTGGCCGAGTACGCGCGCAGGAAGCTGGAAGCCAAGCGGCTGGACATGATCGTGGCCAACCGCGTGGGCATCGCCGATGGCGGTTTCGAGAGCGACCAGAATGCAATGACGGCCTACTGGAAGGATGGCGAGCGCGGCTTCGCTTCCGCGCCGAAGACGCAGCTGGCCGATGAACTGATCGACCTGATCGTGGAGCGACTGAACGCATGAGTGCACCCCGGGCCGTGGAAGTGAAACTGCTGGACCCGCGCTTCGGCGACGAATGGCCGCTGCCGGCCTACGCCACCGAGGCCAGTGCCGGCATGGACCTGCGTGCGGCACTGGACGCGCCCCTGGTGCTCGAGCCTGGCGACGCGGCGCTGGTGCCCAGCGGCATCGCGCTGCACCTGGGTGACCCGCAGCTGTGCGCGGTGGTGCTGCCGCGCTCCGGCCTGGGCCATCGCCACGGCATCGTGCTGGGCAACGGCACCGGGCTGATCGATGCGGACTACCAGGGCCCGCTGCTGATCAGCTTGTGGAACCGGGGGCATGAGACCTTCACCATCCAGCCCGGCGACCGCATCGCCCAGGTCATGGTGCTGCCGGTCGTGCGCGTGAGCCTGCAAGTGGTGGATACTTTCGCTGACAGCGCACGGGGGACGGGTGGTTTCGGCCACACCGGCGTGCGGTGACAGGGGACAAGGCAATGAACACGACGAACGAGAGCCGCAAGCGGATTCCCGTGGGCGACCTGCGCGGTGCGCTGCCGAAGCTGGCGGTGCTGCTGGCGCTGCTCGCCGCCCTGCTGGCCTGGAGTGGTGTCCGCCAATGGCGCGAAGCGCGCCTGCTGGAAGACGTCGGACAGGCCCGTGATCGCGCGGTCGAGGCCGTGCAGGCCAGTCATGCGGCGCAGATCCGTCAGTTCGAACAGCGTCTGGCATCCGCGCCCGTCAAGGCGGCGCTGGCCGCCAACGATACCGCCGCCGCCGTGGCTGCCCTGAAGGAGGGTTGGGCGGGCGTGGAGCAGGTCGAGATCCTGGATGGCGCATTGCAGGCGGCCTATGACGATGCTGCGGTTTTCGGTTTCAACAAGCTGGCGCTGCTGGAGGACGGCATGCAGGGCGACGGCATCGCCGCCCGCGTGGTGAAGGATGGCAAGCAGACCGCGTTCGGCATGGCGGCGCCCGCGCCGCAGGGCGTGATCTATGTCCGCCTGCCGCTGACGCAGCTGACCCAGGCCTTCGATGGCGTGGTGTTGGCCAAAGGCGGCTATCTCGCGCTGCGGCAAGGGAGCTATTCCGTCAAGCAGCGCGGCAACAGCGGGCTGGAAGATGGCGCGGAGCGCATGGCGCGTGCGGTGGGCAAGACGGGCCTGCGCGTGGCGACGGCGGTGCCTGTCAGCGAACCCGGCCCGCTTGGGCTGGGCGCCCTCCCGGCGATGATCGTGGCGGCGCTGCTCGCAGGCCTCGCGGTCGTGTCGGTGCTGGTCGCTCGCGGCGGGATGCGCCTGGGTGGTTTTGGCAAGAAAGGAGTAGAGGTGAGCGATACGGATGAACCCACACTGGGTGAAGCGCTGATGCGCGACCCTCTGCCCGCCGCTGGAAATCGCGCGGCGGCCCCATCCTCCGAACAGGATGACTACCGGAAGGCGGACTCGGCGACAGTCGAGGTGGATGCGGGCATCTTCCGCGCGTACGACATCCGCGGCATCGTCGGGCAGTCCCTCAGCATCGAGGTCGCCGAACTGATCGGCCTGGCCATCGGCTCGGTGATGCGCGACGAGGACCTGACCGACATCGTGGTGGGCCGCGACGGCCGTCTCTCGGGCCCGGACCTGGTCGGCGGGCTGATCGAAGGCCTGCGCAAGGCCGGCCGGAACGTCATCGACATCGGCCTGGCGCCCACCCCGGTCGCCTATTTCGCGGCCTATCACCTGCGCACCGGCAGCAGCGTGGCGGTCACCGGCAGCCACAATCCGCCGGACTACAACGGGTTCAAGATCGTCGTCGGCGGGCAGACACTGTCCGGCGACGCCATCACCGACCTGTACGAACGCATCCGCGACAACCGCCTGTTCGTGGCCAACGCACGCGGCGACCTGCAGCAGCGCGATGTCTCGGCCGACTACATCCAGCGCATCGCCGACGACGTGCAGCTGGAGCGTCCGCTGAAAGTCGTGGTGGACGCCGGCAACGGCGTGGCCGGCGACATCGCCCCGCAGCTGCTGGAAGCCATCGGCGCGGAAGTCATCCCGCTGTACTGCGACGTGGACGGCACCTTCCCCAACCACCATCCAGACCCCAGCGAGCCGCACAATCTGGAAGACCTCATTCAGACCGTGAAGCGTTTCGACGCCGACATCGGCCTGGCGTTCGACGGTGATGGCGACCGCCTCGGCGTGGTGACCAAGGAAGGCGCCATCATCTTCCCCGATCGGCTGCTGATGCTGTTCGCCGCCGATGTGCTGGAACGCAATCCCGGCGCACTGATCATCTTCGACGTGAAGTGCACCGGAAAGCTGCAGGGCTGGGTGTTGCGCCACGGCGGCACGCCGATGATGTGGAAGACCGGCCATTCGCTGATCAAGGCCAAGATGCGCGAGACCGGCGCCGAGCTGGCCGGCGAGATGAGCGGCCACTTCTTCTTCCAGGAACGCTGGTACGGCTTCGACGACGGGCTGTATTCCGCCGCGCGCCTGCTGGAGATCCTGGCCAACCGCGCGGAAACCCCGTCCGAAGTGCTTGCCGAGCTGCCCGATGGCGTGTCCACGCCGGAGATCAAGGTGGCGGTGGATGAAGGCACGCCGCACGCCATCGTCGAGCGATTCGTGGATGGCGCCGAGTTCGAAGGTGCGCGCCTGTCCACCATCGATGGCCTGCGCGCCGACTGGGACGACGGCTGGGGCCTGGTGCGAGCCTCCAACACCACGCCGATCCTGGTGCTGCGGTTCGAAGCCGACAATACCGCCGCGCTGGAACGCATCAAGACCGAGTTCCGCACCCGCCTGCAGGCGCTGGCCCCGGAACTGACGATGACGTTCTGACGCTCGCAGGGCTGCGGAGGGGCATGACCACGACGCCGGGCCTGTCCCGGCGTCGTCGTTCCAGGGCATTGTTCCCGAAGGGCTTGCCGGGTCAGTTGCGCGCAGGTGCCGTGGACGGGGTGGCCGCTTCTTCCGCGGCCTCGGCCGTGATGCCCTTCATGTTGCGGTAGCGTTGCAGGATATCGGTGATCTCCACATCCAGCTGCGCGCGCTGGGCCTCGAAGCTCTGCTGCAGGCGACGGGTGCGCAGCAGCTCGGCATGGCGCTGGTGGATGGTGGCCGACATGTCCGCACGGATCGGACGTCCGGCCAGCTCTTGATCGCCCGCCGTCTGCAGCAGGCTGACAAGGCCTTCGCGCAGGCTGACCGCGTTGTAACGCGCAGTGCGCACGTTGTTGTCGACGATGGCGGTGCGTTCGTTGAAGACGCGCCGCAACTCGTCTTCGCTGCGGTAGGACATCAGCATGGCGGCATCGGTACGGCGCCGCATTTCCGAGGCGGCGTCATCGATCATCTTCTGCTGGGCCGCGACGGCCGCCTGGGCGCGCTCCTCTTCGCTCATGGCCCGGGCGACGCCACGGGTGCGCAGTCCGCTGGTCGCGCTGATCTCGTCGCGGGCCGCGTTGACCACATCGGCCGGCAGCGCATCACTGCAGACGCGCTGGCCCTTCTCTTCCCAGCAGAAGAGTTTCTTGTTGGCGGTGGGTGCCGCCGGCTTGTTCTTGCCCTGCGCGAGCACGGTGGGTGCCAGCACCAGCAGTACGGCCGACAGGGCCAAGGAAGTTCGGAAGGTCATGGCAGCCCCCTGCTGCTTCAGTCCTGGGTCGCGCTGCCGTAGCGGGCCCGGTAGGCCAGCAGGTCGTCGCGATGGCGGACAAGTTCGGCGCTTTCGCCAGCAAATGCAAGCAGGTCGTGCAGGCTGGCCACGGGCACCACCGGCACGCCGGTTTCCTCGGCGACGGATTGCGCCGCCGAACGGCGCGGAGCGGTTGCGCCGGGTTCGCCCAGCACTTCCTGGCGGTCCAGCGCCACCACGATGCCGGCCGGCGTGCCGCCGCCGGCGCGGATCAGGCCCAACGCCTCGCGGATGGCCGTGCCGGCGGTGATCACGTCGTCGACGATCAGCACGCGGCGGTCTTCGAGCGGCGCGCCGATCAGCAGGCCGCCCTCGCCGTGGTCCTTGGCTTCCTTGCGGTTGAACGCCACCGGCAGGTCGCGGCCGCGGCGGGCGAACTCGCACGCGACCGCGGTCGCCAGCGGAATGCCCTTGTAGGCCGGGCCGAACAGCAGGTCGAACGACAGGCCGGCCTCTTCGACCGCATCCGCGTAGCAGGCGGCCAGCCCGGCCAGGCGCGCGCCGCTGTCAAAGCGGCCTGCATTGAAGAAGTACGGGCTCTGCCGGCCCGATTTCAGGGTGAACTGGCCGAAGCGCAGGGCCTGCGCGTGCAGCGCGAGCTGGAGGAAGCGGGAGCGGTGATCGGACATGGGCGAGCCGAGGGCTGAACAGGTGAGGTGACAGGATAACCGCCACGCCGCCGCTGCCGCGCGACGGATGCGCCGGTTCGGGTACGCTTGCCCGGTTTCCGACGAACGACGTATCCATGCGCATCATCAGCTTCAACGCCAACGGCCTGCGCTCGGCGGCCACCAAGGGCTTCTTCGACTGGTTCACCACGCAGAACGCCGACGTGCTGTGCGTGCAGGAGACCAAGGCGCAGGAACACCAGCTGGCCGGACCGGAATTCCTGCCCGCCGGCTACAAGGCCTGGTTCCGCGACGCCAGCACCAAGAAGGGCTACAGCGGCGTGGCGATCTACGCCCGGCGCGAGCCGGACGAGGTCCGCACCTCGCTGGGCTGGCCGGACTTCGACGAAGAAGGCCGTTACATCGAGGCGCGCTTCGGCGACCTGAGCGTGGTGTCGTTCTACATCCCGTCCGGCTCGTCCGGCGACGAACGCCAGGGCTTCAAGTTCAAAGTCATGGACTGGCTGGCGCCGCTGCTGGACGAGTGGCGCCGCAGCGGCCGCCACTACGTGCTGTGCGGCGACTGGAACATCGTGCGGAGCCGGCTGGACATCAAGAACTGGACCAGCAACCAGAAGAACTCCGGTTGCCTGCCGCCCGAGCGCGACTGGTTGAACGGGATGTGCGTGGACGACGGCGGCTGGGTCGATGCCTATCGCGTACTGCACCCGGAGGGCCAGGACTACACCTGGTGGAGCAACCGCGGCGCCGCGCGCGCCAACAACGTGGGGTGGCGGATTGACTACCAGTTCGTCACGCCGTCGCTGCGCGACCGCCTCAAGGCCTGCTCGATCTACCGCGAGCAGCGTTTCTCCGACCATGCCCCCTTCACGGTGGACTACACCTGATGACGACAACGGCGAGCGAACGTCCCGGCAAGCCTTCGGTCTGGCGTGCGTTCGCGCAGCCGTCGGCGTGGACGATGTTCTTCTTCGGCTTTGCCTCCGGCATGCCGTTCCTGCTGGTGGCCGGCACGCTGGCGTACTGGCTGACCGAGAACGGGCTGGAACTGAAGAACATCACCCTGATCGCGAGTGCCGGCCTGAGCTATACGTTGAAGTTCCTGTGGGCGCCGCTGGTGGATCGCTGGCGCCTGCCGTTGTTGGGTCGTCTTGGCCAGCGACGCGGCTGGCTGTTGTTCGCGCTGGCCGTGGTGATCGTCGGCCTTGTGTCGATGGCGCACCTGACGCCCGGCCAGTTGGGGCCCTTCATCTGGGTCACGCTGGTGACGGCGTTCGCGGGCGCAACGCTGGACATCGCCGTGGATGCCTATCGCATCGAGATCGCACCGCAGGAATCGCAGGGTGCGCTGCTGGCCACGTACTCATTGGGTTATCGCATCGCGCTGATCATTACCGGTGCCTTGGCACTGATGTTGGCCGATCAGGTGTCGTGGCCGCTGGTCTACCAGGCCATGGCGGCCGTCATGCTGATACCGGTGGTGGCGGTCCTGCTGTCGCGCGAGCCGGATGTGGTGCGGATACGGATGACGACGTGGGGCGAGGGCTTGCGTGAGGGCGTCGTGGAGCCCTTCGTCGACTTCTTCCGACGCTTCGGTGCCGCGCTGGCCGTCGCCCTGTTCGCCTTCATCCTGCTGGCTAAGATTTCCGACCAGTCGCTGGGCGGCGGCATCATGGCGCCGTTCTACCTCAGCCAAGGGTTCACCAAGACCGAGATCGGTGCGGTATCGAAGATCTGGGGCGTCTGGGTGGGCCTGGTCGGCGTGTTCATCGCCGGCATCGCCGTCGCGCGCTGGGGCGTGAAATGGCCGCTGCTCGTAGGCATCGTGCTCGGGGCGATCAGTAACCTGCTGTATGTCTGGCTGATCGGCGCCGATGGCGACGTGTGGAAACTGACACTGGTGATCTCCGGCGAGAACCTCGCGCAGGGCTTCCAGGGCACCACGCTGGTGGCGTTCCTGTCGGCGCTGGTCAACCAGCGCTTCACCGCCACCCAGTACGCGCTGTTCTCGTCGCTGGTGATGCTGCCGGGCAAGCTGCTGGGCGCGGTGTCCGGCGGGATCGTGGAGCAGACGGGGTATGGGGTGTATTTCTGGATCACCGCCCTGGTGGCGATCCCGGCGGTCGCGCTGTTCTTCTGGCTGGCCCCGCGCATCCGGTTCGGCAGCGACCACGAGCCGGCGAGTGGCATCGACCGGTCGGCGGGCGGGGCACCGGACTGAGCGCGTGCGCTAAAGTCCGGCCAAGGGGTATGCAGGGGACGGGGCAATGACCGACATCGTGCTGAAGGACGTGGATCCGATCCTCGCCGAGCGCATCCGGCGCGTCTCGCATGCGCGGGGATGGCCGATCCACGACACCATCTTCAACCTGCTGGAGCAGGGGCTCTTCGTCTGCGAGTCCGAAGTGCGCGGCGGCCTCGACGACCGTGAAGTCAATGCGCTCGCCGATGCGATCAGCGCGCTGAAGGACGTACCGCCCGGCAAGGGGTTCTAGGCCGGGTACACCACGCCCAGAACGCGGCGGCCGACGGCCCCGGTGACCGCAGGCAGATTGCCTGGCCGGCCGGCCAGCGTTTCGCGCGCCAGCCAGGCAAACCCCATTGCCTCCACGTAGTCCGGATCCAGGCCATGCGCGGCGGTGGATTCCACCACCGCCTGCGGCAAATGGGCGGCCAGCCGCGCCATCAGCACCGCGTTGTGGACGCCGCCACCGCAGACCAGCACACGGCGAGTGAAAGGCTGGGTGATCTGCAGCGCGTCGGCGACGGTGCGGGCGGTCAGCTCCAGCAAGGTGGTCTGCACGTCGGCCGGCGAGGTCGTGGCCTCGCCCATGCGCGCCTGCAGCCAGTCCAGGTGGAACTGTTCGCGCCCTGTGCTCTTCGGTGGCGCCAGCGCAAACCACGGTTCCGCCAACAGGCGAGCCAGCAGTCCGGCGTCCACGCGTCCGCTCGCGGCGAAGGCGCCGCCTGCGTCGTAGGCGTGCCCGGTGTGGCGTTCGCACCAGGCGTCCATCAGGGCGTTCGCCGGTCCGGTATCGAAGCCGCGCACATCGCCTACCGCTGGCAGCAGGGTGAAGTTGCCGATACCGCCGAGGTTGAGTACGGCCCGGTCTTCCTGCGGCGATCCCAGCAGGGCGGCGTGGAACGCCGGCATCAGCGGTGCGCCGTGCCCGCCGGCCGCCACGTCCCGCCGGCGGAAATCGGCCACGGTGTCGATGCCGCTGCGTTCGGCGATGACATTGCCATCCCCGAGTTGCCAGGTGAACGGTGGGTCCGCATGCGGCCGATGACGGATGGTCTGGCCATGCGAGCCGATCGCGCGCACGCGTCCGCGCGGTACGCCTGCCTCGTGCAGCAGCGCCAATGCCGCATCGGCGAACGCCAGGGCGGTGCGGCCCTCCAGCGCGCCCAGCGCATCCAGTGAAACGCTGTCCGCGCCTTGTCCCAGCGCGACGAGCTGCCCTCGCAGCGCACCATCCCACGCAAAGGTGCGCCCATGTACGAGATCGCAACGCAGCGCATGGCCTTCACCGTCGAAGCGCACGAGGGCGGCATCGATTCCATCGGCGCTGGTGCCGGAGATCAGGCCGAGGTAGAGCTCGGAGACAGCGGCGTCGGAGGCTGGGGGCATACAGGATCGGCACGCAAAGAAAAAGGCGGGACAGTGTCCCGCCTTTTCGGCCATCCCGCCATGCGTGGGCCCGTCAGCCCTTCTTTCCAGGGGCCGGCTTGGCGGACGCGACGGTCGAGCCCTTTGCGGCATCACCAGCCGGGCGGACATCGGCGTAGATGATGTCTTCCACGGTGCGGATACGTGCCAGCGCGTTGGCGGTATACGTGCGGAACGCCGCGAGCTGCGCGCCGCCCAGCGGTTCCGGCGGTGGCATCGTTACCGACAGCGGGTTGCGGTGCACGCCGTTGATGCGGAATTCGTAGTGCAGGTGCGGGCCGGTCGACAGCCCGGTGGTGCCGACATAACCGATCACCGTACCCTGTGCGACGCGTTGGCCCTGCTTGATCTTGCCCATCCGGGACATGTGCGCGTACAGCGTGGTGTGGCCACGGCCATGATCAAGGATCACGGTGCGTCCGTAACCGCCCTGCCAGCCGGCGAACTGCACGCGGCCATCGCCGGCGGCCATGATCGGCGTGCCGCTGGAGGCTGCGTAGTCCACGCCCTTGTGCATGCGCATCGTGCCCAGCACCGGGTGGCGACGCGCTCCGAACTTGGAGCTCATGCGCGCATAGGGGATCGGCATGCGGATGAAGTTCTTCTTCAGCGGCCGGCCAGCGGCGGTGAAGTACTCCGGCTTGCCACCGGGGCGGGTGAAGCGGAAGCCCGAATGCAGCTTGCCGTCCACCGTGAACGTGGCGGCCTGCACCGGGCCGGTGCTGATCAGCTCGCCCTCGCGCCAGGTCTGTTCCACTACCACGCTGAAACGATCGTCCGCGCCCAGGTCGGAATTGAAGTCGATGTCGTACTTGAAGATTTCGTCCGTCAGCGAGTTCACGTTGGCGGAGGTCAGGCCTGCCTTGCGCGCCGAACGGTTCAGCGAGCGCCCGACCTTGCCGCTCAGTACCACCGTTCGGGAGGTCGTCTCGCGGGCGACCACGCGTTCGGTGATCTTGTCCGCGCCCACCAGCAGTTCCACGCGGTGGCTGGGGTCGCGGTCGTAGCGCAGCGTGCGCAGCCCACCGTTGACCGGCAGGTCGAAAGCGATCTCAGTGCCCGGTTTCAGTCGGGTGAACGCCTTCTTGGCGTCGGCGTTCTCCAGGAGGCGGTGCAAGGTTGCGGCCGGAATGCCCAGTTCCTCGAAGATCGCCCCCATGGTCTGGCCCGGTTTCACCCGGATCACCTGCCAGCTGTCGCCGGCCGTACCGGCCACGCGCGCCGCTGACAATTCGGGCAGATCGAGCAGCAACGTGCTGCGCGGCTCGGACACCGGCGCCTGGATGGCGCTGGAGAAGCCCGGCACGATGGTCGCCATCAGCACGCCGATGGTGGTGAACAGGCTGGCATGGATCCAATGGCGGCGCGTCCATCGCCCTTCCGGCAGATGGCGCTTCACCTGGTGATGAAGTGCGGTGTCGCGAAGCACTCCCAGGCGCTCCCGGAACTGTTGCTTGCGGCCGTTGCCGCCCCCATGAGTTTGCATCAAGGTTGCATCCCGGGGCCAAGGCAAAGCCCCAATCGGCGTACCATAGACACGCGAAGACTTCGCGTCAAACCATTGAGTCAATTGGCTTTTTTGATAGGTATCACTGTTTACTTTGATTTAACGGTAACTTCACCTCACTGACTTGGCCTTCACGCGGCCACCCCTACTGGAACTGTTCTCCGTGTCCCTTGCAGAAGCTCTTGCCGTGATCGGCCGTGGCGCCGACGAAATCCTCAAGCCAGAAGACCTGGAAGCCCGCCTGAAGCGGGGGCGGCCCCTGCGCGTGAAGGCGGGTTTCGACCCTACGGCGCCAGATCTGCACTTGGGCCATACGGTGCTGCTGAACAAGATGCGCCAGTTCCAGGACCTGGGGCATCAGGTGATCTTCCTGATCGGCGACTTCACCGGGATGATTGGCGACCCGTCCGGCAAGAACATCACCCGCAAGCCCCTCAGTCGCGAAGATGTGCTCGCCAACGCGCGCACCTACGAAGACCAGGTGTTCAAGGTGCTGGACCGGGAAAAGACCGAGGTCCGCTTCAATTCCGAATGGTTCGGCAAGATGGGGGCGGCGGACATGATCCGCCTCGCCGGCCAGCACACCGTGGCCCGCATGCTCGAGCGTGACGACTTCGCCAAGCGCTACGCCGCCCAGCAGTCCATCGCTATCCATGAATTCCTGTACCCGCTGGTGCAGGGCTATGACTCCGTGGCGCTGCAGGCGGATGTCGAGCTCGGTGGCACCGACCAGAAGTTCAACCTGCTGATGGGACGCGGCCTGCAGGAGCATCACGGCCAGGCACCGCAGATCGTGCTGACCATGCCGCTGCTGGAGGGCCTGGATGGCGTCAACAAGATGTCCAAATCGCTGGGCAACTACATCGGCGTCAGCGAGCCGGCCATCGACATCGTCACCAAGACCATGAAGATCGGCGACGACCTGATGTGGCGCTGGATCGAGTTGTTGAGCTTCGAGATCGGCGTGGCGGAGGCGTCCGGGCTGAAGGCTTCCGTCGCGGGGGGCGCACTGAACCCGCGAGACGTGAAGCTGCGCCTTGCGCGTGAACTGGCCACCCGTTTCCATGATGCGGGCGAGGCCGAGAAGGCGATCGCGGGCTGGCATGCGGTGGTGACGGGGCAGGGCGATACGTCGCTGCTGGAGCTGAAGGATGTCGTGGTGCCTGCAGAAGGCATCCGCATTGCCGCGCTGCTCACGGCGGCCGGCATCACGCCCAGCAACTCCGAAGCCAACCGCAAGCTCAAGGAGCGCGCGGTCAAGGTGGAAGGCGAAGTGGTCGAAGACGCGGGGCTTCAGCTGGAGCCCGGTTTCGAGGGTGTCCTGCAGGTGGGCAAACGCAATTTCGCGCGCGTCCGTCTGGTGGCTGGCTGAGTTGGGCGCCGCTGCAGGAAGGTCCGTCGACGGGGCGTGAAAAATTCTGTCCGCACCCCTTCCCAAAGCTCACAGAACCCGCCATACTTTCCCTCCCCCGACGCACGGGGCCTTGCCGGACCGGCCGGGCGCCCAAGTGAAGGGAAACGAATCGCCAACAACTTCGAAAAAAGATGTTGACGAAACAAGAAAGTCCGCCATAATAGGCGGCTCACCTCGACGGAAACGACGGGGTCACGAAGGAAGGCG
>CBIHLJ010000022.1:0-63311 GCA_966210745.1 uncultured Pseudoxanthomonas sp.
GTGCACGTACACGGAGCGCCAGCGCGTGCGGGTCTGGTGCGGGCGTCGTCGGGTCGGGCGGGTCGGGCGGGAACATGCGGGAATTATAGGTGGCTGAGCCGTATTCACTTCCCCGCAACCCCGGCCAGTCCTAGAATCCGGCCATGTCCGGCACCTTGCCCCTTCATTCCACGCTTGCCGCGCGGGCATTGGACGAGCGCGCCACGCGTGCGCTGGGGGACGATCCCTACGTGCTGATGCAACGCGCCGGGCAGGCGGCCTGGCAGTACCTGTTGCTGCACTGGCCGGAGGCCCAGCGCATCGTCGTGGTGTGCGGCCCGGGCAGCAACGGCGGCGATGGCTACGTGTTTGCACGGCACGCACATCGCGCGGGCCGGCGCGTCGAAGTGGTGCACCTTCCCGCGCATGTGCCGGGCAATGCCGTCGCCCAGCGTGCCTGCACCGACTACGTGGCGTCCGGCGGGCACGTAACGCTGTTCGACGGCGCGTTGCCGAAGGCCGACATCGTGATCGATGCGCTGTTCGGCATCGGACTTTCGCGCGCACCGGATGCGGACGCGCAGTCCGTGATCGATGCGATCAACATGCAGGCGGCGCCGGTGTTCGCACTGGACGTGCCTAGCGGGGTGGACGCCGATCGAGGCGGCGTGCCCGGCACTGCGGTGGTGGCCACGCGCACACTGCAGTTCATCGTGCGGCACGCGGGCCTGCATACAGGGGATGCGCTGGAATACACCGGCGTACTCGCGCTGGACGACCTAGGCCTGCCTGCCGACACGCATGACAGCGTCCAGGCGCAAGCATCGCTGTTGCAGCAGGATGCGCTGACACGCTGGTTGCTGCCACGCCGTCGCAATACGCACAAGGGAGAGTCCGGGCACGTGCTGTGCATCGGCGGAGATGAAGGCAGCGGCGGTGCGGTCGCCTTGTGCGCGGAAGCCGCGCTGCGTGCAGGCGCTGGTCTGGTGAGCGTGGCGACGCGCGCAGTGCATGTCGCGGCATTGCTGTCGCGCAGACCGGAGGCGATGGTGCGGGCGGTAGAGTCGACGAGCGACCTGATGCCGTTGCTGGCACGCGCGCACGTCGTCGCCATCGGGCCTGGACTTGGGCAGCACGATTGGGGGCGCGCGCTGTTCCAGAAGGCCGTGCGCAGTGCGAAACCCTTGGTGCTCGATGCGGATGCACTCAATCTGCTGGTCGACATGCCGCAATCACTTGAGGACGCGATCCTGACGCCGCATCCGGGCGAAGCCGCGAGATTGCTCGGGTGCGCAACGGCGGACGTGCAGCGGGATCGATTCGGTGCTGCGGCGGCCATCGCGCAACGCCATGCATCGGTCGTGGTGCTGAAGGGCGCAGGCACCATCGTTGCCGCGCCCGACCAGGTGCCGCGCGTGATCGATGCAGGCAATCCCGGCATGGCGGTGGGCGGGATGGGCGATGTGCTCACGGGCATCATCGCGGCATTGCGTGCGCAGGGTCTGTCCGCGTTCGATGCGGCGGGTGCAGGTGCGTTGCTGCATGCGCTGGCGGGTGATGCAGCGGCGTGGGATGGCGAACGCGGCCTGCTGCCCGCAGATCTGTTTCCCCACGTACGGCGCTTGGCGAATCCCTGAAGCGCACACACGCATCACCCGACAACGGCCAGCACTTAGAATCGCCGCATGCACATCCTCCTCGCCGACAGCGATGCCACCGAAGCGTTGGGCCATGCGCTTGCCCGCACTCGCCCGCAACCTGCCGTGGTGCACCTGCAGGGTGACCTGGGCGCGGGCAAATCGACTCTGGCACGCGCCCTGCTGCGTGCGCTGGGTGTGACCGGCGCGATACGCAGCCCGACCTACACGCTCGTCGAGCGTTACCCTCTGGAAAGTGGCGAAGCCTGGCATCTGGATCTCTACCGCATCGGCGATGCCGGTGAACTCGAATTCCTGGGCCTGGATGAAGGGGCTGCGGTGCTCTGGCTGGTGGAATGGCCCGAGCGTGGCATTGCGGCGCTGCCGCAGGCAGACCTGAAGGTGCTGCTGGACGTGGAGGGAGAGGGGCGCTCGGCGCGCCTCGTCGCGTCGTCCGAGGCCGGGGAGCAGTGGCTGTTCCGGCTGGCCGAAGCAACGCAGTTGCATGCGCCATCTCTCCAGACTGGTTAGGAACATCCGGCAGGTCACGGATTATTAAGGGAAAATGCCTTGCATTTGTGACTCGATGGTGCTTGAATCCGCGGCATGATCCCGGGGATGCCCACCACAACCGCCGCCGCGTTGCGTCTTGCCCTCGCGGGCTTGCTGGCGTTGGCGCCTTGCGGGCTGCGCGCGGGTGAAGTCACCGCCGTCAGCCTGAGCCAGGGCAGCACCGGCACACGGGCGGAGATCCAGCTTGCGGGCGCCGGGCAGTACAAGACCCTGACGCTGAAAGCACCGGACCGGCTGGTCGTCGACCTGCCGGCCTCGAAAGCGAAGGCAGGCCTGCGTCTGCCCGTGCCTGCGGGCATCGTGCGTGCAGTCCGCACCGGCCAGCCCGATCCCACCACCCTGCGCATCGTGTTCGACCTGGCATCGCCGGTTGCAGCGCTGAAGCCCCGCATGGAACAGGCGGCTGGGAACTCGCGCCTGGTGATCGAATGGCCCGGCGATGGCATGCCCGCATCCACGGCTCTGGCGCCAACGGCCCCGGCCACGCAGGCGACGACGGTGTCGACCACGGTCGCGTCGACTGCCGCATCGCTTGCCTCGCCGCAGGCCGATGCCGCCCGCGCCACCGCATTGCTGACTGCGCAGGTGGTGCAGGCAGGGAGTGCGCCCGCGGCAACCGTGCCGGCACCATCGGCACCCACGACGGTCGGGAGCGCCGCCACGACGCCCTCGCCGCAGGCCATCCTCAATGGCCAGCCCACCCCGGCCACGGCGCCAGCATCGACGGTAGGCGGCGAGCGTCCTGCCTACACCATCGCCACCGGTCAGCCGACCCCGATGCCGGGCGCGACGGCCGCGCCTGCGAGCGGAACCACACCTGCACCCGCGCCAGAAGCCCCGAAGCCGTCCAGCAGCCTCATCGCCGGTACGCGACCGCTCGTGGTTGCGATCGACCCTGGTCACGGCGGCCAGGATCCGGGCGCGATCGGCCCCAGTGGCCGCTACGAGAAGCATGCAGTGCTGGCCATCTCCAAGGAACTGGCCCGGCAGATCAATGCCACGCCGGGCATGAGGGCCTACCTGGTCCGCGATACCGACGTCTACGTGGAACGCCCGCAACGCGCCCGCAAGGCGCGTGGCGCGAAGGCCGACATGTTCGTATCGATCCATGCGGATGCTGCGGAGAACCGTAGCGCCTGGGGCTCGTCCGTCTACGTGCTGTCGTTGCGTGGCGCGTCATCGCAGCACGCGCGTTGGCTGGCCGACAAGGAGAACGCATCCGACCTGGTCGGCGGTGTGCGCCTGACCAAGGACACGCTGTCGAACGTGTTGCTGGATCTCGCCCAGAGCGGCCACATGAAAGCGTCGCAGGACGCGGCAGGGCACGTGCTGACCTCGCTGAAGGGGCTGGGCAAGACCCACAAGCCGCAGATCGAGTTCGCCAACTTCGAAGTCCTGCGCAACTCCGACATGCCGGCGATGCTGGTGGAGACAGGTTTCATCTCCAATCCGGACGAGGAGAAGCGCCTGTTCGACCCGGCCCACCAGCGCAAGGTGGCAAGCGCCGTGCTGGAGGGCATCCAGTCCTACTTCACCCGCCAGCCGCCGCCGGGCACGTTGTTCGCCGCGCGCGCGCAGGCGGAAGCCGAGGCGCGTACCGTCGCCGCCGGTGGCGCTGCGGGCGCGCCCTGATCCCGCACGCGCTCGGCTATCATCACGTCTGATTCCCCGGGACGGCGCGTCAGCGCCGCCAGCACGTGCCGATCCGTCAGCTCCCCGATACCCTCATCAACCAGATCGCTGCCGGCGAAGTCGTCGAACGCCCCGCGTCCGTGGTCAAGGAACTTGTGGAGAACGCGCTCGATGCCGGCGCTCGCCGCGTCGACATCGACCTGGAAGAGGGCGGCGTCCGCCTGATCCGTATCCGCGACGACGGCGGCGGCATCGCGCCGGAAGAACTGCCGCTGGCGGTGTCGCGCCATGCCACCAGCAAGATCGCTTCGCTCGACGACCTGGAGGCGGTGGCCACGCTCGGCTTCCGTGGTGAAGCCCTGCCGTCGATCGCCTCGGTCAGCCGCTTCGCGCTGACCTCGCGGCGCGCGCAGGACGAGCACGGCGCATCGCTGCAGGTGGAAGGCGGCAAGGTCGGCGAAGTCGCGCCCAAGCCGCACGCGGTCGGTACCACGGTGGAAGTGCGCGAACTGTTCTACAACGTGCCGGCGCGGCGCAAGTTCCTGCGTGCCGAACGTACCGAGATGGGCCACATCGAAGAGTGGTTGCGTTCACTGGCGCTGGCGCGTCCCGACATTGAACTGCGCGTCTCGCACAACGGGCGTCCGTCGCGGCGATACAAGGCCGACGAGATCGAATCGCTCGCACGGCTGGGCGAAACGCTGGGAGAGGAGTTCGCACGCAACGCGCTGCGCGTGGACCATGCCGCTGCCGGACTGCGCCTGCATGGCTGGATCGCGCAGCCCGGTTACTCACGGGCCAGCGCCGACCAGCAGTACGTTTACGTCAACGGACGTTCCGTGCGCGACCGCAACATCGCGCATGCGGTGAAGATGGCCTATCAGGATGTGCTGTTCCATGGCCGCCAGCCTGCATACGTGCTGTTCCTGGAGCTCGATCCCACACGTGTGGATGTGAACGTCCACCCGGCCAAGCACGAAGTCCGCTTCCGCGACACGCGATTGATCCACGACTTCGTCTACCGCACGCTGCATGAAGCCCTGGCGGAGACGCGAGCGGGCATGGTGCCGCAGGGCAGCGCTGCACCGCCGTTTGCGTCGCAATCCGCGACGTCCGTGCCTTCTGCATGGATGCCCACGCAGCAGTCTCCGCTGGGGCTCAACGTGGCCGAAGCGCCGGCGGCATACGCAGCGCTCTATGCGCCCGCGCCCGCGATGTTCCCGGACTCGCAGGCGATGTATTCCCCGTCATCCATGCCGGTGATGCCGGCGAACGACGCGGAAGGCATTCCGCCACTGGGTTTTGCCATCGCGCAGCTGCATGGCATCTACATCCTGGCGGAAAACGCCGACGGCCTGATCGTGGTGGACATGCATGCCGCCCACGAGCGCATCGGCTACGAAAAACTGAAGGACGCGCACGACAGCATCGGCCTGCGCACCCAGCCGCTGCTCGTGCCGCTGGTGCTGGCGGTGGCCGAACGTGAGGCGGACGTGGCCGAGCGCGAGGCCTCCACGCTCGCTGCGCTGGGGTTCGATGTCACCCGCAGCGGCCCGCAGTCGCTGAGCGTGCGCAGCATCCCGGCCCTGCTGTCCAATGCCGAACCCGAGGCGTTGCTGCGCGATGTGCTGGCCGACCTGCGCGAGCATGGCGAAAGCCGGCGCGTGGCGGCTGCGCGCGACGAACTGCTGGCAACGATGGCCTGCCACGGCGCCGTGCGCGCCAACCGGCGCCTCACGCTGCCTGAAATGAATGCTCTGCTGCGCGAGATGGAAATCACCGAGCGCTCCGGGCAATGCAACCATGGCCGTCCGACCTGGACGCGCTTTTCGTTGAGCGAGATCGACCGCTGGTTCCTGCGAGGACGCTGAAATGGGGAAGAACATGGGATGGCTGGGGATGGCCATGCTGCTGGGCCTGCTGGCCGCGTGTGGAGGGGATGGTGGGAAGGGGGCGACGACCGGCAAGGTCGTGGATGCCGGTTTCCTGGCCGACAACGCCACGTGGCGCGAGCAGCGGAAGAACGAACTGGTGGCACCGGATGGCTGGACAAGCCTTGTCGGCCTGCACTGGATCGAACTGAAATCGCACTTCCTCGGCAGCGGACCGGCGAGTGGCATCAAGCTCGCCGTAGGCCCGGCGAAGATGGGTATGTTGAGCCAGCAGGAGGGGCGCATATTCTTCACGCCCGAGCGCGGCGTCGAGCTGACGTTCGACGGCGAACCGCTGAAGGGGCGCGTGGAATTGCAGAGTGATCGCGATCCTTCGCCAAGCACCGTCGGGTTCGATGAAGGCAAGGGCACGCTGTCGGTCATCGAACGCGGAGGACGGCACGCCTTGCGCGTGAAGCATGCCGATGCCGAATCGCGTACGCAGTTCGTGGGACTGGACTACTGGCCTCTCCAGGAAGCCTGGCGCGTGGAGGGGCGTTACATCGCGCACCCGCCGGGCAAGACGCTGACCATCGTGGACGTGATCGGCGTGACCAACGAGTCACCGAATCCCGGCGCGGTCGAGTTCGAGCGCGATGGCAAGATGTTCCGGCTCGAAGCGCTGGGTCCCCCCGAGGGGCCGTTGTTCTTCGTGCTCGCCGATCGCACCAGTGGGCACGGCAGCTATCCCGCAGGCCGCTTCCTCGATGCGGAAGGACCGAGCAACGGCAAGGTGGTGCTGGACTTCAATCGCGCCTACAACCCGCCGTGCGCGTTCACGCCGTACGCCACCTGTCCGCTGCCACCGGCGGAGAACCGGCTCGACCTGCTGGTCGACGCGGGTGAAAAGGCATATGCAAAGCCCATCAAAGTGCTCTGAAAGGAAGGATCCGATGCTGTCGCGCCGTTCGCTGAAAACCCTCGTGTTGACCGGGCTGCTGGGCAGCGCGTCCGTGCTGGCGGCAGACGCCCCCAAGGCGACGGGAGCGCCCGTGCCGCTGCTGTGGAAGGTGTCCGACAAGGACAACGCGGTTTACCTGCTCGGCTCGTTCCACTTGCTGCGGACCAGCGACTATCCGCTCTCCGCCGACGTCGAGGCCGCATTCGCCGATGCCGAGCGCCTGTTGTTCGAACTGTCGCCCGAGGAAATGCAATCCCCGGCGCTGCCGCAGCTGATGATGCAGGCGGCCATGCGCACCGATGGCAAGACGCTCCAGCAGGACCTGGACGCGGCGACATGGTCCCGGCTTGACGCGTGGGCCGGCAAGAACGGTGTGCCGCTGGCTACCTTCAATGGTTTCGAGCCCTGGTTCGTCGGCCTCACCATCAGCATCGTCGAGATGACCAAGCAGGGACTGGATCCGAAGCTGGGCCTGGACAACCACTTCATGGACAAGGCGAAGGTCGCCGGCAAGCCGACGGGCGGGTTGGAGCGTGCACGGGAACAGATCGGCGTGCTGGACGGCATGGACGCCAGCGAGCAGCGCCAGTTCATCACCGAGGCGCTGGAACAGGCCGACAAGGGGTCGGCGGAAACCGAGCGACTGCACCAGGCCTGGCGTCGCGGCGATGCCGAAGGCCTGTGGGCCGGCATGGCAGCCGACATGAAGCGCCAATACCCGCGCCTGTACCAGCGCATCAACGTGGACCGCAACGACGCATGGGTGCCGAAGATCCGGCAGATCCTCACCCAGCCCGGCGACGACGATGCACTGGTCGTCGTCGGCGCCTTGCATCTGCTGGGCAAGGATGGCCTGGTGGAGAAGCTGAAGGCGCAGGGGTATGCGGTCGAGCGCGTGTGCTCGACATGCGCGAACGGCGGTCGTTGACCGGCCTGGAACTCAGGGCGCCTGGACCGGTTCCATCACGATGCAGTCGACCGGGCACGCAGGCACGCAGAGTTCGCAGCCCGTGCACAGCGGATCGATCACCACGTGCATGTGTTTGGCACCGCCGATGATCGCGTCCACGGGGCAGGCTTGGATGCACTTCGTGCAGCCGATGCAGTTGGCTTCGACCACCACTGCGACGATGGCCGGCTTGTGCGTGCCACGCGTGCGGTCGTAGGGCAGCGGCGGCACTTCCAGCAGCTTGGCGAGGGCTCTCGCGCCCTCATCGCCGCCGGGCGGGCAATGGTCCACGGCTGCGTCGCCACGCGCCATTGCCTGTGCATAAGGCAGGCAACCGTCGTAACCGCATTGGCCGCATTGGGTCTGCGGCAACAGGCGGTCCAGTCGTTCGACCAGATCGGCGTTCATCGCCGTGGCGCGACCGCGCGGATCAGCGCACCGGCATGCCGGGCAGGGCGCCGGCATCCGCATCCAGCAGCGCCAGTGCGCCACCGTCGAAGCCGGCCGACAGAATCATGCCCTCGCTGAGCCCGAAGCGCATCTTGCGCGGGGCCAGATTGGCGATGAACACCACGTTGCGCCCGATCAGCTTTTCCGGCTCGCCGTAGCTGGCGCGGATGCCGGAGAAGATCTGCCGCTGGCCCAGGTCGCCCGCGTCCAGCAGGAAGCGCAGCAGCTTGTCGGAACCGTCGACGAAACCGCATTCCAGCACCTTGCCGACGCGCAGGTCGAGCTTGGTGAAATCGTCGATGCCGATGATGCCGGTGGCGTCCTTCGCTTCCACGGGCACAGCCGACTTCGCCTCGGCCTTCTTCTCGGCAGCAGCAGGTACGGGTGCGGCGAGGGTGTCTTTGGAGGCGTCGGTCATGGCGTCGATCAGCTTCGGGTCGATACGGGTGAACAGCGGCGAGTAGGGCTGGATGGTGTGGCCGAGCAGCGGCGCAGCCACGTCGCCCCACAGCACCACCGGCGCGCTCAGGAAGGCTTCCGCCTCCGCCGCCGTGCGCGGCAGGACGGGTTTCAGCGCGGCGACCAGGATGCGGAACAGGTTCAAGCCTTGCGTGCAGACTGCCTGCAGTTCGGCGTCGGCGCCCTCCTGCCTGGCGATCACCCAGGGCTTCTTTTCGTCGATGTACTTGTTGGCCTCGTCGGCCAACGCCATGGTCAGGCGCAACGCGCTGGCGGGCTCGTTGCGTTCATAGGCCTCGGTGATGGGACCGAGTGCGTCGACGAAACGCTGGTACATCGCCGGTTCGGGCAGGACGTCCGCCAGCTTCCCGCCAAAGCGTTTGTCGACGAAACCGGCGCAGCGGCTGGCCAGGTTGACGAACTTGCCCACCAGGTCCGCGTTCACCCGTGCGATGAAGTCGCCCAGGTTCAGATCGAGATCATCCACGCCCCCCGAGGACTTGGCGGCATAGTAGTAGCGCAGTGCCTCAGGCTCCAGGCCGACGTCCAAGTAGGTACGCGCCATGATGAAGGTGCCGCGCGACTTGGACATCTTCGCGCCATCAACGGTCAGGTAGCCATTGACGTGCAGCCGCGTTGGTGCGCGCAGCCCGACCCCATGCAGTACGGCAGGCCAGAACAGGCCGTGGAAGTTGACGATGTCCTTGCCGATGAAATGGTGCAGTTCGGTGTCGGTGCCGGCCTTCAGGTACGGGTCGAAGTCCATGCCCAGGCGCGCGCACAGCGTGCGGAAGCTGCTCAGGTAGCCGATCGGGGCATCCAGCCACACGTAGAAATACTTGCCGGGCGCGCCGGGGATCTCGAAGCCGAAGTAGGGCGCGTCACGCGAGATGTCCCAGGCGCGCAGGCCGCCCTCCGCATCCAGCCATTCGCGCAGCTTGGCCTTGACGCCCGGCAGTGCCACGTCGCCGGCCAGCCATTCGCGCAGGAACGCCTCGAAGCGGCCGACCTCGAAGAAGTAGTGTTCGGAATCGCGGATCTCGGGCGTGGCGCCCGACAGCACCGACTTCGGTTCCTTCAATTCGGTCGGCGCGTAGGTGGCCCCGCACACTTCGCAGTTGTCGCCATACTGGTCGGCGGATCCGCAGTTCGGGCAGATGCCCTTGATGTAGCGGTCCGGCAGGAACATGCCCTTGGCCGGGTCGTAGAACTGCGCGACGCTGCGGCGTGCGATGTGGCCGCCGGCCTCCAAGCGCCCGTAGAACGCTTCCGTGAGCTCGCGGTTGGCGACCGAGTTGGTGGAGTCGTAGTGATCGAACGCCACGCCGAAGGCGGCGAAGTCGCGTTCGTGCCCGGCCTGGATGCCGGCGATGAAGGCTTCGGGTGTGATGCCCGCCTTCTCGGCGGCCAGCATGATCGGCGTGCCATGGGTGTCATCGGCACAGACGAAGAAGACCGTGTCGCCGCGCATGCGCCGTGCCCGCACCCAGATGTCGCCTTGGATGTAGCCCACCAAGTGACCGAGGTGCAGCGGTCCGTTGGCGTAGGGCAGGGCGTTGGTGACGAGGGCGGTGCGGCTCATGGGGTGCTTCGCGACGGGGGAGCGCGATTATCGCATGGTCCGATGCGCGCCCTTCCTGCGCCCGGAACGCGACGGGCCCGGCATGACCGGGCCCGCAGCACTGCTGGAAGAGCGACTACTGGCGGATCCAGGTCTGCGACTTGCAGATGAAGGCGATGCAGCCCGACACCTCCAGCTTCTTGCCGCCGTCGATCAGTTCCATCTTCGATTTGTACACCTTGCCTTCGTCGGGCTTCAGGATCGTGCCGCCGCTCCATTCATTGGCACCATCGGCCTTCATGCCGCGGATGATCTCCATGCCGGTGATCGGCTTGTTCTTGCGGTCGTCCTTGCACTTGTCGCAGACCGGGTTCGGCTTGCTCGGATTGAGCAACTCGATGATCCGGCCGCTGAGCGTACCGTTGGCGGCACGGGTGATTTCCACGATGGACTTGGGCTTGCCGGTATCGCTGTCGATGGTCTTCCAGCGCCCGGTCGCATCGGCAGCGGCGGCCGACAGCGACAGGCCAAGCAACGGAATGGCCAGGCAGGCGGCCAACAGGGTCTTGCGCATGTTCCCCTCCCAGGGATGTTGGTCAGGCCCGCCGGTGACACGACGGGATGCGGCAGTTATACCGCATCCGCTGGCGTATGGAAGGGCTCAGCCGTCCTTTCGCGTCCCCAGTTCACTGTCGTTACGTTCAGGCGTTTCCGGCTCGACGGCGTCAACGTCGGGTTTGGCGTCCGGGATCCGCGAGGCGGGTTGCTGGGCGGGGAGTTGTTCAAGATCGCCCACGCTCACGCGCCCGATGCGCGGCTTCATCCAGACGTTGTCATGCCAGGCCTGGTACTGATTCGGGTCCCAGTACTTTTCGTCGAAGAACTTGCTGCCGTCGATCTGTTCGAAACCGTTCGGCCCCGGCACGTAGATCTGCACGTTGCCCGCAAAGCCGGTACGACTGCCGGTGATCTTCCGCCGCTCGCGCCGAAGGGTGGTCGCGATGCGCGGCTGCGCCGCCGCATCGCCATACTTGGCGTACACCGCGGCACCTTCTTCCACTGCGCGCTGCCGCTCCGTCTCACTCAGCGCGTTCCAGTAACGCTCGCGCAGCCCGAGGAATCCTGCATAACCGCGCTCAGCGGCGAGGTCCATCCAGACATAGGCCAATGCCACATCCTTGGGGGCGCCCTGACCGTTCCACAACATCTCGCCCACCATGCCCTGTGAGGGCTTGTCGGCATAGAAGGCGGCGCGCTGGAAGAACTTCAGCGCATCCTCGTACCGACCTTGCTTGAATTCCTCCATGCCGAGCAGCCGGTAACGCAGGTCCGGGTGAGCTGATAGGAAGCCCGCCGACAGCATCAACCTGTCTTGGGTCGGGTCCGGTGCGGCAGCGTTCTGCGCCATCGATGTCACCGCCGTTGTCGGCAGGAGCAGTGCGGCAAGCAGCATCATGGTTTTCAGCGGCTTCATGAACATCCTTTTCCCCGAGAGCGTGCCGACCATTCTGTGAACTCGATCGCGGGACTGCCTGTATCGAAAGTCACGATGGGACGACGATAAAGAAACGGCCGGCCCTCGTGGGACCGGCCGTTGACGAAACCACGTGATGCTCAGTTGGTGCGATTGGGGGAGCCGACCGTGACGGTGCCGCCGATGTGGCGCGAGAAGAACTCCAACATGGTCGTGTATAGCTTCACGCGGTTCTCAACATCATAGAAGCCGTGCATTTCGCCAGACTGGATGATCATGCCTTCCGGCGGATTGCCGGCCGCGATCAGCGCCTTGTTCATCAACTCGGTCTGCTCCGGCGGTGTGCGTACGTCGCGGGCACCCGCGGCAAGGTAGACCGGAATCTTCACTTCGCCGGCACGGCGCGCCGGCGAGTTCTCCGCCCAGGACTTCGTGTCGCTGCCATGGGTACGACGGAGGTAGCGCTGGCCGGATTCGCGCTCCGGGATGTCGCCCTTCTTGAACATCATGTCCACGTCGTAGACGCCGACATAACCGAATGTGCACTGGAACAGACCGGGTGCGCGGATCGGCGCCATCAACGAGGAGTAGCCGCCGAAACTGCCGCCGTAGATGCAGATGCGGTCCTTGTCGACATAGCCCTGGCCGATGGCCCATTGGGTCGCGTCGATGATGTCGTTCTGGATCCCCTGGCCCCATTGCAGGTGGCCGGCGTCTTGGAACGCCTTGCCGTAGCCGCCCGAGCCGCGATAGTTCATCTGCAGTACGGCGTAGCCACGGCTGGCCAGCAACTGCGCTTCCCAGTTGAAGCCCCAGTTGTCGCGCGGGCCGATCGGGCCGCCGTGGGGATTGACGATCAGCGGCAGGTTCTTGCCGTTGGAGCCATGGGGCAGGGTGAGGTAGCCGTGGATGAGCTTGCCGTCGCGCGACGTGAAGTTGAACGGCTTGACGGAGGCCATCTTCTTCTTGTCCAGCTCCGGCTTGCGCTGCATCAGGAACCGCGCCTTGCCCGTGTCGCGGTCGTAAAGATACAGCTCGCCGGGGTTGCTGTCGCTGTATACGCTGACGATGATCTTCTTGCCATCCTGCGTCTGGCTGGCAAAGTCGACCATTTGCCCCTCGAATGCACTCGCGAGCGAGGCATAGAGTTCGGCGTCCGGGTTATTCTCGTCGATCAGCTTCACGGCGGGAGCGCCGGCCTCGGTCACCACGCCGACCAGCGTGGATTCGTCGGTCGACCAGATGTAGTCGGAGACCTCGGCGACCTTGTCCTGGAACAGCGGCGTGAACTCGCCGGTCGCCGTGCTCAGCGTCCCCACGGCGGCCGGGGCCTTGCCGTCGTCCTGCTCCGCATACACGGTGCCAGCCACAGTCGTGCGGATCACGGACAGGTGCTTGCCGCCGGACTTGGAGGCATTGACCAGCGTCCAGCCCTTGTCGTCGCGCCGGTAAAGCTCGGTGCGCTCATCGTATTCGCCTTCTTCGTCCTTGCTGGACGAGCAGACGGCGAAACGCGGCTCCTTGTCGGCGTCCAGCGCGATGCTGCAGTTCTCCTTCGGCGCGCGGCCCAGCGAGACACGGCGGCCGCTCAGGGTGTCCATGCGGTAGACCTCGGTGCCGACGCCTTCAGACGAGCGCGGACTCGTCGCTTGCATGATCACGTTCTGGTCATCGTCGCGCAGCGTGTCGAGCAGCGAGAAGCGCTCCGCACCCACGGTCTTGCCGCGCTGCGTCGCGTCGCGGGTTCCATAGAAGATCAGCGGTCGCGCCTGGCTGCCGTCGGCGTTCACCGCGAACCATTCACCGGTGTTGAAGGGCTGCGCGTAGCCACCCAGTTTCTTGATCGCGTTGAACATCAGGCGATCAGGGCTGACCCAGTAGAAGCTGCCCACGCTCTTGCTGTCGGGCAGCTGGTTGACCTTGACCAGCTTGAGGTCGCTCGTGCGCATGACGGCCAGGACGTCCTGCTCGCCCTTGTCTACGGTGACGGCGAGGTACTCGCCGTTGGGCGAGATCTTCACGGTGCCATAGGCAGGATGCGAGACGAAATCGCGCACCGGCTGCAGCGTCGCGGCCTGCGCAGGTGCTGCCAATACACATGCAACCGCCAGCATTGATGTCGCAAGTAAGGATTTCTTCATTAGTCCCCCAAATTAAGAATCGCCCCGGAAAATCACCGCTCGGCGATGGCGCAGTCCGGCCATCGCGGCACGCCTCTTGAAGCGTGGCTGGATACCGACTTTAGCAGGAAAATTTATGCCATTGACACTTCCTGGCACAGTGCGGCGCGGCGACGGATGGTGGCCTCTCGCGTACACCGGCGCGGCGCGCCCAGCCCCTGCGGGAACGTGCCGGACAGGACCGCCGGTAACGCGGGACTGTAAGATGAAGCCTTGTAAATGCGTGGACTTGGGCCACCTATCTCATGTCCGGAACCACCGACTCGACCGGCGAAGCAAAAACCTGGGCCGCTCGCCAGTACCTCTCTGCGGTGGAGGCAGCGAACAAGGGGGACTGGCAACGTGCGCTGCCTGCGCTGAGAGCGCTGGTCACCGCGAATCCGGAGCTTCCGCATGTTCACCATCTGCTGTCGGTCGCTGCGCTGGTGACCGGCTCGCTCGACGAGGCGCTTGCACATTCGCAGAGAGCGCTGGAGCTGAAGCCGGGTGACGCTGAATTCCTGCTCCAGTCGGCGCGGGCCATTTCCCAGGCCCGCTCTCCCCAGCAGGCGTTGGCGGTTGCGCATGAAGCCGTCCCCCTGGCATGGAGCGACGCGGCGGCCTGCCAGCAGCTCTCGGCGATCTTCGCCAGGGCTAACGCATACGAAGCAGCGAGCCGCATGAGCGCCCGCGCGCTTGAACTTTCCCCGGGAGACACGCGCAACGTCTTCAACCACGCGACCACGTCGTTGTTCAACGGGGATTTCCCGGCTGCGGAGGCGGCTTACCGGCAGGTCCTGGCCCGCGAGCCTGCCCACGCTCAGGCACATCTCGGTCTCGCGCAGTTGAGGAAGTGGACGCCGGAGGAGAACAACATCCAGCGTCTGACCACGAGCCTCGAACGGACCCAGGATGCCGTGGGCAGGATGTACCTCCATCTGGCCTTGGGCAAGGAGTACGAGGACATCGGCAACTACGCGATCGCTTTCCGCCATTTCACCGCGGGCAAGACCGCAGGGAAGGGGCTGCTGCGCTTCGGCGCGCAGGCCGATCAAGCATGCTTCGACGCCCTGGCGATGGAATCGGGAGACAGGCGCGGTGCGGGTGGATGTCCGAGCGAAGAACCCATCTTCGTCGTCGGGATGCCACGCACGGGCACCACGCTGGTCGATCGCATCCTGTCGAGCCATTCGTCGGTGCAATCCATCGGCGAGGTGCTCAATTTTCCGTCCCTGGTCAAGCGCGCGAGTGGCTCGAGAACGCCGCGCCTGATTGATGCGGACACGGTGCGGGCTGCGAGGCGGATCGATTGGGCGATGTTGGGCGAGGAGTACATCGGCAGCACGAGGCCGCTGACCGGGAGTTTCTCGCGGTTCGTCGACAAGCACCCGCACAATTTCCTCTACCTTGAGATGATTGCCCGGGCGCTTCCCGCAGCAAGGATCATAGGGATGCGGCGCAACCCGATGGACACCTGTCTGTCCAACTTCCGGCAGCTTTTCTCGCCGGCGTCGCCTTACCATGGTTACTCGTTCGATCTGATCGAGACGGGACGGTACTTCGTGCGATTCAATCGCCTGATGCAGCATTTCGAGCGCCTGCTCGGCGAACGCATCCTATGGATTGACTACGAAGATCTCGTCGCCGACCAGGAACGCCAGACTCGGCGACTTCTGGACTTCTGCGGACTCGACTGGCAACCGCAATGCCTTAGATTCGAACTCAACGATGCGCCCGTGGCGACTGCCAGCGCCGCGCAGGTTCGCGGCACGCTGCATCGTGACGCACAGGACCGGTGGCGCCACTATGCCGATGATCTGCAGCCTCTGATGTCGTTGCTTCATGCCCAAGGCATGGGCGCGCCAGTGCGGCAACCCTAAGAAAAAAGGAGCCCGGTTTCCCGGGCTCCTTCGTATCGCAGAGTGGAACAGCCCTCAGCGCAGCTTGTAGCTGAACTGCAGGAACACTTCGCGGCCGATGACGCCGGAGTAGTAGGTGCTCCAGAAGAAGGGATACGCCAGGTCCTCATCGAACAACGGCTTCTTGTCGAGCAGGTTCTGGACCTGGAACGACACGGTCGCCTTCTCCGTGATCTCCTTCGACACACCGGCATTCCAGATCACGAAGCTGCCGCCGCGGCCCTTGTCGGGATCGCCGAGGGGCAGGGAGCCAAGGCGGTAGCCGTTGACGTTGGCGGCCCAGTCGTCCAGCTTCCAGCTCGCGCTCCAGTTGAAACGGCTGCGGAAGTTCAGGGTGCGCTGGTTCACCAGATCGTCGCGGTCATCGATGATGCCGTCGCCGGGGAACAGCTCGATTTCCTTCTTGAGGACGTGGGTCCACGCGAGGTCGAAATCGAAATCGCCCAGACGGTCGGTATCGAGCCCGTACTTGAAGTTCACGTCGATGCCGCTGGTACGGCTGAGTGACTGGTTGACGGGGAAGGACCGGTACTCATCCACTTGGTTGTCGCGGAAGGGCGAGTCCGTACGGGTCACCAGTCCGGTGAAGAACTGGCAGGCCGCGGAGTTCTGATCGACGCTGTTGCCGGCGCGGTCGGTGCCCAGCAAGCAGGACGCTTCTTCGCGGAACAGGTAGGACGTGAAGATGTCGTCCACACCACCGGTCAGTTCGATGTCATACCAGTCAGCGCTCACCGACATCTGGTCGTTGATGTCCCAGACCACGCCGAACGTCGTGGACTTGCCCTCTTCTTCTTCCAGATCGGTGCTGCCGCGGCGGATGCCCTGCACCTGGTAGGCGTAGTCAGCGTCGCCCGAGCAGGCGGTGCTCTGCGGATTCAAACCGTCGCGTCGGCAGCGGAACTCGTCGACGATCGACGTGAAGAAGCCCGACTCGCCCGCGTACACATAGTGCATGTCGGGGGCGCGGAAGCTCGTGCCATGGCTGCCGCGGAACAACAGGCTGTCGACCGGGCGCCATTCGAGGCCGACCTGCCAGGTGATCGCGTCGTCCACGTTGGTGACGTCGTCGTACTTGTCGTAGCGACCGGCGACGCTCGCCTTCAGGCTGTCGAGAATCGGAATGCTGAACTCCAGGCCCAGCGCGTAGCGGTCGCGGTCGCCGCCGCCGCCGGTATCGGAGTAGTTGTAGATGGGCTCGTTGCCGGTATAGCTAGGCAGCGTGCGCGGGTCCGGCGTCAGCTCGTAACTCTGGCGGGCCGCCTCGAGGACGGCAGCCGCGCCAAACGCACCGGCAGGCATTTCGAACAGGTCGCCCGAAATGGTGAAGTTCGCCTGCGTCACGTCCGACTCGGCCTTGCCGATCAGGGTGGTGTTCAGCGACTGGAAGGTTGCGGCATCGATCGGATTGAAGAAGCGCGCCTGGTTCAGTTCGTACACCGGGTAGGCATCGAAGTAGGGGTCGAAGCCCTGCTGCTCGCCCAGGAAGTACTCGGTGAGGCGATTGGCGAGGAAGCGCGGGCGCCGCGTTTCTATCTTGTACTCCGCGCGGGAGACCGTGGCATCCCAGTCGAAACGGTCGGAGATCATCGTGCCGCGCAGACCGGCCGCGAAATCGTAAGCGCGCTCATCCGATGTCGCGCTCTGCGCACCCGGACCACCCACTTCGGCAGGCGTGAAGATGCGCTGCAGATTGACGAACGCACCGCCACCCGGACCGGTGAAATCCGACTCCAGGTTCGGATCGAAGAAGTCCGGGCTCGACCAGAACTGCGTGGAGCTCGCGTACTTGGCCTTGGAGCGCGAGGCGCTCAACTGCGCCCAGCCTTGCATGCCGCCGTCGAAGTCGAATGTGCCGTACAGATAGCCCGACTGGTTGTTGTCGGAGTTCCGGATCGCCTGGGTCGCGGGATAGCCGAAGTAGCCGCAGCGCGGGCCGGTGTATACCGCCGACGTCTCGAAGTAATACGTGTCGAACTCGCTGAAACGGGCGCACGTCGCCTCGCCTCCGTCCGGGAAGACACGGTTGCTGTTGGCGATGTCGAACACGAGCAGACCTTCGACGGCATTCACGTCTTCCGGATTCACGCCCGGCTCGTCGAAGTAGGAGTCCATGAACTTGCGTTGCGAGGCGAAGATGGCTTCGCGCTCCACCGCCTCGAAAGCATAGATGAAGCTCCAGTTGCTGCCGGTCTTGCCGCCGATCCACTGGAAGCGGCCGGAGTCGCCGCCGCCCTGCGTGGTCGTACCGGCACGGACACTGAGCTGGTCGCCTTCGAAGTTGGTCTTCATGATGAGGTTGACGACGCCGGCGACGGCGTCCGAACCGTAGATCGCCGACGCACCGCCGGTCAGGACTTCAACGCGTTCCAGCGCGGCGGCCGGGATGTTGGCCAGGTTTACCGCGTTGGACTGCGAGTTGTAGGGCAGGGGATAGTCGGCCGCACGGCGACCATTGATCAGGATCAGCTGGTAGCCCGGTCCCAGGCCACGGAGATTCAGGAAGCTGGCGTTCGGCGTGAATCCGTTCTGGTTCAGCTCGTTCTGGATCGACGCAGTGTTCTGCGTGAGCGAATTCAGCGCGTCGTAGACGGTGGCGAAGCCCTCGCGTTCGATCTCGGCGGCCGTGATCACGGTGACGGGCGCGGGGCCTTCCACTTCCGCGCGCTTGATGCGGGAACCGGTTACCGTCACCTTGTCCAGCGTAGCGGTGGATTGCTCGGACTCTTCCGTATCTGTGGTCGAGGCGGCGTCCTGCGCGAAAGCGCTTCCCGCGAACGGCACCACCAAGGCGGTGATCAATGCCGCGCTGAGGCGGCTGCGCTTGAGCGCATTCGTGTTACGAACTGACATGTGGTGAATCCCCTAAACTGTCAATGTGATGCGGCCCCCACTGGACTGATCCGTCAGTCCCGGCCGCACGTAAACGTCCTCGTGTCCCGACGTTAACATGGGATTAACGCGGATGCCCATAGCACGGAAAGATGTTACAGCCGTTACCGCTTAATGTGTGATCTACGTCACAAAATATCTCTGGAGTTGGCTTGGAACTGGAATACCTGTCGCAAATCTGTCTGCCTGGATTGTCTGGCAAGCTGAACGAGGGCCTCCTGTGGAAGGTCTCCCGTGGACTCTCGGGGACTGACATCTCCCTACAGGCCGGTTTCCCGCTCGAGGGATGGCGGCCGGATATCGAGTCCCGGGTGGCCGGACTCCTGGAAGCGCAGGGACAGCGGTTGGCGTCACTGTCCCTCCTCTCCCGCATCGCTTCCCATGCTGTCCAAGTCAGCCTCTCCCCCCACCCCCGCGTCCGCAACGTCATCGCGGTCGGCTCCGGCAAGGGCGGAGTGGGGAAATCCACCACGGCGGTGAACCTGGCCCTGGCGCTGGCTGCCGACGGGGCGCGGGTCGGTGTGCTGGATGCCGACGTCTATGGGCCCAGCGTGCCGGCCATGCTGGGCCTGTCGGGGCGGCCGGACAGCCCCGACAACAAATCCATCGAGCCGATGAGGGCGTTCGGGGTGGAGGCCATGTCCATCGGGCTGCTGGTGGACCAGGGCACCCCCATGATCTGGCGCGGACCGATGGCCACGTCGGCACTGATGCAGTTGTTCAACGACACGCTCTGGGGCGATCTGGACTACCTGCTGATCGACCTGCCGCCGGGCACCGGCGACATCCAGCTGACCTTGGCGCAGAAGATCCCGGTCGCGGGGGCCGTCATCGTGACCACGCCGCAGGACATCGCGACGCTGGACGCCAAGAAGGCGCTGAAGATGTTCGAGAAGGTCGAAGTGCCGGTGCTGGGCATCGTCGAGAACATGGCCGTCCACACCTGTTCGAACTGTGGCCACGTGGAGCACCTGTTCGGCCAGGGCGGGGGCGAGCGGATGGCGGCGCAGTATGGTGTGCCGCTGCTTGGGTCCTTGCCGCTGGACATCACTATCCGCGAGCAGGGGGATGCCGGGCATCCTGTCGTCGTGGCCGCACCGGATTCGGCTGCGGCACAGGCCTATCGGCAGACCGCGCGGGTGATGGCGGCGACGCTGGCGCTCAGGCCGCGGGCGACCGTGCCCATCGCTTCGTCGCTGGTCTAGCGGCGAGCCGAAGACGGCGGGCCGGGGCCCGCCCTACAATTCCCCGTCCGCCGCGCGCACCGGTTGCGCGGCCTACCGTTCCCCCAGACCAGGAATTGCATGAGCATCAAGAGCGACCGTTGGATCCGCCGCATGGCCGAACAGCAGGGCATGATCGAACCGTTCGAGCCGGGGCAGGTGAAGCAAGTCAACGGCGAGCGCATCGTCAGCTACGGCACCTCCAGCTACGGCTATGACGTGCGCTGTTCGCGCGAGTTCAAGGTGTTCACCAACATCAACTCCACCATCGTCGACCCCAAGCACTTCGATCCGAAGAGTTTCGTGGACATCGAAGCCGACGAGTGCATCATCCCTCCCAACAGCTTTGCGCTGGCGCGCACGGTGGAGTTCTTCCGCATCCCGCGCGACACGCTGGTGGTCTGCCTGGGCAAGAGCACCTACGCGCGCTGCGGCATCATCGTCAACGTCACCCCGCTGGAACCGGAGTGGGAAGGCCATGTGACGCTGGAGTTCAGCAACACCACGCCGCTGCCGGCGCGCATCTACGCCAATGAAGGCGTGGCGCAGATGCTGTTCTTCCAGTCCGATGCCGACGACGTCTGCGAGACCAGCTACAAGGATCGCGGCGGCAAGTACCAGGGCCAGACCGGCGTGACGCTGCCGCGCACGTGACGCTACCTGTCTCATCAACGCAAGGAAGGGACCCATGCAGACTCCTCCGTCCTTGCCGGAGCACGATCCCTACCGTGCGCCGGCTGCGCATCTCGCACCACCATCTAGCGAGAGCCATGAACTGGCGGATCGATGGGCACGACTGGCGGCAGTGCTGATAGACGCCGTCATCGCATTGGCCGTGACGCTGCCGCCCATGTTGATGACCGGTTACTGGCAGGAAGCCTTCGAGGCTGGCCAGTCCGGGGGCTTCGGTTTCATGCCGTTGGGGACGATGCTGCTGTGGGCCGTCATAGGTTTCGCGCTCTTCGCCGTGATTCAGGGCTATCCGCTTCATGACAGCGGGCAGACGTGGGGCAAGAAGCTGCTGTCGATCAGGATCGTGGATCTGGCAGGACGCAAGCCGCCGTTGGTTGACTTGTTGTTGAAGCGTTACCTGCCCACGCATGCCATCGTCAACATTCCCTGCGTGGGTGGCCTGTATGCCTTGGTTGATTCTCTGATGATCTTCCGCCAGGACCAGCGCTGCCTGCATGACCTGATTGCGGGGACGCGCGTGGTACGCGCGAACTAGCGACAAGACGGCGTGGGGATCAGTGCTCTGCGCCGGCCGCCATGCGAACGTCCGAAGGCGTCTTCAGCGCCACTCGCACTGCCAGTTTCAGCGCGCTGGTCACCGTCTCTACCGCCAGGCTGGGCGAGCCGGCGTGCGTGGTGGCCTGGGCGGGTGAATAGGGAATGTGGATGAAGCCGGCGCGCACGCCGCGCCGGTTCCGCAGCGCGTGCATCAATCCGTAGAACACGTGGTTGCAGACATAGGTGCCCGCCGTCTGCGATACCTCCGCAGGGAGGCCCGCGACGTGCAGGGCTTCGCGCATGGCCTTGATTGGCAGCGTGGTGAAGTAGGCCGCCGGCCCGCCTGCCACCACGGGAACATCCACCGGCTGCCTGCCGGCGTTGTCGGGGATGCGTGCGTCGTCCACGTTGATCGCGACGCGTTCCAGCGAGATCTGCGCGCGCCCGCCGGCCTGGCCCACGCAGACTGCCAGCGCCGGGCGCGTTTCCCGCAGCGCGCCGCGCAGTGTCTTCAGGGCGTCTCCGAACGCAACCGGCAATTCACGCGCCACCACGCGATGCCCGGTGATGCGCGTGCCATGCAAGGCCGCGACGGCTTGCCAGCTGGGGTTTTCCTGTTCCCCCCCGAAGGGCTGGAATCCGGTCAGCAGGATGGTGCGGGTGGTAGTCATGTCAGAGCTCGGGAAAACGTCGCATCAACGGAAACATAGCCAGGCCATCAGCAGCACGTTGGTCCCCATCAGCCACAGTCCGGTGGCGGCCTGCGCGCGGATCACGCCGTACTGGTCGTCCAGCCCCAGCAGTACCGCCGGCACGATGTTGAAGTTGGCGGCCATCGGCGTCAGCAGCGTGCCGCAGTAGCCCGTCAGCATGCCGATCGCCCCCAGGACGGCCGGGTCGGCACCATGCCGTTGCACCAGCAGCGGCAGGCCGATGCCGGCCATCATCACCGGGAACGCGGCAAACGCATTGCCCATGATCACCGTGAACACCACCATCCCCAGCGCGAAGGCCAGCAGGCAGGCGATGCGGCTGTCGGCGGGAATCACCATCGAGACCAGCGACGCCACCGCTTCGCCCACGCCACTGGCCGCGAAGACGCCACCCAGGGTTGCCAGCACCAGGGGCAGCAGCGCTGCCCAGCCCAGCGTATCCAGCAACCGCCGGCCTTCGTCCGCGGCTCGCAATGCACGCTGGCGCGTCACCACCACCGCCGCGAGCGCAGAGACCGTGCAGGCCAATGCCAGTCCGGTCAGGGTCAGGCCGGCTGAAGCGAACAGCGGTGTTCCGCCAAGCGATACATGCGGCCCGGCCAGCACCACCAGGATGGTCAGCGCGGGTATCAGCAGCGCGGGCAGGAACAGGCGATGTCCCAGCCGCAGCGCGGAGGCGAGGCGCTCGGCTTCGGGCGCTTCATCCTGCGGTTCCCGGCGCATGCGCGTGGCCAGCAGGGCGAGCGCGATGACCGCGGCACCGGCGAACTGTGCGGGCAGCGGGTCGCCGGCCTTGCTGGCGCGTAGCACGTGCCCGCCGCCCGCGAACAGCAGCGCGATCAGGCCCCAGAACGCGGCGTGCGCATACCGGTGCTGGCGGAGGTTCCGCCAGCCGGCGTAGGCGAGGAAGGCCGCCAACAGCAGGTAGAACTGGTCAATCGACAGCATCGCTGCGCTCCGTCGCCGGCACGGCATGGTGATCCAGCCGACGCTGGAACAGCACGATCCGCACCGCGTGGATGACGAATGCGGCGATCGCCGTCGGCAGCGCCCACAACGCGATCTGCAGCGGCTCCAGCGCGATGCCGTGCTGGGCATAAAAGCCTTGGATCAGCAGCACCGCGCCGAAGGCCAGGAACACGTCCTCGCCGAAGAACCGGCCGATGTTGTCGGTGGCGGCGGCCATCGCATGCACCCGTTGCGCTTCCTCGCGCTGCAGGGGCGCACGGGTCTTTTCCGCGGCCGATTCGGCCATGGGGGCCAGCAGCGGGCGCACGGTCTGCGCATGGCCGGCGATGTCGATCAGCCCCACCATGCTGAGTCCCTGGCGCACCAGCAGGTAACCTGCCAGCAGTCGCGACAGCGTCAGTCCGCGTAACTGCGCGATCCAGCGCAGTGCATGCTCGCGCAGGCCGGCGCGTTCCAGCAGTCCGATGGTGGGCAGGGTCAGCGCGAACATCAGCAATGCGCGATTGGAAACGAAACTTTCCCCCAGCAAGGCCAGCAGTTCGGGAATCGACTTGCCGGCGGCAACGCCGCTGATCAGGCCCGCACTGACCACCACGATCACCGGGTTGAAGCGCAGCACGAAGCCAGCGACCACCACCGCAATGCCCAGCAATGGCCAGTAGTTCATGCGCGGCGCTCCATGCTGCGCACCGCGAAACCCGCCGCCTCAATGGCCTCGCGCAGCGCACGCGCGAAGGCCGCGGCATCGGCGCGGTCGCCATGCAGGCAGATGCTGTCGGCGCGCAGGGTTACGGCAGGTCCGGTGCGGGGTGCCACTTCGCCCTCCCGCAGCATCCGCGTGACCTGTGCCACCGATGCTTCGACGGAAGGCAGGCATGCATCGGCATGGGTGCGCGGCGTCAGGCTGCCATCGGATTCGTAACGACGCTCGGCGAAGGCTTCATGCGCCACCTGCAGTCCCAGGCGTTCACCGGCGGCAGTGAGCCTGCTGCCGGAAAGTCCGTACAGCACCAGTCCGGGGTCATGGTCATGCACGGCCTGCGCGATGGCGCCTGCGAGTGCCGTATCCTGCGCCGCCTGGTTGTATAGCGCGCCATGGGGCTTGACGTGGTGTAGGCGCCCACCGGCGGCACGCACGAAACCATCCAGTGCCGCGATCTGGTACAGGGTGAGCGCATACGCGGCGGCGGGTTCGATCACATGCGGGATGCGGCCGAAGTTGTCCCGGTCCGCATGCGAGGGGTGCGCGCCGATCGCCACGCCGTTGGCCAGGCACAGCGCCACCGTCTTCTGCATGGTGACCGGCGACCCGGCATGGAAGCCGCAGGCGATGCTGGCCGAACTGATGAAGGGCAGGAGCGCGGCATCATCCCCGCAGTCCTCGCCCAGGTCGCAATTGAAATCGATGTCGCGCGTTGCGTGCATGCGTTGAGCGTACCCCAGCCTTACAGACGTTGTGCGATGGCCAGCCGCAATCGCGCCAGCCGGTGCTGGTACCCGAGCGCGAGTGCGCGGGCTTGCCGCAGTTCGATGGGTTCGAAGTGGACGGATTCGCCGGGGCGCAGCTGTGCCGCCCGGCCCAGGTCGCAGGCAATCACATGGCCCAGGCGCGGGTAACCGCCCACCGTCTGTGCATCGGCGAGCAGCAGGATCGGTTGTCCATCGGGAGGAAGTTGCAGCGTGCCCACCGCCACCGGCTCGGAGACGCCGCTGCCGTCCTGCGCTTCAAGCGGTGCCCCGTCCAGTCGAAGACCCTGCCGGTTGCTGTTCGGATGGACACGCCAGCGCTGCGTGCCGAGCGCCGACGCTGCTGCGTGATGCAACGGGACATAGCGCAGCACGTGCCGATCCACGGTCCACGGATCGTCGGGATCTATCCACCAGGCAGGAAACCGCGGCTGCGGCGCGGCAGCATGTGTGCTGCCGGCAGGCAACAGGTCGCCAGCACGCAAAGCACGCCCTTCATGACCGCCGAAGCCGCCGCGCAGGTCGGTGCTGCGGCTGCCCAGCGTCGGTGCGACATCCATGCCACCGGTCATCGCCAGCCAGGCGCGCGCGCCATCGCGTACCGCGCCCAGTTTCAACTCTCCGGCCGGCACATGGATCGGTCGACCCATCGGCAAAGGCAGGTCGTTCCACGAGGCCTGCACGTGTGCGCCCACCAGTGCGATGAGGGAGGGTCGGGGCAGGCGAAGGCGTGGCCCCTGCAGCACGATCTCCAGCCCGGCACAGGATTCCGCATTGCCGACCAGCCGGTTGGCCAGTGCCAGCGCAGACGGATCAAGCGCGCCGGCGCGGGCCACGCCCAGGTGCCGCCAGCCAGTGCGGCCCTGGTCCTGCACGGTGGTCTGCAGGCCCGGCGACAGTACTTCCCAGCGGCTCATGCGTTGTCTGCCAGTGCGGCGAAGGCTTGCGCATCGATCGGCACGAAGCGGACTTCATCGCCCGGCAGCAGCAGCGAGGGCGCATCGCGCCGCGCATCGAACAGCACCAGCGGCGTGCGTCCGAGCAGGCGCCAGCCACCGGGGCTCGTATGCGGATAGATGCCCGTCTGCGCGCCGCCCACGGCCACGGAGCCGGCGGGTACGCGTGCGCGCGGCGTCGCCAGTCGTGGCAGCGCGAGCGCGGGATCCAGTCCCAGCAGGTAAGGGAATCCTGGCGCGAAGCCGATCATTGCGACGCGATAGAGCGGTGCGCTGTGGCGCGCGATCAGCTCGGCTTCTGCCAGCCCGAGTTCACGTGCGGCCGCTGCGAGGTCCTCGCCGAACCCGGCGCCGTAGCACACCGGGATTTCGTGCAGCTTAGGCGTCGCGTTCTCGAGGGGCGACTGCGGATCCGACCACCCGGCCACGGCCTGCGCGATCACCTCGCGGGGATCCTCGCCCGGCATGTATGCGCTGTCGAAAAACACGCCTAGGCTGGCGTAGGCCGGCACCAGGTCGCGCAGCCAAGCGGGTGCCAGGCGGCGCAGATGAAGGGCCAGAGCGTGTACGCGAAGGTTGGTGTCGTCATCGATGCCGTCACCGAAGCGCACCAGCAGGGCGTCGTCGCCCAGCGGCTCAATGTGGGGCGCGCTCATCGCAGCCGTTGCTGCCAGCGCGCGACTTCATCGGCCAATGCCCCGGGCGTGTGCCGGACCATCGTGCCGCTGCCCCACACTGGTCCCGGCCATGCCGCATCGCCCTCATGCCGCCCGACCAGATGGATATGCAATTGCCGCACAATGTTGCCGAGCGCGCCGATGTTGAGTTTCTGCACGCCATCCTGCGCGCGGATCAGGTTGCCCGCCTGGTTGATCTCCGCCAGCAGCAGGCGCTGTTGGCCACCGTCCAGCTCCAGCCATTCGCTGACGGCGGCGACGCGGGGCACCAGCACCAGCCAGGGAAAACGCGTGTCGTCCATCAGGCGGGCTTGCGACAGCGGGCCGTCGGCGATGAAAACACTGTCGGCGGCCAATCGCGGGTCGAGGACGAAGTCGCTCATGAAAGATGGGTCCTGAAGAAATCGAGCGTGCGCTGGCGCGCGATCTGTGCACTGGCGGGATCATAGTCGGCCCGGAGGTCGCAGTTGAACCCGTGTCCGGCGGGATAGGTGTGCACCGCCATCTGCGGAAGCGCGTCGCGATGCGCCTGCACCATGTCCGGCGGGATGGAGGCATCCTGCTCGCCGAAGTGGAACATCACCGCTGCCTGCGGCGTCTCACCCAGAAACGGCAGGTTGCGCGCGCCGTAATAGCTGACCGACGGCAGGCCCAGCCGCAGCGCGGCGAGCAGCGCGACGGTGCCGCCCCAGCAATAGCCCACGGTGCCGACCCTGCCGTGGCCCGCCAGCGCATCAGCCGCGGCACGGGTGATGTCCGACGCGCGTTCCAGGCCCAATGCAGTGATCAGGGCCTTGCCGCGCGCGATGCCATCGGCGTCGTAGTCCAGTTCCACGCCGAGCTCGACCGGGTCGAAGTAGGCCGGTGCCAGTGCGACATAGCCCTCGCGCGCAAATCCTTCGGCCACGGTGCGGATATGCGGATTGACGCCGAAGATCTCCTGCACCACGACCAGCGCGCCGCGCGGTGAGCCCTCGGGATCGGCCCGCCAGGCGTGGATGCGGCCGTGTGGGGATTCGAAAGGCAGCCACTGGCCCATGCGCGGGGTCCGTTCGTGAAGGCGGGACAGTGTAGGCGCCGCCGGGTAGGGCGGTGTGCAGGGAGCGCCGCCTGAACGGTCCGGCCAGGCCTGCCGATGCCCGGAGGCTATAATCCGCGGCCCCGTACACGCCGCCGCCGTACTCTCATGTCCCTGCAGAACCCCAAGGTGGGCTTCGTCAGCCTCGGCTGCCCGAAGGCCCTGGTCGACTCCGAACGCATCCTCACCCAGCTCCGCGTGGAGGGATACGACATCGTGCCGACCTACGACGCGGCGGACGTGGTGGTGGTCAACACCTGCGGCTTCATCGATTCCGCGGTAGCCGAATCGCTGGACGCCATCGGCGAGGCGATGAACCAGAACGGCAAGGTCATCGTCACCGGCTGCCTGGGCAAGCGCCCGGAGCAGATCCGCGAGCAGTACCCCGACGTGCTGGCGATCAGTGGTCCGCAGGACTACCAGAGCGTGATGGAAGCGTTGCACGCGGCCTTGCCGCCGAAGCACGATCCCTTCGTCGACCTGGTGCCGGACTACGGCATCAAGCTGACGCCGCGGCACTACGCCTACCTGAAGATCTCCGAAGGCTGCAACCACCGCTGCAGCTTCTGCATCATCCCGTCGATGCGCGGCGACCTGGTCTCGCGTCCGGTCGATGACGTGCTGCGCGAGGCCGAGCGCCTGGTGCGCGGCGGGGTGAAGGAATTGCTGGTGGTGTCGCAGGACACCTCGGCCTATGGCGTCGACGTGAAGTACGCCGAACGCGAGTGGCGCGGCAAGGCGTACCAGACGCGCATGAAGGCATTGTGCGAAGGCCTGGGGGAACTCGATGCCTGGGTACGCCTGCATTACGTGTATCCGTATCCGCACGTCGACGACGTCGTCCCGCTGATGGCGGAGAACAAAGTGCTGCCGTACCTGGACATCCCGTTCCAGCATGCCAGCCCGCGCATTCTCAAACTGATGAAGCGCCCGGGCGCGGTCGACAAGACGCTGGAGCGGGTGAAGCGCTGGCGTTCCACCTGCCCCGACATCACCCTGCGTTCGACCTTCATCGTCGGCTTTCCCGGCGAGACGGACCGGGAGTTCGAGGAGCTACTGCAGTTCCTCGACGAGGCGCAGCTGGACCGTGTCGGTGCATTTGCCTATTCGCCGGTCGAAGGCGCGGCCGCGAATCTGTTGCCGGACCCGGTGCCGGAAGAGGTGAAGCAGGAGCGATTGGCGCGTTTCATGGAGAGGCAGGCGGAAATTTCCGCCGCCCGTCTCGAGGCCAAGATCGGCACCGTGCAGCAGTGCCTGGTCGACCTGATCGAAGACGACATCGCCGTGGCGCGCTCGAAGGCCGATGCGCCGGAGATCGATGGCCTGGTGCATATCCAGAATGGCGGCGAGCTGGGGTTGCGCGTCGGCCAGTTTGTCGACGTGGAGATCACCGAGAGCGACGAGCACGATTTGATCGGTGATGCCATCGTCGGAACGGCGGGCACGCCACTCGATCTCAAGGTGCTGTGACTGCATCAACCGCGGTCGCCAGCGCGGGCAATGGCCGGCGTCGTTTCGTCGCACCCTTGCGCGAACAGGTGGATGCTGCGTGTTTCCGGCATTCCTTGTTCGAGGGCTACGGCGAGTATCTGGACCTGATGACGGCCACGCGATGGCCGGATATCGAAGCCCTCAATGCGCGGATGCCGCCGTCAGGGCATCGCTTCGTGATGCAGGACTCGGCCTTGCTCGACGACGGGTTGCACTACGAAGCACGCATCGCACGGGGGTACATCGCAACGCGCACAGAGAACTGGCACGACCTGTTCAATGCCATGGTCTGGATGCGTCATCCGGCCCTCAAGCACGCCCTCAACCAGCAGCAGTGCCGACATATCGCACGAATGGGAACGCGTGAACGCAGTCCTGCCCAGCAGGCGCTGACCCAGTTCGATGAGGCCGGCGTCATCGTGCAGGTGCGTGACCAGATGCTGCTGGATCTGTGGGACCGACACGACTGGGCGGCGCTGTTCCATGCGAATGCTGCTCGCTGGCGCAACGGCGACATCCATGTCGTGGCCGTGGTGGGGCATGGGCTGATGGAGCAGATGCTGGTGCCGGGGCGTCTGCTGGTCGGCAAGTGCGTGGTGGTGTCAGGCGATCCGGTCGACGCGGTTGCGCACGTGGTCGAATCGATCTCAACCGGCGCGATCCTCGCCACGCCGTCGGCGCTGCGCCCACTGCCACTGGCCGGCATTCCGGGCTGGCACGCTGGGCAGAGCGAGGCGTTCTATGTGCAAGAGGACTACTTCCGGCCGCTACGGGAGGGGCGCGTCTACCCGCCCCCGTTGTGAGAATCATCCTGCGTAGCTGACACCCACCAGCACGAAGCGGGTGACGCCGCCCGGAAGCTCCACGGAAAATTCGTCATCGATGCGCTTTTTCAGCAGCGCACGCGCCATCGGCGAGTCGATGCTGATCCAGCCGCGGGCCGCGTCGGTCTCGTCGGGGCCGACGATGCGGTAGCGCGAAGTTTCGCCACTGGCCACGTTCTCCAGCTCGACGGTGGCGCCGAAGAACACGGCTTCGGGATCGCTTGGCGCGGTATCGACGACGCGCAGCGCTTCCAATCGCTTGCTCAGGTAGCGGACGCGACGGTCGATTTCGCCCAGTTGCTTCTTGCGGTAGGTGTACTCGGCGTTCTCCGAGCGGTCCCCTTCTGCCGCGGCGGCGGCCAGCGCCTTGACCACGTCGGGGCGGCGCACGCGCCACAGATCGTCCAGCTCCGCCTTCAGGCGGTCATGGCCTTCGCGGGTGATCAGGGCCGTACTTTTTTCGCCCGGTGGGCGCCAGCGCGACACGTCAGCGATCCCCGGCGGTGTCCGCGCGCCGCAGCGTGCGGCCACGTGGGTCCTCGACCGGTTCGATGCAGCTGCCTGCGGTCAGCGCCAGCAGGTCGTCGTCATGGATCGCGAATTCCTGCGTCGGCTGATCATCGTCCGGCGTGAGCTGCACGCAGGTGCCGTTCCAGGTCAACGACCAGCGGCCGGCGTGTGTCGGCGCAGCCTGCAGGTCGTCCTGACAATGCGCCTGCAGGGTGTAGCGCCCGTCGGCGCGCAGGTCCAGCAGCACGTTCTGCATCACGCAGCCAGTGGACGGTAGGCTGCCGAAGAATGCACCGGCGAAGGTCGCCGGTGTCGGGTTGGCGGCCGAAGCCGCCAGCGACAGGGCGATGCCCGGCATGACGAAAAACCACTTCATGCGCATGCGATCAGCGTCGCCCGCCAAAGATGCTGCCCAGGATGCCGCGCACGATCTGGTTGCCCAGCTTGGTGCCGATGGTGCGCGTGGTCTGCTTGGCCATCGTCTCGATCATGCCTTGGCGGCGCTTGGTGCCGAACACCGCGTCCTTCACCGTCTGGCCGAAGCCGCCGGCATCCGGATCGTCCTGCTCGGTCTTCGCGGCAGGCGCATTCGCGGTCTCCATCGCCGATTCCGCACGCTTGGCCAGCATTTCGGCGGCGGATTCCCGGTCGATGGCAGTGTCGTACTTGCCGCCCACGGGACTGCCGTTGCGCACCTGCTGCCGCTCGGCCTCGCTGATCGCACCCATGCGGCAGCGCGGTGGCGATACCATCGTCTGCTGCACGGGCGAGGGGATACCCTTGTCCTGCAGCGTCGAAACCAGCGCTTCGCCCGTGCCCAGTTTGGAGATGGCCTGGGCCACGTCCAGCTTCGGATTCGGCACGAACGTTTCCGCCGCGGTCTTGACCGCCTTCTGGTCGCGCGGGGTGAAGGCGCGCAATGCATGCTGCACGCGGTTGCCCAGCTGGCCCAGGATGTTGTCGGGCACGTCGTCTGGGAACTGCGAGCAGAAGTACACGCCTACGCCCTTCGAGCGGATCAGGCGCACGACCTGTTCGATGCGTTGCTGCAGGGCGGCCGGCGCATCGTCGAACAGCAGATGTGCCTCGTCGAAGACGAACACCAGCTTGGGCTTGTCCAGGTCGCCGACTTCCGGCAGCGTCTCGAACAGCTCCGACAGCAGCCACAGCAGGAAGCTGGAATACAGGCGCGGCTTCAGGATCAGCTGGTCGGCCGCCAGGATGCCGATCACGCCGCGGCCATCGGTATTCGTACGCATCAGGTCGGCCAGTTCCAGCGCCGGCTCGCCGAAGAACATCTCGCCGCCTTCCTGCTCCAGCCGCAGCAGCGCGCGCTGGATGGCGCCGACCGACTGCGTGCTGACCAGGCCGTAGCTGGTGGAAATGTCCTTGCGCTCGGCGGCGACCAGGCCGAGCAGCGCGCGCAGGTCTTCCAGGTCCAGCAGCAACAGACCACGGTCGTCGGCCAGCTTGAACACGATGTCCAGCACGCCGCTCTGCGTGTCGTTGAGTTCGAGGATGCGGGAGAGCAGGGTGGGGCCCATCTCGCTGACCGTGGTGCGGACGGGGTGGCCCAGCTTGCCGTACAGGTCCCAGAAGATCACCGGATTCGTGCCCGGCGCGTAGTCGGTGATGCCGATGTCCTTCGCGCGCTGCATGACGCGTTCGCTGCCGTCGCCGGCAGTGGCGAGGCCCGCCACGTCGCCCTTCACGTCGGCCATGAACACCGGCACGCCCATCCGCGAGAAGCCTTCGGCCAGCGTCATCAGGGTGACCGTCTTTCCGGTGCCGGTGGCGCCGGCCACCAGGCCGTGGCGATTGCCGAATTTCGGTTGCAGCGTGACCGGAATGTCGTCCGTGACGCCCTTGCCCAGCAGGATGGGATCCATGTTCAACCTCGCGTGATGATGCCCGGATTCTAGCGGCTGGATGCTGCATCCGGGGAAACGTTCCATGACGCGCGACCTTGCCCGGGGTGCATGGCGGGGGCTACCCTCCCGACTCACACTCTGGATGCTCACCTGATGTCGTTTGCGGTTCCTGCCTGTCTGCGCCACTGGCCCGTTGCGGTCGCCCTTTCCCTGCTGCTGGTCTCGCCTGTTTCACTGGCCCAACGGGTGTCCGCGCGTGACCGCGTTGCTGCGGAGGCGCTCGAACAGCGCATGGCCGCCGCCGAGAAGCGCTACCGCGATGGCCTGGTGCTGGTGGCCAACAGCGATCCGCGCGGCGCAACGGAGAGCGATGCGGCGCTGGAGGACATGGAAGACGTGCTGGACGCCTGCATCAAGCAGCGCGGCTGCCAGGTGCCCACCTTGCTGGCAGCGTACAAGCGCCTGCTCAAGGGCAACGCCGATGCGCAGGGTGAAGATGATGCGGGCGAGGGCGAGGGCGACGCGATCGATGCGCTGGACGACGGCACCGACCACGCCATCGCAGCGGGTGCCCCGGTGCCGGAGACGGCCCGCACCGCGGCGCTGCTCAACGACCAGCGGCACGCATTCGATCGCATGGTGGAGTACAACCCGGCGGTCCAGGCCGGCATCCGCCGCTGGCTGACCGACATGCGCCCGGCGTTGATCGACAGCTTCGAGAATTACCAGAACATGCGCTCGGACCTGTACCCCGCATGGGAGCGCAGCGGCCTGCCGGAAGCATTGCTGTTCGGCATCATGGCCAAGGAATCCAACGGTCGCGTGCATTCCACCTCGCGCGCGGGTGCGGCGGGGCCGATGCAGTTCATGTTCCACACCGGCGCTCGCTTCGGGTTGGGCCGCGATGCCAGCGGCTTCGATACGCGTTATGACCCGTATGCCTCCGGGCAGGCCAGCGCGGCCTACATGAACGAGCGCATGCGAGGACTGAACAACAACATCGAACTGGCGTTGGCGGCCTACAACGGGGGTGAGGGCCGCGCGGCACGCGTCTATCGTGAAAACCCCGGCCTCGGCTTCTGGGATGACGTGGTCTACCGGCAATTCCCGGGCGAGACGCGCGACTACGTGCCGATGGTGATCGCTGCGGCATGGCTGTTCCTGCATCCCCGCCAGTACGGGCTGGAGTTCCCGAAGGTCAATGCGCAGGCGGCCCCGCTGAAACTCGCACGTGATGCATCCATCTATGAGCTGACCATCTGCCTGGGCAACAGCGGCACGCGAGAGGGTTACATGCGCACGCTGCGCAACCTCAATCCTCGTTACGAGGCGGAAAGCTGGATCCCGGCCGGCACCACGTTGAAGGCCAACGCGCGCATCGTCGGCCTCTACAACCGCTATTGCGTCAGCGGGCCACGTGCCGAACTGGCACGCGCGCTGGTCAATGCGGATCCTGCTGCTGCGATCCGGCGCGCGCTGCCAACCGGCAGTGTCGCGGTCGGCGACGTGACGCCGGTGGCGGGCGTGCCGACCACGGTCGCCACCGGCGAACCCCAGGCGGCGGAACCCAAGAAAGAGCAGGCGCGCGAGTACCGCGTTGCCAAGGGCGATACGCTGGGCCGTATTTCGCAGCGCTTCCAGTGCGACCTCAAGAAGCTTGCGCGGGCGAACAAACTGAAGGCGCCAGCGTACTCAGTGCGCCCGGGGCAGGAATTGAAGTTGGAGAGTTGCAGGAAGTAGAGCCGCGCTTCCAAACACCATGGTGGCTGTGGCAATGCCTGGGGTATTGGTGAAGCATCATGTCGCGTGATCGCGCATGATCCGTTTCCGGACATCTTTTTTCATCTCGATGCTCGCTCACGGCGCGTAAATGCCTGTACGTAAATGGATGAACTGATCGCGACGGCGTGCAAACGCGACGCGGCGTCCGAAAAATGTGCACCCGCGCGCATTCGCAGGAAAGTGGCGGGAGTACACATGCACTGCTGACTCGTCAGCACATCCATCACAAGGAGATAGTCATGTCTATCAAGACGTTCTTGCTCTCGTCTGCGTGTGCGGCTGCTTTGGTGCTTGGATTCTCATTCACCTCGAAGGCCGACGATCCATGTACCGAATGCTGGCTGGCATGCGATCAGTCCTACAGGATCTGCATGCAGGGTGGGCAATACACGCCTGCGCAGTGCCGAACCAGCCTGAATACATGCCGCTTCATCACCTGCGGCAACTGCGAAGTCCCCTGATCCGTAGCGAGGCGCCGCGGGGCCATCCCCGCGGCTTCGGGAGATGCCTGTGAACATGAAAAGGATGCTTCCCCTCATCGTGGTGGTGGTGGCGCTTCTTGTGGGGTTGGGGGCCGGGCGCGTTTACAGCGCGCACAAGCTTGCGAAATCGAACGATCTCGTCGTCACCCGTGGCGACTATGCTCTCTACCTCCCGCGCCCAGGGCAGGTCGCGTTCTATTCCCTCGAGGCCTGTGGCGGCTGCGAGAAGACACGGAAGCTGCTGCGCGAGTTGGGCGTGGATTACGTGGAGCGGTCTGCTGATACGTCAACGGTGCATCGCCAGGAGTTGCACCGTCTCGGCGCGAAGCGGGTTCCCGTCATTGTGACGACCAGCGCGAAGCTGGAAGGGTACGACCACGACCGGATGATCGGGTTGCTGGAAGAGCAAGGGTACCTCAGCCCTGCTGGCCGTTAGCAAGCCGCGCGCTCTCCGGCAGCGATGCAGGGCTCAGTGGATGCGCATCGCGAGTCGCTGACCGAGCCGCACAGGTGATTCCGCCTCGAGGCCAGGCGCAAGTTCCGCTACCCCGGGCGGCAACAGCAAGATCACCGTCGAGCCGTAGTTGAATCTTGCCATCTCCGCAAACCGCTCCAGCGTGATGGCCTTGCCCCGGTAATCCTTGCGCGTGATCGCGGTGCCGTAGGCGGGAATCTCTTCGCCGCTCCACACCGTTTCCACACCCGAGACGAGCAGCGCGCCCACCATCACCGACACCATCGGACCGAAATCGGTGTCGAAGTGGCAGACCAGGCGCTCGTTGCGCGCGAACAGACGCGGCACGTTGGCCACCGCGTCGGTGCCGACGCTGAAAAGGCGCCCTGGCACGTGCACGGTCTCGCGAAGCGTGCCGGTCCACGGCATGTGCACGCGGTGGTAATCGCGAGGCGACAGGTACACCGTGGCGAACAGGCCGTTGCGGAAGGGTTCGGCAGCAGCGGCATCGCCCAGCAGTTCCGCCGCGGTGAACGACTGTCCCTTGGCCTGGAAGATGCGCCCGTGCTCGATGGGGCCACACTGGCTGATGTGGCCGTCGGCCGGCATCAGCAGCGCGCGCGGATCGGGATCGGCCACGCGTGCGCCGGACTTCAGCGCGCGGGTGAAGAAGGCATTGAAGCTGGGGTAGGAGCGCGGATCAGGATTCGCGGCCTCATTCAGGTCGACATTGAACTTCTTCGTCACCGTGTCGATCAGCCAGCGGCTGGTGCCCGGCGAGGTGGAATACGCCAGCCGCCGTGCCAGCGACGACAGCAGGCGGTGCGGCAGGACGTAGGTCAGCGAGGTCAGCAGGCTCATTTCGCCGACGCCTCGGTCAGTGCGCGCATGTCGGCGGCGATTGCCTTGGGCTGGAACGGCGGGCGGATCAGGCCGGCCAGACGTCCCTGCGGGTCCAGCACGCCGATCGCGGAGGAGTGGTCCATGCTGTAGTCGTTCGGATTCTGCTCGAACCCGTCACCCGGCACCTTCATGAAGACGAAGCCCAACGACTTGGCGAAGTTCTCCAGCGTCGGGACGTCGGCCGTGGCGGCCATCGTGTCGGGATGGAAGGCGTGGGCGTACTCGCCGATGCGGGTGGGCGTGTCGCGCTCCGGGTCCACCGACACGAACAGCACGCGCGGGCGGGTGGAGTCGGGCAGGTCCTTCCACTGGGCCTGCGCCTGGGCGAGTTCGGCCAGCGTGGTCGGGCAGACGTCCGGGCAGAACGTGAAGCCCAGGAATACCAGTGTCCAATGGCCTTTCAGTTCGCCGTCGGCCAGTTGGGTGCCGTCCGACTGGCGCAGCGAGAAGGGTGGCAGCGGGCGCGCCTGCGGAAACAGGGTCACCGTCTGCGTGGCCGGCCATTGGGTGGCGGGCGTGACCGGGCCGAAGAACTTCTGTGCGGCCAGCAGGCCCAGGCCGGCGGCGAGCGCCAGGATGAGGATTAGGCCGATCTTCTTGTTGAACATGTGGTGGGGTTCCCACGAGGAGGAGGGCGCAGCCGGTGGGCCGGGGCCGCATGGGCGCGGCGTGAAGGCGGCCATGATACCGGGGCAGCCCCTATAATCGGCGGCCTTCGCCGTTCCGGCGTCTCCACAAGCCTTGCCATGACCGCCGACGTCGCCGCCGAACTGCACACCATCATCGACCTGATCCGCTACGGCGCCAGCCGTTTCAACGCGGCCGGCCTGACCTTCGGCCACAGTTACGACAACGCGCTGGACGAGGCGTCGCACCTGGTGCTGCACACGCTGCACCTGCCGCCGGACCTGGGCCCGGCCTACGGACAGGCGCGCGTCACCAGCGCCGAAAAGGCACAGGTGCTGGCGCTGGTCGAGCGTCGCGTCAACGAGCACATCCCGGTCGCCTACCTGACCGGCGAGGCCTGGTTCGCCGGGCTCAGCTTCAAGAGCGATGCGCGTGCGCTGGTGCCGCGTTCGCCGATCGCCGAACTGATCGAAGCCGGTTTCGAGCCCTGGTTGGGCGGTCGCGAGGTCAACCGCGCGCTGGACTTGTGCACCGGTTCGGGCTGCATCGCCATCGCGATGGGTCACTACAACCCCGACTGGCAGGTCGACGGCGTCGACATCAGCGACGACGCGCTGGCGCTGTCGGCCGAGAACAAGGCCCGCCTGCTGGCCGACAACGTGCAGTTCCTCAAGTCGGACCTGTTCGCCGGCCTGACCGGCAAGCATTACGACCTGATCGTCACCAATCCGCCCTACGTCACCAACGACGAGACCGATGCGCTGCCGAGGGAGTATTCCTACGAGCCGGAACTCGGCCTGCGCGCTGGCGACGATGGCCTGGACCTGGTGCTGAAGATCCTTCGCGACGCGCCCCTGCACCTGAGCCAGGACGGCCTGCTGATCTGCGAAGTCGGCGAGTCCGAGCGCGCGCTGGTCAAGCTGCTGCCGGACGTCGAGTTCGCCTGGATCGAGTTCAAGGTGGGGCAGATGGGCATCTTCGCCGTCGAATGCGCCGAGCTGATCCGCCACAACGCCCGCATCACCGAACTCGCCGCCGCACGAAAATAAGGCAGCAACGCCTCGCGCGAACGTCCGCAGCGGTTGCGCCTGCAACCGTCGCGGCCGGCGTTGGCGCACTGCACAATAGGGCGGCCGGCATGCGATGCTTCACGCCCCGGCACGGGTAGTTCCACAGCGGAGCGACGCTTGAGCAGCAACAGTTTCGGAAAACTCCTCACGGTCACCACGTTCGGCGAATCGCACGGGCCGGCCATCGGCTGCGTGGTCGATGGCTGCCCACCGGGGCTGGAGATCGCGCCCGAGGAGTTCCGCCACGACCTGGAGCGTCGCGCCACGGGCAAGTCGCGGCACACCTCTGCGCGCCGCGAGGCAGATGAGGTCGAGATCCTCAGCGGCGTGTACGAGGGCCGCACCACCGGCACGCCGATCGCACTGCTGGTCCGCAACACCGACCAGCGCAGCAAGGATTACGCCGACATCGCGCGGCAGTTCCGTCCCGGCCATGCCGATTACACCTACTGGCAGAAGTACGGCATCCGCGACCCGCGCGGTGGCGGGCGCTCGTCGGCGCGTGAGACCACCATGCGCGTCGCGGCTGGCGTGATTGCCAAGAAATGGCTGCAGCAGCGGCATGGCGTGACCGTGCGCGGTTACCTGTCGCAGCTTGGCCCGATCACGCCGGAAGGCTTCGACTGGGGTGCGGTGGAAGACAACCCGTTCTTCTGGCCGCATGCCGCGCAGGTGCCGTCGCTGGAAACCTACATGGACGCGCTGCGCAAGTCGGGCGATTCCATCGGCGCACGCGTCAATGTCGTCGCCGACGGCGTGCCCGCCGGTTGGGGCGAGCCGATCTACGGCAAGCTCGACGGCGATCTCGCCGCTGCGCTGATGAGCATCAACGCGGTGAAGGGCGTAGAGATCGGCGACGGTTTCGCGGCGGTCACCCAGAAGGGCACCGAACACCGCGATCTGATGACGCCGGGGGGCTTCCTGTCCAACCATGCCGGCGGCATTCTCGGCGGCATCTCGACCGGACAGCAGGTCACCGCGTCCATCGTGCTGAAGCCCACCTCCAGCCTGCGCCTGCCCGGCGCGACGGTGGATGTGGACGGCAACACCGTGGACGTCATCACCACCGGCCGCCATGACCCGTGCGTCGGCATCCGCGCCACGCCGATCGCCGAGGCGATGATGGCGCTGGTGCTGATGGACCAGGCGCTGCGCCACCGCGGGCAATGCGGCGACGTGGGTGTCGTGCCGCCGCACGTTCCCGGCAGCGTCGATGGCTGAGCTGCGGCCGCGCGTCTGGGTGTCGCAGCCGCTGTTCGACGACATCGTCGGACGGCTTGCAGCGCACTTCGACGTGCGTTCGACGGACCAGGTCACCGAGCACACGCCGCAGGCCATCGCCGATGCGCTGCGCGGCAGCGCGGGCGCGCTCATCACGCTGAATGAGCGGATCGGCGCGGAGGAAATCGCCGCTGCCGCGTCGCTGCGCGCCATCGCCAATGTCGGCGTGGGCTACAACAACCTTGACGTCGATGCGCTGACACGGGCTGGCATCGTTGCGACCAATACTCCGGATGTGTTGACCGAGACCACGGCCGACTTCGGCTTCGCGCTGCTGATGGCGACCGCGCGACGCATCACCGAGGCCGAGCGCTGGTTGCGCGATGGACAGTGGCAGCAGTGGTCGTTCGGCACGCTGCTCGGCGCCGACCTGCACGACAGCACGCTGGGCATCGTCGGCATGGGCCGGATCGGGCAGGGCATCGCCCGCCGTGCGCGCGGGTTCGACATGCGCGTGCTGTACCACAACCGCAGCCGCTTACCGGACACGGTGGAGCAGGAATGCGGTGCGAGCTATGCCGGTTTCGACGAGCTGCTCGCCCAGTCCGATCACGTGGCCCTGGTATTGCCGTACTCGCCGCAGGTGCATCACCTGGTCGATGCTGCCGCGCTGGCGAAGATGAAGCCGACCGCCACGCTGGTGAACATCGCGCGGGGCGGAATCGTCGATGAAGTGGCGCTCGCGGATGCACTTGCAAACGGACGCCTTGCCGCCGCCGGTTTGGATGTCTACGAAGGCGAGCCCGCCGTGCGCTCCGAGCTGCTGGCACTGTGCAACGTGGTGCTGACCCCGCACATCGCCAGCGCCAGCCTCGCCACGCGCCGCGCCATGGTGTCGCTGGCGGTGGACAACCTGATTGCCGCACTCGGCGAAGGTCCGGATGCGGGCAATCCGCCGTCGCCGGTCAATCCGGATGCGCTGGCTACCACCTCCACCATCAAAACCATCGTCGCCAAACGACAGGGAGCCTGAGGCACGCCCGCAGGTTCCCCGAACACAGCCAACAATTGTCTGCTGTCTTCATTCCCTTCTTCGCGAAAACCCATCCATGAGCAACCAGAACCGAACCTTCAACGTCGCCGTCGTGGGCGCCACCGGCGCCGTCGGCGAAACCATGTTGTCCATCCTCGCCGAGCGCAACTTCCCCATCGGCAAGCTCGTCGCACTGGCCTCCGAGCGTTCCGCCGGCATCACGGTCGAATTCAACGGCGAGAAGATCACCGTGCAGGACCTGGCCACCTTCGATCCCGCCGGCATCGATATCGCGCTGTTCTCCGCGGGCGGCGGCATTTCCAAGGAATTCGCGCCGAAATTCGCCGCGGCCGGTGCCGTGGTCATCGACAATTCCTCGGCGTTCCGCTACGACGCCGACATCCCGCTGGTGGTCAGCGAAGTGAACCCCGAGCAGGTGCAGAACCGTCCGCGCGGCATCATCGCCAACCCGAACTGCTCGACCATGCAGATGCTGGTAGCGCTGGCGCCGATCCACCGCAAGTACGGCATCGAGCGCATCAACGTGGCGACCTACCAGTCGGTGTCCGGCGCGGGCCGCTCGGCGCTGGAAGAGCTCGGTCGCCAGACCGGCGCGTTGCTCAATTTCCAGGACCCGGACCCGCAGCGCTTCCCGGTGCAGATCGCCTTCAATCTGATCCCGCACATTGACGACTTCCTCGACAACGGCTTCACCAAGGAAGAGATGAAGCTGGTGTGGGAGACGCGCAAGATCCTGGGCGACGACAGCATCCAGGTGAATCCCACGGCGGTGCGCGTGCCGGTGTTCTATGGCCACTCCGAAGCCGTCGCCATCGAGACACGCGACAAGGTCACCGCCGCCGAAGCGCGCGCGCTGCTTGAAGCCGCCCCGGGCATCGAAGTCGTCGATGATCGCGCCCCGGGCGGCTATCCCACGCCCGTCACCCACGCCTCCGGCACCGACGCCGTCTACGTGGGCCGCATCCGCGAGGACATCTCGCATCCGCGCGGGCTGAACCTGTGGATCGTGTCCGACAACATCCGCAAGGGCGCGGCCCTGAATGCCGTGCAGGTGGCGGAACTGGTGGCGAAAAACGGCTGAGCGGCTATAGTCGTGGCCGGGAAACATGGGGAAGGGCCGTGAAACCGAAGCACAGACCTCGGGCGGCAAGACTCCTGCTGGCCGGCATGATCGGGCTGGGGCTCGCGTTGCTGAGCAACGTGGCCCTCGCGCTCGGCCTGGGGGAGATCAAGGTCAAATCGCAGCCCGGCCAGCCTCTGCTGGCCGAGATTCCGATCATTTCCAGCGAGCCCGGCGAGCTGGAACAGCTGAGCGCGCGCCTGGCGTCGCCGGTGACATTCGAGCGCGTGGGCCTGCCGCGGCCACAGGGCCTGGTCAATGAACTGGATTTCACCGTCGCGCTGGATGATGCGGGGCGCCCCGTGGTCCGCGTCACCAGCCGCACGCCGGTCGATGTGCCGGCAGTCAACTTCCTGATCGAGGTCGATTGGGGACAGGGCCGGCTGGTACGCGAGTACTCCGCGCTCGTGAGTGCGCCAGGAACGCTGGCGGCTGCCGAGCAGCCGGTGATCGACGCGCCTCTGGCGGCGCCCTCGGACACCATCAGCCGAGCGGTCGAGCCGGTCATCGTGGCGACGCCGGAACCTCCACCCGTGGCGCAACCGGCTCCTGAGGCGCAGGTGCGTGCAGCGCCGGAGCCCGTTGCCACCGCCGCACCCGCGCCGCAGGTTTCCCCGGGCGACACGCTGGCGCCGGTGCGCAGGGGCCAATCGCTGTCGCAGATCGCGGCGCCACTGGCGCGCGAGCAGGGCTACACCCTGGACCAGGCGATGGTGGCACTGCTGCGCGCCAATCCCGACGCCTTCATCAATGGCAACGTCAACCTGCTCAAGCAGGGCGCGGTGCTGCGCGTGCCGGAAACGGCCGAGGCACAGACGATCCTGGAAAGCGAAGCGGCGGCGCTGGTGCGCAGCCAGATCGCCGAGTGGCGGCGCGCGCGCGCGCCGATCCCGCAGCCCGCGGCCGTGGTCGAACCGATGGCGCCTGCTCCGGCGTCTGCGTCGCCCGCGCCCCAGGTGGCGGAAGCACGCCTGGAAATTGCGCCCGCGGCGACGGGCACGTCGGGTTCTGGAACGCAGTCCGGCCTCAACGCCGGTGGTGAGGGCGAGATGTTGGCGAACGAGCAGTTGCAACAATCGAAGGAAGACCTGGCCGCGCGCGAAGCGGAAGTGCAGGAACTGCGTTCGCAGGTCGCGGACCTGGAGAAGCTCAAGGCGCAGCAGGAAAAACTGCTGGCCATGAAGGACAGCGATCTCGCCGCCGCCCAGCAGCGGTTGGCGCAGAGCAATGGCAGTGATGGCGGCGTACCGGTATGGGCGTGGGCGGGCTTCGGCCTGCTGTTCGCAGGCGCGTTGGCATGGGGCTTCGCACAGCGTCGCAAGCGTCTGTCGCCGACGCTGACACCGCGCAGCGGCGTGTTCGGCGAGGCGCCGGCCGTCAGCCGCGCCGCCGAACTCGCGACGGGAATGCCGACGGCTACGGTGGAGGACGCCGCGCCCAGCCCGACCCTGCAACCCGTGATTGTGCCGACGGCTGCGCCGTCCAGGCCGGCGGTGAAACCGGCACCCGTCGCGGCGGGTCCCACGTGGCATTCCGGCGGTGCGCCCGCCGCCGTCGCGACGCCTGCCCCGGCACCCGTGGGCCGCGAGCGACTGGAACTGGCTGTGGCCTACCTGGACCTGGGCGATGTGGTCACAGCGCGCGACCTGTTGAACGAAGTCGCCGCCGGCGGCGATACCGCCGCCCGCGATGAAGCGCTGCAGTTGCTGCGCGAGATCGGATGACCGGGTGATGCGCTGATGCGTTACGCGCTGGGCGTCGAATACGACGGCGGCGGATTCCTGGGCTGGCAGCGGCTGAGCAAGTCCGGCACGCCGGACGACACCACCACCATCCAGGCGGCGCTGGAGGGCGCGCTGTCGTCGGTGGCCAATGCTCAGGTGAACACCATCTGCGCCGGCCGCACCGACGCGGGCGTGCATGCGCAATGCCAGGTGGTGCACTTCGACAGCGATGCCGCACGCGACCCCCGGGGCTGGTTGCTCGGCACGACGGCGCGGCTTCCGCCTGCGGTGTGTGTGCGCTGGTGCCAGCCGGTGGCGGAGGACTTCCACGCACGTTTTTCAGCGCGCGCGCGCCGCTACCGCTACACGCTCGTGAACCGGTTGGCGCGCCCCGCGCTGGAACGCCAGTACCTCAGCTGGGAACGGATGCCGCTGGACGACGGCGCGATGCATCGTGCCGCGCAGGTACTGCTGGGTGAAAACGACTTCAGCGCGTTCCGCACCGTCCACTGCCAGTCCCCGCATGCGATGCGCAACCTGCATGCGATTTCGGTCACGCGCCATGGTGAGCGTGTCGTGGTGGACGTACAGGCCAATGCCTTCCTGCACCACATGGTGCGCAACATCGTCGGCTCCTTGCTCGTGGTGGGGCGCGGCGAACGGCCCGAAGGCTGGATCGCCGAACTGCTGGCCGGGCGCGACCGCACGGTGGCCGGCCCGACGGCACCTCCGGATGGGCTGGTCTTCGTCAGCCCGTTGTATCCGCCCCAGTGGAAGATGCCCGCGGAAGTGACGCTGCAGGACATCCCGGGCAGCCCCGCCATCACCCTGTAACAGCGCCCTTCGGCGCGACACTGGTACACCGGATCGCGGAAAGCGCCGCGCCGGGAGTGCCCCCACGGGACCTGCCGAAAGCGGCTACGCTTCCCCCTCGCCTGATCGCCTGCGCCCGCCATGCATACCCGCATCAAGTTCTGTGGCCTCACCCGCGCCGAGGATGTCCGCCTCGCCATCGAACTGGGCGTGGACTACCTGGGGCTGGTGTTCGCGCCGCACAGCCCGCGCCACCTGCTGCTGGGCCAGGCGCGCATGCTGCGCGAACTGGTACCGCAAGAGATCGCGGTCGTCGCCCTCGTGATGGACAACCCGCGTGGCGAGGTGGAACAGATCGTGGAATCGCTGCAGCCTGACGTATTGCAGTTCCACGGTGCCGAGGACGATGCGTTCGCCGTATCGTTCGGTGTTCCCTTCTGGAAGGCGATCGCAATGGGCGGGCAGGGCGATGGCGCTTTCGCGACCCTGCCGGCGTATCCCGGCGCGCAGGGGTTCCTGTTCGACGGTCACGCTGCGGGCGAGCAGGGCGGCAGCGGCCAGCGCTTCGACTGGCGGCGCATGCCGGCCGCCACCGACAAGCCGTTCCTGCTGGCGGGTGGTCTGTCGCCGGAGAACGTGGGGCTGGCGTTGCGCACGGCACGCCCTTGGGGCGTGGATGTATCCAGCGGCATCGAGACGAGTCCCGGCATCAAGGACGCCGACAGGATGCGGCGCTTCGTCGACGCGGTGCGCGTGGCGGACGCCCGACCTTCGCGGTAGGTGCTACGCGAGTTCCGCGCGCAGCCAGTCGGCCAGCGCTGCGATGCGGGGATCAGGATTGCCGCGTGCGCTGCACAGCGCCCACTCGCCCCCGGTGTCGGAGAACCCCCAAGGCGCCACCAAGCGACCGCTGTCGAGATCGAACTGCACCAGTTCGCGCGGTGCGATGGCGACGCCGAGGCCCGCGATGGCGGCTTCCAGCAGGTAGGTGAGGTGGTCGAAGCCGGTACCCAGGCGCGGCGCATCCGGCAGTTGGCGGCTGGCAAACCAGCGCGGCCACGCCTGCGGTCGCGAGACGGTATGCAGGAGGGGCTCGTCCCGCAATGCCGACGGCGGGGCATCACGCAGCGCCGCGAAACGCGCGTGGTGGAGGCTGAGCACGGGACCGATCTGTTCGGGCGCCAGCGTCCGCACCTGCCATGCCGACGGCCATGGCGCCTCGCCCAGCAGCAGGGCCGCGTCCAGGTCGGCCACGGCCAGATCTATCCCGCCTTCCTGTGCGGACAGGTGCAGCGTCAGGTCCGGCAGGTCGGTCGCCAGCCGTTCCAGCCGGGGGATCACCCAGCGTGCCAGCAGGCTGCCGGGGCAGCCCAGCACGAAGGCACCCGGCCGGCGCTCGCGCTGCAGCGCGCTCCAGCCGGCCTGCAGGCTGTTGAACGCGTCGCCGGCAATGTCGCGCAGCCGCTGGCCGTCGGCAGTCAGCGCGAGGCCACGCCCCTCGCGGACGAACAGCGGTCGGCCCAGCGCGTCCTCCAGTGTGCGGATGTGGCGACTGATCGCGCCGTGGGTGACGTGCAGTTCGCCCGCCGCCCGGCTGAGGCTGCCCAGGCGGGCGGCGACCTCGAAGGCACGCAGGGCGTTGAGGGGAGGCAGGGGACGTGACATTGCGTGAGTTTAAGTCACGGGTTGGCGATATTTCATCGTTTTTCCGTTGATGACCTGTGCGCTAGAGTGACGGCCCGTGAAGACTGTCCTGCCGCCCATGCCTGCTCCCGCCGACTACCACGCCTACCCTGATGCCGCCGGCCATTTCGGTCGCCACGGAGGCCGCTTCGTTGCCGAGACCCTGATGGGGCCGCTGCAGGAGCTGGCGACCGCCTACGACGCCGCGCGGGTCGATCCGGCCTTCATTGCCGCCTTCGACAAGGACCTGAAGCACTACGTCGGCCGCCCCAGTCCGATCTACCACGCCGAACGCCTGAGCCGAGAGGTCGGCGGTGCGCAGATCCTGCTCAAGCGCGAGGACCTGAACCACACCGGCGCGCACAAGATCAACAACACCATCGGGCAGGCGCTGCTGGCCAGCCGGATGGGCAAGAAGCGGATCATCGCCGAGACCGGTGCCGGCCAGCACGGCGTGGCCAGCGCCACCGTCGCCACCCGGCTGGGCCTGGAATGCGTTGTCTACATGGGCGCCACCGACATCGAGCGCCAGAAGATCAACGTCTACCGGATGAAGCTGCTCGGCGCGACCGTGGTGCCGGTGACCAGTGGCTCGGCGACGCTGAAGGACGCATTGAACGAAGCGATGCGCGACTGGGTGACCAACGTGCACGACACCTTCTACATCATCGGCACGGTGGCGGGTCCGGATCCTTATCCGCGCATGGTGCGGGATTTCAACGCAGTGGTCGGCCGCGAGGCGAGGGCGCAGATGCTGGCCGACTACGGCCGCCTGCCGGATGCGATTACCGCGTGCGTCGGCGGCGGCAGCAATGCGATTGGCCTCTTCCACGCCTTCCTCAACGATCCGGGCGTGCGCATCGTCGGCGCCGAAGCGGCCGGCGACGGCATCGAGACCGGCCGCCATGCGTCTTCGCTCGCCGCCGGCCGCGTGGGCGTGCTGCATGGCAACCGCACCTACGTGATCTGCGACGACGATGGGCAGATCATCGAGACCCATTCGATCTCGGCAGGCTTGGACTACCCGGGCGTGGGGCCGGAGCACGCCTTCCTGAAGGACAGCGGGCGCGCGGAGTACGTCGGGGTGACCGACGAGGAAGCGCTCGCCGCGTTCCATCGGCTGACGCGCACCGAGGGCATCCTGCCGGCCCTGGAGTCGAGCCACGCCGTTGCCCAGGCGATCAAGCTGGCGCGCGAACTGCCGAAGGACCAGCTGGTGCTGTGCAACCTGTCCGGTCGTGGTGACAAGGACGTGCATACGATCGCCGCCCGCGAAGGCATTTCGCTTTGAAGCTTTGCTCTCTCCCTTTCAAGGGGAGGGCCGGGGAGGGGGCGGTGTTTCTTAAAGTGGACAGACAGTTTCCGGGTAACACCATCCCCACCCAACCCTCCCCTTGAAGGGGAGGGCTCAAAACCCGATTTCCTGGAAATCTCCGATGAGCCGTTTCGAACAGAAATTCGCCGACCTCAAGGCCGCCCACCGCAAGGCGCTGATCCCCTTCATCACCGCCGGCGACCCGTCGCTGGAGTCCACCGTACCGGTGATGCATGCATTGGTGGCTGCAGGCGCGGACGTCATCGAACTGGGCGTGCCGTTCTCCGATCCGATGGCCGACGGTCCGGTCATCCAGCGCAGCTCCGAACGCGCGCTGGCCAAGGGCGCTGGGCTGCGGTATGTGCTCGAGGCGGTCGAGGTCTTCCGCCAACAGGACGACGGCACGCCGATCGTGCTGATGGGCTATCTGAACCCGGTGGAGATCCATGGTGCCGAGCGCTTCGCCCGGGAAGCGGTCGCGGCCGGCGTCGATGGTGTGCTGCTGGTCGACCTGCCGCCGGAAGAAGCCGGTGAGACGCGCGCCATCTTCGACGAGCATGGCCTGGCACTGATCGCACTGGCGTCGCCGACCACATCGTCGGAACGCCTGCGGATGCTGTGCGATACCGCGCAGGGCTACCTGTATTACGTCAGCTTTGCCGGCGTCACTGGCGCGTCCGACCGCCTGGACATCGGCGCGGCGGGCGGGCGCCTGAAGCAGCTGCGGGTGGACTCCCGTGTGCCAGTGGTGGCCGGCTTCGGCATCAAGGACGCGGCCAGTGCAGCCGCGATGGCTGCCGATGCAGACGGCGTGGTGGTAGGCAGCGCGCTGGTCGCGGCGTTGGTCGAAGCGGGCGCGGACGCGCCGGCCCGGGCCTCCGCCTTCCTGGCCCCGCTGCGGGCGGCGCTGGACGCCTGAGTCACCGTACGGCTGTGCATGGACGACTGAGCTAAACTGCCGCGCTAATCCATCAGGCCCCTCCCGGGGCAGGCAGCAAGACCACGCATGAGCTGGCTCAGCAAACTGATGCCGTCGGGCATCCGCACCGAGGGCAACGCAGGCAAGAGCAAACGCAGCGTCCCCGAGGGCCTGTGGGAAAAATGCGACCGCTGCGGCGCGGTGCTGTACCGGCCGGAGCTGGAAGAGAACCTGGAGGTCTGCCCGAAGTGCAGCTTCCACATGCCCATCCGTGCCCGCGCGCGCATGGCGGCGTTGTTCGACCCGGGCAGCACGCGCGAGATCGGCGCCGCACTGGGCCCGACCGATGTGTTGAAGTTCAAGGACCAGAAGAAGTACGCCGACCGCATCAAGGCCGCGCAGAAGAGTACCGGCGAGCGCGATGCACTGATCACCCTGCAGGGCACGCTGAAGGGCCGTGACCTGGTCGCCAGCGCGTTCGACTTCGCCTACATGGGCGGCTCGATGGGCTCGGTCGTCGGCGAGCGTTTCTCGCTGGGTGCGGAGAAGGCGCTGGAGATCGGCTCACCGTTCGTGTGCTTCTCCGCCAGCGGCGGCGCGCGCATGCAGGAGAGCCTGTTCTCGCTGATGCAGATGGCCAAGACCTCCGCGGCGCTCGGTCGCCTTCGCGAGGCCGGACTGCCCTACATCTCGGTGATGACGCACCCCACCACCGGTGGCGTGTCGGCCAGCTTCGCCATGCTGGGTGACATCAATCTGGCGGAGCCGGAAGCGCTGATCGGCTTCGCCGGCCCGCGCGTGATCGAACAGACCGTGCGCGAGACATTGCCGGAGGGTTTCCAGCGTTCGGAGTTCCTGGTGGCGCATGGCGCCATCGACCAGATCTGCGACCGCCGCGAGCTGCGTGACCGCCTCGCCGACCTGCTGGCGTTGATGATGCGACAGCCCAAGCCCGAACAAAGTGAACTGGTGACCGCATGAGCCGCAAATATTTCGGCACCGACGGCATCCGCGGCCGCGTCGGCACCAGCCCCATTTCCGCCGATTTCGTGCTGCGCCTGGGCAACGCCCTGGGTCGCGTGCTGTGCCAGAACACCGGCGATGCGCGTCCGGTGGTGGTGATCGGCAAGGACACACGCATTTCCGGCTACATGTTCGAAGCCGCGCTGGAGGCTGGCCTGGTCGCCGCCGGTGCCGATGTGCAACTGATGGGGCCGATGCCGACGCCTGCAGTGGCCTTCCTGACCCGTACGCTGGGTGCCGACGCCGGTATCGTGATCAGCGCATCGCACAACCCGCACTACGACAACGGGATCAAGTTCTTCTCGGCCGAGGGCGAGAAACTCGATGACGCGACCGAACTGGCGATCGAAGCCGCGCTGGACGCCCCGTTCTTCACCGCCGAATCCGAGAAACTCGGCAAGGCGATCCGCACCCGTGATGCGGTCGGTCGCTACATGGAGTTCTGCAAGGCCAGCGTGCCGCGCCGTTTCGACCTGAAGGGACTGAAGCTGGTGCTGGACTGTGCGCATGGCGCGACGTACCACATCGCACCGCTGCTGTTCCGCGAACTGGGCGCCGACGTCATCACCATCGGCGCCGAGCCGAACGGCGTCAACATCAACGACGGCGTGGGCTCCATGCACATCGACAGCCTGGCCGCGAAGGTGCGCGAGTCCGGCGCCCATCTGGGTATCGCCTTCGATGGAGACGGTGATCGGGTGCTGATGGCCGACGGGCAGGGCGCGCCGGTCGATGGCGACCAGCTGATCTATCTGCTGGCACGCGACTGGCAGGCGAGTGGGCGGTTGCGTGGCCCGGTGGTCGGTACGCTGATGACCAACTACGGTCTGGAACGCGCGCTGGCCAAGCTCGAGATTCCCTTCGTCCGCACCAAGGTCGGCGACCGTTACGTGCATCAGGCACTGGTCGAAGGCAACGCAGTGCTGGGTGGCGAAGCGTCCGGCCATCTGCTTTGCCTGGATCGCACCACCACCGGCGACGCCATCATCGCCGCGCTGCAGGTGCTGGAAGCCCTGAGGCGTCGCAAGGTCTCGCTGCGTGATGCGCTCGATGGTCTGGCGATGCTGCCGCAGAAGACTATCAACGTGAAGCTGGCCAACGGCGCCAAACCCACCGAGGCTGCGAGTGTGCAGGCCGCGCTCGCGCAGGCGCAGGCAGCGGTGTCGGGGCGTGGCCGGGCGTTCCTGCGCCCTTCCGGTACCGAACCGGTGGTGCGCGTGACGGTCGAGGCCGACGACGACGCGCTGGTGAAGAACACGCTGGAAACTCTGGCCGAGGCCGTGCGGGCTGCCGCCACCGCTTGAGCCTGATCAATGAACACCTGGCGTGGGAATGCTTCACTGGCGCTCCCGCGCAACACATCTGTTGGAGCAGAGTCGCATGAGTGCCCGTATTCCTACCCTGGACATCACCCGTTTCGACACCGACCGTGACGCCTTCGTGGCCGAGCTGGGCGCGGCCTACCGCGAATGGGGGTTTGCCGGCATCCGCAACCACGGCATCCCGCAGGCGCAGATCGATGCGGCCTACGACGTGTTCAAGCGTTTCTTCGCGCTTCCGGATGACGTGAAGAAGCAGTATCACGTCCCCGGCAGCGGCGGTGCGCGTGGCTATACGCCATTCGGCGTGGAGACGGCGAAGGATTCCAAGCACTTCGACCTGAAGGAGTTCTGGCACATCGGTCGCGAGATCGCGGACGATTCCAGGTACTGCGACGTCATGCCACCGAACCTGTGGCCGGACGAAGTGCCCGGTTTCCGCGAACACGGTTACGGCCTGTACCAGGCGCTGGACCAGCTTGGTTCGCGTGTGCTGTCGGCACTGGCGCTGCATATCGGTCTGCCGGAGACCTATTTCGCCGACAAGACCGATTCGGGCAACTCGATCCTGCGGCCGATCCACTATCCCCCGATCACCGCCGACGACATCCCGAACGTGCGTGCCGGCGCGCACGAGGACATCAACCTCATCACGTTGCTGGTGGGTGCCAGCGCCGCCGGTCTGGAAGTGAAGTCTAAGCAGGGCGAGTGGGTGCCGTTCACCTCCGACGCCGACACCATCGTCGTCAACATCGGCGACATGCTGCAGCGCCTGACCAACCATGTGTACCCGTCGACCACGCACCGCGTGACCAATCCGCCGGGCGAACAGGCGCGCCAGCCCCGCTATTCGGTGCCGTTCTTCCTGCACCCGAATCCGGACTTCCTGATCGACGTGTTGCCGTCCACGGTCACGCCGGACAATCCGAAGCGCTATCCCGAGCCGATCACGGCCCAGGGCTACCTGGAAGAGCGCCTGCGCGAGATCAAGCTGAAGTAAGGCGGGCCCGAGCCCGTCGTTGCGCGACCTTGCGGCGCCGGGATCTTCCCGGCGTCGTGCGTTTCACGATCGATCAATCCAGCGGCCGCACCTTGCGCGAGTTCCGTGCCATCAAGCCCATCGCCAACCGATGCGGCAGCAGCTTCACGATCATGTGCAGCAGCCGGTAGCGCCAGCCGGGTACCACCAGCACGTCCCCGCGCTCGCTGCCGTCGATCCCGGCACGCGCCACCTCCGTCGCTTGCAGCCACATCGTTGGCGACACCCGCATGCGCGAACGGGTGCCGGTGACGTCGTGGAACTCGGAATACGTGAAGCCCGGGCACAACGCCGTGGCATGCACACCGCGATCGGCGTTTTCGAGCGCCATCGCCTCGCTGAACTTCAGCAGGAAACTCTTCGCCGGCGCATACAGTGTCTGCCCCTCGGCGGCCGGCATCAGCGCGGCGAACGAGGCGACGTTGAGGATGCGGCCCTGACCGGAGGCGCGGATCGAGGGCAGCAGTCGCCACGTCAGTTCGCAGACCGCGGTCACCATCACCTGCAGGAACGCCGCGTGATCGGCCCATGCGTTGCTGCGGTAGCGGCCCGGCATGCCGTAGCCGGCGTTGTTGACCAGGATGCGGATCGCCGCGCCGCGCCGTTCCAGCTCGGCGACCAGCGCTGCTGGAGCGGCCGGATCGGCCAGGTCCGCCACCACGATCTCCACCGGCACCTGTGCCCGCAGCTCAGTCGCCAGTGCCTGCAATCGCTCCACACGGCGAGCCGTCAGCACCAGCGGTACGCCGCGGCGAGCGTACTCGCGGGCGATCTGTTCGCCGATACCGCTGGAGGCGCCGGTGATCAGGGCGTAACCGGTGGCGCTGGCAGAAAAAGCATCGGTCATGGAAGATCCTGGTCGTCGAAGGCGGCTCGGCTTGCACGATAGCGCGACGGGTAGGTGCGCCGGACAACATCGGCTAGACTGCGCGACCCGAACTGGACAGGAATTGGTCTTATGCGCCGCAAGCTCGTGGCTGGGAACTGGAAGCTCCACGGCAATCGCGGTTTCGCCACCGCGCTGATGGACGAGTTGGCCGCCGGCCTCCCGCTGGACGGGGTGGACCTGCTGGTCCTGCCGCCATTGCCCTACCTGGGTGAGCTGATCGAAGACTATGGTCACCGGGGTATCGCGTTCGGCGCGCAGGACGTCAGCAGCAACGAGAAGGGCGCATACACCGGGGAGGTGTCGGCCTCCATGCTGGTCGACGTGGGCGCGAGGTATGGCCTGGTGGGCCATTCCGAGCGTCGCCAGTACCACAACGAGAGCAGCGAGTTCGTGGCCCGCAAGTTCGTCGCGGCCAAGCACGCCGGCCTGATCCCCTTGCTCTGCGTGGGCGAGACCGAGCAGCAGCGCAAGGACGGCCAGACCGAGTTCCGCATCCTGAAGCAACTGGAAGCCGTGTTCGACCTTGCCGGACCGCAGGCATTCGCCGATGCGGTGATCTCCTACGAGCCCGTCTGGGCCATCGGCACCGGCCTGACCGCCACGCCGGAGCAGGCTCAGGCTGTCCATGCCTTCATCCGTGGCGAAGTGGCCGCACGCGATGCTAGAATCGCCGATTCGCTGACCCTCCTCTATGGAGGCAGCGTGAAGCCCGACAACGCCGCGGAACTGTTCTCGCAGCCCGATGTCGATGGAGGGCTGGTGGGCGGCGCTTCCCTGGTCGCCCGGGATTTCCTGGCCATCGCGCAGGCGGCGGCCGGTCGGGGGTAGCCCCTGGCAAGACCGGACCCTCGCGGGCCGGACGACTCAACCGGTTGAGACTGATTCCGATGCAGTGGATGTTGATCCTGAATGTGGTTTACGTGCTGGTGGCCATCGCCATCATCGCGCTGGTGCTGATGCAGCGCGGCTCGGGTGCCCAGGCCGGTTCCGGCTTTGGCGGCGGGGCTTCCGGCACGGTGTTCGGCGCGCGTGGCGCGTCCAACTTCCTGTCCAAGAGCACCAAGTGGCTGGCCATCGTGTTCTTCGGCATCAGTCTGTTCATGGCGTGGTACGCCACGCACAGCGCGCGTCCGACCACGCAGCAGAACCTCGGCGTGATGTCGCAGCTGCCGGCGGCGCCTGCTGCTCCTGCGGGCGAACTGCCGAAGCCGTCGACCGTGCCCAGCACGCCGATCCAGCAGGCACCTGCACCGGCCGGCACCGTGCCCGCCGCACCGCAGGATGCAGTGCCCGCAGGCGAACAGGCGCCGGCGACACCGCCGCAGGGCGGCTGAGCCCGGCTACAATGGCGGGGTGCGCGAAGCGCTGCGCAAAGGTTTGATTGCCCAGGTGGCGGAATTGGTAGACGCACTACCTTGAGGTGGTAGCGACGAAAGTCGTAGGGGTTCGAGTCCCCTCTTGGGCACCAATACAGCGGGTCGGCATGAATGTCGTTCCTGCAGCGAAAAACCCGCCATCCGGCGGGTTTTTTCTTTTGTCTACAACCGCGATATGCGCGGGTAATCGTTTACTAGCGAGTTCACGAACCGTTACAATCCCGGCGATTCATCGGGCGCCCGGTACGTGTTGCGGAAGGGCTCCCGCGGAAGGTGGGCCCGGGCGGCGTCGCCAAAGGGCCGGTCGCGGCACACACCGTGGCCGGGCGGGCGATGCAAGCCCCATTCATGCCGAGCCGCAGTCATGCGCGCCGGCGGATAGGACAAGAAGAGACAAGCGAGTGCTGGCCAACTACCTGCCCACCCTGTTGTTCCTGATCGTCGCCACCGGCATCGGCATCGCGCTGATGGTGGCCGGCCGCTTCCTGGGGCCGCGTCGTCCGGACGCGCAGAAGCTGTCTCCGTACGAATGCGGCTTCGAGGCGTTCGAAGACGCGCGCATGAAGTTCGACGTGCGCTACTACCTGATCGCCATCCAGTTCATCGTGTTCGATCTGGAAATCATCTTCATTGTTCCGTGGACGCTGGTGTTCCAGGAGCTGGGTCCGCGTGCGCTGGTCACGATGGGCCTGTTCGTGGGCATGCTGTTCCTCGGCTTCATTTACGTTTGGAAGAAGGGAGCGCTCGAATGGGAGTGATCCAGACCGTCGACCGTCTGATGAACAACCCGATCCCGGAAGGGCGGGTGGACGACATCCTGCGCCCCGAAGGCGACAACCCGCTGCTGGAAAAGGGCTACGTCACCACCAGCGTCGATGCGCTGATGAACTGGGCGCGCACCGGTTCGATGTGGCCGATGACGTTCGGTCTGGCCTGCTGTGCGGTGGAAATGATGCACGCCGGTACGTCGCGCCTGGACCTGGACCGTTACGGCGTGGTGTTCCGCCCGTCGCCGCGCCAGTCGGACGTGATGATCGTGGCCGGCACGCTGGTCAACAAGATGGCCCCCGCGCTGCGCAAGGTCTACGACCAGATGCCCGAGCCGAAGTGGGTGATCTCGATGGGCAGCTGCGCCAATGGCGGCGGCTACTACCACTACTCGTACTCCGTCGTGCGCGGTTGCGACCGCATCGTGCCGGTGGACGTCTACGTACCCGGTTGCCCGCCCACGGCCGAGGCGCTGGTGTACGGCATCCTGCAGTTGCAGAAGAAGATCTGGCGCACGCAGACCATCGCGCGCTGATTCCTGCTTCCCCCCGACATCCCCCTTCAGAGCACGCCACGCCCCATGGCAGAGCAAGCTGCAAACTTCACCGACCAGCTGCGCGCCCGCTTCGCGGACGCGACGGTCAGCGTGGCCGAGCCGCGCGGCGAGATCACCCTGGAAGTGCCCTCCGCGTCCTGGCACGCCGTCTGCCTGGCGCTGCGCGACGAGTTCGGCTTCGAACAGGCCGTCGATGTCAGCGGCGTCGATTACCTGGGCTACGGCAGTACCGAATGGGACACGGCCGACGTCTCCTCCGCGGGTTTCAGTCGCGGCGTGGAGGGGTTCGGTCCGGGTCGCTTCAACTGGGAGCAGCGCCCGCAGGGTGCCGCGCAACCCAACCGCTTCGCGGTGGTCCTGCACCTGCTGTCGTACCAGCACAACCGCCGCGTCCGCGTGCGCTGCTTCGCGCCGGATGACGGCCTGCCGGTGGTGGCGTCGCTGTGCGACGTGTGGCCGGGCCTCAACTGGTTCGAGCGCGAGGCGTTCGACCTGTACGGCATCATCTTCGAAGGCCATCCGGACCTGCGCCGCATCCTGACCGACTACGGTTTCGTCGGTCATCCGTTCCGCAAGGACTTCCCGCTGATCGGCAACGTCGAAGTCCGTTACGACGAAGAGAAGAAGCGCGTGGTGTACGAGCCGGTCACCTCGGTCGAGCCGCGCGTCGGCGTGCCGCGCGTGATCCGCGACGACGCCCGTTACCAGACCGCTGCAGGCGAAGCTGCTGCACGCGAGGGCAAGGCATGAGCAATCCGCAATCCGGCGTCGCGTTCGCCAGCAATCCTGCCGAAGGCAAGCAGGAGATCCGCAACTACACGCTGAACTTTGGCCCGCAGCATCCGGCCGCGCACGGCGTGCTGCGCCTGATCCTGGAAATGGACGGCGAGACGATCGTCCGTGCCGACCCGCACGTGGGCCTGCTGCACCGGGGCACCGAGAAGCTGGCCGAATCCAAGCCGTTCAACCAGTCGATCGGCTACATGGATCGCCTGGACTACGTGTCGATGATGTGCAACGAGCACGCCTACGTGCGCGCCATCGAGACCCTGATGGGCATCGAGGCGCCGGAGCGCGCGCAGTACATCCGCACGATGTTCGACGAAATCACCCGCATCCTGAACCACCTGATGTGGATCGGCTCCAACGCGCTCGACCTCGGTGCGATGGCGGTGATGCTGTACGCCTTCCGCGAGCGCGAAGAGCTGATGGACTGCTACGAAGCGGTCAGTGGCGCGCGCATGCACGCGACGTACTACCGGCCGGGCGGCGTGTACCGCGACCTGCCGGACCGCATGCCGAAGTACAAGGAATCGCCCTGGCGCAAGGGCAAGGCGCTGAAGCGGTTCAACCAGGCGCGCGAAGGCTCGCTGCTGGACTTCCTGGAAGACTTCACCAACGAATTCCCCAAGCGCGTCGATGAGTACGAGACGCTGCTGACCGACAACCGCATCTGGAAGCAGCGCACCGTCGGCATCGGCGTGGTCTCGCCGGAGCAGGCACGCGCGTTGGGCATGACCGGCGCCATGCTGCGCGGTTCGGGTATCGCCTGGGACCTGCGCAAGAAGCAGCCTTATGCCAAGTACGACGTGGTCGATTTCGACATCCCCGTCGGCGTCAACGGCGACTGCTACGACCGCTACCTGGTCCGCGTCGCCGAGATGCGCCAGTCCAACCGCATCATCCAGCAGTGCGTGAAGTGGCTGAAGGCCAATCCTGGCCCGGTCATGGTGCAGAACTTCAAGGTCGCGCCCCCCTCCCGCGAGGAGATGAAGGACGACATGGAAGCACTGATCCATCACTTCAAGCTCTTCAGCGAAGGCTACTGCGTGCCGGCCGGCGAAACCTATGCCGCGGTCGAAGCGCCGAAGGGCGAGTTCGGCTGCTACCTGGTGTCCGATGGCGCCAACAAGCCCTTCCGCGTGAAGCTGCGCGCCCCGGGTTTCGCGCACCTGTCCTCCATGGACGAGATCGTGCGCGGCCACATGCTTCCCGACGTCGTCGCGATGATCGGTACCTATGATCTTGTCTTTGGTGAGGTGGACCGATGAGGGCCACGGGTAATTTCGAGGCGGCGCAGAACGTCGATCCGCTGGTGGCGTTGAGCGACAAGACGCGCGCGCACATCGATCATTGGCTGACCAAGTTCCCGCCGGACCGCAAGCGTTCCGCGGTGCTGCAGGGTCTGCATGCCGCTCAGGAGCAGAACGAGGGTTGGCTGACCGACGAACTGATCGCCGCCGTCGCCAAGTACCTCGACCTGCCGCCGGTGTGGGCGTACGAGGTCGCCAGCTTCTACTCGATGTTCGAGACCGAGAAGGTCGGCCGCAACAACGTCGCCTTCTGCACCAACATCAGCTGCTGGCTCAACGGCGCCCAGGATCTGGTCGCGCACGCCGAGAAGAAACTGGGCTGCAAGCTCGGCGAGTCCACCGCCGACGGCCGCGTGTACCTGAAGCGCGAAGAAGAGTGCGTGGCCGCGTGCTGCGGCGCGCCGGTCGTGGTCATCAATGGCCACTACCACGAGAAGCTGACGCCGGCGAAAGTCGATGAGCTGCTGGAAGGGTTGGAGTAAGCGCATGGCAGGCCACGCATACTATTCAGAGGGCTACGGCCCGGTCGGGCCCGCTCCCAAGGAGCATCAGGCCGTCTACACCACGCTGCACTTCGACAAGCCCTGGTCGTACGAGAACTATCTGAAGACCGGTGGCTACGCCGCCCTGCGCAGGATCATCGAAGAGAAGATCCCGCCGGCCGACGTCGTCGAGATGGTCAAGCAGTCCGGCCTGCGCGGCCGCGGCGGTGCAGGCTTCCCGACCGGTCTGAAGTGGAGCTTCATGCCCAAGGGCGACATGCAGAAGTACATCCTCTGCAATTCGGACGAATCCGAGCCGGGTACCGCCAAGGACCGCGACATCCTGCGCTACAACCCGCATGCGGTGATCGAGGGCATGGCCATCGCCTGCTATGCCACCGGTTCCACCGTGGGCTACAACTATCTGCGCGGCGAGTTCCACCACGAGCCGTTCGAGCACCTGGAAGAAGCCACCGCCGAAGCCTACAAGCACGGTTGGCTGGGCAAGAACATCCTCGGCTCGGGTGTGGACATCGACCTGTACAACGCGCTCGGCGCGGGCGCCTACATCTGCGGCGAAGAGACCGCGCTGATGGAGTCGCTGGAAGGCAAGAAGGGCCAGCCGCGCTTCAAGCCGCCGTTCCCGGCCAACTTCGGCCTGTACGGCAAGCCGACCACGATCAACAACACCGAGACCTATGCGTCGGTGCCGGCCATCGTGCGCAACGGCGCCGAGTGGTTCATGAACCTGGGCAAGCCCAACAACGGCGGCTGCAAGATCTTCTCGGTCTCCGGCCACGTCGCGCGTCCCGGCAATCACGAGATCCGCCTGGGCACGTCGTTCGCCGACCTGCTGGAGCTGTGCGGCGGCATGCGCGAAGGCCGCAAGCTCAAGGCCGTGATCCCTGGCGGCTCCTCGATGCCGGTGCTGCCGGGCGAGGTGATGATGGGCCTGACGATGGATTACGACAGCATCCAGAAGGCCGGTTCCGGTCTGGGTTCGGGCGCCGTCGTCGTCATGGACGACACCACCTGCATGGTGCGTGCGTGCCAGCGCATCGCGCGCTTCTACTTCAAGGAAAGCTGCGGCCAGTGCACGCCGTGCCGCGAAGGCACCGGCTGGATGTACCGCATGCTGACCCGTGTCGCCGAGCACAAGGCTACGATCGAAGACCTGCAGACGCTGCGTGCGGCGGCCGGCCAGATCGAAGGCCACACCATCTGCGCGTTCGGCGAAGCTGCTGCGTGGCCGGTGCAGGGCATGCTGCGCCACTTCTGGCATGAATTCGAATACGCGATCGTCAACAAGCGTTTCCTCGTCGACGACGAGCGCGACGGCAAGGTGGTCCGTTCCAACCTGGAGGTGGCCGCGTGAGTGCGCAGCCCGTGAATCCCAACCTGCCGCCGGACCATGTCACCGTCTTCATTGACGGTGTCGAGATGGCCGCGCCCAAGGGTTCGATGATCATCCAGGCGGCCGACAAGGCTGGCATCCCGATCCCGCGCTTCTGCTACCACGAGAAGCTGCCGATCGCGGCGAACTGCCGCATGTGCCTGGTGGAAGTGGAGAAGATGCCCAAGCCGGCACCGGCGTGTGCCACGCCGGTGATGGACGGCATGAAGATCGCCACGCGCAGCGAGAAGGCCCTGAAGTCGCAGCGCAACGTGATGGAATTCCTGCTGATCAACCATCCGCTCGACTGCCCGATCTGCGACCAGGGCGGCGAGTGCGAGCTGCAGGACCTGTCGCTGGGTTACGGCCGTTCAGTCAGCCGTTTCCAGGAACGCAAGCGCGTGGTGCCGGACGAGGACATCGGCCCGCTGGTCGCCACCGAGATGACCCGCTGCATCCAGTGCACGCGCTGCGTGCGCTTCACCGCGGACGTCGCCGGCACCTACGAGCTGGGCGGCATGTACCGTGGCGAGAACCTGCAGATCGGCACCTACGACGGCAAGCCGCTGACCACCGAGATTTCCGGCAACGTCATCGACGTCTGCCCGGTGGGCGCGCTGACCAACAAGGTGTTCCAGTTCCGCGCCCGTCCGTGGGAACTGATCGCGCGCGAATCCGTCGGTTTCCACGATGCGATGGGTTCCAACGTGTTCTACCACTCGCGTCGTGGCCAGGTGCTGCGCACCGTGCCGCGCGAGAACGAGGCGGTCAACGAATGCTGGCTGTCCGACCGCGACCGCTATTCGCACCAGGGCCTGTACGCCGACGACCGCGCGGTGAAGCCGCTGCAGAAGGTCAATGGCGAGTGGCGCGAAGTGTCGTGGGCCGAAGGCCTCGCGGCCGCTGCCGAGATCCTGCGCACGAACCGCGGCGACAGCCTTGGCGTGCTGGTGCATCCGGCGGTGTCGAACGAGGAGGGCGGTCTGCTGGCGAAGCTGGCCGAAGGCCTCGGCACCGGCAATCTGGACCACCGCATCAACAACCGCGATTTCTCCGACGGCGCTGTCGCCGAGCCGTTCGCGCTGCCGCTGGCGGAGATCGAGCAGGCCGATGTCATCGTGCTGTTCGGCACCAACATCCGCCATGAGCTGCCGCTGCTGCACCAGCGCATCCGCAAGGCCGTCCGCAAGGGCGCCAAGGTGCACGTGGTCAACCCGGTCGACTTCGATTTCGCGTTCGGCATCGCCGGCAAGCACATCGTCGCGCCGTCGAAGCTCGGTGCTGCGTTGAACGACGCCGCGCTGCGCGACGTCGCCAAGGCCGCCAACCGTGCGGTCGTGATCGTCGGTGGCATCGCCGAGAATCATCCGCAGGCAGCTTCGCTGCGTGCCGCCGCGACGGACTATGCGTCCGCGACCGGCGCGTCGCTGTGCCGCGTCCCGCAGGGCGCAAACGCGGTGGGTCTGGCACGCCATGGCGTGCTGCCGACCGGCCGCGACGTGGCGGGCATGTTTGCCGAGCCACGCAACGCCTACGTCATCTACGGCATCGAACCGGGCCTCGATTTCGCCGATACGCCTGCTGCGTCCCGCGCGCTGGCTTCTGCCAAGGTCGTCGCGTTCAGCCATTTCGCCTGCAAGTCGACGCGCGACGTGGCCGACGTGATCCTGCCGATCGGCGCGCTGCCTGAAATCGAGGCGACGCTGACCAATCTCGATGGCAAGGACCAGCGCACGCAGGCCGCCGGCAAGTTGCCGGGCGAAGCACGCGAAGGCTGGAAGGTGCTGCGCGCACTCGGCGGTGAACTGCAGCTCGCCGGCTTCGAGTTCACCGATGTTGCGGGGATGCGCGATGCCATCAGCAACGCGAAGCCCGTCGCGATCGCGAAGTCCGCAGCACCTGCACTGAATGGTCAGGGCCTGGAACTGGCCGTCAGCGCGGCGATCTATCGCACCGACGGTACCGTCCGCCGCGCCGAAGCGTTGCAGGCGCACCCGCTGAACGTGGGTGACCGCATCGTGCTGAATCCTGCCGACGCGCAGGCCGCCGGCGTCGCCGAAGGCCAGATGGCCAAGGTCGGCAATGGCATCGGCACGGCCGCGTTGCCGGTGGTGGTGGATGCCCGCGTCGCCGCGGGCGTCGCCTGGATCGAGAGCGGCTACGGTGCCACGGCGCCGCTGGGCGCCGGACGCGTGACGGTGGTGAGCGCATGAACGAACTGTTGATCAACGCCGTCGGCCCCCTGCGCGAGTGGTTCTTCGGGCTGGGCGACATCGGCATGGTGCTGTGGATCGTGCTGAAGATCCTGGTGATCACCATGCCGGTGATCATCTCGGTCGCGTTCTACGTGGTGTGGGAACGCAAGCTGATCGGCTGGATGCACGTGCGCCACGGGCCGATGTACGTCGGCATGGGCATCTTCCAGGCCTTCGCCGACGTCTTCAAGCTGCTGTTCAAGGAAATCATCCAGCCCAGCAGCGCGCAGAAGACCATGTACATCCTGGCGCCGCTGATCACCCTGGCGCCGGCTTTCGCCGCGTGGGCGGTGGTGCCGTTCGATTACCAACTGGTGCTGTCCAACGCCAACGCCGGCCTGCTGTACCTGCTCGCGATGACCTCGCTGGGCGTGTACGGCATCATCATCGCCGGTTGGGCCTCGAACTCGAAGTATGCGTTCCTGGGCGCGATGCGCTCGGCGGCGCAGGTCGTCAGCTACGAAATCGCGATGGGCTTCGCGCTGGTAGGCGTGCTGATCGCCGCCGGCAGCCTGAACCTGACCGACATCGTGATGGCGCAGTCCGGCAACGCCGGCTTCTTCGAGTGGTTCTGGCTGCCGCTGTTCCCGCTGTTCATCGTTTACTGGGTGTCCGGCGTTGCCGAGACCAACCGCTCGCCGTTCGACGTGGTGGAAGGCGAATCGGAAATCGTCGCCGGCCACATGGTGGAGTACTCGGGTGCGGCGTTCGCGCTGTTCTTCCTGGCCGAATACGCCAACATGATCCTGGTCAGCTTCCTGGTGTCGCTGTTCTTCCTGGGCGGCTGGCTGAGCCCGCTGCAGGGCTGGATCACCGCCGACGTGTCACCCTGGATCAACTGGATCTGGACCGGCGGCTGGCCGTGGCTGCTGCTGAAGGTACTGTTCTTCGCCAGCGCCTACATCTGGTTCCGCGCCAGCTTCCCGCGTTACCGCTACGACCAGATCATGCGGCTGGGCTGGAAGGTGTTCATTCCGCTGACCATCGCGTGGATCGCGGTAACGGCGTTGCTGGTGTTCTTCGGCGTGTTCGAGAAGGGTGTGTAAATGAACAAGGTTGTGCACTACTTCAAGAGCCTGATGCTGCTGGAACTGATGCAGGGCCTGTGGCTGACGCTGAAGTACACCTTCAAGCCGAAGTACACGCTGATGTACCCGATGGAGAAATTCCCGCAGTCGCCGCGTTTCCGTGGCCTGCATGCGCTGCGCCGTTACCCCAACGGGGAAGAGCGCTGCATCGCCTGCAAGCTGTGCGAAGCGGTCTGCCCGGCGCTGGCGATCACCATCGACTCGGCCCCGCGCGAGGACGGCACCCGCCGCACCACCCGCTACGACATCGACCTGTTCAAGTGAATCTACTGCGGCTTCTGCGAAGAAAGCTGCCCGGTGGATTCGATCGTGGAAACGCACGTGCTGGAGTACCACTTCGACAAGCGCGGGCAGAACATCGTGACCAAGCCGCAGCTGCTGGCGATTGGCGACCGGCTGGAAGCCGAAATCGCCGAACGCCGCGCCGCCGACGCCGCCTTCCGCTGAGGTCCAAAGAATGGATTGGGTTTTGATCAGCTTCTACGCCTTCGCCACCATCGCGGTCGTCGCCGCCGGTGCGGTGATCAGCGTGCGCAACCCGGTGCATGCCGTGCTGTGCCTCATCCTGACGTTCTTCTCGGTGGCCTGCACCTGGCTGCTGGTGGGCGCGGAGTTCCTGGGCGTCGCGCTGATCCTCGTCTACGTGGGCGCGGTGATGGTGCTCTTCCTGTTCGTCGTGATGATGCTGGACATCGACGTCGACGCCCTTCGCGAGGGCTGGGTGAAGTTCCTGCCGGTCGGCCTGCTGGTCGCAGTGGTCATGTTGGCGCAGATGCTGGTGCTGATCGGCATCAAGGCGAAGATGGCGGTGCCGTTCGCGGACAACGCCGCTTCGGCGGCAGCCGACGTGTCCAACACGGCCTGGCTGGCGCGCACGCTGTTCACCGAGTTCCTGCTGCCGTTCGAGTTCGCTGCCGTCATCCTGACCGTCGCCGTGGTGGCGGCGGTGATGCTGACGCTGCGCAAGCGCACCGGCATCAAGACGCAGGACCCGGGTGAGCAGTCGCGCGTGAAGGCGAGCGACCGCATCCGCATGGTGTCGATGCCGGCCGAGAAGCCGGTGCGCGAAACGCCGGCCAGTGCGCCGGTGGACGGGGAGGGCAAGGCATGATTTCCGTGGGCCACCTGCTGGCGCTCGGCGCCGTGCTGTTCTGCATCAGCCTTGCCGGCATCTTCCTGAACCGGAAGAACGTCCTCGTGCTGCTGATGTCGATCGAACTGATGCTGCTTTCGGTGAACATCAACTTCGTCGCGTTCTCGCGCGAACTGGGCGATGCCGCGGGCCAGATCTTCGTGTTCTTCATCCTGACCGTGGCCGCCGCCGAGGCCGCCATCGGCCTGGCGATCCTGGTCACCCTGTTCCGCACCCGGCGCACGATCAACGTCGCCGAAGTCGACACGCTCAAAGGTTGATGCACCGATGACCGGTATGGAAGTCCTCCTCTCCAAGAACGTGCTGCTGGCCATCGTGCTGGCGCCGCTGCTGGGCAGCATCATCGCCGGGCTGTTCGGCCGCTTCGTCGGCCGTGCCGGTGCCCACACGGTGACCATCCTGGGCGTGGCGACCAGCTGCGCGCTGTCCTGCTGGGTGCTGTACCAACTGGTGGCACAGGGCGCATCGCCGTTCAACGAGAACCTGTACACGTTCTTCGAGGTGGGCAACATCACCGGCCACGTCGGTTTCATGATCGACAAGCTGACCGCGATGATGATGGTGGTGGTGACCTTCGTGTCGCTGCTGGTGCACATCTACACCATCGGCTACATGGCCGAAGATCCGGGCTACCAGCGGTTCTTCAGCTACATCTCGCTGTTCACCTTCAGCATGCTGATGCTGGTGATGAGCAACAACTTCCTGCAGCTGTTCTTCGGCTGGGAAGCGGTGGGCCTTGTGTCGTACCTGCTGATCGGCTTCTGGTTCAAGCGGCCGACGGCGATCTTCGCCAACATGAAGGCGTTCCTGGTCAACCGCGTCGGCGACTTCGGCTTCCTGCTCGGTATCGGCTGCGTGCTGCTGATGTTCGGCACGCTGGACTACGCGACCGTGTTCGCCAACTCGCCGATGCTGGCCGGCAAGGCGGTGCCGGTGTGGTCGGGTGCGGTCACGCTGTTCGGCGAAACCTGGCAGGTCCTGGACCAGCCGGTGATCTGGTCGATGGCCACACTGACCTGCATCTGCCTGTTCATCGGCGCGATGGGCAAGTCCGCTCAGGTGCCGTTGCACGTGTGGCTGCCTGATTCGATGGAAGGCCCCACGCCGATCTCGGCGCTCATCCACGCGGCGACGATGGTGACCGCCGGCATCTTCATGGTGGCGCGCATGTCGCCGCTGTTCGAG
>CBIHLJ010000023.1:0-62451 GCA_966210745.1 uncultured Pseudoxanthomonas sp.
GGGGGAGGGAGCGCCGATGCGGTGGAGGCGGGCGCGTCGGTGCGGCTGCATGCGGCCAGCGGCAGGAAGGCGGCACCGGTGATCGCCGCGCCCGCCAGCATCAGCTGTCGACGTTGCAGGTCGATGTCGTGGGGAGTGTCCGGCATGGGAGGTAATCCGGGGTGATGGTGGCGGTACGCGCACGTTCCCATCCCGATCCGCGCCCCGATTGCACCGGCGTGCGCAGATGCCGCTTTCACGCGTTCGCCACCAACGACGTCGTGCTGAGCGATCAGGGCAAGCCGCTGCTGGACGACTGCGCAGTGGCCGCGCGCGCCACGTCATCGATGTAACCGGAAGACACCTCCGCGCGCCTGCGTAACCTCGTCGAGGGAGAGTGCAGGCCCGCGGGGCTGCGCTAGAGTGGGCGTCACCTTGCGCGAGGACGCCCACCATGCCGATCGAACTGAAGATGCTCGCCTGGTCCATCGCACTGGGACTGGCGCATGTGCTGCTGGGCGCTGCATTGACCACCCGGCAGCGTGGATTGAAGTGGAATGTCGGCGCGCGCGATGCCGTGTTGCCGCCGCTGGAGGGCGTGGCTGCGCGGGTGGACCGGGGATTGCGCAATTTCCTGGAGACCTTCCCGTTCTTCGCCGCCGCCGCGCTGGCGGTGGTCGTGCTCGATCGGGGCGATGCCGGTACCGCGCTTGGCGCGCAGTGTTATTTCTGGGCCCGTCTCGCCTACGTGCCGCTGTACGCGGCGGGCGTCCCATACCTTCGCACCCTCGTCTGGGCCATCTCGCTGTGGGGTCTGCTGCAGCTGCTCTGGGCCTTGCTGTAACGTCTCCGCGGGAGGCGGGTTCATCCCGCGGTGGGCCCACGCAACGGGTTTGACACTAGACTAGACGGACCCTCACCCATGCCAGCGCCTTCGGAACCTGGCGTCGTGCCCTGATCGACCGGATGTTGTCCCGCAACCTGCACCTTCCCCTGCTGATGCTGCTCGCCGCCAGCCTCCTGCTGGCCGGATGTGGTGCGGGCGAGCCGGACGGTGGCGCGCCCGACGCGATGGCGCAGGCACCGGCCACCGACGCGGCTCCCACCCCTGAAACAACCTCGCAGCAGGCCGAACGTGGCGATGGTGCGGTGTCCACCGGCCCCATGTCGCCTGCGCGTGGCGCACCTGCCGAGAGTGGCTCCCGCGAAGGCCTGCCTACCGACTGGCCGCTGGCGAAAGTCGAGTCGGGCAAGGCCTGGGTCAGTTGCCGTGCCGACTACAACAGCGAAGAAGGCGACGGCGAGCCGCTGGAGTCGCTGGCGTTCTTCAGCGTGGTCGATGCGTTGTCGCCATGCCAGAAGGGCGGCGTGCTGCGCCTGCGCTACCAGGGCAAGATCGCGGCGGATTTCACCGACCTGGTTGCCCGGGTGGCCGACATTGCCGAGCGCATGGCCATCCACAAGCGCATCCTCGATCTGGATTCGGCCGGTGGCCAGGTGGAGGACGCGATCAGGGCGGGCGACGCCATCGGCGGCGGCGGCTGGACGATCTGGGTTCGCGAAGGTTCTGCCTGCCATAGCGCGTGCGTGTTCGTGCTGGGCGCTGGCGACAACCGGATGATCTCCGGCAAGGTGGGCGTGCACCGCATCATCCGCATGAGTTCCACCGCCACCACGCGCAGCGAGTTGAACGAAGAACTGCGCGGTGTCTACGACCGGGTGAAGGACTACCTGTCGCGCAACGGCGTGGCCGTGACCGTGGCCGATCTGATGATGACGGTGCCGAACCGCCGGTTGCGCCTGCTCGACAAGGACGAGTTGCAGGAGTTCGGGCTGGATGGCACCAATGCCGCCCAGGACGACTTGGACCGCCTGCAGCTGATGCGACGCTGCGGCGAGGATTTCGTGCTGCGCCGCGATGCCTTCATGCGCAGCTTCGACAGCGAGTGCAAGACCGCCGGTACCGGGCTGGACGAGATGCAGGCCTGCGGCCTGGCGCTGCGTGAGCGTTTCCAGTTTCCCGACGCGAAGTGCCCGGCCGACAGTCCGCTGTCGGAGTTCGACCGCATGGCGGATGTGGAAGCGGCTCCCGATGCGCCGGGCGACACGTCCGCCAGCCCTCGGCCGGAAGCCGGCACCGCACCCTGAGCGACTCGCGCGACGCTTTTCCCCTCACGCGCCAGCCAAAATGACTCAACGCTCAGTGTTTGTATGAGTAGAGCGAGGCTTTACGCAGGTGGAGCGGGGTGCCGCGTTGTGCGGAGGCCTCAGCGTTCGGCGACCTGCACCCGGATCTCGGTATCGCCGATGCGGACGACCTGACCCGCGCGGATCTTTGCAGTCTTGCGCAGTTCCGCCTCGCCATCCACCGTCACCTCGCCGCTGGCCACGATGGCTTTGCCCTGGCCGCCGCTGTCGGCGATGCCGGCCAGCTTCAGCAGCTGATTGAGTTCCACATAGTCGTGGGGCGGGTCAAGGTCGAAGTCGATGCGTGGCATGCACGGCAGTGTAAGCCACGGCCCGCTCACTCGGCCTCGAAGCGCGCGATCTCCTCGATCTGCGCGCGTGCGCGCCGCAGGCTGCCGCCGGTCACGCTGTCCTCCATGGCCTTGGCCAGCCGGGGACGGGCCGGGTCACGTGACCAGCGATGGAACCAGAAGGTCGCCGCCAGGCCGGCAGCACCTACGCCCAGGCCGATCCAGACCACGCCCGGCGCCCGCGCATACAGGTCGCTGCCACCCAGGCCCACCAGCACCACCAGCACCGGCACCCACATGAACCACCACGGCAGCCCGGTCAGCATGCCGTTGACGATGTAGGTGCGGCGCAAACGGGCCAAGCGCGTCTGGATTTCGATGATCGGTTGCGCGCAATCCACCTCGCGCATGCGGCGCAGGGTCTCGCCCGCCATCGCGACCGTCGCGATGCCGTAGAGCTGCACCACCACGCCGGATGCCAGAACCGTCCACGGCAGGCCGTCGGCCGACTGCCCGCCCCGGATCCACAGCAAGGCGGCCAGCAGGATGAAGGGGATGCCGAACAGCATCTGCACCACCTGGCCCCACAACAGCGGGCGCAGGCTGGACAACGCCTTCTGCTTACGCTGCTCCAGCAACAGGTGGGTTTGCAGCGCGTCGTGTCGTTCCAGGCGGCGCGACAGGGTCTGCCACGCGAGTTTCAGGTCATCGGGTTCCATGGTCGTTTCCGTGTGGTGTCATCGGTTCAGAGTTCGTTGCGCAGCCGCTGCTTCAGCCGGCTGATCTTGGTCGCCACGTTGGTTTCGCTCAGGCCCAGCACGTCGGCCATCTCGCGATGGCTGCGGTCTTCCAGGTAGAGCAGCAGCAGGGCGCGGTCGAGCGGAGGTTGCGCCTGGATGAAGCGGTGCAACAGATCGACCTGCTCGCGCGCTTCGTGGTCGTGCGCATGCGGGTCGGCGAGGTCGTGGTGGTCCTCGTGCCATGCCTCGGACGACGGCGCGCGCGTGCGGCCGCGGACATGGGAGATCGCCACGTTCAGCGCTATCCGGTACATCCAGGTGGCGAATGGACGGGCGCTGTCGTAGCCCGGCCACGCGCGCCACAGCTGCGTGGCGATGTCCTGCATCAGGTCGTCGCGGTCGTCCGGGTGCCAGGCATACGTGCCTGCAACCTTGGCGACGATGCCGCGATGGGCCAGCAACTGGGCCTGGAAGCCTGCGCGGGCGTCCGTGTCCGTGGTCATGGCGGGGGTCGATTCCATCCGGGCGTGTGCTCGATTGTGCGGGTCTGGAAGGTGATTCGCCGCCGCGCCCGGAACATCACAGCGCCCGTCCACGTGAGGGCGCTGGCGTGCTGCAACGCGACAGGAGCCCCCTGAAGGGGCACAATATGCGGCTCGGCGTGCGGCTCCGCGACGCCCCGGAGTCTCCGCATGTCCACCGAATCCCCCTCCCCAGCCCCGCTCCTGTTCGCCGACCTCGGCCTGCCGGCGCCGGTCATGGCCGCCGTCACCGCCGTGGGGTACGAAACCCCGTCGCCGATCCAGGCGGCCACCATCCCGGCCATGCTGGCCGGCCGCGACGTGCTGGGCACGGCGCAGACGGGCACCGGCAAGACCGCCGCCTTCGCGCTGCCGGTACTGGCCAACATCAATCCCGGCGCGGGCAGCCCGCAGGCACTGGTGCTGGCGCCCACGCGCGAACTGGCCATCCAGGTGGCGGAGGCGTTCCAGAAGTACGCGGGCAAGATCCCCGGCTTCCACGTGCTGCCGATCTACGGCGGCCAGAGCTACTACCCGCAGCTGCAGGCGCTCAAGCGCGGCGTGCACGTCGTGGTCGGTACGCCCGGCCGCGTGATCGACCACTTGGAGCGGGGCTCGCTGGACCTGTCCGGCCTGACCACGCTGGTGCTGGACGAAGCCGACGAAATGCTGCGCATGGGCTTCATCGACGACGTCGAGACCGTGCTGAAGAAGACGCCGGAAACGCGCCAGGTGGCGCTGTTCTCCGCGACCATGCCGCCGGCCATCCGCCGCATCGCCCAGACCTACCTGAAGGATCCGGTCGAGGTGAACATCGCCTCGAAGACGACCACCTCGGCCAACATCCGCCAGCGTTACTGGTGGGTCAGCGGCATGCACAAGCTGGATGCGCTGACCCGCATCCTGGAAGTCGAGCCGTTCGACGGCATGATCGTGTTCGCCCGCACCAAGGCGGCCACCGAAGAGCTGGCCGACAAGCTGCAGGCGCGCGGGCTGGCTGCGGCCGCGATCAACGGCGACATGCAGCAGGCGGCGCGCGAGAAGACCATCCAGCAGCTCAAGGACGGCAAGCTGGACATCCTGGTCGCTACCGACGTGGCCGCGCGCGGCCTGGACGTGGAGCGCATCAGTCACGTGCTGAACTACGACATCCCGTACGACACCGAAAGCTACGTGCATCGCATCGGCCGCACCGGCCGCGCCGGTCGCACGGGTGACGCGATCCTGTTCGTCACCCCGCGCGAGAAGGGCATGCTGCGTTCGATCGAGCGCGCCACGCGCCAGCCGATCGAAGAGATGCAGCTGCCCAGCGTGGAAGCGGTCAACGACCGTCGGGTGGAGAGGTTCCTCGCGCGCATCACCGACATGCTGGCGTCCGGCAAGGCCGGCGAGTTCCGCGCGCTGATCGAACGCTACGAGCGCGAGCAGAACGTGCCGGCGGTCGACATCGCCGCTGCGCTGGCGCAGCTGGTGCAGGGCGACACGCCGCTGCTGCTGTCGCAGGAGCGCACACCGCGCGAGCAGCGCCCGGTGCGCAGCGAGACCTACGGCAATGCGCCGCGCCGCGAGCGCGACGAGCGCCCGCGCCGCCATGAGGACGCTGCCCCCGGCGAGCGCCCCGCGCGCAGCTTCGACAAGCCCGAGCGGTCGAAGATCGAACGTCCCGACACCGACCGCCCGCGCGCCGACAAGCCGCGGACCGACAAGCCGGAGGTGGGCATGGAGACCTACCGCATCGAGGTGGGCCATGCCCATGGCGTGAAGCCGGCCAACATCGTCGGCGCGATCGCCAACGAGGCGGGTCTGGAAAGCCGCTACATCGGCCGGATCGACATCCAGCACGACCACACCACGCTCGACCTGCCCGAAGGCATGCCGCGCGAAGTGCTGATGCACCTGAAGAAGGTCTGGGTGTCCGGCCAGCAGCTGCGCATCCACAAGCCGGGCGAGGGTGGAGGTGCGGGGTCCGCGCCGCCGCGCAAGTTCGGAGGCCCGGGGGCCGGCAAGGGCAAGCCGCGCGGCGACAAGCCGTTCGGTGCAGGCAAGCCGCACCGCAAGGGACCGCCGCGCGAGTGACGGTCCGCTGGCGCGCAGGCGCCGGCAGGTGGCACGGAAGTTGCATTTCGTAGACGCAAGCCAGCACACCGGTAGTCGGGAGGGCGGCGACGTACCGGAGTGTTCGTGAGGGGGAACGGGGATCAACGTGGCGGGATCGCAGGGTGGCTGTTGCTGCTCGTCGCGCTGTCGTGCCCGGTCCAGGCGGCGCCGGAACCCGGCCGCGACTACCTGGTCACCGGGGCGCCGACCTCCGAGCAGGCGCCGCAGCGCCACTGCACGGCCGCGATGCAGGCGGGGCTCACGGAGCGGGTCGAGATCCCCGCTCCGCCGGAAGGATGGTCGGGTGCCCCGCAGGCGATCAACGTGTTCAACATCTTCGCGGGCGAGGTGCGGGTGCACCACGGCGACCGTGAGGTATGCGGACGCATGCACGACGCCCGCACGCGTGATTCGCGGTTCCGTGCAGGCGTGGGCATGGTGGTGGTGCCCCCGGCGGGCAACCGGGATCCCATCGAGGTGGCGTGGGCCAAACCGCTGAAGCCCGGCTGGATCCCCACGGTCCGCATTGGCGCGCCCAGCCCGGTCCAGCAGGTCGACACGGCACGCCTGCTGGTGCGGACGGCGTGCGTGGCCATCGCCATCGCGCTGGCCTTCATGGCACTGATGGGTTTCCTGAGTACGCGCGACCGGGTCTTCCTGGGCTACGCCCTGCTGTGTGCGCTCAGCGTGCTGGGACAGGCGGTGCTCAGTGGCCTGAGCGGCTACCCGGAACCCTGGCTGCCCATCGGCGATGGCGAATTCCGATGGCTGGTCGCATTTTCCTGCCTGGGCTTGCCGACGCTGCTGTACGCGATGTGGCTGCTCGTCGGCGGCGCGCGCGCCTGGCCCGGCACGCGACGCTGGCTGCCGTGGCTTGCGGCAGGCCTCTGCGCCACGAGTGTGGCGGCGGGGTGGTTGTCACAGGAAGGCCTGTCGCGGTTGGCGACAGGCATTGACCAGGGCTTCGCCGCCGGCTGTGTCGCCATCCTGGCGCTGGGACTGTATTTCCTGCGTGGGCAGCGCGCCGATGCCATCGCGGCGATCGCGGCCGTGACGCCGTTCCTGGCGATGGCGGTGATGGACGTGGTCGACAGCCATCTGCTGATCGAATACCGCGTGGAAGCGATCCAGTTGTCGATCACGTGGTTCCTGACGGTCAGCGCCTACGTGTTGAACCTGCGCCTGGGCCAGTTGCGCCGCCAGCGTGACGAGATGCGTGCCCTGGCCGACACCGACGGACTCACCGGCCTCCCGAACCGCCGCGCCGGCCTGAAGCGACTGGAGCAGCACATGCGCGATGCCCGCACGGGTGCGGGGCCATTGGCAGTGGGCTTCCTCGACATCGACCTGTTCAAGCGCATCAACGATGTGCATGGGCATGCGGTCGGCGACCGCGTGCTGGTGGCGGTGGCGGCCAACCTGACCTCGATGGTGCGCGATCCCGCGGATGTGATCCGGATGGGCGGCGAGGAATTCCTGGTGCTGCTGCCTGGCATTGGCGGCGCGACCGCGCGGACGCGCCTGGAAACGATGCGCACGCAGGTGCGCGCGACAGGCACCGGGCTGGGCATCGATGGCCTGCTGGTGACCGCCAGCATCGGCCTGGCCACGCTCGAGCCGGAGGACATCGACGCGGCATCGCTGCTGCGCCGGGCCGACGAGGCGATGTACCGGGCCAAACGGGCCGGGCGCGACCGGGTGGTCGACGCCGGGGCCGCCCCGGATGGCGACAACTGACGCAGGACGACCATTTGTCGGCCGTCCGTGTCGAATGCTGACCCAGCCCTCAAGGGTACCGGGGCGGGGCCGATGAACGACGATGGAGGCCCACGCGAACGCCTTCCATCGCGCGGGCCAACAGGAGTGACATGTGGACAACAGGGAAGCATCCGTAGCCGGCGGGACCGCCGGCGATGACCGCAACCGGGGCCTGCAGCGGCGCCTTCCGGCCCGGGTCGCGGTGCTCATCGTCCTGTCCGCGCTGGGCGCACTGCTGATCGCCGCCGTGCTTGAAACGCAGGCGGGCGCCACCGCCTACATCATCGGTGAGAGCCATTGGTCCAAGGCGCAGCAACGTGCCGTGCACAGCCTGTACCGCTATGCCAGCCATGCGCGGCCCGCGGACCTGGCCGATGCGCGCGTCGCCCTGCGCGTGCCACTGGGTGACCGCACGGGCAGGCTGGCGCTTGAGCGCTCGCCCGTGGACCTGGAGGCCGCTCGCCAAGGCTTCCTGCAGGGCGAGAACGCGCCGGAGGACATCGGCCGCCTGATCTGGATGTACCGCATGCTGCGCAAGGCTCCGTACTTCCGCGAATCGGTGCGCCTGTGGCGCGAGGCGGAAGTCGAGATCCAGCATCTGGTCGCGCTCGCCGACGAACTCGAGGCGCGTCCGTCAGGCGCCACGCGCGACGGCGCAAGCGTCCGCGCCTACCAGCACAGGCTGATGGAAATCGACGCGCGCGTGCGCCCGAAGGAGCTGGCATTCTCGCGCTCGCTGGCGGAGGGCGCGCATTTCATGCGGCGCGTCCTGCTGGGGCTCAGTGCGATGGCGTTCCTCGTGCTCTGCGCGTACGCGCTGCATGTCATGCGCAGTACGCTGCGCCGCGTGCGCGAGACCGAAAGCGAATTCCGCATGGCGTTCCACCAGTCCGCGGTGGGCATGCTCAAGTTGGAGCGCGATGGGCGCTTCACCCAGGCGAACGAGGCGCTGGCGCAGATCCTCGGGATGCCGCTGCATGACATCCGCTCGCTGCATCTATCCGACGTGCTGCATGCCGACGATCTGCAATGCGATGCCCGTGGCGACATCGACTGGATCCGCATGCTCGAGCCGGGCGAGCGCCGGCTCGTGCGCCGTGATGGCGACGTGCGCTGGGTGCGCTGGACGGCCTCTGTGGTGGCGTCGCGCGCGCGCAGCGCGGAGCGGGTGTTCGTGCTGGTGGAAGATGTGTCCGAGGCGCATGAACTCGCCTGCGAGATCGCGCACCAGGCCAGCCACGATGACCTCACCGGCCTGATCAACCGGCGCGAGATCGCCCGCAGGCTGGGTAGCGTGCTTGGACAGGCGCACGGATGCGATGGGCGGCACACGCTCTGCTACATCGACCTGGACCAGTTCAAACTGGTCAACGACACCTGCGGGCACGAGGCAGGCGACCGCTTCCTGTGCCATTTCGCCAGCCGGGTGGCGGCGCAACTGCGTCGTGACGACTGGCTGGGACGCCTGGGCGGCGATGAGTTCGCCGTGCTGCTGCACGAGACCACGCTGGAGGAGGCGGAAGCCGCGATGGCGCGCATCCATGCGTCGCTGGGCGATTCCTCGTTCCAGTGGAATGGCCGCACGTTCGGCTTGAATTGCAGTATCGGCGTGGCCGAGATCAATGATGCGGCGGTGGACGTGGACTGGCTGCTGCGCGCGGCCGATGCCGCGTGCTACGTGGCCAAGGAGGAAGGGCGCAACCGCATCCGCTGCTATCGCGATTCCGATCCCAGCCTCTCGCGTCGTCGCCATGAACTGGAATGGGTGGCGCACACGCAACTGGCGATCGCGGAAGACCGCCTGTTGCTCTACGCACAGCAGATCGTCGCGCTGGATGGCAGCCAGCGCCTGCAGTACGAAGTGCTGGTACGCCTGCGTGACCGCGAGGGCCGGCTGCATGCGCCGGGTGTGTTCCTGCCTGCGATGGAGCGCTACGGGCAGGGCATGGCGGTCGACTGTTTCGTCGTCGATGCGGTATGCCGGCATTTCGCGCTGCATCCCGGGCAGTTGGCGCGCGTGGATCTTTGCCACCTGAATGTGTCCGCGCAGTCGATCGCCGCCCCCGCCTTCCTTGAGCACGTGAACCTGCTGCTGGACCAGCAACCGGGCGTCGCGACGCGGTTGTGCTTCGAGATCACCGAGACCGCCGTGATCGCCAACATGGATGATGCCTGTCGCTTCATCGATGCGATGCGCACGCGAGGTTGCCGGATCGCGCTGGACGATTTCGGCAGCGGTTTGTCTTCGTTCGCCTACCTCAAGCGGTTGCCGGTGGACATCCTCAAGATCGATGGCGCGTTCATCCGCGACCTCGCGCACGGCGAGGCCGACCTGGCGCTGGTACGCTCGATGAGCCAGATGGGCCAGGCGCTCGGCAAGACCACCATCGCCGAGTGGGTCGAAAGCGATGCGGTGATGGCGCAACTACGCGAGGTGGGTATCGGGCACGTGCAGGGATATGCCGTCCATGTGCCGTGTCCGCTCCAGGATCTGATGGTGGCATGGGAGTCCGTTCCTGTCTCCGCTCACGCGGAACCGGCCTGAAGCGGGCGACGGCGGGCGCGCGATCCCGGATAATGGTGGGATGACCATCCGCCTCAACAAGCACATCGCCGACACCGGCTTCTGTTCCCGCCGCGAGGCCGACCGCCTGATCGCGGAGCGTCGCGTCACCGTCAACGGCATCGCCGCCGGCGTCGGGGCGGTGGTGGGCGAGGGCGACGAGGTGCGCGTGGACGGCCAGCCGGTGAAGGCGCGCGCCGCCAGGGCCGGCAAGCGCAAGCATGTCTACATCGTGCTCAACAAGCCGGTTGGCGTGACCTGCACGACGGAATCGTCGGTGAAGGACAATATCGTCGACTTCATCGGCCACGAGCAGCGCATTTTCCCGATCGGGCGCCTCGACAAGGATTCGGAAGGGCTGATCCTGCTGACCAGCAACGGCGACATCGTCAACCAGATCCTGCGTGCGGAGAACCGACACGAGAAAGAGTACCTGGTGGCGGTCAACAAGCCGGTGACGGACGAGTTCCTGCGTGGCATGGCGCGTGGTGTGCGCGTGCACGGGCAGATGACGCTGCCGTGCCGGACCAGCCGCATCGCGAAGTTCGGGTTCCGCGTGACCCTGACCCAGGGCCTGAACCGGCAGATCCGCCTGATGGCCGCCGCCTTCGACTATCGCGTCACCCAGCTGCGCCGGGTGCGGATCGACAACGTCAAGCTGGGTGACCTGAAGCTGGGCCGCTGGCGCAACCTCACCGATCAGGAACTGCGTGGCCTGCTGCCGCAGCAGGAAACCTGGTGACGCATAGCGTGATCGCCGTCGCGAGGCGGCGACCTGCGGTGCGCACGAACATCGGCATACTGCTCCGGTATCCACATCCTCTGCCGGCATGAGCCGACCTCTCAAGCCCGACAACGAAGAAGAACGCCTGGCTGCCCTGCGCAGCTTCGACATTCTGGACAGCGATCCCGAACGCGCCTTCGACGATCTGGTGCGGATCGCCGCCGCGATCTGCGATGTACCGATGGCGGCCGTCACGCTGATCGATCGCAACCGGCAGTGGTTCAAGGCCCAGGTCGGCATGGACAGCCCGGACCCCTCTTTGGAAACCTCCTTCTGCGCACACACCATCCTCAGTCCGGACACCATGACGGTGGTGCCGGATGCGACGCGTGATGCGCGCTTCGCCGACAACCCGCTGGTCACCGCCGGGAACGGCATCCGGTTCTATGCGGGCGCACCGCTGGTGACGTCGGATGGCTTCGCCCTGGGCGCGTTGTGCCTGGTGGACGCGCAGCCGCGGCAGCTGGAGCCGTTCCAGCTCACCGCGCTGGATGCGCTTTCGCGGCAGGTCTCCCAGTTGCTGGAGTTGCGTCGCGTAAGCCGGCAACTGAGCCATCAACTGCGCGAGCGCGGCTGGTACGAACAGCAGATGCAGCTCTACCAGGACCAGCTGGAGCAACAGAACGCCGATCTTTCCGAGCAGACCCGCACCGACGTGCTGACGGGCCTGCCCAATCGCCGGGCGTTCGCGGCTGCGCTGCAGGCCGCGATGCACAAGGCCGAGGAGTCGGGTGAACCGCTGGCGGTGGCAGTGCTGGACGTGGACCACTTCAAGACGATCAACGACCTGCATGGCCACGATGAAGGCGACCGCGTACTGGTGGCGCTGGCGGACATGCTGAAGTCCCAGTCGGCCGGACGTGGACTGGCCGCCCGCTATGGTGGTGAGGAGTTCGTCATCCTGATGCCGGGCGCGAAGCGCGATGAGGCACAGCTGCAGTGCGAGTACATGCGGCAGAGCGTGGGCCTGCTGCCCATCGGCCTGCCGGTGTCGGTCAGCATCGGCCTGGCGGACCGTCAGCGCGGGGATACGGCTGAGACCATGTTCCGTCGCGCCGACCAGGCCCTGTACGAGGCCAAGCGCAGCGGGCGCGACCGGGTGGTGGTGGCGGCCTGAGTTGATCGGGATCAATGCGCGCCGCGACGGACTGACGCATGCTGTACCCATCGGCGGCGCAGCGGGCGCCCGCCCCATGCGGAGAACGACGATGAAGATCCTGTTGGCCGTGGATGGAAGCGAGATCGGCCTGGCGGCCGTCCGCCATCTGGTGGAGCTGAGCAAGTCGTTGGCCGACCTGCCTGCCGTGACCCTGCTGTATGTCGATCCACCGCTGCTGCGCTCGGTTGCGCTGGAGCTCGGCAGCGATGGCGTGGAGCGTTACCACGCAGAGAACGGTGCCTACGCGATGAAGAAGGCGCGCACCGCACTCAAGCGCGCGCAGTTGCCCTTCGTGGAGAAGATCGTGGTGGGCGAGCCGGCTGAGAGCATCGTCAAGCAGGCCAAGTCCGGCAAGGTGGATCTGATCGTGATGGGCACCCACGGCCGCGGTGCGCTGAAGCAGCTGCTGGTCGGTTCGGTGGCGCTGAAGGTCATCGCCACCAGTCCGGTGCCGGTGGTGGTCGCGCGCTGAATCGCGCGTGATTCAATCGCCGCGGGTACGCCAGAGGGTGGGCCAGTCACCGGGATTGCCGCCGCGGCACCACCCCAGGCGGTGGTAGCCCTGCAGGCGGAAGTCGTGGCCGTCGAAGGTCCAGGCCGCGCTCTCGCCGCAGTCGGCAAGGCCTCGCCCCTTGGCGAAGTGGGACAGTTGGCCCTGGCCGAACCCGACACTGGTGAATGCATCGATCACCCGCGGTGCGCCTTCATCCTGCACGGGCACCGTCAACCGCACGCGGGTAGGCGCACCTGCATCGTTGCGCCGCAGGCGGAACAGAAGGCTGGATGACTGATAGGCGCCGCGCCAGCACTCCAGGGCGACCAGGGCTTCGTCGTCGTTCAGGGCATGGGCTTCGTCATAGGCGGTGTCCGGTTCGACGAAGCAGTCCTCGCGCTGTACTTCGTCCGCTGCCTGCAACCTTGCCCGCGCAACCAGGCGACGTGCTTCCGCCTCGTCCAGCAGCGGTGCGACCACGGCACGGATGGGCGCGGGCGCCGCCGGCGCCGCGGGCACGCGCGCGGCCGGCAGCGGGCCGCGCCGGAGCAGGGCCGTCTGGGTGCCCAAGCGGCCCTGGGTTTCATCGATCAGCAGCAGGGCGGCCGACAAACCTGCGAGCGAGGCGGTGGGGGCCTCCTCGCCGGTGCCGGCCTGCAGTTGTGCGCCATTGCGGACCGCATCGAGGAACGTACGTACCTGTGCGCCGTCGTGCCCGATACGTTGAACGCCTTCGTCGGAGGTCGCCGGCCGCAGCAGCGCTGCGACGGCGAACGGCTCGCCGTCCAGGCGCAGATCGCGCGCGGATACCGGTGCCTCCGATTCCAGCGACAGCACCGGTTCGCCCGCGGGGCCCGCGTCGACCATCAGCCGCAGGATGAGCTGCGGATACGCCTCCTGCATGCCGATCGCTTCGCAACGCGCGGTGTTGTCGCAGGCCACCACCCAGTCCTTCATTTCGCGGTACACCGGCGTGGCCGCGGAGGCGGTGGATGCCATCGACAGCGCGACAAGGGTCGCGGCGAAGGGCAGGCTCCGGTTATGGACGTGCAATGTCTTCATTCGACGATGTTCTTGGTTTCCGACGTGCCCAGCATTTCCGGGTGCTCGGTGCGCTTCGGGCGTTGCGCGAGCGGATGCAGGAACACCGCGGCCAGGATGATGCCCACGCCCAGGTAGAACAGTGGCGTGAGTTCGCGCTGTTCGCCCAGCAGCACGATCGCCAGCAGGATGGCGTAGACGGGTTCGAGGTTGGTCACCAGTTGCACGCCATACGCGCTGAGATGTTTCAGCGCGACCAGCGACAACGCGAACGGCAGCAGCGTGCAGGCCAGCGACAGCACCAGCAGCAGGGCGCCGTCGCGCAGGCCGGGCAGCACGAACAGGTCGCCGGCGAAGGCGGGGAACAGCATCGGCATCAGGGGCGCGAGCAGCGTCAGCAGCACCGTGCCGGACCCCAGCTCCAGTCCGGTGATGGTCAGCGGTTCGCCGTGGTCGATCAGGCGCTTGTTGAGCGGGCCGAACAGCGCCACCAGCAGCGCCGACAGCGCACCCACCAGCACGCCCAGCCGCATGCCGTCCGGAATTCCCCCGACCACCAGCGCCACGCCCGGCAGCACGGCGACGCCGAAGAGGAGCTCGCGCCAGGAAAACGGCCGGCGCGTCAGCCAGGGCTCGATCACCGAGGTGAAGGCCGGCGCCAGCGCGATGCAGGTCACCGCCACGGACGCGTTCGACAACTTGATGGCGCCATAGAACGTCAGCCAGTGCAGCGCCACGATCAGGCCGATGCCGCTGTAGGCGAGGATCAACTTCGCCGGCATCGCACGCAGGCCGCGCCACACGCGTGGCAGGAAGGCGAGGGCGACCACCACGATCAGCATGCGCCACCACACCAGCGGCAGCGCGGACAGGCTGATCAGCTTGCCCAGGATGGGCGTGAAGCCCCACAGCAGCACGCACAGGTGGATCTGCAACTGGGCCTTGGCGGTCGGGGTCATCGGCATGCGCGCATTGTCGCCGAAGCGCCGCGCGGCTGGCGATGGGACCACTCCCGACCGGGCGCTCGCCGTGGCAAGCTGGCAGGATCGCGGATCGAGGATCGCGGATCGAGGATGACCGATGTCGCACACATGCCTTCCCGCCGTGCCCCGCACGTTCGCGGCTCTTGTGGGGCTGCTCGCCCTGGCAGCGCTGGTGCTGCAATACGTCCTGATCCTGCAGCTGACCCGCGACAATGTCGGCGTGGTCCTGGGCACGGTGCGATTCGTCACCTACTTCACCATCCTCAGCAACATCGCGGTGGCGCTGGTCGCCTTCGCGGCGGCGACGAGGCAGGTGGGCTTCTTCGGGCAGGCCCGCGTGCGCGGCGCAGTCGCGCTCTACATCGGCATCACCGGGAGCATCTACTTCTTCATCCTGCGTCACCTGTGGCAACCGCAGGGTGCGCAGTGGTGGGCCGACACCGGCCTGCACTACGCGGTGCCTCTGGCGTACTGGGCGTGGTGGCTGGCGCTCACGCCGCGCGGTGGCCTGCGCTGGCGCGACGTCGCCGGCTGGTTGCTGTTCCCGCTGGCCTATGTGGTCTGGGTATTCGTGCGCGGCGCTTGGCTGGGCGAATACCCGTATCCCTTCATCGATGTCGGCCAGCTGGGCTGGGGAAAGGTGGCTATCAATGCAGTGGGCGTCATGGCGGTGTTCGTGGTGCTGGGGTTGGTCATCGTGGGGGTGGATCGCGTGCTCGGTCGTCGCCGTGCATCCTCCCTGTAGGAGCGACGTGAGTCGCGACCGCACGTTGTCCGATCAGGTGAAGCTGCATCGTCCGCGGTCCGTCGGTTCGCCGATGTCTACGGACGCGTTGGGGGCACGGTCGCGACTCACGTCGCTCCTACAGGGAGCGACAGCGCTGGACGCGTCGCGCGCCACGACCGTACCGACATTCAGGACTTCCGCATGACCGTCGCTGACGCATCGCATCCGATCCAGCGTCCCTTCGATCGCCGCGACGCGAAGACCCTCGGCCTGTCGGCGCTGGGCGGTGCGCTGGAGTTCTACGACTTCGTCGTCTTCGTGTTCTTCGCCAAGGTGTTGGGCGCGTTGTTCTTCCCGCCCGGTACCGCGCCGTGGCTCGCGCAGCTGCAGGTCTACGGCATCTTCGCCGCAGGCTACGTGGCGCGGCCGCTGGGTGGCATCGTGATGGCGCATTTTGGCGACAGACTCGGGCGCAAGCGCATGTTCACGCTCAGCGTCTTCATGATGTCCGTGCCTACCTTGCTGATCGGGCTGTTGCCTACATACGCGCAGGTAGGTGCGCTGGCGCCGTTGTTATTGCTGGCGATGCGCGTCGTGCAGGGCATCGCGGTGGGAGGCGAAGTGCCCGGGGCCTGGGTGTTCGTGGCCGAACACGTGCCGCGCAGCCGCGTCGGCATCGCCTGCGCGACGCTGACGGCCGGACTCACTGCCGGCATCCTGATCGGTTCGCTGCTGGCCGCTTGGATCAACGCCCACTACAGTGCGGCGGAGGTGCAGGCCTGGGTGTGGCGCGTGCCATTCCTGCTGGGCGGGGTGTTCGGCTTCATCGCCGTGTGGCTGCGTCGCTGGCTTGAGGAGACGCCGGTGTTCGTCGAGATGCGCACGCGCAGACAACTCGCGCGGCAGCTGCCGGTGAAGCAGGTGCTCGCCGCGCATCGTCCGGCGGTGATCCTGTCGATGCTGGCCTCGTGGCAGTTGACCGCCGCCATCGTGGTGATCGTGCTGCTGACGCCAACGCTGGTGCAGACCAGCTTCGGCATGGCGCCTGCCGTGGCATTCCAGGGCAACAGCCTGGCGACGCTGGCGCTGGTAATCGGTTGCCTGGTCGCGGGCCGGGCGGTGGACCGCATCGGCGTGGGGCGCGCGCTGCTGTTCGGATCGCTGGGGTTGGGCGCGGCTGCGTACGCCCTCTACGGCGCGCTGGTGGCGGGCCATCAGGCGGAGTTCGTGGCCTGGTACTCGCTGGCCGGGTTCTGCTGTGGCGTGGTGGGCGTGACGCCGGCGTTGATGGTGGCCGCGTTCCCGCCCGAGGTCAGGTTCTCCGGACTGTCGTTCTCGTACAACGTGGCCTACGCGGTGTTCGGCGGACTGACGCCACCGCTGCTCGCCTGGCTGTCCGTCGCCTGGGGGCCGTTGGCGCCGGCGCACTACGTGGCGTTCACCTGCCTGGTCGGCATCGGCGTTGCCACGTGGGTCATCGTGAAGCGTCCGCTGCGCTACTGACGGCGCTATCTGGCGAGCTTGCGGATCAGTTCCATCGCCGCGGCCGGATTGCGTTCCTTCGCGCTGCTGATGAAGTACACGAACACATCGCGCCGCGGCAGCACGGGCGCGGGCTCGCCTACATGCGGGAGCTCGGCGATGTCTTCGCCGCGCGACCAGGCGCGAGCGCGTTCGGCCCACTGCTCCAGTTCCTTCGGCGGATACCCGGTCTCGATCGGCTGCGAGCGCATCAGGCGTACGTAGACGAAATCCGCGGTGAGGTCGGCGAAAGAGGGATAGTCGGTGGAATCGGTGAAGACCGTGGCGACCTGGTGACGACGCGCCAGGTCGATGAAGTCCCCGTCCACCGCGCCGGGATCGCGGACCTCCAGCGCATGCCTTAGCGGGCGGCCGTCGACCTCGCGAGGCAGTAGCGTCAGGAATGCGTCGAGTTCGTCCGCGTCGATGCGTCGTCCCGCTTCGAACTGCCAGACCAGTGGCCCGAGCTTCGCACCCAGCTCGGCGATGCCGCCGACGAAATCCTCCACCTGCGCCTGCGTCGATGCCAGCGAGCGCGACTGCATGATGCGCTTCGGTGCCTTGGCCGAGAACATGAAGCCATCCGGCGCCTGGTCGCGCCAGCTGGCGTAGGTTGCCGGCTTCTGTGCACCGTAGTAGGTGCCGTTGATCTCGATGGCGGTCAGCTGGCGGCTGGCGTATTCAAGTTCGCGCCGCTGCACCAGACCGTCGGGATAGAAGTTCTTGCGCCATGGCGCGAAGGTCCAGCCGCCGATGCCGACGCGGATGCCGTCGTTGGGAACGGGAGGCGGGGAAGCGAAGAGGTTATCCATGCGTGAAGCATAGCCCGGTGTGCGTCGCGCCCGCGTTACCATGAGGTCAAGCCGCGCCCTCGGAGATGCCGCATGTCCTGGACCACGCCCGACCTGTGCGATCAGTACCCCGACGTGCAGGTCGCCGAGCCGGTATTCCGCGGCTATGGCGGACGCGTCGCGTTCGCCGGGCCGGCGGTGACGGTGAAGTGTTTCGAAGACAACTCGCGCGTGCGCGAACTGGCGGCCACGCCGGGCGAGGGGCGCGTCATGGTGGTCGATGGCGGCGGCTCGCTGCGGCGTGCGCTGCTGGGCGACCAGATCGCGGCGACCGCGGTGAAGAATGGGTGGTCCGGCTTCCTTATCTTCGGCTGCGTGCGCGATGTCGATGCGCTCGCGGCCCTGCCGCTCGGTGTGCAGGCGCTGGCGTCGCACCCGATGAAGACGGAGAAGCGCGGCCTGGGCGACGTGGATGTGTCCGTGACGTTCGCTGGCGTGTCGATCACGCGGGGCGACTGGATCTATGCGGATGCCAATGGGGTGCTGGTTGGCGGCGCTCGGTTGCACGAAGCATAAAGAAGGGCAGGTGATGTGCCTGCCCTTCTTTGTTGATTGCTGCCAGGAAGTCGCTGGATCCCCGCTTTCGCGGGGATGACGTCCCGGCAAAGGCGCGCTGTTGCGCGCGCCGGGACGTCACTTGATTGGTTCGTCCAGCATCAGCTGCCGCACGAAGCGCACCGGCGGCGCGCCGTACGACAGTACCTGGTCGTGGTAGGCCTTCAGGTTGAACTGCGCGCCCTGCTTGGCTTCGGCGGCCTTGCGCATGTCGAAGTGCTCCTGCACGCCGACGAAGTACGTCGGCAGCTGCGCAGAGGTCAGCTGCGCGCGCGTCCACTTGCCGGCGGCCTCGCGCTCCTGCTGGAAGGTCTGGCGCACCATCAGATCCATCGCCTGTTCGCGCGTCCAGCCATCCACCTGCACGCCCTGGTCGAGGATCGCGTTGGCGATCGTGCGCAGGTAGAACTTCATCTGCACCAGGTGGAACAGCGGATCGTTGTCGAGATAGCCGGCATCGGACATCATTTTTTCGGTGTAGACCGCCCAGCCTTCGGCGAACATGCCCGAGCGCAGCACCGCGCGCAGCGTCGACGGGAACTTGGCCGAGTGCCAGCCTTCCAGGTAGTGGCCCGGCGTGCCTTCGTGGATGCTCAGCAGGTGGATCATCCGGCTGTTGTATTCGCGCAGGAACGAATCGACCTGCTTCTGGTCCCACTCGTCAGGAATCGGCGAGACGGCGTAGAAGGTCTTCAGGTTCTTGTCGAGCGGGCCGGGCGAATCGCAGTACGCCACCGCCACGCCGCGCTGGAACTCGGGCATCTCGATGATTTCAACTGGCGCGTCGGGCAGCGTGACCAGGTCGTGCTTGCGCACGAATTCGGTGGCCTGCGCCAGCGCCGCTTCTGCATCCGGCACCACCTTGTCGCGGGCCGGGCGCTCGGCATAGGCCAGCTCAAGCGCGGCCTCGATCGCCTTCTGCTGCTCGTCGGCGGTGGGCGTTTCCGGCAGGGTGGGCGCGCCGGGCTTGTCCTTCAGCACGGTGCGCGCGATGCCGTACATTTCCTCACGCACGCGCTTGAGTTCGCCTTCGGCGCGCTGCTTGATGTCGGCACGCGACAGCGAGGAGAGCAGGGCGAACTGCAGCTTCTGGTCGTACAGCGTCTGGCCGATGCGGAAGTCGCCCTTCGCATTCGGCACCAGCGTCTTGTCCAGCCAGGCCTGGTGTTCGGCCACGGCCTTCTGCAAACCGTCGATGGCGGCCTGCGCCTGCGCGCGGTCGGCCTCGGGCAGGTCCTTGAGGTGCGGGGTGATGAAGGTTTCGACGATGCTGAGGATGCCGGCGTTCTGCCTGGCGACGGTCTCGGCATGCACCTTGGGCACGCGTGCCGGGTCCAGGTTCTCGCGCGCCTGCGCCAGCAGCGCCGGGATCTTCTGCATGCGCGCGGTGGCGGACTTCAGGCGGTCCGGCAGCGGCGCGAATTCGCGCGCCATCAGGCCGTAGATCGCGCCGCCGGCGACGTTGTTGTAGACCTGCGGATCCCAGGTCCAGCTCTGCAGCGTTTCGGCGGTCCAGATGTCGTACTGCAGCTGGTTGCGCAGGATGGCGGCGTCGACCTGGTTCTCGCGCGACAGCGCCGCGATGTCGGTCGCATCCAGTTCGGCCAGGATCTTCTTGCTGAACTCCAGCCCTTTCTGCCTGCCACCCGCGCTCAGGTCATCGAGTTCGCCGTCGTACTTGTGCTCGCCGATCTGGGTGGCGCTGACGGGCGAGAGCTGCAGCCAACCGTCGAGCGCGCGCTTGGACAGGTCGGCGAAGGCGGCATCGGCCTTGACGGTGTCGGCGGTCGCGGCCGCGGTGTCGGCACCCGGGGCGGCGGTGGGGGCTTCGCCCTTCTGGCAGGCAGCCAGCGAGGTCAGGAGGGCGGCGGCGAGCAGGGTCTTGCGCATGAGAGTCCTGTTGCAGTGCGATGTGGGTCAGGGTGGACAGGATAGGCCGGAGGTCATGCCCACGCCCATGCCATTCGATATACGCTGGCGCACCGGACGACGGAGAACCGTGACATGAAGCACGAAGGGAGCTGCCATTGCGGCCGCATCGTATTCGAGGTCGAGGGCGACATCGCGGAGGTCATCGACTGCAACTGTTCGCTGTGCCGGCGGCGAGGCGGCCTGTTGTGGTTCGCGCCGCGCGAGGCGCTGGTGCTGAAGACACCGGAAGGCGATCTGTCTACCTACACCTTCAACAAGCACCACATCCAGCATCGCTTCTGCGCGACCTGTGGCGTCGCGCCATTCGGCGAGGCTGCGCATCCGGCGACGGGCGCACAGATGGCGGCCATCAACGTCCGCTGCCTGCCCGACGTGGACCTTTCTGCATTGAAGGTCGTCCCCTTCGATGGCGCCAGCGCCTGATCGTGGTGCTGACGGGGTAGTTCACCTGCGCCGTTTTCCGCGTTGTCGCAAGCATGCAGGATGGGCAGTAAAGTCGGGCGATGGCACGAGGTCGAGGAGATGACGATGCGTTCATGGGCATGGCTGGCGTGGGCGGGGATGCTGTTGTCGTGGTCGGCGCAGGCTGCCTGTCCGCCCGAGGGCACGGATCGGGGTTCATTGCAGTTGCTTCGGGAACAGAGATTCGCCGTGCCTGATGACGTGCGTGCTGCCTTGGCGGCGGGACTGCCGGCATGCCTGGCCGACCCCGATCCTGCCTTGCGCGATGGCGTGGCCTATGAAGGCCTCAGCACTTGGCTGCGCGCGGGACAGGTGGACGTGGAACAGCGCCGCGCCTTGCGCGACCGCCTGTACGTGATGCTGGGCGAGGACGCCGCCGCGGGATTCGGCCCGCCTTTCGCAGCGCTGGTGTTGTCGGAGGTTGCGCGCACCGACCGTATCGCGCCCTGGATGTCGTCCGATGAACGCGCCGACATGCTCGTGCGTGCTGCTGCCTATCTGGCGTCGGTGCGCGACTATCGCGGTTTCGACGCTGTCGAGGGCTGGCGGCATGGCGTCGCGCATGGGGCGGACTGGCTGCTGCAACTGGTGCTCAACGAGCAGGTGGATCGCGCGCAGGTGGATGTGCTGCTGCAGGCCGTGGCGGAACAGGCCGTGCCGGAAAGCGCGCATGCCTATGTCTTCGGCGAGCCGGGGCGACTGGCGCGGCCGGTGCTGTATGCCGCCAGGCGTGGCCTGCTGGACGAGCAGGCGTGGACGCGCTGGTTCGGCGCGTTGCCGCCAAGGCTGGGTGTCCCGAAGCAGGTCTATGCCGACAGTGTCTGGCTCGCGCGACGTCACGATCTGATGGCGTTCCTGATGAGCGTCCATCTGGAAGCCGACCAGTCCGCTGACCCGAACATCCGTGCGCTGAAGCCGGCCGTGGTGCAGGCGCTTAAAGCCGTGCCCTGACGGGTCGCGTGTGGCTCAGCTGCCGCGACGTCCCAGGAAGTCGTCCGGGATTGGTGGCAGGGGCGTGCGCTCGTCGCGTGCTTCTTCCTTCAGCCAGTCGATGAATACCTGGGCCGCGGCGCTCGGTGGTTTGTGCGCGGGGTGCACGGCGTAGTACGCGAAGCGCGCCTTCAGGGCAGGACCGGGCAGGCGCACCAGTTCGTAGCGTTGCAGATACGGTTGCGCGATGTGGTGACGCGCAAGCGCAGCGCCCACGCCGTACACGGCGGCGCGCATTGCGTCGGTGCTGTCATTGAAGCTGTGCATGGCGGGAAGTCGCAGGCCACGCACGCCCGCAGCACGGAACCAGTCTCGCCAGCCCTGCAGCGCCAGGTCGGTGACCAGCGGCAACTGCGCGATCTGGCGAGGCTCCCGAACGGCCTCGATCCCGGGCAACGCGGGCGATGCCACCGGAAACAACTCGTCGTCCATCAGATGGTGCGCGGTCAGGCCCGCCCAGTGCCCGGGTCCGTGGCGGATGCCCAGTTCCGGACCCTCGTCATCGAACCGCGTCAACGCGATACCGGTATCGACATGCAGTCGGATGTGCGGATGGCGCGCGCAGAAGCGAGGCAGTCGTGGCAGCAACCAGCAGTAGGCCAACGAGTGCAGCGTGGTAAGGCGCAGCGTGGTGGTCTTGCCTGCCAGTTGCAGATGCGAAGCCACCGCATCGATATCACCCAGCGCAGCGTTGGCCGCATCCGCCAGTTGCCGGCCTTCGGCGGTGAGCTTCACCCCACGGGCATGGCGCTGGAACAGCACCACGCCCAGCAGCGCCTCCAGCTTGCGCACGTGGTGGCTGACGGCGCTGGCGGTGAGATGCAGTTCGTCGGCCGCGTGGGCGAAGTTCTGGTGGCGTGCCGCTGCAGCGAAGACGCCGAGGGCGGGCAGCAGGGCAGGGCGCAGGCTCATGGTGGCTCCAGACACAAACCAGATTTGTGGCTTGGTCGCATCGTACGCGCTTGTAGGGCCCGTGCGTTTGGCCAGAATGGGAGCAGGCACGAACGAGGGTATGGCGATGACGCAGGAAAACGCAGCCGTGGGAACGCTAACCGAGGTGGCCCAACGCGACTGGCGCACGCCGCTGGAACTGCTCGCCCTGGGCGCGATCTGGGGCAGCTCGTTCCTGTTCATGCGGATTGCGGCCAACCCGTTCGGGCCATTCGCGCTGGTGGAAGTGCGGCTGGCGCTGGGTGCGCTGGTGCTGCTGCCGTTCCTGTGGCGCGAGCGTGCACATTTCAGTGCCGGCATGTGGCCGAAGCTGGCCATGATCGGCGCGATCAACTCCGCGATTCCTTTCCTGTTGTTCGCCTGGGCCGCGCAACGTTCGCCGGCCGCGATCGGTGCGATCTGCAATGCGATGACCGTGTTGTTCGCGGCACTGGTGGGGTTCCTGTTCTTCGGGCAGAAGATCGGGTTGCGGCGGTCGCTTGCGCTGCTGGTGGGGTTCGTCGGCGTGGTCGTGCTGGCCACCAGCAAGGCGGGGGGCCTGAGCGTGGGCGGTGCCGTCGTCGCGGGTTCCACCGCGGCGTTGCTCTACGGCGTGGGGGTCAACCTGGTGCGCAGGCATCTGGCGGGGATTCCTCCCGCCGCGGCGGCAGCGGCCACGCTGGGGTGTGCAGCCGTGCTCGTGCTTCCGTTCGCGGCCACGCACTGGCCCACAGCGTCGATCAGCATCGGCGCGTGGAGTGCCGCGATCGCCATCGGTGTGGTCTGCACGGGTTACGCGTTCCTGCTGTATTACCGCCTGATCCACCGCATCGGACCCGCGCGCGCTTCGACGGTGACCTACCTGGTCCCGCTGTTCGGCGCCGGCTTCGCCTGGCTGTTCCTCGGTGAGCCGGTCACGCCCGCAATGCTGGCGGCCGGTGCCTTGATCCTGGGCAGTGTGGCGGCGAGCCAGCGCGCATGAACGCGAAGCGTGTGGTGTTCGACTTCGAGATCGACTTCAGCAACGGCGGCGGCCTGCAAGGCCAGGATTTCCGCCTGGACATCGACGGCGACACCATCGCCGACGATGCGTTGGCGGATTACATCGTCCGTGACCTGCGTCTGTTGATGGTGGGCAGCGTGCGCATCCGCAACAAGCGCATCATCGAGGAAGCGCACAAGCGCACGGCCTAGGCGAAGACGCCTTGTGCCAGTGCCGACGGCGCGTGCTGGCGCATCAGGTGGTCCACCGCCATCCGCAGCATCGACGGCGAGATGTAGCGATGGTGGACGCCATCGATCGCCGCCATGTAGAACCGGCCGAAAGCATTGCGGCATTGCACGCGCGTGCCCAGCGTGATGTCCACGCCGTCTTCGTTGATCTGCACGCCCACGCACGAACGGAACACCAGGTGGCGGTCGTCCGCGCCCAGCAGCACCTGCGCGCGCTTGCCGTCCGCGGCAACCTGCTGGCCCAGCACGGGGTAGCGGCCCGCGAACAACTGTTCGCGCGAGGGCGAGAGCAGCGAGGACACCGGGCACCCGAGCGGTGACGTGCGCAGACGCAGCGGCCGCACCAGCGCGTTGCGCAGGCGCATCAGCTGGGTCACGCCGGTCGGCCGCTGGGTGAGGAAACCTTCCAGCACATCGGCCAGCAGCACGCTGGCCTGCGCGTTCCTGCCGATGTCACCGCGCAGCCGCAGGCGGAACGTGTCCTCGTGGTGATGCCGAGGCAGGTGCTCCCGCAGCAACGAACCGGCGGGCGGCGTGCACAGGGCTTCCACCGGCGGGCGATGACGCACCACGAATCCCAGACTGCCGCACCACGTCGACAGCACGGCACGGACACGGCCCGCATGGCGACGCAGCGCGGCACACAGTCGCTGCTGCCAGCTGCCCGGCGGTGCGTGCAGCGACAGGCGCGTGGTCGGAATGGACGTGGCATCCAGCGGCTGCCGGGACAGCCAGGCCTGCACGGTATCGGGCAGGGTCTCGGTCAGCGTGGCGAGCGTGGCGTTGCCGGCAAGCACGTCGTCTCGCAGGGGTTCCTTCTCCAGGCCACCGAGTTCATCGGTATGGCATGACAGCGCGAACAGGACCGGATGCCGGCTGCCTTCCTGCAACGACGCGAACTGATGCCACGTACCGCCGCCGAAGCGCACGGTGAACAGGCAGTCCGCCGGAAGATCCACGTGGTGCAGAGCGGCGATGAAGTGCGCGGGATCCTGCGCGAGCTGCGTATCCGACGCAGTGGAGAAACGCAGCCGTGCCCCCGCACTGCCGGTGACGGCGGTAAAGACGCGATGGCCGGCGTGCCGATGGAACGGATGGCCGCCGCTGCCCACCGCGAAGGTGTAGAGCGCCGAGCGTTCACCCTGTTCGAAGGCGGGTGACGCCACGCGAGCGGACGGTTCGTCCAGTTCGTCCACGAAGCCCGGGTGTGCACGCTGGCGCATGCTGGCCTCGGCATGCAGGTGATCGCCCGCGCCATGGCCAAGTTGCGACAACAGGATCACTTCGACGGGAAGACCGCCGCAATACGAAGGAATGCGGGCGGTGGGAAATCCGGGGACGGCATCGGCAGGGTGGCTCATCGTGCGCTCCTGGCAGAGAGGCGAAAGTCAGCGGGGTTTGGCGGGAGCGGGTTTGCGCGCAGTGACCGCCTGCTTGGCGCGCTGCCGCGACTCGCGTTTCAGCGGCCCCGCCGTGGGGCATACCTCGAAGGCAAAACCGGTCAACGTGTTGACAAGGTTGTCGGGCGTGAGCCGGTAATAGATGAACTGTCCGCGGCGTTCGCTGGCGACCAGGCCTGCGGCCTCCAGCACCGAAAGGTGGCGGGAAATGGCCGGCGCGCTCATCGCGAAGCGCGCGCCGATCTCGCCGGCCGTCAGCTCCTGCGCGGACAGGTACGCCAGGATTTCACGACGCGGGCGCGAGGCGAGGGCGTCGAAGATGCGGTCGGTGGCCATAGGTAATTAGATAATTAACGTATTTGCTAAATATCTAATTGTGAGGCCGCGCTGTCAAGCATCGCCGCCATCCGGAGATGCCAAGGACTCCTGCGGCTTCCGGCTCAGGGCGCGGGCGGCGTCCTGACAGGCAGCGGCACGTTGCACAGGTCGATGTGGCCTGCGGGCTGCACGTACCAGCCATCGCGGCGATTGCGGCGTGCTTCGGTGGCGGCGGCGAAGGTTTTCGAGTCGGTGCGCAGCACCTGCAGCGGCATGCGTTCGCTCTCCGGCATTTCACTGGCCAGGCGGATGGCGGCGATCGGCGTGCGTTGTTCCGCTTTCTCGTAGAAACCCATCGGCTCCGGCCCGCGCGGAATCGCGCTGAGCAGTTCCATGCCCTTCACCACGCGGCCCACCAGCGTGATGTTGCGGTCCAGCTGGCGCGGCGATTGTCCGGTGACCACATACAGCTCGCTGCCGTTGCTGCTGTCGGGCGGGCCGCCGCGGCCGGCACCGAGTGCGCCGTAGCAGTGCGCCAGCCAGGCCTCGCCCGCTTTCGGATCGCGTGCGGCGGGGAAACCGTCCACGAAGCCGACCTCTGGCGCCCACCCATCCACGTCCGGCAGTCGGGTGAAGGTCAGGCCGGTTGCGGCGCGCGCGAACTCGGCCGGCAGCTTCGTCTTCGCAGTGCCCAGCGACTTGGCTTTTGCTGTGTCTTCCGCATCGGCATCGCCGAACTGCACCACGAAGTTGTCGTGCGAGCGGTAGATGCCCAGACCGTTCCAGAAGCCCTCGCGCGCCAGTGTGCGGATGTTGGCGACGTGCTCCGGCGCGAATACCGGTGCCAGTTCGATCACTACGCGGCCGCCGGGCACGTCCATGTACAACGTGTTGGCCGGCTCCAGCGTGCGCCAGTCCTCATCAGGCGACGCGTCGAGGATCTCTTTCGCACTGGGATACTTCGGCGGTTCCTCGGCATGCGCGGCGGGAAGGGCGAACAGGCAGGCGAGCAGCAGCGGTGTCAGGCGCATGGCGAATCCGGGACGGAAGATGGCTTGATTGTAGGGAGGCCGGCGGTCCCAGTGACTACTGGCACATCCGCTATATCAAACTTCGTAATAGCATCGTCTCCAACCTAGCGGGAGTGCCGCGGAGGGGGGAGCCATGAGTGAGCCCGATATCCAACTGAAGAAGTTCCAGAAAGAACTGAGCGCTGGCACCGTGTCGCTGGCCTTGCTGGCGGTCCTGGCCCGGGCGGGTGAGCCGCTGTACGGGTACCTGATCGCCAAGCAGCTCGAACGCGTCGGCGACGGCGTGCTCAGCGGCAAGCAAAGCGCGCTTTACCCGGTGCTGCGCAACCTGGAGGGCGGTGGATTGCTGGACAGCTTCGTCGAGCCTTCCGTTGCGGGCCCGCCACGCCGCTACTACCGCATCACCGAGGCAGGGCGGCTGACCCTGCAGTCCTGGATCGCCGCCTGGCGCGCCACCCGCGATTCCGTCGATTCCGTGCTTGAGGGGATTCCTGCATGAACACCACCACCACCACCACTTCCGGCAGCCGTCTGCCTACCACCATCCCTGAGTACCTCGACCAGCTGCGTGCGGCCTTGGCCGGCGCCGACAAGGCGATGATCCAGGATGCCGTTTACGACGCCGAGGAATACCTGCGCTCGGAACTGGCGGAGAACCCCGGCAAGTCGGAAGCCGAGGTGATCGCATCGGTCGCCGGCAGCTACGGCGCGCCGGAGGAAGTCGCCGACATCTACCGGGAGACCGAGGTCACCGTCGCCAGGGCCTTGCGTCCACCGGTACCGCCGAAGCGCAAGTCGCTGCTGGGCCGCTTCTTCGGTGTCGCCGCCGATGCCCGCACCTACGGCGCGCTGTTCTACATGCTGCTGTCGCTGGCCACCGGCACGTTCTACTTCACCTGGGTCGTGACCGGCGCCAGCCTGTCAGCCGGCCTGCTGATCCTGATCGTCGGCATCCCGCTGCTGCTGCTGTTCCTGATGTCGGTGCGGTTGCTGTCGCTGGTCGAGGGCCGGATGGTGGAAGTGCTGCTCGGCGAGCGCATGCCGCGTCGTCCGCTGTACACGCAGCGCGACAAGCCGTGGATGACGCGGTTGAAGGAACTGTTCACCGATGGCCGTACCTGGACTGCGATGCTGTACCTGTTGCTGATGCATCCACTGGGCGTTCTTTACTTCTCGGTGGCCATCACGTTGCTGGCCTTGTCATTGGGATTCATTGCCGCACCGGTGGCGTATTTCCTGCCCTTCGGCTACGTCATGAATTTCGGCGAATGGAACCTGATCACGGAAGCGCCATGGCTACTGCCGCTGGTGTCCATCTTCGGCATCGTCCTGCTGTTCGCCACGCTGCACCTGGCGCGTTTCGTCGGCGTCTTCCATGGCTGGCTGGCCAAGCACCTGCTGGTGCGTACGCCGGTGGTGTGACGGATCGATGTGGGAGCGACGTGAGTCGCGAACGGAAAGGCCGCCTGTGAGGGCGGCCTTTCCGTTTGCCTGCATGGATGTGGCGATCCCGTCCAAGCTTCGCGACTGACGTCGCTCCCACACAGTAGGCGATGCGTCAGCCCGCGTACCTGGCGATGAAGTCGCGCACCTGCGGGTAGACCTTCTCGCGCCAGCGGCGGCCGCTGAAGATGCCGTAATGACCGGCGCCCTCGACCGTCAGGTGCTTGTGGTGTGCCTTCGCGATACCGGTGCACAGGTCATGCGCGGCAGCGGTCTGGCCCTGGCCGGAGATGTCGTCGAGTTCGCCCTCGATGCTCATCAGCGCGGTCTTCCTGATCGCCGCCGGCTTCACCAGTTCGCCATTGACCGTCCATTCGCCGCGCGGCAGCAGGAACTCCTGGAACACAGTGCGGATGGTGTCCAGGTAATACTCGGCCGGCATGTCGAGCACGGCGTTGTATTCGTCGTAGAACTTGCGATGCGATTCGGCATCCTGCTGGTCGCCCTTCACCAGGTCCGCATAGAAGTCCCAGTGCGACATGAAATGGCGGCTGGGGTTCATCGCAAGGAACCCGGCATGCTGCAGGAAGCCGGGATACACGCGACGGCCTTCGCCGGGGTAGGGCACCGGCACGGCGTGGATGACATTGTTCTCGAACCACGACAGCGGGTTGCGCGTGGCCAGGCTGTTGACTTCGGTCGGGCTGCGGCGCGCGTCGATCGGGCCGCCCATCATCACCAGTGAACGCGGCGTGGCTTCGCCGCGCGCCGCCATCAGCGACACCGCCGCGAGTACCGGCACGGTGGGCTGGCAGACGCTGATGACATGGAGTTTCTCGGCACCGATGTGGCGGATGAACTCCTCCACGTAGGCGACGTAGTCGTCGAGGCTGAAGGGCCCTTCCGACGCGGGCACCATGCGCGCGTCTACCCAGTCGGTCACGTAGACCTTATGGTTGCGCAGCAGGGTGTGCACGGTGTCGCGCAACAGCGTGGCGTGGTGGCCCGACAGCGGCGCCACCACCAGCACCACCGGGTCGTCCTTCAGCAGGGCGATGGTGTCGGCGTCGTCGGTGTAGCGTTTGAAGCGGAGCAGGCGGCAGAACGGCTTCTTCACCGCCTCCAGTTCCACCACGGGTACCGTGCGGCCGTGCGCTTCGACTTCGCGGATCTCCCACGCCGGCTTTTCGTAATCCTTGCCGATGCGGTGGACGAGTTCATTGCCGGCCGCGATGCGCTCGGCCCCCGGTACGTTGGAGAGCCAACTTGTCGGCGTGGAGAACATCCGTGCGTTGGCTTCGGCCATGTAGGCCAGCGGCGCCATCCATGCGCGTCCGAGTTCGTGCAGTTGGTACAAGGTCATGGCTGTCCTGAATCCCGCTTTTGGTGCACGGTGCTGCGCCGCAGCATACCGCAAAGCCGGTGCCGCCGCGCAGGCCTGTTCAGGTTATCGGCCGGAAATCCGCAGCCTCCAGCACCGCGACGTCGCCCGCCAGGCGCGGACTCAGCCAGCAATGGTTGCCGATCGACTGGAAACCGAGTCCATTGAACGCTTCCCGGTACCACGCCGCCTTGCGCGGCTGGAATCCCTCGTGGTCGCCCTCGAATTCGTCCTCCTTCGCGAAGGTTTCAAGGAAGGCGACACCGCCGCACAGTTCAGCCAACCCCGGCAGCCCGCGCTTCAGTTCGCGGGTCGGTACGTAATGCAGCACATCCGAGCACACCAGCAGGTCGACCGGCTCGCAGGGGCGCAGGTACTGGAAATCCTCGAAGCGCGCGTAATGCAGGTTGCGGGTGCGCCCGAAGCGGCGGATCGCGTACTCACTGCTGTCGAAACCGAGGTACTGCAGTTTCGGCCGCAGCTTCAACAACGGCGCACGCCACGCGCCTTCACCACAGCCGATGTCCAGCACCGTGCGGATCGGCCGTTCCAGATGGTACTCGGCCACCGCCACGGTCATCGCCACCTTGCGCGCCAGCCGCGGCGCGCCACCGATGTCGCCGTCGCGATACCAGCGCTGGAAGTAATCGGCGTCGTAGTGCTTGGTCATCGGGATGTGCAGGAAGAAGGGACAGAAGGTTGTTGCTCGTCATCCCAACGCGAGCTGGGGTCCATTGCGCGGTTGCCGTGCAGCGCAATGGCAGAGTCAAGATGGGTTCCAGCTTACGCTGGAACGACAGGTTCGTGGCCTCTTCTTAGAGCGGGGGCGTCGTGGCATTCCATTGCGTTGGACAGTCCTTGCGGCGGTAGCGGAGAATCCGGCATCACCCTTTCGATGTGATGGAGCGGCCAGCGTGGACAAAGCCAGCCTGTACCTCTGGATCAAGACCTTCCACCTCGTCTTCGTCATTGCCTGGATGGCGACGGTGTTCTACCTGCCGCGCATTCTGGTCAACCTGGCCGAGACGAGCGGGCAAGCCGATGTGCAGGCGCGCCTGTTGCTGATGGGCCGTCGGCTGTATGGCTTCGGCCACAGCATGTTCGGCATCGCGGTGATTCTGGGCGGCGTGCTGTGGCTCTACTTCGGCATCAGCGGTGGCTGGCTGCACGCTAAGCTCACGCTGGTGGCGCTGATGCTGGTGCACTTCATCGTCACCGGCCGCTGGCTGAAGGGTGTGGCGAAGGGCAGGTCGCTGCCTTCGCCGACGGCCTTGCGCTGGTTCAACGAGCTGCCACTGTTCGGGTTGATTGCGGTGGTGTGGCTGGTGCTGGCGAAGCCGTTCTGAAACGATCGCGCCGGCCACCCCGGCGCGAGGATTCACTTCTTTTCGAAATCCACGGGCTTCGGCAGTTCCACCGGCACGCCGTTCGCATCGCACGTGCCCGCTGCGCACAGGCGCGCACGCAGCTTTGGCGCGGCCTGCACGATGACGTGATAGATCGCGTTCTGCTCCAGTGTGCCGCGGAAGGCGGCGCTGCCGGGACCGATGGCCCAGATGCCGACGTCTTCGCCGCCGTGCGATTCCGACTTCAGCGGCACCAGCGCTTCCTGCAGGTAATCCGGGTGCTCGGTGTCGACGTGGCCCAGGTCCGGCCGACCCTCCGACGGTTCGACGCTGCTGGGGGCATGCAGGAACGTTTTCGGTCCCGCAGGCTGGCGGTTGCTGGCGCCGGTGTAGCCGGGACCATTTGCATACGTCAGCGTGGTGAACGTCAGGCCAGTCTGGTCGCGGGCGAGGTCGCCGGGGGTGTCGTCTTCGCCGCCCTGGCCGCGCACCTTGCCCAGGATCGGATTGCCGCGCACGGGATAGCCGACGAAGTTGAGCGTGTGCGAATGATCGGCGGTGACGACGATCAGCGTGTCGTCGCGTGACGTGGCCTCCGTCGCGGCGCGGACGGCGTCCGACATCGCCACGGTTTCATCGAGTGCGCGATACGCGTTGCCGTAGTGGTTGGCGTGGTCGATGCGCGCGCCTTCCACCAGCAGCACGAAGCCCTCCGGATTGCGCGAGAGCGTGCGGATCGCACTGCGCGTCAAGTCGGCCAGCGAAGGTTCGCCCTGGTCATCCTTGCGGCGGTCGTGCTCGAACTGCATGTGGTCGTACTCGAACAGACCCAGCAGCTGCGGCGCCTCGGCGGCGGCTTCCAACTGCTGCGTGTTCGTGACGTACGCGCCTTGGGGATGCGCCTGCTGCCATTCGGTCACCAGGTTGCGGCCGTCCAGGCGCTGGCCGACCTTGTCGTCCTCTTCCGGATCGCGTACGTCCACGGGCAGGAACTCGCCGCGCCCCCCGCCCAGTACCACCGACGGGCCATGTCCGAAGCGCGCGGCGGCCAGCAATTGCTGTGCAATGTCCTTGCAGCCGGCGTCGGTCGCTTCTGCGGGCAGATCGCTGTCGTTTTCCCAATCGCGATGCGAGACGTGCGCGTAGGTCGCGGCGGGTGTCGCATGCGTCACGCGTGCGGTGGTGACGATGCCCGTCGCCAGTCCCGTGCTGTCGGCCAGCGCCAGCCAGCTCAGCAGGTCCTTGCTGCCGTCGGGCGTGCATTCGCCCTTGCGGCCGGCCGACACGCCGATGGCGCCCATGTGCGACTTTACGCCGCTGGCGATGGCGGTCATGGTGCCGGCGGAGTCGGGCGTCTGCGAATCGGTGTTGTAGGTCTTGCTGAAGGCGGTGTGCGGGAAGTGCTCCCAGCTCAGCAGGTTCTCCTCGCCCGGCATGCCCTTGCGCTGGCCTTCGAAGATGCGCGCGGCGGCCACCGTGGTCAGGCTCATGCCGTCGCCGAGGAAGACGATGACGTTCTTCGCCCTGCCCTGCATCGCGCCATTGGCGGCGGCCTTCGCCGCACCATTCCGATACCACCACTGCGGCGTTTCGCCCTGCGGGTGGGTCACCGGCGCGACATCGACATGGATGACGGAGGACGTGGCGGGCGAGGTGCTGGCGCAACCGGCCAGCGCGGTGAGCAGGGTCATGCCGGCGAGCGGCGACACGAAAGAGCGCAGGTGCATGGCGAACCGGGAAAAGGCGGACGCGCCATTATGCCGTCCGGGCAGTGTCCTGTTCATGACACCCGGCATTCCGCCGGCATGGTCGCCTCGCACGGAGTCATGGGCTAAGGTGTCGCGTCCGTTTTTCTGAGTCGCGGTGGATGAGTCTGGTCTCGGCCTGGTTGAGGATTCCGTTCTGGCAGCGCGTCGTCGCCGGCTTCGTGCTGGGCGCGCTGGCGGGATGGTTGCTGGGACCGGCCTCCGGTATCTGGCTCAAGCCGCTCGGCGATCTCTACGTCACACTGATCAAGATGATCGCGGTACCGCTGGTGTTCTTCGCGGTGATCAATGCCGTGTCCAGCCTGCATGGGCAGAAGTCGGTCGCTGCGCTGGGCGGACGCACGTTCCTGTGGTTTGCCGCGACTGCCGCGCTGGCGGTCTGCGTGGGTCTGGCCGTGGGCTGGGTGGTGCAGCCGGGCAAGGGCCTGACCGGCCTGATGATGGCGCCGGACTACCAGGTACGCGAAGTGCCAACGCCGGTGCAGGTGCTGCTGGACATCGTGCCGGCCAATCCGTTCAAGGCGCTGACCGAGGGCAAGATCCTGCAGGTGATCTTCTTCGCCGGCCTGCTGGGCTTCGCGCTCGTCAAGCTGGGCGAACGCAGCGCGGGCCTGCGCAAGCTCGCGGGCGAGGCCAGCGACACCATGGTGCAGGTCACGCGCTTCGTGCTGGAGATGACGCCGATCGGTACGTTCGGCCTGATCGGCAGTCTGGTTGGCACCTATGGATTCGAGAAGCTCTTGCCGCTGGGCAGCTACATCGGCGCGCTTTACCTGGCCTGCGCGCTGCACATCGTCGTCGTGTACGGCAGCCTGCTGCTCGCGCATGGGCTCAATCCGTGGAAGTTCTTCCGCGGCGCCGCGCCGGGCATGCAGGTGGCGTTCGTCAGTTCGTCCAGCTTCGCTTCGATGCCGGTCGCGCTGCGCAGCGTCACCCACAATCTGGGCGTAGACAAGGACTACGCCGCGTTCGCGGTGCCGCTGGGCGCCAGCATCAAGATGGATGGCTGCGGCGCGATCTATCCGGCGCTGACGTCGATCTTCGTGGCCCAGTATTTCGGGCTGGACCTCTCGATGAACCAGTACTTCGTCATCCTGCTGGCGTCGGTGCTGGGAAGCTTCGGCACGGCCGGCGTACCCGGCACGGCGACAGTGATGGTCACCCTGGTGCTGAGTGCGGCCAACCTGCCGCTGGAAGGCATCGGCCTGTTGGTGGCGATCGACCGCATCCTGGACATGATGCGCACGATGACGAACGTGACCGGCCAGATGCTGGTACCGGTGCTGGTGGCGAAGGAAACCGGTCTGCTGGATCGCGAAATCTACGAAAGCGCATCGAGCAATGTCGGTCTCGGGGATGATGCCGCCTCGACGCCATGAGTGCTGATGCTATTCAACGGGTGGATTCCTTCCCTGATGCAGCCACCTATCGTCGGCTCCGTGTCGATGCTGGACTGTCGCCCAAGACGCAGGAAGCCGCCGAGCGGGGCCTCGCCAACACGCTGTACGGCGTCAGCCTGGTGAAGGCGGGTGACGTGATCGGCATGGGGCGCGTCATTGGCGACAACGGCACGGTGTTTGCCGTCGTGGACATCGCCGTGCGGCCCGACCATCAGGGCCAGGGGCAGGGCAGGCGCATCATGGCGGCACTGGATGCATGGCTGCGCGCGAATGCGCCTGCGTCCGCCTACGTCATGCTGATCGCCGACGGTGAAGCAAGACATCTCTACAGCCACTTCGGGTTCGTCGAAACCGCGCCCGCCTCGGTCAGCATGGCCTATGTGGCCAATGGTCGCCGGGGAACCTAGGCCGTTGCCGCCTTGTCCCGCGACACCCACCACGCGAACACGCCCGCCGTGACGAACATCAGCAGGCTGTAGACCGCCGCCGGCACCGAGATGGTCGCGTTCTGCAGCACGTTGAGTGCGATGAAGATCGCCAGCGTGCCGTTGTGGATGCCGATCTCCATGGCGATGGCGATGGCCTGCTTCTTCGGCAGGCGCAGCGCCAGCGGCGCCGCATAGCCGGCGCCCATGCTGGCCAGGTTGAACAACAGGCAGGCCAGGCCGACGATGGCGAAGTAGGTGGTCAGCGTTTTCCACTCCTGCGCCACCGCCGCGACCACCAGCAAGGCCAGCACCAGCACCGACAGCAGGCGGATGGGCTTCTCGGTGCGTGCTGCGAACCCTGCCGCCTTGGCACGGATGACCATGCCGAGGGCAACCGGCAGCAGGATGATGGCGGCAACCTCGACGACTTTCTTCGTCGGTGGCGGTACGTACTGACCGGCGCCGAGGAAGTACTCCAGGGAAAGGTTGAGTATCACCGGCAGCGTCAGCAGGCAGAGCAGGCTGTTGATCGCGGTCAGGGTGATGTTTAGCGCGACGTCGCCGCGCGCGAGGTGGCTGTAGATGTTGGCGGTGGCGCCGCCCGGCGAGGCGGCCAGCAGCATCAGGCCTACTGCGAGTTCCGCAGGCAGGCCGAAGCCCAGTGCCAGGCCGAACGCGACCCACGGCAGTACCAGTGTCTGCAGGGCGAGCCCGATCAGCACCGCGCGTGGATAGCGCGCCACGCGACGGAAATCCTCAAGCGTCAGTCCCAGACCCAGCCCGAGCATGATGATGCCCAGGGCCAACGGCAACAACAGATTGGTCAGCAGTGATGCCTGCATCGCGTACGACTCCCCTTCGGCGCGAAAAATTGGATGCGCCGTCACGGCGCAATCGCCGGAGGATGGAGGCAAGCCGGCGCGCGATGCAAGCTGCGGCGCACAGAAGAGGGAAAAGAAGAAGGCCGCGCAGGGCGGCCTTCCTCATCGTTGCAGTGACATGCGTGCGGTCACATCGCGACGCGGCGCGCACTCAGGTAGCGATTGGCCCAGTAGCCTGTAAGCAGCGTGTCCACGCGTACATCCTTGCCGCGGCTGGGCGAATGCAGGAAACGACCTTCGCCGACGTAGATGCCCACGTGGTTCACCCGGCCCTTCAGCCCGAAGAACACCAGATCACCCTGACGCAGTTCCTCGCGCGCGCCGACCACTTCCGCGTCGGCCTTGGCGGCCATGTCGCGGGAGACGCGCGGCAACTCGATGCCCAGCGCGGTGCGGAAGACGTAACCGACCAGACCACTGCAATCGAAACCGCTGTCGGGCGAGGTGCCGCCCCAGCGGTACGGCGTGCCCATCAGGGCCAGTGCGCGTTGCAGTACGGCTTGGACCTTGCCGCCCTGCTGCTCCTGCGCGACAACGCCTTCCTTGCTCAGGTCATAGGCGGCCAGCAGCTTGCTGATATCACCGGCCACCATCGCGGAACGATCGACCAGCGGCAGCGTGTCGCTGGCGGCCAGGCGCGGGAGCAGGGCGGAGAGGGTGGCGGTCGCGGCCTCGGCGGCCTTTTCCTTGACGCTGGCGGTAACGGACTTCGCGGCAGGGGCCGGGGCTACCACCACATCGCTGGATGCCGGTGTTGATGCGGACTCGACGGCGGTCGGGGCAGTCTGGGCCTGCGCCACGGAAGCCATGGCGCACAGGCCAAGGCCCAAAAGAAGTCGGGAAACCCTCCGCGGCAGGCGGTGGGTGGCGGCAGGCTGGCCTGTTGGCAGGTCGTCGTCGGTCGTCACGCGCGGGAGGGGTTTAACAAGTCAGGGGCGATAATGCCGGCTGATCGGACCGATTTGGTTCAGAAATCGTTATTTATTCGTTAAATGTGAACGTTGCGCGTCACAGACTTGACCGATTCCTAACGAAGGACGCGTTTTGCGCCGCTGTAATGGTCCCGCCAGTAGGGACCATCCAGGTGGTCGAGCCGCACGGTTCCGCCCGTACTGGGCGCATGCACGAACCGGCCCTCGCCCACGTAGATGCCCACGTGGGTGACGTTGCCCTTGTTGCCGAAGAACACCAGGTCTGCGGGCGCCAGGCGGCGTGGTTCGATCCTGGGTCCCTGCACCTGCGCCAGTTCCCGCGAAGTACGGGGCAGGCGCACATCCAGCATGTCCCGATAGACGTAGGTCACCAGGCCGCTGCAGTCAAAGCCGGATTCCGGCGTGTTGCCGCCGTAGCGGTAGGGCGTGCCGACCAGGCCGATCGCGCGCATCAGGACCGAGGTCGCGGCGGCGGGATCGTCCGCCTGCACCACCGGCCACGCGCGCTGCGCGGAGGGCGGTGGCGACTTGCGGGCCTGGGGCTTGGAGCTGCCACAGCCGGCCAGGGCGATCAGACTGGCGCAGAGCAAGAGGACGACCCAGCACCGAAGTGGCGCGGGCAGGGTCAAGCCGGGATAATGTCGGGCCTTCATCGCGGCGCATCTTCGCCGCATTCCCTTGCGGTCCACAAGCCGCGCCCGTCCTGCCCGCCGGCAGGCCCCGTACAGAGTCCCGCATGAAAATCGCAAAAGACAGCGTCGTCCGTTTCCATTACACCGTGTCCGAAGCCGGCCAGGAGCCGATCGAAAGCTCGAAGGACCGTGAGCCGCTGGCGATCCTGATCGGCCACGGCAACATCATCCCGGGCCTCGAGAACGCGATGCAGGACCGCGAGGCCGGCGAGAGCTTCGGGGTGGACGTGGCTGCAGCCGACGCCTACGGCGAGCGCCGTGACGGCCTGAGCCAGCGCGTGCCCAAGAAGCACTTCGGCAACCAGCGCCTGGTGCCGGGTCAGCAGGTGGTGCTGCAGACCAACTTCGGCCCGCGCGCCGTGACCATCCAGAAGGTCGGCATGAGCGTGGTGGACGTGGACCTCAACCATCCGATGGCAGGCAAGGACCTGCACTTCGACGTGGAGATCGTGGAAGTGCGCGAAGCCAGCGCCGAGGAACTCGAGCACGGCCATGTGCACGGCGACGGCGGTCATCACCACTGAGTCGCGCGGCATCGTGTAGTCCGGACGGCCCGCGCGAGCGGGCCGTTTCTTTTTGCAGGCGGGATGTGGCGTCGTGCATGGTCTAATCGGAGCGAAGACATCAGGGGATGGCAATGGCGGCGACAATCACGGACAACCTGGCGCCCATCGCGGTGGCCGAGCGCATCGAAGCGATGGATGTGCTACGCGGCTTCGCGCTGTTCGGCATCCTGCTGATGAACCTGGAAGGCTTCGTGGGGCCGGTGCTGGCGGCGGGTACGGGCCTGGACCCTAAGCTCGTGGGGATGGACCGCACCGTTGACCTGCTGGTGTACGTGCTGGTGCAAGGCAAGTTCTACACACTCTTCTCGCTGTTGTTCGGCATGGGCTTCGCGGTCATGTCGCAGCGTGCCGAACAAGCGTCGCGGCCCTTCGCAGGGGTGTACTGGCGCCGCGGCCTGGTGCTGCTCGCCCTGGGCGCGGTTCACGCGCTCTTCGTATGGGCGGGCGACATCCTGATGATGTATGCCCTGTGTTCCTTCCTGCTGCTGGCGTTCCGGCCATTGCCGTACCGCTGGTATGTCTGGCTCGGCCTGGGGGCGTACGCCATGCCGATCGGCTTCATGTTCCTGATGGGCGGCATGGGCTCGCTGCTGGCGGGGACCGAAGGCTGGGACAAGGCCATGGGCGAGATCGGTACGCAGATGCAGGTGCTGATCGACAACGAGCGCGTCGCGTACGGCAGTGGCAGCTATGCGGACGCCACCTGGCAGCGCCTGAAGAGCACGGGCATGTTGCTCAGCAACATCACCATGTTCGGCTTCATCGCGTTCGGTCTGTTCTTGCTGGGCGCGTGGTTCGTACGCAGTGGCGCCATCGCACGGCCCGGAGAATTTCCGCGCATGTACGCGACCCTGCGCTGGGTGGCATGGCCGCTGGGGTTGCTGACCATGCTGGGCTCGGTGGCGCTGGCACCCACGATGGATTTCGCCACGTTCAACCTGCGGGTGTCCACGGCATTCGCACTGCAGATGCTGGCGAACCTGCTGATGTGCCTGGGCTATGTCGCGTGGGTGATGCGCGCATTGGCGTCGGCGCCGTGGCAGCGGCTGCTCGCCTGGCTGGCGCCCGCGGGGCGCATGGCGCTGACCAACTATCTGATGCAGTCGCTGGTGTGCACATGGATCTTCTACGGCTATGGCCTCGGCTATTTCGAGCAGTTGCCGCGCGCGTGGCAACCGGTGTTCGCGCTGGTGCTGTTCGGCCTGCAGGTGGCGTTGAGCCGGCTTTGGCTGTCACGGTTCCGGTTCGGTCCGGTCGAATGGCTGTGGCGTTCGCTGACGTACGCGAAGCTGCAACCTTTGCGGCTTCGCGCCGGGTGACAGCGAAAGGGCGGGCAGGGTGAATGCTTCCCACGACGACGTCTTGGTTATCGGCGGTGGCGCCATCGGGCTGGCGACCGCGCTTGCGCTGCTCGAATCAGGCCTCGGCGTGCGCGTGCTGGACGCCGCCCGCGCAGGCGGCGGCGCCTCGCATGGCAACTGCGGCACCATCACGCCCAGCCACGCGCCGCCCCTGGCCGCGCCGGGCGTGGTGGCACAGGCGTTGAGGTGGATGTTCACGCCGGATGCGCCGCTCTATCTCAAGCCCCGCGTCGATCCCGCGCTGTGGCACTGGCTGCTGCGCTTCGCCGCCCGCTGCAATCTGCGCGATTGGCGCCGCAGCACGCAGGCGCGTGCCGCATTGCTCAACGATGCGCGTGGCCGGCTGGCGGACTGGGTAGGCCGCTATCGACTGGACTGCGAGTTCGAAGAGGAGGGGCTCGACTACGTGTTTCGCGATCCACGCAGATTCCAGCGCCATGTGGATGAATGCGCGACGCTGGCGGAATTCGGCATTGCCACGCAGGTATTCGGGGGTGGTGACTACGAGCGCGAAGAACCCGCCATGCTGCCCGGCGTCGCGGGCGCCATCCGGTTTCCCGGCGATGCGCGACTGCGTCCGGACCGTTACGTGGCGGAACTTGCGCGCGTGGTGCGGGAGCGCGGGGGTGTCATCGAAGAATATTGTCGCGTGGAAAGGCTCGAAACGACCTCCACCGGCGTACGGCTGACAACGGCGCAGGGAGCGCGTGCAGGACATGATGCCGTCATCGCACTGGGCGCCTGGACGCCTGCGTTCGCGCGCACGCTGGGATTGAAGGCGCCCATCCAGCCGGGCAAGGGTTATTCGATCACCTACGCGCGGCCAGTCCGCGTACCGCGTCACCCGATGGTGCTGAAGGATCGGTCGGTCTGCGTGACCGTGTGGGAAAGCGGTTTCCGGCTGGGCAGCACGATGGAATTCTCCGGCCTTGACGACATCCTCAACGAGACGCGGCTGGCTGCCCTCGAGCGCGGCGCGCGCGAGTTCCTGCGTGAGCCCTTCGGTGCCGAAGTGCACGAGCGCTGGTACGGGTGGCGCCCGATGACGTGGGATGATCTTCCTCTGCTGGGACGCGCACCCGGCCATCGTCACGTGTGGATGGCGACGGGCCACGGCATGCTCGGTATCAGCATGAGCACGGCGACTGGCCAGTTGATGGCCGACCTGATGACGGGCCGATCACCGGCGCTCGATCCCTTGCCCTATCGACCGGAGCGATTTGCATGAAGCCACAGGAATTCGACCTGATCGTGATGGGAGGCGGCTCGGGCGGTCTGGCCGGTGCTTTCCGCGCGGCGTCGCATGGCGCGAAGGTGGCCTTGCTGGAACCCAGGGAACTGGGGGGCACGTGCGTCAACGTCGGCTGCGTGCCCAAGAAGGCGATGTGGCTGGCGGCCGAACTGTCGCAGAAGATCGCCTTGGCATCATCCCTGGGCTTCGACGTTTCGCCACCCACGCTGGACTGGAAGGAGTTCATCGTCCATCGCCAGCGCTACATCGCCGGCATCCATGCCAGCTATCGCAAGCGGCTGGATGAAAGTGGGGTGGTGCTGATGCCCTGCCATGGCCGTTTCAGCGACGCGCGCACCGTGGTCAACGCAGACGGCGTGGCGCTGCAAGGCAGGCATGTGCTGATTGCGACCGGGGGCCGGCCATCGCGACCGGAGATTCCCGGGGCTGGACTCGGCATGGTCTCGGATGATTTTTTCAACCTGTGCGCGGCGCCTCCCCGCGTGGCGATCGTGGGCGGTGGTTACGTCGCGGTCGAACTGGCCGGCGTGTTGCAGGCGCTGGGCAGCCAGGTAGAACTTTTCGTGCGCGGTCAACGTTTGTTGGACGGCTTCGACGAGCAGATCACCGCGGAGCTGGCGGACGACATGCACCAGCACGGGGTGCGTCTGCATTTCGGACATGCCGTGGCAGCGTTGGAAGAGGCGTCCGGGGGGGGAGTGACGGTATTGGCGGTGGACGGGACGCGCAGCGAGCGCTTCGACGCACTGATTTTCGCGACGGGGCGTACACCCAACACGTCCGGCATGGGTCTGGAGAATGCGGGGGTGGCGGCCGATGCGCGCGGATTCGTCCAGGTGGACGCGTTTCAGAACACCTCCGTCGACGGGATCTGTGCCGTGGGCGACGTGACGGGGCAGGCGGCACTGACGCCCGTGGCCATCGCAGCGGCACGCCGCCTGATGGACCGTGTGTTCGGTGGCCAGGTCGGTGCGAAGCTCGACTACCGCAACATCGCCACGGTGGTGTTCTCCCATCCGCCGGTCGGAAAAGTGGGGCTGACCGAAGCCGAGGCGCGTGCCTGCTTCGGCGATCAGGTGAGCGTATATGCGACGCGCTTCAGGCCGATGCTGCATGCACTGGCCGATTCACCGCAGCGCAGCCTGTTCAAGCTGGTCTGCACGGGCGACGACCGGCGCGTGGTCGGCCTGCATCTGCTGGGCGAGGGGGCTGACGAAATGCTGCAAGGGTTCGCGGTGGCGTTGAAGAAGGGCATCACCCTGGCCGACTTGCACGACACGATGGCCATCCATCCCACCAGCGCCGAGGAAGTGGTGCTCCTGCGCTGACGCCTGCCACGGTGGGTGCGGCGATACAATGGCGGTATGGATACCTACACCCTGTATCGCGGCACGGCGCCGCTGCTCATCAGCCTGCCGCACCACGGCACCGCGCTGCCGGACGAACTCGTTGCGCGCCTGACGACGGAGGCACGCCGCGTGCCGGATACCGACTGGCATGTCGCCGAGTTGTATGCCTTCGCGCGCGGAATGGGCGCATCGATCCTCGTGCCTGCGTACTCGCGCTATGTGGTCGACCTCAACCGGCCCGAGGATGATGTTTCGCTCTATCCGGGCCAGAACACCACCAGCCTGTGCCCCGTCGTGCGTTTCAGCGGCGAGTCCGTCTATCTGCAGGGACAGGAGCCGACGCCGGAGGAGATCGCGGCACGCGTGGACACCTACTGGCGACCCTATCATCGAGCCCTGCGGGCCGAGATCGCGCGCCTCCACGAAGCTCACGGGCGCGTCGTGCTGTGGGAAGGCCATTCCATCCGCAGCGAGGTGCCCTTCCTGTTCGAGGGTCGCCTGCCCGATTTCAATCTCGGCACCGCCGGTGGAGCGAGCTGTTCGCCGGGCCTGCAGCACGCACTGGAAGGCGTGCTTGCGTCGCAGGCGGACTTCAGCTTCGTCGTGAATGGTCGATTCCGCGGCGGTTACATCACCCGCCATTACGCCGATGTTACCCGGGGCATCCAGGCGGTGCAGCTCGAACTGGCGCAGCTGAACTATATGGACGAAGACAGCTTCGCCTACCTGCCCGAGCGCGCCGCGCGCACGCGGGTGCTGATCCGTCGCCTGCTGGAATGCACGCTGGCGTGAAGCGGTCGCCATGACACAGCCGCAAGCGGAAGACGAACTGGCGCAGCCACTCGACGTGGCGCCGGCCGAGGCAGTGGAAGCGCCGCAGGCGCGGCCGGACCTGCACGCGGTCAGCCGCTCCGGCCTGCTGCTCGCCGCCCTGGGTGCCATCGCCTTTTCCGGCAAGGCGATCATCGTCAAGCTGGGCTATCGCTACGGTGCCGACGCGGTGACCTTGCTGGCGCTGCGCATGCTGGTCGCGTTCCCGTTCTTCATGCTCATGGGACTGTGGGCCGCGCGGCGCAGCGCGGCGCTGTCGAAGGATGACCTGGGCAGGATCCTGCTGCTGGGTTTCCTCGGCTACTACCTGGCCAGTTTCCTCGACTTCGCGGGTCTGGCGTACATCACCGCCACGCTGGAGCGGTTGATCCTGTACCTCACGCCGACGTTGGTGGCGCTGATCGGCTGGTTGGCGTTCCGCAAGCGCATCTCGCGCAGGCAAGCGTGGGCGCTGGGAGTCAGCTATGCCGGCGTGGCCCTGGCATTTGGTCATGACCTGCAGGCAGGCGGTTCCAACATCGCGCTCGGCAGCGTGCTGGTGTTCGGCAGTGCGCTGGCCTATGCGCTCTACCTCGTTGGCAGCGGTGAAGTGGTGGCGCGCGTCGGTGCGGTACGCCTGACGGCGTACGCCAGCAGTGTGGCCAGCGTGCTTTGCCTGCTCCAGTTCCTGTTGCTCCGGCCGCTCGACGCGCTGGTGCTGCCGTGGGAGGTGTACGCGCTGTCGCTGGTAAACGGCACGCTGTGTACGGTGTTGCCGGTGCTGGCGGTCATGATGGCCGTGGCCCGTATCGGTTCTGCACTGGCAGCGCAGGTCGGCATGATCGGCCCGGTGTCGACCATCGTGCTCAGCCTGTTGTTGCTGGGCGAGCCGATGGGTCCGTGGCAGATCGCGGGTACGGTACTGGTGATGGCGGGTGTTTTCGTGGTGTCGCAGCAGAAGGCCATCGTGCGCTGAGCGCGCAGACCGGTCATGCGGCGGCGCTTGCGCGCGCGAGCCACTGCACCACATGGGTGAGAGCCTCGGCATGCGTGTCACCGGCCAGGCGGCGTTCGCGGTGCAACTGCAGTTGCCGATGGGCGCTGGTGCCTTCATCGAGGATGTGCCAGAAGCGATCGATCTGTGGCCGGCATGCCAGCGCGTCGATATCGTTGGTCAATGCATCGAGCGTGTTGTCCAGCATCTCGCGCACGGAGACCAGGCGTCGGCTGCCCAGGTCGATCAGCCCAGCATCGAAGCCATAACGCTGTGCACGCCACAGGTTCTCCGCAACCACGGCCTGGTCGCCGGCCCCCAGTTCCGCATGCAGGACCGGTCTGCGCTCCAGGTGCCTTACCAGACAGCGGAACAACTGCGCGATCGCCAATGCGTCACGCGGATCGGTACACGCGTCGGTGACACGCAGTTCCAGTGTCGGAAAGGCGAGCGAAGGCCGCAGCGCCCACCACAGGAAGCTCGCATCCGGAATGGCGCGGCCGTCGACCATGCGTTGCACGTAGCGATCGTATTCCGACTGGTCGCGGAACAGTGGTGGCAGCCCGGTTCGCGGAATCTCCTGGTAGGCGGTCTGCCGATATCCCATCAGCCCGGTGGCGTGCCCCATCCAGAACGGTGACGACGTACTGAACGCCAGCAGCAACGGCAGGAAAGGTTGCATGCGTGCCATCAGCGCGACACGCGAGGAAGGATCAGTAGGTTGCACGTGCACATGCAGTCCGCACAACAGGTTGCGGTGACCGAGCATCTGCAGCTCATCCATCACATGGTCGTAGTGGGGCTTGTCGGTGCTGAGCTGCCCGCGCCATTGCGCCGAAGGATGCGTGCCCGCCGCCAGGATCCCCAACCCATGCCTGCGCGCAACGCCACTCACGCTGCGACGCAATGCCAGCAGATCGGATTCTGCGTCAGAGGGGGCGTCGTGTACCCGGGTCTGCACTTCGACCTGGGTCTGCAGCATCTCGCTGCCGAAATGGTCCCCCAGGGTGTTGCGGCATTCCTCGAAGAAGCGGCGAGGCATGTGGCGCAGGCGCCGGCCGTTGCTGCGCACGAGGAAGTATTCCTCCTCGAGTCCGAAGGTGTAGGGATGGGCGTTGTGCGGTGGTGTCTGCGCCATGCCTGCGTTATCTCACCGGGAGGGTGAACGGCATGTTGAACCGTGCCCGCCATGGCGCCGCCATCATGCGCGACGGGGCCACCGCAACGGCCCCTGATACTCAATCGCCGCCGGATTTCAGACTTCGAGGGAAGCCAGGTCGCCCTTCGCTTCCAGCCACGTCTTGCGGTCGCCCGCGCGCTTCTTGGCCAGCAGCATGTCCATCAGGCCGTGTGTCTGCAGGCTGTCATCCACGGTCAGCTGCACCAGCCGCCGCGTATCGGGGTGGATCGTGGATTCGCGCAACTGGGCGGGGTTCATTTCGCCGAGGCCCTTGAAGCGGGTCGTGTTGACCTGGCCGCGGATCTTCTCGCGCTCGATCTTCTCCAGCAGCAGGCGCTTCTCCTCCTCGTCCAGTGCATAGAACACCTGCTTGCCCACATCCACGCGGAACAGCGGCGGCATGGCGACGAACACATGGCCCGCCTGCACCAGCGCCGGGAAATGGCGCAGGAACAGGGCGGCCAGCAGGGTGGCGATGTGGAGGCCGTCGGAGTCGGCGTCGGCCAGGATCACAACCTTGCCGTAGCGCAGACCGCTGATGTCGTCCTTGCCGGGATCGCAACCGATGGCGATGGCGAGGTTGTGCACTTCGTCGGAAGCGAGCACCGACGTGCTGGCGACTTCCCAGGTGTTCAGGATCTTGCCGCGCAGCGGCAGGATGGCCTGGAAATCCTTGTCGCGCGCCTGCTTGGCACTGCCGCCTGCGGAGTCGCCTTCCACCAGGAACAGCTCGGTGCGCGACAGGTCCTGGCTGATGCAGTCGGCCAGCTTGCCAGGCAGGGCGGGGCCCTGCGTGACCTTCTTGCGGATGACCTGCTTCTCGGTCTTCAGGCGCGCACTGGCGCGCTCGATGGCGATCTGCGCGATCTTCTCGCCAAGCTCGACGTGCTGGTTCAACCACAGACTGAAGGCATCATGGGCCGCGCCTTCGATGAAGCCGGCGGCCTGGCGCGACGACAGGCGTTCCTTGGTCTGGCCACTGAACTGCGGGTCGGTCATCTTCAACGACAACACGAACGCGACGCGGTCCCACACATCCTCCGGCGCCAGTTTCACGCCGCGCGGCAGCAGGTTGCGGAAATCGCAGAACTCGCGCAACGCATCGGTCAGGCCGCTGCGCAGGCCGTTCACGTGCGTGCCGTGCTGGGCGGTGGGAATCAGGTTTACGTAGCTTTCCTGCACCAGTTCGCCTTCCGGCACCCAGGCCACGGCCCAGTCGACGACCTCGCTGTCCTTCTTCAGCTGACCGACGAAGATGTCCGGCGGCAGCAGTTCGCGGCCCGCCATTTCACCCCGCAGGTAGTCACGCAGGCCGTCTTCGAAATGCCAGCTGTCGCGCTCGCCGCTTGCTTCGTCGAACAGGGTCACGTTCAGGCCTGGGCACAGCACGGCCTTGGCGCGCAGCAGGTGCTTGAGCGCGCGCACGTTGAACTTGGGTGTATCGAAATACTTGGGATCGGCCCAGAAACGCACGCGGGTGCCGGTGTTCTTCTTGCCCACGCTGCCGACCACTTCCAGCGGCGTGGCGCGGTCGCCGTTGCGGAAGGTGATGCGGTGTTCGCTGCCTTCGCGCTTGATGTGCACTTCCACCAGCGTGGACAGCGCATTGACCACGCTGACCCCGACGCCGTGCAGGCCGCCGGAGAAGGTGTAGTTCTTGTTGCTGAACTTGCCGCCCGCGTGCAGACGGGTAAGGATCAGTTCCACGCCCGGGATCTTTTCCTCGGGATGGATATCCACGGGCATGCCGCGGCCATCGTCGCTGACCTCGCAGCTGCCATCCTTGTACAGGGTGACCTCGATGCTGCCGGCGTGGCCGGCCAGGGCCTCGTCCACTGCGTTGTCGATGACTTCCTGCGCCAGGTGGTTCGGGCGCGAGGTGTCCGTGTACATGCCCGGACGGCGCTTGACGGGGTCAAGGCCGGAAAGGACTTCGATGTCGGCGGCGTTGTAGCGGCTGCTCATGGTGCGTGCGGGTTCTCAGCGGGGCTGCGCGGCGCCCTGCAGGGCGCCGCCGGTATAGGGATTGAAGAGATAGTCGCCAGGGAAGCTCTCGCCGGTCCTGGCGTCGTGCCGGGCCGGCAGCAGGCTGCCGAGCGGCGTGCGGAAGCTGTAGGTGTCGAGCGAGGTGCGTACCTGCACGCGGCCGTCCGCCATCGGGTCGAACAGGAGCTTGCCTTTGGCGTCGCGTGCATCGAGCACGGCAAAATGCATGTTGTCGCCCATCGGCCCCAGCATGTTGGCCATCACGGGGCGGAGGATGGAAAGCAGGTTCTTCAGCTGTGCGGGGATGCGCGTGGGCGCCATCGGTGCGTGGGCCGCACCCGTCGCGTCGAGGAAGTGCATGTCGCTGAACATCGTGTCGCTGTCGGCGAATTCGTCGATGCCGGCGACGCCCACCTTGCCGCGCACCATGGCGATGAGCAGATAGTCATCGAGTTGCGCGATGAACTGCTTGCGGTCGGCGTCGGACAAGCCTTGTTGCTGGGCGGCGGAAACATGCCAGTAGACCGGTGGTATGACCCAGACCAGTTCCATGGTGTCATCCACCATATGGGTGCGCTGGGTGTCCTGCGCCACCTGGTCCAGGCGGATGTCCTTCAGAGGCAGGGGCATGCGTTGCGCCCACGCGGTCGCCGGCAGCAGGGCCAAGGCTGCGAGCGCGGCGAGCAGTCGGAGGGAGAAGCGCATGCAACGTCCTCTGTCGGGATTGACGGGTGCGGCAGTGTGCCGCCTGCCCCGGATTTTTGCCATGTTCAGTCGCACACGCTGAAACTGCGCGCGTGGACAGGGACGCCCTTGGGAACACCATCCGGTGCCCCCAGATTCCCGCCATCCACCAGGAGCCCCGTCATGAAGTCCCGCAACCTGTTGCTGCTGTCCGCCGCTGCCTTCGGCGCGCTGTTCGCGGTCCAGGCGTTTGCCCAGTCCCGGAGCGGTGCCGACGCCGACAAGCCCAAGCAGGACCAGTCCCAGACCACTGATCCCTCCGATCCGGAGGCCAAGGCGCGCCGCCGCGCTGCAAACGAAGCCGCCGCCAAGCGCAAGGCCGCCGAAGGTCAGCAGAAGAAGGCCGGCGAGGAAGAGGAAGAGCGCAAGCCCTGATCCGCTTCGCGCCAGAAACCCTTGTCAGGCAAGGGTTTCGCGGCTGATCGACCATCCATGACGCCCCGCTTCAGCGGGGCGTCGCGCTTCCGGGCGACACGCGTTGCCTGTAGACTATGGCTTTCCGGAGCCCCGCCCATGACTCCCCTGATTTTCGTTACCGGCGGCGTTGTGTCCTCGCTAGGCAAGGGCATCGCCGCCGCTTCGCTTGCGTCCATTCTCGAAGCACGTGGCCTGAAGGTCACGATGATGAAGCTGGACCCCTACATCAACGTCGACCCGGGCACGATGAGCCCGTTCCAGCACGGTGAGGTGTACGTCACCGATGATGGCGCCGAGACCGATCTGGATCTCGGCCACTACGAGCGCTTCGTGCGCACGCGCCTGAGCCGCAAGAATTCCGTCACCACCGGCCGGATCTACGAGAACGTGATCCGCAAGGAGCGTCGTGGCGACTACCTGGGCGCCACCGTCCAGGTGATTCCGCATATCACCGACGAGATCCGCCGCTGCATCGATGAGGCCACCGAAGGCTTCGACGTGGCACTGGTGGAGATCGGCGGTACGGTGGGCGATATCGAGTCGCTGCCGTTCCTGGAAGCGATCCGCCAGATCCGCACCGAGCGCGGCCCCGAGAAGGCCCTCTTCATGCACCTGACGCTGGTGCCGTACGTGGCGGCCGCGGGCGAGCTGAAGACCAAGCCGACGCAGCATTCGGTAAAGGAACTGCGCTCCATCGGTATCCAGCCCGACGTGCTGCTGTGCCGCTCCGAGCAGCCGATCCCCGATTCCGAGCGCCGCAAGATCTCGCTGTTCACCAACGTGCCTGAGCGCGCCGTCATCAGCGTGCCTGACGTGGACGTGCTGTACCGCATCCCGATGGGCCTGCATGGCCAGGGTCTGGATGAAATCGTCCTGCGTCAGTTCCGCATCGAGACCGCGAAGGCCGCCGACCTGTCGGAATGGGAAGCGGCGGTCGACGCCACGCTCAACCCGCTGGACGAGGTGACCATCGCCGTCGTCGGCAAGTACGTCGACCACCAGGATGCCTACAAGTCCGTCGGTGAGGCGCTCAAGCACGGCGGCCTGCGCCAGCGCACCAAGGTCAACCTGAAGTGGATCGAAGCGCAGGAACTCGAGAACAGCGACATGTCGCTGCTCAGTGGCGTCGACGGCATCCTCGTGCCGGGTGGTTTCGGTGACCGTGGCTTCGAAGGCAAGGTGCTGACCTCGCATTACGCACGTGACCATAACGTGCCTTACTTCGGCATCTGTTACGGCATGCAGGCCGCGGTGGTCGACTATGCGCGCCATGTCGCCAAGCTGGAAGGCGCCAACAGCACCGAGAACGACAAGCAGTCGCCGCATCCGGTGATCGGCCTGATCACCGAATGGCGTACGGCCACCGGCGACGTGGAGAAGCGCGACGAGCGTTCCGACCTGGGTGGCACCATGCGCCTGGGACTGCAGGAAGCCCGTCTCAAGCCCGGCACGCTGGCGCGCGATCTGTATGGCAAGGACGTGGTGGCCGAGCGCCACCGGCACCGTTACGAGTTCAACAACCGCTACCGTACGCAGCTCGAGGACGCCGGCCTGGTGATTTCCGCCAAGTCGATGGACGACCTGCTGGTGGAGATGATCGAACTGCCGCGCACGGTGCATCCGTGGTTCCTGGCCTGCCAGGCGCATCCGGAGTTCCTGTCCACGCCGCGCGATGGTCATCCGCTGTTCGTCGGCTTCATCCGCGCCGCGCGCGAGAAGAAGGCGGGCGGCAAGTTGTTGAAGGAAGCGCGGGCGTGAAGGCTTGTTCCTTCTCCCTCCGGGAGAAGGTGCCCCGAAGGGGCGGATGAGGGTACGGCGAAGTCCGGGATGTTCCAGCCTTGCTGATTCCGCCGTACCCTCACCCCAACCCCTCTCCCGGGGGGAGAGGGGCTCTGACCAAAGGTGAATGCATGAAACTCTGTGGTTTTGACGTCGGCCTGGACCGGCCCCTTTTCCTGATCGCCGGCCCGTGCGTGATCGAGTCGATGCAGTTGCAGATCGACGTGGCTGGACGCCTGAAGGAAATCACCGGCAAGCTGGGGATGAACTTCATCTTCAAGTCCAGCTTCGACAAGGCCAATCGCACCTCCGGCACCAGCTTCCGTGGCCCCGGTATGGAAGAAGGGCTGAAGGTGCTGGATGCGGTGAAGAAGCAGGTCGGCGTGCCGGTACTGACCGACGTGCACGAATACACCCCGATGGACGAAGTCGCCGCCGTCGTCGACGTGCTGCAGACGCCTGCCTTCCTCGTCCGCCAGACCGACTTCATCAGGAAGGTCTGCGCCGCGGGCAGGCCGGTCAATATCAAGAAAGGCCAGTTCCTGTCGCCGTGGGATATGAAGCCGGTCGTCGAGAAGGCCAAGTCCACTGGCAACCACGACATCATGGTCTGCGAGCGTGGCGCCTCCTTCGGCTACAACAACCTGGTCAGCGACATGCGCTCGCTGAGCGTGATGCGCGACACCGGCTGCCCGGTGGTGTTCGACGCCACCCACTCTGTACAGCTGCCGGGTGGGCAGGGCACCAGTTCCGGCGGTCAGCGCGAGTTCGTGCCGGTGCTGGCGCGCGCGGCGGTTGCCGTTGGCGTGGCGGGCCTGTTCGCCGAAACCCACCCCGACCCGGCCAAGGCCCTGTCCGATGGGCCGAATGCCTGGCCGCTGGACAAGATGGAAGCGCTGCTGGAGACGCTGCTGGCGCTGGATGGCATCACCAAGAAGAACGGTTTCCTCGAATCCACTCTCTGAGCTGAGCACACGACACGATGACCCAGATCGCCAAGATCCACGCCCGCGAAATCCTCGATTCCCGCGGCAATCCCACCCTCGAAGCCGAGGTCACGCTGGACGACGGTTCCTTCGGCCGTGCCATGGTGCCGTCCGGCGCCTCGACCGGCACCAAGGAAGCCGTGGAACTGCGCGACGGCGACAAGACCCGCTACCTGGGCAAGGGCGTCCGCAAGGCGGTGGAGAACGTCAACGGCCCTATCGCCAACGCGCTGCACGGGTTCGATGCCACCGACCAGGAAGGCCTGGACCGTCGCCTGATCGATCTGGACGGCACCGAAAACAAAGGCCGCCTGGGTGCAAACGCGTTGCTCGGCGTGTCGATGGCCAACGCCCATGCAGTGGCCGCGTCCAAGAAGGTCCCGCTGTGGCAGCACCTGGCCAACGGCGACGTCACCCTGCCGGTGCCGATGATGAACATCATCAACGGCGGCGCGCACGCGGACAACAACGTGGACTTCCAGGAGTTCATGGTGCTGCCGGTCGGTTTCGATTCGTTCGCCGAATCGCTGCGTGCCGGTACCGAGATCTTCCACTCGCTGAAGTCGGTGCTGAAGGGCCACGGACTGAGCACGGCGGTTGGCGACGAGGGCGGTTTCGCCCCGGACTTCCGCAGCAACGTCGAGGCGCTGGACACCATCCTGGAAGCCATCGGCAAGGCCGGCTACACCGCCGGTGAGGACGTGCTGCTGGGCCTGGACGTGGCCTCCAGCGAGTTCTTCGACAACGGCAAGTACCACCTGGTGGGCGAGAACAAGCGCCTGACCAGCGAGCAGTTCGTCGACTTCCTCACCGACTGGGCCGCGCAGTACCCCATCATCACCATCGAGGACGGCCTGGCCGAGGACGACTGGGCGGGCTGGAAGCTGCTGACCGACCGCATCGGCAAGAAGGTGCAGCTGGTGGGCGACGACCTGTTCGTCACCAACCCGAAGATCTTCAAGGAAGGCATCGAGTCCGGCACCGCCAACGCGATCCTGATCAAGGTCAACCAGATCGGCACGCTGACCGAAACGCTGGAAGCGATCTCGATGGCCCACCACGCCAACTACGCAGCGGTCGTGTCGCACCGCTCTGGAGAAACCGAGGACACCACCATCGCCGACATCGCGGTGGCCACCACGGCGACCCAGATCAAGACCGGCTCGCTGTGCCGCAGCGACCGCGTGGCCAAGTACAACCAGCTGCTGCGCATCGAAGAAGCGCTGGGCAGCAAGGCACGCTACGCCGGCCGCAACGCCTTCGTGTCGCTGAAGAAGTAATCCATGCGCAAGGCGCCCTGGCTCCTGCTGGTGCTTGTACTGCTGCTGGGATGGCTGCAGTACAAGTTCTGGTTCGGCGTGGGCAGTTCCGGTCAGGTCGTCGCGCTGGAGCAGCAGGTCGAAGCGCAGAAGCGCGAGAACGCGGGCCTGCAGGAGCGCAACGACGCGCTCGCCGCCGAAGTCGAGGACCTGAAGTCCGGTGAGTCGGCGGTGGAGGAGCGCGCACGCAGCGAGCTGGGCATGATCAAGCCGGGCGAGAAGTTCTACCGCGTGGTCGAACCGGCTGCGCCGACACCGGTCGCAACCAGTGACGAGGCGGGAAGCGACGGTGATGTCGGGGAGCCCGTTCCCTGATGGCCCGTATCTGGGCCGTCGTGCCGGCCGCCGGACGCGGTACGCGTTTCGGCGGCGAGCTTCCCAAGCAGTATCTCGTTGTCGATGGCGCACCCCTTATTGCGCACACGCTGGCGGCCCTGTTCGCGCATGACGCGGTGGAGGGGGCGGTGGTGCCGGTCTCCGAGAACGACCAGGACTGGCCGCGCTGGACCGAGTTCGCGGGCAAGCCGGTGCGCGCCTGCGTCGGTGGTGCGAGCCGTGCGGCGTCCGTGCTGGCTGGTCTGCAGTCGCTGCCGGGCGATGTGCGTGCGGATGACTTCGTGCTGGTGCACGACGCCGCGCGTCCGAACCTGTCGCTCACGGACCTGTCGCAACTGCTGGAGCGCGGCCGCAACGATCCGGTCGGTGCCATCCTTGCTGCCCCCGTGCGCGACACGTTGAAGCGTGCGGGCGACGATGGCGGCATCGACGCCACCGAGCCGCGCGAGCGGCTATGGCGTGCCTTCACCCCGCAGTTGTTCCGCCGCCTGCAGCTGACCCGTGCGCTGGAGGCCGCCACGGCCGACGGTGTGGAAGTCACCGACGAAGCGATGGCGATGGAGCGCCTGGGCCTGCGACCGTTGCTGGTGGAAGGCTCCGAAAGCAATTTCAAGATCACCACGCCGGCGGACCTGGCGCGGTTCGCCTACGAACTGGCGCAGCGCGATCGCTGACGCCGAACCGGGAACGACATGTCCGACTCATTGAACATCCGCATCGGACAGGGCTTCGATGTGCACGCCTTCGGTGACGGCGACCATGTCATGCTCGGTGGCGTGCGCGTGCCCCATGACCGAGGCGTGCTCGCGCACAGCGATGGCGACGTGGTGCTGCATGCGCTGTGCGACGCCATGCTGGGCGCGCTGGCGCTGGGCGATATCGGCAAGCACTTTCCGCCGTCTGATGACCGCTGGAAGGGCGAGGACAGTCGCGCATTCGTGCGTCATTGCAACGCCCTGATCGGCGAACGAGGCTGGCGCGTCGGCAATGTCGATGTCACGGTGATCTGCGAGCGACCGAAAGTCGGTCCGCATGCCGGCGCGATGCGCGCATGTGTCGCGGTGGATCTGGATATCGACGTCGACGCCGTCAGCATCAAGGCCACCACCACCGAAACGCTGGGGTTCACCGGCCGCGGCGAGGGCATCGCGGCGCAGGCGGTCGTGCTGCTGGTGAAGGCGTGAGCGAAGAGCTGCCCCGTGCATTCGGTGCACCCGTGCTGTCCGCGACCATGCGCAACGCGCCGGAAGACTTCTTCGTGGAGGAATTGCCGGGCTTCGCGCCGTCCGGCGAGGGCGAGCACCTGCTGCTGACCGTCGAGAAGCGCGGCATGAACACCCTGTTCGCTGCGAAGCGCATCGCCGCGTGGGCGGGCATCGCGGAGATGGGCGTGGGGTATGCGGGCCTGAAGGACCGGCACGCGGTCACGCGGCAACGTTTCAGCGTGCATCTGCCGCGAAAGACGGCACCTGATCTGGCGGACCTTGCGTCCGACGACCTGGCGGTGATCGAGTCGACCTGGCATTCACGCAAGCTCCCGCGCGGCGCCTTGGCGGGCAATCGTTTCGAGCTGGTGCTGCGTGATGTCGTTGGCGATGCCGATGCCATCGAGGCGCGATTGCGCGACATCGCTGCGCATGGCCTCCCGAACTGGTTCGGCGAACAGCGGTTCGGCCGCGACGGCGGCAATGTCGCGGCGGCATTGGCGATGTTCGCAGGGCGGCGGGTGCGTCGCGAACAGCGCTCGATACTGTTGTCGGCGGCCCGCTCGGCCCTGTTCAACCGGGTGCTGGCGGCCCGGATCGCCGATGGCAGCTGGAATCGGGGGCTGGAGGGCGAGGTCTGGACGCTGGCGGGCAGCCGCAGTGTGTTCGGGCCGGAACCCTGGAGCGATGCGCTGGCACAGCGGCTGGCCGGTTTCGACATCCATCCCTCCGGTCCGTTGTGGGGCCAGGGAGAGCCGCGTGTGCAGGCTGCGGCACGCCTTTGCGAGGAGCGCGCGCTGCAGGGGGATGATGCGGCCGCGATGCGGGCCGGGCTGGAGCGCGAAGGGCTGAAGCAGGAGCGGCGTGCGTTGCGATTGCGGCCCGACGGCCTGGCCTGGCAATGGCTGTCGACCGATGTGTTGCGGTTGGCATTCGCCCTGCCGCCGGGGAGTTACGCGACGGCGGTGCTCCACGAACTGGGTTCGACGCGGGATGCGTCGCAGCCGCAAGACCGTCCGTCGGAACGCGACTGAAGACACTGGAAGCGCCGTCCAGCAGGCGTATAAGCGGAAACAGGCGTCGCCAGCGACGTGCCGGCCGCAGACGGCTGGAGGGCGCCCCACAGGTTCTTTCCACACGCCGGAGGGTCGCCATGAACACCATGCTTCGCCTTGCAGTTGTGTTGTCCGTCTGCGCCTTGCTGGCCGCATGCGCCAGTACGCGTGGAACCGCCAGTTCATCGCCGCCCGTCCAGCGTCAATTGACCGCTGAGCAGCAGTACATCGCCTATGTCGAGCGGATCGCCAAGCGTCGTGGCATCCATCTGACATGGGTGAATCCGCCGCGGATCGAGGACAGCACCACCGACAAGCAGTGAGTTGCACTCCCTGCGTGATCAACCCCATGCCGTCAGCAACCGGCATGGGGGGTGATCAACGACGGCTTCGTGCCAGCAATACCAGCACCGCCCCCGTGCCGCCCTGCGCAGGCGGCGCAGAATGGAACGCCAGCACGTCCGCGCGCTGGCGCAATATCCGGTCCACGAGATTCTTCAATACCGGCGCATCGCCATCGGAGCGCTGGCCTTTGCCATGGATCACGCGCACGCAGCCATGATCATGCGCGTGCGCTTCCGTGAAGAACCGGCGTAGCAGTCCCTCCGCCTGCAGCGCGGTGGCGCCATGCAGGTCCAGTTCGTCCTGTACCGAGAACTGCCCACGCTTGAGGCGCTGGAAGGCGCGCGGTGATAGAACCTCGCGGCGATAGCTCAACACATCACCGGCTGCGCGTACATCCAGGGATTCCATGCCGCGCTGGAACTCCCCAAGCGCTTCGTGCTCGTCGCGATCGGCCATGCGCGCTGAAGGCCTCGGCGGCGCCTTGCGTGGCGGTGGCGGCGCTTCCTGCAGCCGTCGCACCTCGCCGATCGCATCGCGGAACAGCGAGGCGTCGTCGTCGTCGGGAGGCGTGGGGCGGGACATGTCGCCAGCGTAGCGGCATCGGCACGTGACGCAAGCGCGGGAAGCTGCGGCGTGGTTCCGGTATCATGGGGCCGTCCCCGAGGAAACCCATGCGCGTACTGGTCAGCAACGACGACGGCGTCGACGCCCCCGGCATCCGAATCCTGGCAGAAGGCCTGCGCAGCGCGGGCCACGAAGTGTACGTGGTCGCCCCCGACCGCGACCGCTCTGGCGCCAGCAATTCGCTGACGCTGGACCTGCCGATCCGGCTCAAGCGCATCGATCACTACACCTGCAGCGTGGCAGGCACGCCGACGGACTGCGTGCACCTTGCGTTGACCGGGATGCTGGAGTTCGAGCCCGACATCGTGGTGTCGGGCATCAACAACACGGCCAACCTGGGCGACGACGTCATCTACTCCGGCACGGTGTCGGCGGCGATGGAAGGCCGCTTCCTTGGCTTGCCGGCGGTGGCGATGTCGCTGGTTACCCGCAACCACGATGCGAAGCACTATGAAACCGCCGCGCGCGCCGCAGTGGAGATCGTGGCCCGGCTCAAGTCCGATCCGCTGCCGGCGGACACCATCCTCAACGTCAACGTCCCCGACCTGGCATGGTCCGACCTGCGGGGCTTCGAGGTCACCCGCCTCGGCAACCGTCACCGCTCCGAGCCCTGCGTGCCGCAGCCTGACCCGCGCGGCCATACCGTGTACTGGATCGGTCCCGCGGGGCGCGAGCAGGACGCTGGCCCCGGCACCGATTTCCACGCCGTGCGTACCGGCCATATTTCCATCACACCGATCCATGTCGATCTGACGCGCTACCAAGCGCTGGAAAAGGTCGCCGGGTGGGTGGGTGGATTGACTGCCGCGCTCGAGGACGCCCCATGACGCCACGGTTGCGTCTGCAGCCCGAGGCCGTCGGCATGGGCATGACGTCCCAGCGCGTGCGCGATCGCCTGGTGGACCGCCTGCGCGAGTCCGGCATCACCGACGAGCGCGTGCTCAATGTCATCCGCACGCTGCCGCGCCACCTGTTCGTCGATGAGGCACTGGCAACGCGTGCCTACGAGGACACGGCGCTGCCGATTGGCCACAGCCAGACCATTTCCCAGCCCTGGGTGGTGGCGAGGATGACCGAGGTGCTGCTGGAAACCTCGCCGAAAAAGGTGCTGGAGATCGGCACGGGGTCGGGTTACCAGGCGGCAGTGCTCGCCATGCTCGGGCTCGAAGTGCATACCGTCGAGCGCATCGGCGATCTGTTGCGGCAAGCGCGCAAGCGCCTGCGCCAGTTGGGCATGAACGTGCGCAGCAAGCACGACGATGGCCGCATCGGTTGGGCCGAGCACGGTCCGTACGATGCGATCATCGTGACCGCCGCCGCTCCCGCGCTGGTGCCCGTGCTGGTGGAACAACTCGCGGTGGGCGGACAACTTGTCGCACCGGTCGGCGGCAGCGGTTCGCAATCCCTGGTGCGCCTGCTGAAGCGCCCGGATGGCAGCGTGGAAGAAACCACGCTGGCCCCGGTGGTCTTCGTGCCGCTGCTGTCGGGAACCCTGGATTGAGCGGCGTGACGGATCCGCGACACGATGGCGATGCTCTTGATCAGGCGCCTTCGCTGGGCGAGCAACTGGCGGACATCATCGAGCGCCTTCCGCCGGACACCTTGAGCCTGGGCGAACTGCTGGATGTCTTCAGCGACGAAGGCCTGCTGCTGCTGACCATTCTGCTGACCCTGGTGTTCCTGATCCCGGTGTCGATCCCGGGGGTCAGCACCGTGTTTGGCGCGGCCATCCTGCTGGTCGGAGTAAGCCGGTTGATCAACCGACCGCTGTGGCTGCCGGCGCGCGTGAAGGACAAGGCATTGCCGGCCGATCGCCTGCGTCCTGGTCTGATCGGCGGACTCGTATGGGTCCGCAGGATGGAGAAGATCAGCCGGCCGCGCCGCCTGCGCTTCTTCGTCGACGGTGCGGGGCAGGGGACGCTCAACAATCTTGCTTTCATCCTGGCGGCACTGCTGTTGATGGCGCCATTCGGATTCGTGCCATTCAGCAATACCCTGCCAGCCTTGGCGCTGTTGCTGTACGCCATCGGTTTCATCCAGCGCGACGGGGGTGCGATCCTGCTGGGCCATCTGGCCAACATCGGCACGATCGTCTACTTCAGCGTACTGATCGGCGGCGGCGGCGTCGCGGTACGCGAACTGTTCCAGCGATTGACCGGCTGAGGCCGCCAAGCCACGCCTTGAGGAAACGACTCCACGCATGACCACGACGCTCCGCTCCGGCAATCGAATGACGCGCGCCCTCCTGATCGGCTTTGCCGTGGCGATGCTGGGCGCCTGCTCGACCACGGTGGTACGCGAACCGTCCTCGTCATCGACCCGCAAACCTTCGCAGGCCAAGTCGGGCGCGACGGTGCGCGTGCAGCGCGGCGATACCCTGTTCGGCATCGCATTCCGCAATGGGGTCGACGTCAACGACCTCGCGCGCTGGAACGGCATCGCGCCGCCCTACACGATCTATCCGGGGCAATCGCTGAAGCTGTATCCGGGCAGCGCAGGCAGGCGGGCGACCGCGACGACGACACCCTCCAAGCCCACCACCGGTGCGACCACGCGCCCGACGCCACCTCCCGCTCCTGTCACGCGCCCTGTCGCGACGCCAGCGCCGGTGAACGCCGGATTCTCGTGGCGTTGGCCTGCGGAAGGCCATCTGATTGGACGTTTCGCTGCCGGTGACGCCACCAAGCAGGGCATCGACATCGCAGGCAGCAGCGGCCAGGCGGTGCGCGCGGCGGCGGACGGCGTGGTGGTGTACTCCGGCGCCGGCCTGGTGGGCTATGGCGAACTGATCATCATCAAGCACAGCGAAGCCTGGCTGTCCGCATACGGGCACAACCGCAAGCGGCTGGTGAATGAAGGCCAGAACATCAAGGCCGGCCAGCAGATCGCGGAAATGGGCAGCAGCGGTGCATCGCGCGAGATGCTGCACTTCGAGATCCGCCACAACGGCAAACCCGTCGATCCGCTGCAGTATCTGCCGAAGCGCTGAGCATGTTTCTGATCATCCTGCCGACGTGGCGGAAGCCGGTCCTGGCGGCCCTGATGGCGATCCTGGTACTGGCCCTGACCGCGTGCCAGCGTCCACGCAGTACGCAGGCTCCGTCGACCGTCGATGTGGTTACCCTCAATCTGTGGCATGACAAGCAGGACTGGCCTCATCGCCAAGACATGATCGTTGCCGAGTTGAAGACCCTGGCGCCTGACGTGATCGTGTTGCAGGAAGTGCTGCAGGACGCGGCCTTGCCCAACCAGGCGCAGGTGCTGGCATCACGCCTCGGCTACCGGTACCGGTTCTTCTCGGCCGACGCACCGGAACAGCCACGGCGCTATGGCAACGCCATCCTGATCAAAGGCGCGATCGAACAGTCGCGTGAAGTGAAGCTCGCGCCACTCGACGATTACCGGAACGCGGGCTGGGTGCGGACGACGGTGCACGGGATGCCGTTGAACGTCTACGTGACCCATCTGCATTACAAGCCGGAGGGCGGGGCGATTCGCGCCAAGCAGATCGGGGGCGTGCTCGCGCTGATCGACGAGACGGCCGGTGACGCACCCTCGATCATCGGCGGCGACTTCAACACGCGTTCGGACACGCCGGAACTGGCGCCGCTGCGCGCGCGCTTCCTCGAAGCGTACTCGGAGGCGCACGCGGGCGTGGACACCAACACGCCGGAGCACACCACGCTCAACACGCATCTGGGTCATCCGGCGATCCGCATCGATCACGTCTTCGCCCAGCGCGATGCGTTCCGCGTCGTCGACGCGGACATCATCCTTGACCAGTCCGATGCGAAGGGCGCCTGGCCGTCCGACCACTACGGTATGCGGGTGCGTTTGGCCCGCGCGGCCGACTGATCCGCCGCGCCGGTGGCGCACAGTGAGGTTCCACGACGGTGATTGTTGCCCCAGGTGCGGTGCCCGGACGTATCGATGTGGATCCTGGTCGGCGTGTAGAAGCCCAGTCCCATCGCCAGTGACGGACCCCGCGTGCGCCAGAACTCGCACAGGGCGCTTGCCTGGCTGCCGTCGGCGAGGTCGAAGTCCAGCGCATTGTTGAGGAGGTGGCGGCTGCGCGCGCTCCCTCCCGAACAGTGGTTCAGCGCGGCGGACCGGTAACCGGACCGCACATTGCTGCCTTCGACGATACCCAAGGCCTGCAATTGCGCGACCACGCGCAGGGTCGGCACCATGGCGGCGGCGCGGTCGGAAGGGGGCAACAGGAACTCCGGCGCCTGGCAGGTCCGCCAGCGGCGGCTGGAGCGCAGCAGCGCATGCGGGGGCACCACATCACCGACACCGGCGTCGGTCAGCATGCGTTCGTAAGCGATCAGGCCCTCTGCGCCAGCGCCCTGCCGCCAATCGTCATAGCGCTGCGCGGCATCCGTTGGGGTCCGGGTGCATGCGGTGGCTAACAGGAGGGCGGGCAGCAGGAGCAGGTGCCGCATCGCCATGACGCGGTCAGCGTGGCGCCAGCAGGAACCCGGCCACGACCTTGCGCGATTCGCTGGCCAGCACATTGAACGTGCGCGCGGCGGCGGCGTTCGTCATGACCTCAAGACCGATCCCCTGGCGCAGGCAGGTGGCCATCACCGCGGCTGGCGGAAATACCTGCCGCTCGCCGGTGCCCAGCAGGATCACTTCCGGCTTCAGCGCCAGCAGCGGCGCCAGATCGTCCGGTGCAAGCGAAGCGCTGTCGCGTACCGGCCAGTCTTCGACGAGTTGCTGCGGTGAGAGGATGAAGCTGGCCGACAGCGTCCGGTCGTTCACCCTGGCGGACTGGCCGTCGGCGGACCGGAGGGTGAAGGCGTAGTCGGGCAGTTCGTGGTTCAGTTGCATGGCGGGCTACCTGCGCGCCGGGATCAGCCGCGCGGCAGCACGATGTGCCGGCGTTCCTTGCTGGGCCGATACAGCACGGCCGTGTGGCCGATGCGCTGCACCAGAGCGGCGTCGGCCTTGTCGGCCAGGTCGTCGATCATCGCGTCGCGGGCGTCGCGGTCCTCACCGGCGACCTTCACCTTGACCAGTTCGTGCTGCTCAAGCACGGCATCCAGCTCGGCGATGAAGGCCGGCGTGACACCCTTGTTGCCGATCTGCAGCAGCGCCTTCAGGTCGTGGGCCTGGCCGCGCAGGAAACGGGTCTGGGCAGCGGTCAGGGCGACAGGCATGCGGCACGGTACGGGTTCAAAAGGGTGATCAGGGTATCATGGCCACCCCCACGAACGGCTCCGGCGGCTCCCGTCGCAGCGTGCCCGGAGACCTCGCCGACATGGCCACCCGCAGCAAGAGCAGCCAGCGCTGGCTGAAGGAACACTTCTCCGATCCCTACGTGAAGAAGGCCCAGGCCGAGGGCCTGAGGTCGCGGGCTGCCTACAAGCTGGAAGAACTGCTGGAGCGCGACCGCCTGCTCAAGCCGGGCATGGTCGTCGTCGACCTGGGCGCCGCGCCGGGCGGCTGGTCGCAGTTCGTCCGCCAGGCACTGGGCGACAGTGGCCGCGTGGTGGCGATGGATATCCTCGACATGCCGCCGCTGGCCGGGGTGGAGTTCCTTCATGGGGATTTCAGGGAAGACAGCGTCCTATCCCAGCTGGAAGCCATGCTGGACGGCGCTCCCGTGGACCTTGTGCTGTCGGATATGGCCCCCAATAAGAGTGGTGTGGATGCGGTCGACCAGCCGCGGATGATGCATTTGGCGGAGTTGGCGATGGAGTTCGCCGACAGCCACCTGAAGCCGGGCGGGGCGTTCCTGATCAAGCTGTTCCAGGGCACCGGTTCCGACGACTACATCCGCGAGCTTCGCCGCCGCTATGACAAGGTGGCGATCCGCAAGCCGGACGCGTCCCGCAAACGCTCCCCCGAGGTGTATGCCTTGGGACAGGGCAAGCGGATCCAGATCAAGTAAGGTGACGTAAAGTGCGTATTACGAAAGAGGAACGCCGGAGCCGATGAGGATGAACGACCTGACCAAGAATCTGCTGCTGTGGGTAGTCGTCGCCGTCGTGCTGATGGTCGTCTTCCAGAGCTTCTCGCCCAAGGGCGGGGCCACGACCGCCAGCGGCGCCGTCACCTATTCCGAGTTCCTGCAGGAAGTCGAAGCGGGCCGCGTCGCGTCGGTGCAGTTCACCAACGAAAGCAATCTGTCGACCAACGCGATCACCTTCAAGCGCAAGGATGGCCAGACGGGTACGGTCTACGGTCCGCAGGACCCCAGTCTGGTCAACGAGCTGATCAGCAAGAACGTCACCTTCGACCGTGAGCAGCCCGACAGCGGCATCTCGCTGGTCGCCATCCTGCTGAACTTCCTGCCTGTGCTGCTGATCATCGGCTTCTGGATCTTCATCATGCGCCAGATGCAGGGCGGTGGTGGCGGTGCCAAGGGCGCGATGTCCTTCGGCAAGTCGCGCGCCAAGCTGCAGGGCGAGGACCAGGTGAAGGTGACCTTCGCGGACGTCGCCGGCTGCGACGAGGCGAAGGAAGAAGTCGGCGAACTGGTCGAGTTCCTGCGCGACCCGGGCAAGTTCCAGAAGCTGGGCGGCAAGATCCCGCGCGGCGTGCTGATGGTCGGCCAGCCCGGCACCGGCAAGACGCTGCTGGCCAAGGCCATCGCCGGCGAAGCCAAGGTGCCGTTCTTCAGCATTTCCGGTTCGGATTTCGTCGAGATGTTCGTCGGCGTCGGCGCCAGCCGCGTGCGCGACATGTTCGAGCAGGCCAAGAAGCACGCCCCGTGCATCATCTTCATCGACGAAATCGACGCCGTCGGCCGTCATCGCGGCGCCGGTCTGGGTGGCGGCCATGACGAGCGCGAGCAGACCTTGAACCAGCTGCTGGTCGAAATGGACGGTTTCGAAGGTGGCGAAGGCGTCATCGTCATCGCCGCGACCAACCGTCCCGACGTGCTGGACCCGGCGCTGCTGCGTCCGGGCCGTTTCGACCGCCAGGTCGTCGTGGGCCTGCCCGACGTGAAGGGCCGCGAGCAGATCCTGCGCGTGCATATGCGCAAGCTGCCGCTGGCCGATGACGTCGAGCCGATGGTCATCGCCCGCGGTACGCCGGGCTTCAGCGGCGCCGACCTGGCCAACCTCGCCAACGAGGCCGCGCTGTTTGCCGCACGCGAGAACGCGAAGGAAGTCCGCATGGACCACTTCGACCGTGCGCGCGACAAGATCCTGATGGGCGCCGAACGCCGCTCGATGGCGATGAGCGAGGACGAGAAGACGCTCACCGCCTACCACGAGGCCGGCCATGCCATCGTCGGTCGCCTGGTGCCGGAGCACGATCCGGTCTACAAGGTCACCATCATCCCGCGCGGCCGCGCGCTGGGCGTGACGATGT
>CBIHLJ010000024.1:0-61836 GCA_966210745.1 uncultured Pseudoxanthomonas sp.
AGGATCAGGCCTTTAGACTCTTAACCCAACAGTCCGTGGAGACGGGGTAGAACCCTAGTCCGGAGTGTAACGGGCAGTCAAACACGATCTTCATTGATCCCTGCTACTCTCCAAAGATAGCTACGACAGCTGGCATGCAGAGAATTCCATTACCCATAATGCTTGCCCATGAGCTTGGTCACGCGTTCGGGTACAACGATAATGTTTCAGCCACCAATCTTACTGGCGACAATATCGATATGATTGAGAATCCGGTGCGGCGTGAGTTTGGGCTTCCTTTGCGAATTTCCTACTCGCCGCCCGTGACTCTTCCCGTGGTCAGATCCACCCCTCCTGCAAAATAGATGCAGTAGTTATTCCCTCGTTTCGGGCGATGGAGAGTCGGATGATTACCATTAGAGTTGTGGCATTAGCAGGTCTTTTGTCGCTCACATTTCCAGCGTTGGCTCAGAATCTCGTAACTAAGAATGAGGACTTTTCCAACGACCTCGGCAAATTGGACTTAAGTGCTGGAATCTCTAGGCAGCAAGCAGATGTGATAGCGAAGTATTACTGCCATCTGCATGTGGCGGGATGCGGCTCGGTTTCTCTAGCCATGAATGGAGGTGCCGACTGGAAGGTTCCCGTCAAAACGGGCGTTGCTGCAGCTGGTCATGCTGATCCTATTCACATCGGAAAGCATACCGGAAAGGTTTCCTGGGGGAATGGCCCCTCAATTGTCATCGCAGACATGCTTAGATCTCTACGGCCTGCGCCCAAGCCACTTAATGCAAGATTGGAGTCTCTAGATAGCGATGATTTGGTGTCAGCTATAAAGATTCAGTTTTCTGTACTTCGATCCGGCTCGACTGCAAACCATATCTTCTTGCGCTCGTCCGGAAATATGAAGTGTGATCAATCAGCAAGGCGAGCAGTGGAAGGCTGGAGTTTTGCGCCCGGAAAAGAGGAGATCACACTCGTTGCCAGCTTAAGAGCATGCATTGCCGTTGATGCCAGAACGAGACATGCTCGATAGCTCGGTCACTGCGAAAGGGAGCATATCGCAGCCGCTGACTGAACACGGCGCCCATTGTTGTGCGCTCACGACGACGATGTGCCTGCCTCGCCGTCCTCGCACTGCACGATCTCGACCGAAAGCTGACATCATGTAACTGATGTGGCGCAGCTTCGGTATCAGTTTCCGGGAGGAATCGTCAGGCTGGTGCGACGCGATATATACGGACTTCAACACCAAAGTCTTCAAGGACATCCTTGCCGCCCCCTGATGCGGATCTCCCGATCTTCGTGAGACTTGGGTCACCTAGACCTGGCCGTTCCTCGATCGAATGAGCCACCTGCCAGATGTCCGCTTTGGGTCGATAGCTGCCATCCTGGCAAGTGGGCCCCGCACTACCTAGCTGCTGTTTACTACACGGCCCACACACTGTTCGGATCCCCGGTACGCGAACGTCGCCGCGTGGCGACTGCCATGCGCCAGAACGCGATCGCCATGACGACCGCCGTCGCATCGATTAACGCACGGTGCCAATGGCCATGCAGGAGCGCCGCGAACAGGTGTTCGCCCGATGCCAGCCATCCGGCGACGGGGATCGCCAGCGTCAGCAGCGCGCATACCCAGAGCAGTTCGCATGCGGCCTTCGCGGGCCGGCGTAGGCAGGCCCACAGCGCGGCAATGAAGAACACGATGAAGTAGCCCGTGGCGATCGACACGCCCGGCAGGAGCGCGGCCACAAGGAACACCGCCGAGATGCCTGCAACCGCACCCAGGCAGACGCCGATCGTGAGTGCCGCCACGAACCGCGTGCGTCGCGGTTGCTCGGCCTGCCGACGCTTGCGTCGGGCTTCGATCCACAGCAGGTTGCCGCTATAGAACAGGAACGCACCCATCATCCCGAGCAGGAAATACAGCCACTTCACCGCAAAGCCGCCGAAGTTGCCGTAGTGCAGCGTTTGCAGCCCCCGCAGCATCGCCATGCCGGGCGGGAAATCCTTCGGCCCCAGCGCCTTGATGACCTCTCCGGTGGCGCCGTTGAGCGCCACGCCACCGAAGCCATTGAGTGTGCGCTGCGGCAACGCGCCATACGCGGTCACCTGGACATTGGCATCGCCGGCGTCGTGGTAGAACAGGCTCTCCGTAGCCAGTCCGGGCAGGGCCAGATCGGCGCGGCGCACCAGCTCGGCCACGGGCAGCATCGGCGTGGCGACACCGGCCGGCTCGACATGCGGCGCGAGTTCGAAGTCCGCCGCCAGCACCGTCAGCAGCTTGTTCTCGAAGACCAGGAACTGGAACGGTGCCAGCATCACGAAGCCGATGGTCAGCACCGCCCCGCTCCAGGCGAAGATCACATGGAATGGCAGGGACAGCACGCCCACCACGTTGTGCGCGTCCTGCCACAAGCGCTTGATGTTGCGGCCGGCGCGCAGGGCGAACAGATCCTTGAGGAAGGCCGGGGCGTAGATCACCACCCCGCTGACCAGTGCCAGGCCGTACAGGATGCACACCACGCCGAACACATACAGCCCGAACGAGCGCGGCAGGCCCGCGGTGAAATGCAGGTCGTAGATGAACTCGACGAATCCGCCCCGGCCCGGCAGCTGCTTCAGTGCCCCATCGTCCTCCAGCATGAACTTGCGCTGCGCCCCCACCGAGGCGTCATACCAGTACGCCGAGGGCCGTGGCCCGTGCTCGCCCGGCAACACGAGCGTCAGGCCTTCTGCGGTCTTCGGGTGCTCGCGTAGCACGCGGTCCAGCAGGGCCTGTGAACTGCCCAGCGATTCGGCAGGAGACAGGACCGTCTGCGCGGGGCGCTCCCAGCCCTGCAGTTCATGCACGAACACCGAGATGGCGCCGGCATAGAACGCGATGAACAGGAACATGCCCGACACCAGTCCGACCCACGTGTGGACCGACAGGAAAATCCGCAAGGTCGCCGCCTTCATGCCGGCAGCTCCGCGGCCCAGCCCAACAGCTTGGCCACATGGATCAATGCGAAGCAGGCCAGCGTGGCGCCGCCCATCCAGGCCCACGCGCGCCAGCCCGACTTGGCCAGGAAGGCCAACGACATGACGCCCACCCAGAACGGGAAGGCCAGCAGCAACCAGGGCAAGGTGATGCGCTCCAGTTCCCCGGGCCACAGCAGCACGGCCAGGCCGATCACCCCGACGGTGAGCGGCAGCCCCAACAGCGCGGCCGCAAGCGATTTACCCCACATGGCGATTCTCCCCGCGTGCGTGCCACCACGCATCGGCATACGGCAGCACCACCGTGCCGAACATCCAGGCCGTCAAGGCGGAGAACACCCCCGCCCATACCCCCAACGCCGCCACGCCTGCCGCGAGCGCGAGCACTGCACTGCCCCACCCTGCTGCACGCAGCCATCCTCGTCGCGACGCCGCCGCGGCCCACACGCGTTGATGCGGGCTGCCCAGGTAGAAGGCAACGGCCGACAGGAATGCCAGCAACACGTAGAGCACGTTCATGAGGGCCGCCATGTGGTCCAAGGTCTACCAGTGCGCTTCGAAGCCGACACCCACCACGCGCGGCGCGCCGAGCACGCCATGCGACAGCCCGAGCGCCTGGTCGGTGAAGCGGTATTGGATGTAGCCCTCGTCGAACAGGTTGTCGACGAACAGCCACGCACTCCACAGCGTGCTCTCATAACCGAAGCGCCCGTTCACCAGCGTGCGTGCGCTGAGTTGATTCTGGAACGCGCCGGTGTCGCTGTAGACCTTGGTGCGGTGATTGGCATTGAGGTTGGCGACCCAGTGGTCGCCGAAGCGCCAGTTGCCACCCACCGCCAGCGTCCAGCGCGGCGCATAAGCGAACTCGGTGCCCGAAAAGTCAGCCACGACACCACCGAACACCGGCTCGAACTGATCGAACTGGGTGCGCGAATGGCCCAATGAGCCATACCAGTCGAACCCGGACGAGACGCGATGCGTGGCCTCGACCTCGAAGCCATACAGGTGGGCGCGACCGGCATTGACCGTGTGGTAGTCGAAACTGCCCTGCCCGAAATTGACGCTGACCTGCTTGTCCTTCCAGTCGATGTAGTACGCGTTGGCGTTCAACGTCAGGCGACCATCCAGCCACTGCGAACGCAGCGACAACTCGTAGTTGTCGGTGTACTCGGGGTCGTAGGGCACCACCAGGCTGCGCGCGACGTTGAAGCTCGAACCGCCGGAGCGGTAGCCGCGCTGGGCCACAAACGCCAGCGATACGTCCTCGTCGAACGCGTGGCGCAGGCCCAGCTTCGGCAGGAAGGTATTGAAGGTCCGCGTGGAGTACGGCGAGGCACCGTTGGCGTCATTCACCAGACCCAGCACCGCCTGGTTGATGCCGGCGATCACCGGCGCCAAAGTGGACCCGAAGGCGGCCGGGTCCGGCAGCGTGCCAGCGAACACCGCCGTAGTTTGGCTGCCAAAGCCGTAGCTCTGGCGGTCATAGCGGAAGCCGCCCAACAGGCTGAATTTGTCGGTGAAATCAAACTCGAAGTCGGTGAATATCGCCTTGTTCTCGCCGCGCGACGGTGCGGCACTGCGGTAGTCGACTTCGATCTCGGGCAACGCCGTCACATATTGCTGCGCGACGAAGCTTGCCGTGGCCGGGTCCAATCCGATGGATTGCAGCAGGAAGGCGATCGTCGATTCGGGCGTGACCACGCCGGTCATGCTCGCGGTGGCGTTGTGGGTGTCCCGTTCGGAGTAGTACAGGCCGGCCAGCCCGCGCAGCCGATCGCCGTCGTAGGCGATGCGGAATTCCTGCGACAACGCCTTCGAGTCCAGGTTCGCTCCACCTTCCGAGCCCGAGGCGGCGGTGTAGTCGTTGTCGTAATGGCGCTCGCTGTCGGCGTCGCTCCAGGCGGTGACCGCGTTGAGGGTCCAGCGCTCGTTGATCTGGTAGTCCACTTCCAGCGTGGCGCTATTGGTCCGGGTGTCATCCACGTTCGGCGCGTCGGAGTAATTGACCCGATGGTCGAAGTAGTCCGGCACATCCAGGCTGCTGTAGGTAAAGGAGTACGGGCCGGTCCGGTCGAAGTGGTTGAAGCTCAGGCGCGCCGTCAGCCCCTCGATCGCGGAGGGCGTCCACAGGATCTTGCCGCGCACCAGCGTCGACTCCAGCGCATCTTCGCCCGTACCGCGCGTGGGGTTGTCCACGAACCCGTCGAAGTCGCGCCGCTCCACCGCCACGCGCACGCCCAGCTCGTTCTCCACCAGGGGCCCACCGACCGCAAAGGCGACGCGCCGGTCGGACGGGTCCGACCACAGGGCACGGGCGCGTCCTCCCCAGGTTTCGAGATCAGGGTCCTGGGTGCGCAGCACGATGGCACCGGCCAGCGCGTTCTCGCCCTGGATCGTCGACTGCGGACCGCGCAGGATCTCCACCTGCGATAGGTCCCACATCGTGCTGGGGCCGGTGGCGACCATGAAGTGCGACATCGCCGCGCCGTCCAGATAGATGGTCGACAGGGGCGCGCCTTCGCCATCGTTGTTGTTGATGCCACGGATGGTGAAGCCGGCATCGCCGTAGGTCCGGCTGAGGTTGGCGGTGCGATCGAAGACCTGGTACAGGCTGGTCAGGTTCTCCTGCTCCATGCGCAGGTCCGTCGTCACGGCAACGCTGGTGGTGGTGTCCTGCAGGTCGCGGTCGGTCTTCTCGCCCTTGACCACGATGGTGTCGAGCTCGGTGGTGCTCCGGAGGCCATCGGGCACGGCCTCCTGGGCGGACACGTAGGACATAGGCACGAGGGCCGCGCACAGGGCAGCGGCAAGGCGAGTGACGCGCATGCAAAGCTCCGACAGAAGGGTGGAGGTTTGGCATGGCGGCAGCTGTGCCGGCCGCAGTGCGGCCACGATCGACGATCGCAACGGGATTTTAGCGGTAGGCGATAAGAAATCACAACGCTCGAAAGGCGCCCGCCAGGCTTGCGAAGCGGCCTGAAGCTCTTTTCGCAATGCCCCGACGGCCGTCTAGGTAACCAACCAGGTGGTTGCAGGAAAGGGCAAGACGATCAAGCCCGCGTATCCAAGCACGGCCGATAGCTGCTCCTTCTCGCCATCGTCAGCCTCTCTGACCAGCTTGAGACAGGCGTCTGCTATCGGCCATAAGCAGACATCCGGACACTCGATCGCTCAGGTCCTGCCGGCGCCACCCGGAAAGCGCTAGGTATTGAGCTGAGGGATCCTCGCGAACTCTTCAGTAATGAAGTCCATGAAGACAATGGCTCTCTTCGAGACCAACCGGTTGGCTGCGTACACGATCTGCATGGGCACCGGCGGAGCGGAGAACTCTTCAAGAACGATCTGGAGATTACCAGACCTGAGCCCGTCTTCGAATAGCCCGGCTGGGCCTTGGCCTATGCCAAGACCCGCGCGGACCGACTCGCGTGACGCCTCGGGCGAGTTGACGCGAATTCGGCCCGAGACCGGTATCTCCTCATCCTTGAAGCGCCATGTAGCCCCTGATGCAAGCAAGGTGTAGATGACGCAGTCATGATGTTTCAGGTCAGACGGCACCTGCGGTGTCCCTCGCCTTTCCAGGTAGTCGGTGCTGGCCACGCATGCGCGCTTGAAAGACCCGATACGTCGCGCGCGCAGTGAGCTGCTGTCCAGATGCCCGATGCGGATGGCGAGCTCCGCGCCTTCGTCCAGCAAATTGACGAAGCGGTCGCTAATCTGAAGATCGAGCTCCAGATCGGGATACCGCTGCAGGAAGCGGGGCACCAATGGCATGACGTACATGTGGGACAGCGCCGTCGGACACGCCACCCGCAGTAGCCCCGAGGGAATCTGCCCGCGGATGTTTGCCCACAACGATCGCTGCCACGCGTATGCGAGAAGAATTGCGACAGCGCCCCCCAAGGCCAGCGCGGGCAGCGCGAAGACGAACATGCCGAACGCAAGATCCACCGCTGTGCCCGCGGCCGCCACCGCAAGACCCCAGAATGCCGCCCGAAGCAGGGAGAACCGCGAGGCGGGCCACTTGCCTTCCCGGACGGCGGCGTAGGCCTGCAGGTATCCTTCACGCAACTGTCTGGCCCGGGCGGGTGCACGCTGCTCGAAACTCTTCGGACCGAACTTGCCACCCCCGGAGGCTTCCAGCACCCCTGCCAGCACCAGGTAACGCCCGGCGGTGCGCCCGTCGATCTCTCCCGGCGGGCTGTCGCGATAGGCCGCTTCCACATCTGCCCGCACCTGCTCTGTGGAGGGGTAGTGCCGCAGGCTGGCCTCGTCGGGGCCCGCGGCCCATGCCTGGTCGGCAGCCAGAAGAAGGAGCAGGAACAGGATGATCGGCATGCCCGCCCACGCTCCGCAATCGGCAAACGCTTTCATGGAGGTTACCGCTGCACGTAGCCCACTGCGCCATCGGCATACAGCACGATCTGGTCCCAGACGCGGCCCGCGTGTTCGACCACACCGCTGCGCCGGTAGCGCACTCCCGGTGGCAGGGTCTCTAGGACATGCGCTTCCATGTCCGGAAACTCCCGCACCTGCACGCTCGCCGACGCCTGCCATTGCCCACCCTGCGGCTTGACGCGGTAATCCAGCAACGCCATGCGCGCCATCAGCGGGTCGTGCACGTACGCCTTGCGCTTGTCCAGGCCCCATGGCGCGACTTCGATCCAGCCGGTCGTGCCGACGATGCCGCTGATCGGCACCAGGAAGTCCTTGGCCAAGTCGTCGATGGCCGGTGCCTGCGGAGATGGCGCGGCCCGAAAGATCATCGGCGTGTCGTTGAAGTGCGCCCACTTGGGCAGGTTGCGGCTGCGCAGCAGCGCCCGCGGCTGTGCCGACAGTGCGATACCGGCCGGCACGAGCGAAGCGGCGCGTGGCTCGTTCAGCACCTCGGACGACAGCGCGGCGAGATTGCGCGGATTGCCGGCGACGACCTTGACACTCTTGCCGCTGCGATACACCAGCGTAGGGAATGCGAACGTCTTCGAACGATCGTACGGCCGCAACTGGTAGGTGATGCTGTCCATCACGCCGTGATTGTAGATCAGGCCACGCTGCGCGCTGGCATCGCCTGCGCGCGACGCACGGCCGGCGAACGCGTTTGCGACGCTCGCACTATCGCGTCCCGCCACCACCGACACGGCCGTACTGCCCGCCACGGGAATCCAGCGCAGCTGCACGTTGCCGGCTAACGCCCGGGTGTCGTCGAACAGGCGCTTGCTCCACGCACAGTCGGTGCTGTAGACCACGTACACGGCCTTGGAGGCCGGTTTGCCGTCGGCGGCCCAGATCGCATTTTCCACGGCATCCATCAACTGTGCCGCATCGTCGGGTTTGGTGATGACGACCTGCCGGCCGCGGTCGACGGCGAAGCTAGGCTGCGACAGCGACAGCACCAGCAGCAGCGACAGCGCCATCAGGAACCGCGCCAGCCATGTCATCGGCCCTGTATGCGCGCCCTGCGCGGACGAAGAGTGTGTGGTAAGTCGATACGAGATGCTTGCCGTCATGGCCCTATCCCCTGCGAGTGAAAATGGCGGCGGCGGACGCCCCGCGTCCGCTACCGGGTCGCTGTGCACGCCTTACTTGCGGCGAATGTCCTGCAGCGCTTCGTTGATCTTGAACAGCACGATCATGATTTCGCAGTAGATGCGCGCCAGCAGGGCGGAAAGTACGGCAAGGATCGGGGCGGCCACGATCATGCCGAAGCCCGCAAACCCGGAGTAGCGCATCAGGCCGAAACCCTTGACCATCAGCACCAGTCCAGACACCACCGCAACGGCCAACAGGATCCAGTAGATGAAGGTGATGATCTTGGGAGTCACCATGGTGTCGAAGTAGAGCCATTCCCGCATTTCAGTTCTCCTCTTTGAGATTCATGGTTGTTCGCGCAGCTCACCGATGAAGACGGGGCTATGCCTCACTCGCTCACGCGTCGGTAGGTCACGCCCATCGGTCCAGACAGCGTCCTGTCGTCGATACGGGTGAGCACCAAGGCTGCACCTTCCACATCGGGATGCCGCATGCGTATGCGGTCTCCGTCCATCTCGTAGCGCATCTGCCGCTCAACCCCGGCCAGATCCGATGACTGCACCACCACCCCGCCACGCTCGAAGCGCAGCTGGGTCAGGCCCATCGAGTCTTCGTAGGTGCCTGCCAATCCATCGCCACACGCCGATAGCAGCAGCGTTACACCAACCAACAATCCCTTGGCTCGCCATGTCATCTCAGCGCTCCCCTTGACCGACGAAGTTGACCTCGCCAAACGTCGCCGGGCGGTTGTAGTGATCGCTACCGATCGTGTATCCCAGCAGCCGGGCCTTGATGACCAGACCCTCGCTACGGCGACTTACTCCGGTGATCAGGAACCGGCTATCTAGGACCACGCTGCGCAGACCGCTGTTGCGCGTCAGTACGTCCTGCGCCTGCACGGCATCCAGCGGCCAAAAGTTGAGCTCCTCCGGATTGTCGACCTGGAGACTGATCCGCTGCCTCTGGATCTCCGGCGATGGCTGCGCGTCGAAGTTGAAGGCGCTGCCCGGCATGAACGCATCTAGGTAATACCCTCTCCGGCCGGCGTCGTATTCGCCGAACTGCGCGTTGACGTTGAGTCGCAGGCGGCCAACTTCGGCGGTGCCGTCATAGATGCCCTGCAGGCGCTCTTGCTCCTCTTTCAGCAGGCTCGGACGCTTGAATTCGTCTGCATACTTCACGCGATACTGCGCTGACGCCCACTCGTCGATCGGTGGTGTACGACCCTCCAGCCTGTAGGAAAGCATGAGAATCTGCAGATCATCCGGATGATCCAACTGGCGATCGCCAAATCGAGCCGCCGATGGCGTAGCGTCGACGGCACTACCAGCAGGCGATGCGGGCTGAGTGTTACCTGCAGGCGACGATGAATCGGCAGCTTCTTGCTGCGGCATTGTCTGTCCCACGTCGCGCGCTGGCGCTTCGCCCTCACAGCCGGCAAGCGTTGAGGCACACAGGAGTGCCAGACACACGATGCGGAGACAGCATGGCTTAGAGGCGTACATCGCTAGCATCGCCGGCCTCCTTCACTTCCGCTTCGCGCCTTGCCTGACCGATGCGCTGAAGTTCAGCCTGCATACCTTCGATGTACGCGTAGGTATTGCTTTGCTGGATCATCGCCGTATGCAGCTCCATCACCAGCCCGGGGTTGTTACCACTCAGCACGACCCTTGCGCTGATGTTGAGACCGCATCCGTCGGTCCAACTGGCGCCTGTGTTCTCCCCCCCGGCATAGACGCCATTGCGGCAGCGCCCGAACAAGGGGTTGGCTTCGGACAATGGATTGCCTGAGCGGTCGTAGACCCACTGCAGGTCGCGCGTACCCGCCGAGTAGCCACGTGGTGAATCGTTGTTCTCGCGGACCTGCGGCTGTCCGTACTTGGCGGTCAGGGCTTCCAGCGTGGCGTCCACCGAGGGCATCTGGCCGTCACGGAATTTCTGGGTGCGCCAGACAACCATCGCGGTCTCCTTGCCCGGCACACCCGGCGTGGCGACCCTCACGATTTCGTCGGTGTGTTCCCACTTGAACTTGCCCCGGCACTCCTGCCACTCGCTGGCGAAGTTGCAGGGCCGGTAGCTGCCCTTCTCGACCGTGAAGAATTGCGTGCCCAACGCGACGCCGGTCGTGTCAAGGCGATCGAGCCACCGATTCTCTTCCGTGACGACGGCCTCCTCACCCAGGCTGCAACGTGTCGTTGCCATCGCTTCCGGCAGTGTCATGCCCAGACGCAACCCGATGATGTCCGGGCCGCTGAGCTCCTTGCGAACCTTGGCGGGACACCGCAGCGGCGCAGGCCCGTCAGGCCCCGACATCGCGGCCTCCTCCAGCTCGTCCAGAGGCACGCCGCCCTCCTCCTGGCCCTCCGCAAGCTCGTCGCCACCGCAGGCCGACAGCATCATGGCTGACAACGCCAGCAGGGTTAGATGGACCTTCATTCGCATCGTTACTCTCTCCAGGTTGGGGATGTGTCGCTCGATTCAGTCCAGCAAGGTGATCTCACGCGATGGTTGGCATCTGTCTGCGGTGCATCCGGACGCTTCATCCCTTCTGAAGCACTGTCGGTATCCGGGGGGTTGCGCGGAGCGGCATAAAGGTGGACCCGCGCCTTGGCCTGGGGGTCTGGCCCCCGTGATGCGTTCCTTCAGGCCAGTGAGTCTCGGCACCCGCGCTAGCCGCCCCGACGGTCAGCAAGAGCGCCGCCGCACCCCGGCCGCACGCCCTTCGCGAAGCCCCCAGTCCCCTGCTCCTCATGCGCTTCCCCGTCCCGGCGGTACCCGTGGCCGTCATGGCGCCGCACCGGAATGGAGAAAGCCTCAGGCCACGGGCTGCCGCGCGTCCTCACGGAGCTTTCAAGGAACCTTCAAGGACGCCAGGCCGGCCCCGTGGGCGCGGTAAAAGCGCCTGTAACCGGCGTTATCATCGGCCCCATGGCAGCCTCCCCTTCGTCCGATACCCGGCTCTACCGGTGGCGTTTTGGCAGCGTCGAGTTCGACGAGGCACGCCATGAACTGCGTGTGGCGGGGCTGGCCGTCGACATCGAGCACAAGCCGCTGCAGGTGCTTTCTGTGCTGTTGCGCCACGTGGGCGAGGTGGTGACCAAGGAGGAGCTTTTCGACCAGGTTTGGACCGGTCGGATCACCGTGGACCACGTGCTGGCCACGGCCGTGGGCAAGTTGCGCAAGGCACTGGATGCCGCTGGCGAGGACCGGATCGCCACCGTTCCGCGCGTGGGTTACCGGTTGGAAGGTCCTGTCGAGCGTGTGGCCCAAGGCCAACGGATGGAGGCTGCGCTGACCTTCACCCCCGGGCAACCGGTACCGGGCCGGGAACACTTCCTGCTGGAGCGGCCCTTGGGTCGCACGTTGGGCAGCGAAGTCTGGCTGGCACGCCAGCCACGCACGCGGGACAGCCGCGTCTTCAAGTTCAGCGTGGGCGGCGAGCGGCTGGGTGCCATCAAGCGCGAAGCCACGCTGATGCGCGTGCTGCGAGACACCCTGGGTGAGCGGGACGACTTCGTCCGCGTGCTGGACTGGAATTTCGAGAACGAGCCGTTCTTCCTGGAGTGCGAGTACGGCGGACAGGCCTTACCGGAATGGGCCGACGAGCACGGAGCACTGCAGGGCTGGAGCCGCGAGCGCAAGCTGGCGTTCTTCTTGCGTATAGCGGCGGCGGTCGAGGCCGCACACGGCGTGGGCGTGCTGCACAAGGACATCAAGCCGGCGAACGTACTGGTTCGCTCGCGGGGTGACGATGCCTTCCAGCCGTGCCTGACGGACTTCGGTAACAGCCGCTTGCTTCAGCCCGAGCGTCTGGCCGAGCTGGGCATCACCGGCATGGGCATGACGGTCACGACGGCCCATAGCGGCGACAGTTCCGGTACGCCGTTGTACCTGGCGCCGGAACTCATTGCCGGACAATCTGCCACCGTGCGTAGCGACGTATACGCACTGGGTGTGCTGTTGTACCAATGGCTGGCCGGCGATCTGCGACGCCCGATGGCCCCAGGCTGGGAGCGCGACATCGCGGATCCGCTTCTGGTGGAGGACATCCGCCGTGCCACCGATGGCGACCCTGCGCAGCGCATGGGCAGCGTGGCGGAGCTGGTCGAGCGACTGTCGTCGTTGGAGCAACGCCAAGCGCAGGCAGAACGCCATGCAGCGGCGGCGGCGGCCGCGGAGCAGGTGCAGCGCACGCTGGAGCACACGCGAGCCCGGAGGCCGTGGGTGATCGCCACGATCGCCGTGTTGAGCGTGGGCCTGCTGGCCAGCTCGGCACTCTGGTGGCGAAGCGAACAGCAACGCCGCACCGCGCAGATGCAGGCCGCGCGCGCGGAAGCCGTGACGCGCTTTCTGAGCGATGACCTGATCGGCGCCCTGAGCCCGGGCGGATCCGGCTTCGAGCGCGACCCGACGGTACGGCAGATGCTCGAACAGGCGGGCAAGCCCTTGGCACAGCGATTCGACCGGGACCCTGCGGTGCGCGGCGGCATTCATGCCGCGCTGGGCGATGCCTGGCGGACGCTGGGAGATCGCGAGCGTGCTGCCCGCCATCTGCGCCAGGCCGTACAGGACTATGGCCGCGCCTTTGGTGTGGACGACGCGCAGACGCTGATCACGCGTTACGGACTGGTGCGCACGTTGGCCTATGCCGGGACGCCGGAATCGTTCACCGAGGCGGAACGTCAGCTGGAGGAGGCAGACAGGCTGGCAGGTGAGCGACGGCTGGAGGGGGAGAACGAGGTAGCCCTATATGCGGCCATTGCACGTGGACAGCTTCACTTCCAGCAGTTGCAGATAGAGCCCTCACTGGTGGCGCACCGGCGGGCCGATCTCCTGCAGCGGGCGCTGCGACCCGACGACGCCTCGATGGCGGCGTTGATCCGCTCCAACATCGCCGATGGCCTACTCAGGTCCGACAAGGCTGACGAGGCCATTCCGCTGCTGCAGACCCTGCTGGCCGATCCCCTGCTGCGCCCCGAGCGCATCGGCGAGTCCACGGTAGCGGGCTATCGCGTGATGCTGGCGCGCGCGCTGCGCAATCTGGGGCGTTACGCCGAAGCCCTGCCCATCGCCGAGGCCGCTGCGACAACCACAGAGCGCATCCTGGGCCCTGACGACTACACCACCCTGGTCCAGATGTCGCTGATCGCGAGCATCCATGACTATGCCGGCGATTGCGCCAAGGCGCTGCCGATCGCACGCACGGTTCGCGAACGCATGGCCAAGCGTTATGGCGAGGAGCGACAGGCGACGTTGATCGAAACGGGCAACCTCGGATTCAAGGAATACGACTGCGGTAACCGCGATGCAGGCTTGACCTACCTGCACCTAGCCGAAAGCGGGCTTCGCAAGCACTTCGGTCAAGACAATGTCGCGGCGCACAGCTTCCGCTATGCGTTGGCAGGCAATCTTACCGAGCAGGGCCGGTATGCCGAGGCCTTGGAGATGGTGGAGGGCTTGAGCGTGCCCGCCCTGACGGCGGGCGATTCCACGCCCGGGTGGGAGCATCGTCTGCAGGCCCTGCGCGGACAGATCTTGATGCAGTCTGGGCGCACGGCGGAAGGTCGCCCACTACTGACTTCTGCGGTCGCCTCACTGACGCAATTGGAAGCCGCAGACGAAGAGCAGCTAAAGAGTTGGCAGTCCCTGCTTCAAACTCCGTAGGCATACGGCATCCCTTCTCGGCTTGCCCCGGATCTGACCGCCAAGGTGCTCCAGACCGAACGGTCCCGTGCGATCGATCACCTCGCTGGTCGGCGTCATCTGTCCGATGCGTTGGAGCATGAGCTTACCAGTGCTTATCGCTGGGGACTGGAGGCGATTCTCCGGCGCAAGCTCAACGAACATCCCGAGCTGCTGCCGGCCAAGACCTGGCCCATTCTGGAACTGGCCGGGTGCCCCGGGCGAGTCAGGTCTGTTCGCTTGGTGACGGTGCGCGATAAGCCGCTCCACATCCCCACCGCATCAGCGCCCAAGGCCGCCTGGTAGCTGGCCGATCAGCTGGTCTAGAGAAAAATGAGGCGTGTTTGTAGCACTTCTGCGATCACGGGGTGATTTGTTGGCACTTCCGCCAACTATGGGGCGAATGCTGGTAGTTCGCTAACCATGGGGCATTTGTTGGCAACTCTAAAGCCCAGCAACCTGCCTCGCGTGGGCCCGGCTTTCCCTTCAAATCAAACATTTAGATTTGGGGCGGTTTTGCGTCGTCAGACACCAGGATCGCGAGCCTCTCAACTGGTTGGCCCACACTGCAGGATGGCTTCAGGAGAGACTGCACGAGCGTAGTACTGGAGGCCGCGTTCCGCCTGAGTAAGTGGGGTGTAGCCCGAACTGGCCAGATCAATGCTACGGACGGGACCTCGCCACCGAGCGAGAAGATCCGGTGCAACTGATTGCACAACCTAGCGCTACTCAGAAAGCTCCAGTGTTACCCCAAGACTCGGCTCCTCAAGAATCACGTGCGGCGGGATGACCACGGCCACCCGCCTCTGCGCACCGTCGATCGTCATCAATCCGCCGCCGATGTACATGCCTAGCCACTGACCGTTCACCGACACCACGGGGGCGCCGCTATCGCCGCCCGCGGGACGCGAACCAGCCCTCGTTACCTCAAAGATAGCAACCTCACGTATATATGCGCGTCCGCCGCCCAAGTACCTCACCTGACGATCAAATTCGACTCTCAGGAACCGCAAAGGCACAACAAGCCCGGTGCAGAACATCTTGGCCTCAGCTCGCGCCTCGCTCCAGTAGGCGAAGGAATCGGGGTATCCGGATGGATAGAATGACCATATATCAGTGCTGACAGGATGCCTGGACACGATTCGCGCCAAGGCGGCATCCACGCAGTCACTTGCGCCAGCGGAAAGCGGACCGAATCGTCGCCCTACTCCCAACTGGATGTTGCTGCCAACGCTTAGGCCTACGGCGGTATTCGGTTCCAACGACGGATTGATGTTCGAGTCACCGATGACGTGGTGACAGCTCAGTATCCAGCGCCTACCTTCCTCATCCTCAAGAATCACGCACGCGGTGCCATACCGCCACCCGCCCGCTATCTGCGGAGTCAGGCGGGGCGAGTGTGCACGCGCGGCTGATCCGCGTCTGCAGACATCTACCGGGACCTTCAGCGCAACTTCGACCCCATTAATCACTCGCCGTATGTTCAAGCTGCGAGAGATTTTTTCTCCTGATGCAAGCGACTCCGAAGGCAACTTACGAGGAACAACCAGTACCAATACTGGGCTGCGTCGAGAAATGCGCCCCGCGTCCCGCTCGTAAGTCCGCCAACCGAAGCCAACACTAGTCACACCCCACACCTCAAACTCCCAAGGCGGGTTCTTGTGCAGATGCCTTGCCAGAGCCGCGACAATGCTGCATCTGGATTCCAACGAAAGGTCGCTCCAACGCATGGCACTGTCCTTAAACTGTTGGCAGGCCCTGGTTAGCCGAGCACTACCTTGACAGTGGTCTTAGGGAACCGCTTCTTGAATGCGGCCTCAACCTTTGCGCGGTCTGTTTCGGTGGCAGCTGGGCTGCCCGCCTTGGCTTTAACACGAATGTCAGCAGCGTCGTAGCACTCCTTTCCGGCTGATGCTTTCGGCTCAACGTCGAGTTGACCCATCCGTGCCTTCTCTGTGGCATCGGCAGCGCCCGCGACCTCCTTATCCCACCAGTCATCCATGTCGTCGGGCTTTATTTTCCCTGAGCAATCGGGAGTGGCTTTCCCCGTCGCATCTCCCGAGGCCGGACTGGTACTCAGCAGCCCCCCCGTTGAGCTACCCAGGACATGTTCGAAAACCAATACCTCGTAATAGTCGTAAGGAATCTGGTAGCCCGCGACCGGCAGCACGAAGCGACGCTCTGTTTGATAAGGTGTCTGTGGGTGATAGCCCCCGACCTCACTGGGCTTGACGATCGGGTACATGCCCATCGCCGCGATCTTCACAAGGTGCGCTCGTAGTGTTACTGGCTGACCAGCTAGTTTCGCAAGTTCTCCAGCGGCACTGTGGGCCACCACACCGCCCCCCGTGCCCGAATCCTTGGATCCCGTTACTAGTCCTAACAAACGATCGGTTCCGCCGGTCAAGAGCGCTTTAGTGCTGTCCAGCAACGCCTCTACCACCACAGAATTGTCGACATCACCCGACATTCCGAGCAGACTGGACCCAGGACCAAGATTCAGTGTCAGTCGCGTCGTTCCAAGCTTACTCTTGGTATCAACGATGAACTCTCGCTCGTAGTCAGGAAGATAGATGAGTGAGATGCTCTTCGACAGCTCAAAGCGTGCTAGAGCTGCTAGGTCGGTGGTCACAGATATGTTTGAAAGCCCCATTCGCTTTGTAGCCGGATCCTTGGGCTTATCCCCTTCGTCCTCTTTGCCGTCCTGTGCGCCCTCTTCTTCTGGCTTATCCCCGGCAGCTCCCTCTGCACCATGCGCGTCGACCTGATCTCTCACGTCCTGATGAGCGATTAGCACGCTAGCTGCCGGAACGCTGCCGCCACCTTCTAGCTGCATGGGCACGAGAACCCTTAGCTCGTCGGGGACAGCGGTTAGCATCACTGTCTTGCCGTCACCGGCAACCCTGCCCGATACCAAGAATGCCTTTGAGCCGATCGGGTAAGGCTCTTTTACTACGATAAACGGGCGGGTTTCATAGTAGCGAAGCCCACCGTCTTTCATCGAGCCGTCCCCGGCATCAATGAGCGTTGGAGTGATGTTGGCGCACCCCGAAAACGCCATTGCCGACGTAAGCACCGCTAATCTGATAGCCGAACGCATATCGCCCCCGTGAGTTAGAAGACATCCCCAACATTGTTTTCTCCCCCTGCGGCGTGCTCAAAAGCCTGGCGCACCAAGATGCTTTGAATGGGCCGCTTCATCTCGCCCAACGGCACACTTCTGCCGTCCAGGACAGAAACCTAGACATAAATACATGTAGCTGACGAACGGTGAATCAGAGATCGCCGCTTCCTTGGACTTCCCTGGAGAGATCACCTTGCTTTGTCATTTCGAGCAGCTCGTCGTAAGACTGTCTTCGTCCTAGGCGCGACCAAGGACGAGGCCTTGATCCTTGGTGATTGATCGCTTCTAGCCGTGTCGGAACCGTAAGCTGGCCGACCTCGCGCGCCTGCCCGCCGGAGGTCGTGAGGCGCGAGGCGATCGCCTCGCTCACTGGGTAGGCGGCTGCGACAACCCCTACGCCGGAGACCGATACTCCGCTCGCACGAAATCATTGCCCAGCGTGCGACGGGCTGCTTACTCAGCGGCACTTCGGATACCCGCTGTTGGCACAGGAGGGATTTTCCGCTTCTGGCCATCACTGGTGCTACTCTCGTGTGGCGACCCCGCCATCTCTTGTGCTAATGGATCCATTCCTATGGATTTCCGCTTTGGGCCTATTCCGTTGAAAAACTCGGATCTGGAGCGGGAGCGCCACGTGACCATGGAGCCGGAACCAGGATTGTTCGATCCGGGATGAACCAAGTGCGGGCGCGTAAGCGCCCCCATGCCTTGAATGGGAACCGCAATCCCCGCTTCCGCGCCTTTCGGCATCAACCACGCAGCCATTCTTCGCAGATTCTGCGCGATGGCCGCCAATAGGAACTCGTCGCGGGCACCTTTCAGTCCGCGCAGACGCAGGCGATCCAGCCGCAGGATGCGTTTGAGATGGGCGAACAGCATTTCGACCTTCTTGCGATGTCGTCGCGACCGCGCATATCGAGGTGTCGTTGCCAACTGACTAGCCACGTCGCGCGCGGATTCGTTGACCTGCCGAGCGATCTTCCGATGCGTGGTATTGGGGCAGCACCGTGACTTGAGCTCGCAGCCGGCACAGTCGTAGACGCTGCTGCGATAGATCAGCGTGTCATCCGACGTGGGCTTGCCGGTTGAACGCAGAGGCTTGTCCTGCGGGCAGCGGTACTCGTCGGCCTCAGCTTCCCAACGGAAGTCGGAACGTCCCAGCGAACCATCCTTGTGCTCGGCCTTGTCCCACACCGGTACGTGCGGCTCGATCGCCTTCTCGTTGACCATCCAACCCAGCATCTCGGCGGTACCGTAGGCGGTGTCTCCAATCAGATGCGTCGGCTTGATATCGAACCGTTTCTCGACGCGATCCACCATGATTCGGGTGGCGTTGAGCTCGTCCGTGCGGCATGCGGGTGTAGCTTCCACATCGACGATGACGCCGGCCTTGGTATCGATCAGGTAGTTGGTCGAGTAGGCGTAGAACGCTGGCCCTCCGGGCGCAGCGGTCCATTGCGCCGCGGGATCCGTGAGCGACACGTTCTTCGGCGGCTTGCGCGGTTCCTCGGCGGCGTCCAGCGCCTCCAGATACTCGCGTACCGGCCGCGTGAGCGACGACTCCCGGTCCCAGCTGGCTTCGCTGCCCGGAACACCGCGCTGGCGGTTGGCATCCGCCTTGATGACGCTGGCATCGATGGCGAAGCCTTCGCCACGGACCAAGCCTTCGGCCAGGCAGCGCTCCAACACCTTCTCGAACACGAACCGCAGCGTGTCGTTGTCGCGGAACCGGCCGAGCCGGTTCTTGGAGAACGTCGAATGGTCCGGCACCGCGTCTTCCAGGCCCAGCCGACAGAACCAGCGGTAGGCCAGGTTCAGATGCACCTCTTCGCATAGCCGGCGCTCGGAGCGGATGCCGAAACAGTAGACCACGATCAGTATGCGGATCAGCAGCGCCGGATCGACCGAGGGTCGACCGGTATGGCTGTGGTGCGGCGCAAGGTGCCGGTGCAATTCGCTCAAGTCCAGGAACTGGTCGATGCCGCGGAGCAGATGGTTCGCTGGAACGTGCTCTTCCAGGTTGAAGACATAGAACAGCGGCGCTTGGCCGACTTCCTGACGTCCCATCATCGCGTCGACTTCCGCTTGATCGATGGGACGTCAGTGGACCAGCTTCAGATGACCGATTCAACCGAGTCTTTCAACGGAATAGGTCGGAAGCTGCCATTCTCCCCCTACCCCGATAAACATCCCTGATCATCCGCGAAGGACACGCATCACGTTCGCGACGGCAGGAGAGATCTGAGCAGCGCTCCTCTACATGGAACCCGCCATTTCCGGCACAGAAGGAGTAGCCCTCGCCTATCCCACGCGCCCAGCAGTAGACCCACGCAGCATCAAAGCAAAGTCCAACGTCTGCCGGTGCTGCACGTCCACGCCGTCAATGATGGCAAGTAGGAGCTTCACGGCGCGAATACCGATTTCGCGCATGGGTTGGCTGATGGTGGTCAGGGGTGGGTTGAGGTATCGGGATGAGACCAGGTCGTCGAAGCCGATGACCGAAAAGTCGTGCGGCACGCTGAGCCCAAGGTCCCTGCAGGCGGCCAGTACCCCCAACGCCATCTGGTCGCTGAAGCAGAAGGCGGCAGTCGGTGTGCCGACGCCCTGCCCCAGCAGTTGCCTGGCTGCCGCGTAGCCCGACTCCACGGAGAAATCGCCTGGCACGAGTGTCAGCTGGCGCAAGCGGCCGCGCGCCTTGGCTGCACGCTTTGCCCCTTCCAGTCGTTGTTGATGCAAGGGATTGTCAGGCGGACCGCCCACCACCGCGATACGCTCGTGCCCCAATCCGTAGAGATGTTCCATCGCGGCACGCGCAGCGGCAGCATTGTCGATATGAACGCTTGGAATGCCAAGCGCCGGATCGAATTCGCAGCCATTGACTACCGGCGCGCGCGGACCCAACTGTTGGACGATCTCGCGCGCCGTCGGCGGCAGCCGATGTCCCAGGACGATCAGGCCATCGGCCTCGTTGCGGCGAAGCATCTGCGCGTAGCGCTCTTCGCGATCTGGCTGGTGCTGGGTATCTCCCAGAAGCACGGCGTAGTCAGCGGCCTGCGCGGTTTCTTCCGCACCTTGCAGGATCTGCGCGAAGAACGGATTCGCAATGTCCGGGACGGTGACCAGAATCTTGCCGCTGCGCTGCGTCTTGAGCGTCCGGGCTATCGTATTCGGGACATAGCCAAGCGCGGCCGCTGCCTGCTCGATGCGCTCGCGCGTCGCCGGCAGCACCTTCTCCGGGCGCGAGAGCGCTCGCGACACCGTCCCTGCCGAGACGCCCACGTGTTTGGCGATGTCGTAGATGGTGGCCATGTCAGTCCCGGCGTCTCCGATGCGCTGCACAACGCCTCTGCCGAGGACCCCATGCTAGGATCATGCAATCGATTGCATCAAGGCCGATTGCGGTGAAGACACTCAAGGGTCCCGCGCTGTTCCTGGCGCAATTCATCGGTGACAAGCCTCCTTTCGATCGATTGGACACCTTGGCCGAATGGGCCGCCGGGCTCGGCTATTCTGGCGTACAAGTGCCCACCAGCGCGCCCCATATCTTCGACCTGGCGCAGGCGGCCCAGAGCCAGGCCTACTGCGACGATATCGCCGGCACGCTCGACCGGCACGGCATCCGCATCACCGAACTGTCCACCCACCTGCAGGGCCAGCTGGTCGCCGTCCATCCCGCGTACGACAGCCTGTTCGACGGCTTCGCCCCACCGGAAAAGCGCGGCGATCCCGCGGCCCGGCAGGCCTGGGCGGTCGAACAGGTGATGATGGCCGCCCAGGCCAGCCAGCGACTCGGACTGACCGCGCACGCCACGTTCTCGGGTGCGTTGGCCTGGCCCTATTTCTACCCCTGGCCGCAGCGGCCGCCGGGCCTGGTGGAAGAGGCCTTCGTCGAACTCGGACGCCGCTGGCGTCCCATCCTGGACACCTTCGATGCCCACGGCGTCGACCTCTGCTATGAGATCCATCCCGGCGAAGACCTGCACGACGGTGCGACCTTCGAACGGTTCCTCGACGCGGTGGACCATCATCCGCGCGCCAAAATCCTCTACGACCCCAGCCACCTGCTGCTGCAGCAGATGGACTATCTCGGCTTCATCGACCGCTACCACGCACGCATCGGCATCTTCCACGTCAAGGACGCCGAGTACCGCGCCAGTGCGCGCAGCGGCGTCTATGGCGGCTACGAGAACTGGATCGACCGGCCGGGCCGCTTCCGCTCGCTGGGCGATGGCCAGATCGATTTCAAGGCGATCTTCTCGAAGATGGCGCAGTACGATTTCCCCGGTTGGGCCGTACTGGAGTGGGAGTGCTGTCTGAAGCATCCGGAAGACGGCGCGCGCGAAGGCGCTGCCTTCATCCGCGACCACCTGATCCGCGTGACCGAGCGCGCCTTCGATGATTTCGCCGACAGCGGCGCGAGTCGGGAAACACTGCGCGGCATGCTGGGGATCTGACCGAACACCGACCTGGGAGGGAAAGTCATGACGTTCGCCATGTCGCGCCTGAGCGCGATGATGTTCCTGCAATTCTTCATCTGGGGGGCGTGGTTCGTCACCCTGGGCACGTACCTGGTGCAGGGCCCGCTTAAGGCCAGCGCAAGCCAGGTCGCCACCGCCTTCCTCAGCCAGTCCATCGGCGCCATCGTCGCGCCGTTCCTGGTCGGACTGATCGCCGACCGCTACTTCGCCGCGCAACGCATCCTGGCGGTGCTGCACCTGGCCGGGGCCGTACTGATCTGGTTCGCGTCCACGGCGACGAGCTTCGACGCGTTCGCCGCGTATGTGATGGCCTACATGCTGTTGTTCATGCCGACGCTGGCCCTGGCGAACAGCGTGGCGATGCGGCACATGCAGTCGCCCGAAAAACAGTTCCCACCCGTGCGGGTCGCGGGCAGCATCGGCTGGATCGTCGCCGGCGTGCTGATCGGCTGGCTGGGGTGGGAACAGGCGCATCGCCTGGAGCTCACCTTCCGCATGGCCGCGGCTGCCTCGCTGATGCTGGGACTGTACGCCTTCACCCTGCCCCACACGCCGCCGCTCGCGCAGCAGCGCAACGCTTCGCTGGGCCAGATCCTCGGCTTGGACGCGCTGCGCCTGCTGAAGTCGCGCTCGTACCTGGTGTTCTTCCTGGCCTCGATCGCCATCTGCGTGCCGCTGTCGTTCTACTACAACTTCACCAATCCGTACCTCAACGACCTGGGTGTGCGCGGTGCGGCCGGCCTGCAGTCCCTGGGCCAGGTATCCGAAGTGCTGCTGATGCTGGCCATGCCCTTCCTGTTCGCGCGGCTGGGCGTCAAGACCATGCTGGCGATCGGCATGGCGGCGTGGGTGGTGCGCTACGGGATGTTCGCCTATGGCGACGCCGACGGCGGGTTCGCGCTGCTGGTCATCGGCATCGTGCTGCACGGCATCTGCTACGACTTCTTTTTCGTCACCGGCCAGATCTACACCGACGCCCACGCGGGCCCGGCGGTGCGCAGCAGCGCGCAAGGGTTCATCACGCTGGCCACCTATGGCGTGGGCATGTTGATCGGCACCTTCCTGTCCGGTGCGGTCGTTGAGCACTACACCACGGCGGCGGGCCCGGACTGGCAGAAGATCTGGCTGTTCCCGGCGGCTGTGGCCTTCGTCGTGCTGGTGGCCTTCCTGCTGCTGTTCCGCGAGCGGCCGGCTTCTGCCGGTGCGCCCTCCACGTCGTCCGCCAGCTGAGGAGCCGTCGCATGGGCAAGCTCGGAGTCGCCATCGTCGGCACCGGAATGATCGGCGCCGTGCATCGTCGCGCGGCCTTGCTGGCCGGCGCGGTCGTGCGTGGCGTCAGTGCGTCATCGCCGGAACGTGGCGCCGAAGTTGCGGAAGCATGGGACGTGCCGCGCGCCTATCGCGACATCAGCGACGCCCTCGCCGACCCGGAGGTGCAGGTGGTGCATGTATGCACCCCCAATCATCTGCACCGCGCGATGGCGCAGGCTGCGTTGGAAGCCGGCAAGCATGTGATCTGCGAGAAGCCCCTCGCCACCACCCTGCAGGATGCCGAAGCGCTCTCCGCGCTGGCGGCCTCCACCGGCCTGGTGGCGACGGTGCCGTTCGTCTACCGCTATCACCCGGTCGTTCGCGAAGCGCGTGCGCGGATCGCGCACGGCGACCTGGGGCCGCTGCGGCTCATCCATGGCAGCTACCTGCAGGACTGGCTGCTGGACCCGGCCAGCAACAACTGGCGCGTGGATCCGGCGCTGGGCGGCGCGTCGCGCGTTTTCGCCGACATCGGCTCGCACTGGTGCGACCTGGTGGAATGGGTCAGCGGCGAACGCTTCGTGGACGTCAGCGCCGCCTTCGAAACGGTTATCGCGCAACGCGCCGCCGCCACCGGGCTGAGTTTCTCCACGCCCGCGGCGGGCGGCGCGATGCAGCCGGTATCCAGCGAAGACGTGGCCGCGGCGCTGTTCAAGACCGGCAACGGCACGCTGGCCTCGTTGACCGTCAGCCAGGTGTCGGCCGGACGCCGGAACCGCCTGTGGTTCGAAATCGACGGCGCGCAGGCCAGCGTGGCCTTCGATCAGGAAGACAGCGAACGGCTCTGGATCGGCCTGCCCGACCAGCGCGAGGAGATCTTCGTGCGCGGTCCGGGAGCGGGAAGCGCCGAACAACGCCGGCTGTCGGTGCTGCCGCCCGGTCACGCGCAGGGCTACGGCAACTGTTTCGACGCCTTCGTCGCCGACACCTACCGCGCCATCGTCGCTGAGCGACCTGAAGGGCTGCCGACGTTCGAGGACGGGCGGCGTTCGGCGCTCATCGTCGATCGCGTCATCGCCTCGGCCAGGTCACGCGCCTGGACGCCGATTCCCTGATCGAAGACATGACCGGCTTTCCTTTCCTCCACACAGATCTCCGGACTCCGAGCACACCATGAGCATCACGCCATTGCGTAGAGTCGTAACCGCCACGCTGCTGTTCCTGTCCTCCCTGCCCGGCTTCGCCAAGGACGCCGCGCCGGCCAAGCCCATAGCCGTGCAGATGTACACCCTGCGCCATGTGGCCTCGCTCGATGAACAACTGAAGATCGTGCACGATGCCGGCGTGCGGGCGGTGGAAACCGTCGGCACGCAGAACGTCAGCGCCAGCGAACTGAAGCGGTTGCTGGACACGTATTCGATCAGGGTCATCTCCAGCCATGTGCAGCTGGCGGACCTGCGCGCGGACCTGGACGGCGTGGTCGCCTTCAATCAGGCGATCGGCAACACCGTGTTGGTGGTGCCCTATCTGGGCGAACAGGAGCGGCCGACCGACGCGGCAGGCTGGACGGCCCTGGGCGAGGAACTGGCCGGCATCTCGAAACAGCTGCAAGCCAGGGGCATGACCCTGGCCTATCACAATCACGACTTCGAACTGGTGGATTTCGCCGGCAGGACGGGACTGGATCTGCTGTTCGAAGCGGCCGGCCCCGGATTGAAAACGGAACTGGATCTGGCCTGGGTGGCGCGCGCCGGGCTCGACCCAGCGGCGACGCTGGGCAAGTTCCGCGGGCGCCTGTTCGCAGTCCACGCCAAGGACAACGCCGCCACGGGCCAGGCGCAGGACGAGGGCGGCTTCGCCGCTGTGGGCCAGGGCGTGCTGGACTGGGCATCGATCCTTCCTGCCGCCAGGGCGGCGGGCGTGCAGTGGTTCATCGTCGAGCATGATCAGCCGCGCGATCCTGCGGCGGTGGTGAAAGCCGGCGCAGACTATCTCTACAAGCACCTGCCTGCGGACGCAGCGCGCTGAATACCGGAGTGATCCCCATGGGGAAATTCGTCAAGTTGGCCGGCCTGTCTGTCGTGGTGGCCGCCTCCATCGCGGTCCCGGCGATCTCGGGAGGCCCGCGGGATGCGGCGGCCGGTGCCCGGCTCTACGCCACCCAGTGTTCGGCCTGCCACGGCGCGGAACGTGCCGGCATTCCGGGCACCTTCCCTGCCCTCACTGACGTGGGCAAGCGGCTGGACGAAAAGCAGATCAGGGAGAAGATCGTGAACGGCGGCGGGCTGATGCCGCCCTTCAGCCAGCTCTCGGAAAAGGAAATCGACGACCTGGTCGCCTTCCTCAAGCAATAAGCGAAGACGGATGAGCGTCCGGTGCGCCGCTCAGAGTTCGCGCACCCAGACGTTGCGGAAGCTGACCCTGGCGTCGTGATCCTGCAGATAGATCGGGGCGCAGCCGTGGGGTGGATACGAGGGCGCGCCGATGTATTCGGTCTTGCCCGACACGACCGTATCGTTCTGCACCAGCACACCGTTGTGCAGCACGGTGATGCGCGCCGGTGAGATCAGGCCGCCGCCGTCTGAGAAGCGCGGCGCCTTCCAGATGATGTCGTAGACCTGCCATTGGCCCGGTGCGCGCGAGGCGTTCACCAGCGGAATGGCCTGCTTGTAGATCGATGCCGCCTGCCCGTTGGGATACGTGGGGTTGTCGTAGCTGTCCAGCACCTGCAGTTCGTAGACCTCCTGCAGGAAGATCCCGCTGTTGCCGCGCTGCTGCCCATCGAAACCCCGGGTCTCGGCAGGGGTGCGCCATTCCACATGCAGCTGGATATCGCAGAAGCGCTGCTTCGTGCGGATGCCCTTGCTGCCCGGCACCACCGTGAACATGCCGTCGGCCACCGCCCAGCGCGCCTCGCCGCCCTGCTCCCCCTCCCACGCAGACAGGTCCTTGCCGTCGAACAGGACCACGGCATCGGACGGCGCGGCATCGCGGGGCGTGGCGACCATCGCTGGGATCGGCTTCCAGACTTCGGTCTTGGCGGGATCGCGCTGAGGGTCGCTGGCGGCCTGCGCGATCGCGGGCGCTGCGGCCAACACGCAAGGGGCCAGCAGGCAGGTCGCCATCAGCATGGATCTTGTCATCGGGGTCATGGAGGTTCTCGTGAACGCGCGGGGCGCGGACGCACGGTACAGGCCGCTCATTCGGTGGCCCATGCCGGCGTGCCCAGCGTGTAGCCCAGTTCGCCGTCGTAGCGGCCCGGCACGGGCACGTACCGAAGCGCCTCGGTCGCGCCCGGGCGCGAGGTGAAGAAACTGAAGATCGCCAGCTGCTTGAGCATCGTGAAGTAGTGAGGCGTCAGCGGCCCCGCGTTCACACCGCCTTCCTTCGCGGTGGTACCCAGCCCCGCCCTGGCCTCGGCATCCAGCGCACGCAGCAGTGTGGTGCGCGCGTCCCGCGACAGTGAGAGGAACCGTTGCCCGCCACGCCGATCAAGATCGGCCAGACCGTCGCGGAAGATCGCCTGGTTCTGCGGCGTGTAGCAGTCGGCCACGTATCGGGCCATGAACGCGCCCGTGCCCGCATCCTTGGCACCCGGCGTGCTGGTCCGCGGCAGGATGGTATCGGCTACCTCGTCCAACAGCGCCACATCGGCGTCGGAAAAGGCGTTCGCAGCGCCGGCAACCGGCGCCTGTGCGTAGCCGAACGCCGGCATGCCGATCATGGCCGCGCCGGTGGCGGCGGCGATCATCTTCAGGAGTTCCCGACGTTCCATCACAGGTTCCCCGCCTTGAGTTCTTGCACCGCGTGGTCCGCCGCACGCGCCGTCAACGCCATGTAGGTCAGCGACGGATTCACGCAGGCGCCTGAGGTCATGCAGGCGCCATCGGTCACGTAGACGTTCGGCGCATCCCACACCTGGTTGTGCATGTTCAGTACCGACGTTTTCCGGTCCCGTCCCATCCGCGCGGTACCCATTTCGTGGATACCCATGCCCGGTGCGTAGTCATCGTCATGCACTCGGACGTCCCGGACGCCCGCGGCCTCCAGCATCTCCGCGGCATCGGCGCCCATGTCCTTGCGCATGGCGAGCTCGTTCTCGCGCATGGTCACGTCCATCGCCAGCACCGGCAAACCCCACTTGTCCTTGCGTTCGGGGTCCAGGCTGATCCGGTTGTCGTGATACGGCAGCATCTCGCCGAACCCGGTCATGCCGATGCGCCACTCGCCCGGCTGGCTCAGCGCCTCCTTCAGTTCCGCACCGATATTGAGCTCGGCGATCTCGCGCGACCACCCCGTGCGGCTGGCGCCGCCCTGATAGCCGAAGCCGCGCATGTAGGCGCGATTGTCGCTGCCGACGTTGCGGAAGCGCGGAATGTAGAAACCGCAGGGGCGACGGCCGAAATAGTACTTGTCCTCGTACCCCTCGACGCGGCCCGATGCGCCCACGCGGAAATGATGGTCCATGACATTGTGGCCCAGCTCGCCCGAGGAAGAACCCAGACCGCCTTCCCAGACATCGGTGGCCGAATTCATCAGCAGCCAGGTGGAGTTGAACGAGGACGCATTGAGGAAGACCACCTTGGCCGTGTACGCGTAGGTCTGGCCGTTCTCGGCGTCGATGATTTCCACCCCTCGCGCGCGCTTGCGGTCCTTGTCGTAGAGCACCTCCTTGACGATCGAGAACGGCCGCAGCGTCAAGTTGCCCGTCTTCATCGCCGCCGGAAGCGTGGCCGATTGTGTGGAAAAGTACGCGCCGAACGGACAACCTAAAACGCACTTGTTGCGGTACTGGCAGTTCACCCGGCCCTGTTCGGGCTTGGGCTGGGTGATGTTGGCGGTGCGCGAGTGGATGAGGTGGCGCGTGCCGCCGAAGGCCTGTTTGATCCGCGCGGCTACGTCCTTCTCGACGATGTTCAAAGGAATGGGCGGCAGGAATTCGCCATCGGGCAGGACGTCCAGGCCTTCTCGCGTACCGGCGATGCCGGCGAACTTCTCGACGTGGTCGTACCAGGGCGCGATGTCGGCATAGCGGATCGGCCAGTCGGTGGCGATGCCTTCTTTCAGGTTCGCCTCGAAATCCAGATCCGACAGGCGATAGCTCTGCCGGCCCCACATCAGTGATCGGCCGCCGACGTGGTAGCCGCGGTACCAGTCGAAGCGCTTGGTTTCCGTGTAGGGGCAATCCTGCTCGTTCGCCCACATGTCCAGCGTGTTCTCGCCCAGGCCGCCGTCACGCGCGCGGACCGGGAACCTGGCCCGCATCTCCTGGGTGGGATGATTGCGATGCGGGTAATCCCACGACTCCTTCATCGCGTTCACGTAGCCTTTGACGTGTTCGATGTTACGGCCGCGCTCCAGCATCAGGACTTTGAGGCCTTTCTCGGTCAGTTCTTTGGCAGCCCAACCGCCGCTGATTCCCGAGCCGACGACGATGGCGTCGTAGTGATTGTCTGCCATGGGATTTCCCTGGTGGATATCGGATTCAGATGTCGCAGAGGCGCACGGCCTCGCGCAGCGAGGCGATGGGGTCGGCGGCGGTGGGCATGAACTCCTGCGCCACGTAACCGTCGAAGCCCGTGTCGCGGATGGCGCGGCAGATGGCGGGATAGTTGAGTTCCTGGTCCTCGCCGATCTCGTGCCGGCCAGGCACGCCCGCGGTGTGGTAATGCCTGAAGAACGCGTGGTGCTTGCGGATCGTGGCAATCACGTCGCCTTCCATGATCTGCATGTGGTAGATGTCGTAGAGCAGGCCGAAATGATCGGAGCCCAGCCGCTCGCACAGCGCCACGCCCCAGCCGGAGCGATCGCACAGATAGTCGGGGTGATCCACCTTCGAGTTCAGCAACTCCATGATCAGCATGACGCCGCGCTTCTCCGCATGGCCCAGGATCCGTTTCAGGCCGGCTTCGGCGTTGGCCAGGCCCTCCTGCGGATCCATGCCGTTGCGATTTCCGGAGAAGCAGATGAGGTTGCGATAACCGGCGTCCGCCACCAGATCGATGTGGCGCGTATAGCGCTCGACCAGCTGATCGTGGAATTGGGTGGCGGCGAAGCCTTTATCCAGGCCAAGCTCTGCGCCGTTGCACATCGAGCTGAATACGCCATGCGCTTTCAGCGTCAGCCAGTCCTGCGGGCCGACCAGGTCGATGGCGGCAAAACCGATGCCCTTCACCGTCTCGCACAACTGGGCAATCGACAACTTCGGGAATGTCCAGCGGGCGACGGAGTGTTTCAGCGTGCCTTTGAGCGGCGCCGCTGCATCGGTGCCGGACACCAGGCCGGCACCGACCAGCCCAACGCTGCCCAACATGGCGGCGCGCAGCGCATCCCGGCGTGTAAACCCCTCGCCCTGCGCGCTCATGGACCCAGCCACGGCCGGCGAACGCTCGAAACTTTCGTTCGAGACATCGTTGCCATCACGAGGCATGCGCCGGACGAGATGCGACACGCCGCTCTGATCGAATAGACATACATCGATTTCCCGGCCTCCCAACCGGCACGAAGCTTCAAATATTCGCCTCAATGCAATCGATTGCACCATAAAGCAGCCGAACACTCCGGTGCAAGACGCCACGCACGAATTCTCATGCTGCAGAGCACAACAATTCGAACATTGCGTGGGCTCTACAGCACGATTTCCGGAAAGCGCGTTTGCAGCGCCATGCCCCTCTCCGACATACGCATGACTCATGATAAGCAGCGTGCTGGCTGGCGGTCATCAGCGGCCCCACCGTGTGCACGAACGGACCGGCGCAGTTGAGCGGCACGTTGATGTCCTGCAGCCCGCGCCTGACATCGACCAGGTCATCGAGCGCGAGCATGCGAGCCTGCAGTGGCTCTTCGTCACGTCCAGCAAGGACGAGTGTCGGCCCGATTTCCTTCGCCCGTGCGGCGGCCAGACGCACGGTGTCGCCGGGGCGTCGTGAATCATCATCTTCTTCGTGTTGTTTTCCTCGCCGGTTCACAGTACCCGAGTCCCGCCAGGCTCCGCGCAGTTAACGTATCGCTTGCTAGACTCGCCCATGCACTACGTCCGCCCAGTTCTGTCCGATTCACTGCCATAAGGATCCGAACTATGCGCAAGGGCTCTGCCTTGCTGGTCGATGCGCTTGAGAACGAAGGCGTGGACCGTATTTTCGGCGTACCGGGGGAGGAGAATCTCGACTTCCTGGAGTCGCTCCGGACCTCACGCATCGAACTCGTCCTGACGCGTCATGAACAAGCAGCCGCCTTCATGGCGGCGACGCATGGGCGGCTCACGGGTAAGCCAGGCGTCTGCCTCGCCACGTTGGGCCCGGGCGCACTGAATTTCTCGACCGGTGCAGCCTATGCCCATCTCGGGGCCATGCCGATGATCCTTCTTACCGGCCAGAAAGCCGTGATGAGCGCCAAGCAGGCTCGTTTCCAGATCGTGGATATCGTCGCGTCGATGAAGCCACTGACCAAGATGACGCGCCAGATCGTCAGCGCGGCGTCCATTCCCGCCACCGTGCGTGATGCGTTCCGTGTTGCCACGGAGGAGAGGCCGGGGCCGGTGCATCTCGAGTTGCCGGAGGACGTCGCCGCCGAAGAGGTCGAAAGTTCCCCCGTCATTCCGGTGCACCCGATCGAGCGTCCCCTCGCCCCTCCTGCCGCGCTCGACCGGGCGGTGGAGGCCATCCTCGCCGCCAAGCGCCCGTTGGTGATGATCGGTGCGGCCGGCAGCCGGCCGTGGCTGACCGCGGCGTTATCGACCTTCGTGATGCGTACCCGGCTCCCCTTCTTCAACACGCAAATGGGCAAGGGTGCGGTCACTGGCGGCTCCAACCTCTACATGGGCACCGCCGCGCTCTCGGAGGGCGACTATGTCCACGAAGCCGTCGCGCGTGCCGACCTGATCATCGCCATCGGCCATGACACGGTCGAGAAACCCCCCTTCCTCATGAAGAACAGCGGCGGACCGCAGGTCATCCATGTCGGCTACCAATCCGCCACGGTTGAGCAGGTCTACCATCCGGATATCGAGGTGATCGGCGATATTGGAACCTCCGTCGAAGCGCTCGCGGAGCGGCTCGAAGGCCGCCTGTCTCCCGACGAAGGGATGATCGCGCAGCGCCAGAAGATCCTTGCCCGCCTCAACGACCGCGCCCAAGAGGATCGCTTCCCGGTCACGCCCCAGCGCCTCGTCCACGATGTGCGCGAGGTCATGCCGGACGACGGCATCGTCTGTCTCGACAATGGCATGTACAAGATCTGGTTCGCCCGCAACTACCGCACACATGTCGCCAATACACTGCTGCTCGACAACGCGCTCGCCACGATGGGTGCCGGCCTGCCTTCCGCGATGATGGCGGCGATGCTCTATCCACATCGTCGCATCATGGCGGTCTGCGGCGATGGCGGCTTCATGATGAACTCGCAGGAGATGGAAACTGCCGTGAGGCTCGGGCTTAACCTGGTCGTGGTCATCCTGAACGACAGTGCGTACGGCATGATCCGCTGGAAGCAGGCAGTCGATGGCTTCGCGGATTTCGGCATGCGCTTCGGCAATCCCGACTTCGTGCGCTATGCCCAAGCTTATGGCGCGAAGGGTTCGCGGGTGACCGCAGTCCAGGATCTCGTGCCGACGCTCGAAGCCGCCTTCGCCGGTGGCGGGGTCCATCTGGTTGACGTGCCGATCGATTATTCCGAGAACACGCGCGTTCTGGTCGACGAATTGCGCAATAGGAAACCCGGCCTGGAGTGCGCGTGAGCGGATCTGTCGCGACGCCATCTGTCGTCAATGACGGCTTGCAGAGCCGCGCAGAGAACGGCGCCCCGCTTCTCCCTCGAGCATCTGACGTGTGAGGAAATCCACCATGCTGAACGTCGTGCAGGCCTTCGACCGTGCACCGATCGCGGAAATAGAAACCGACGATGCCATGGCACTGGAGCGCAAACTGCAAGCCGCCGAGCGCGTGTTCAAGGATCGTGACGGCTGGCTCAAGCCGCATCAGCGCATTGCCATCCTGCGCAGGCTGGCCCTTCTGATGGAAGGTAAGCGCGACAAGCTGGCCATGCAGATCGCGCGCGAGGGTGGCAAGCCGCTACCTGACGCTATCGTCGAGACAACGCGCGCCATTGACGGCGTCCACAACGCCGCCGACGAACTGCGGAACTTCGCTGGCCGGGAGATCCCGATGGGCCTGTCGGCCGCTGCGGAGAATCGCTGGGCGTTTACCACCAAAGAGCCCATCGGCATCGTGGCGGCGATCTCGGCGTTCAATCATCCGCTGAACCTGATCGTCCACCAAGTCGCGCCGGCCATCGCGGTCGGCTGCCCCGTCATCGTCAAACCCGCGAGCACGACCCCCCTCTCCTGCATCGAGTTCGTTGCGATGGCACATGAAGCCGGCCTACCCGCGCCCTGGTGCCAAAGCTTCGTACCGGAAGGCAATGAATTGGCCGAAAAGCTGGCAACCGACAAGCGGGTCGCCTTCCTGAGTTTTATCGGCTCGGCCAGGGTCGGTTGGTCGCTACATGCCAAGCTCGCCCATGGGGCGCGCTCGGCGCTTGAGCATGGGGGTCTTGCGCCGGCCATCGTCGATCGCAGCGCTGACCTCGACAAGATCATCGAGCCGATCGTGAAGGGCGGTTATTACCATGCTGGCCAGGTTTGCGTATCGACGCAGCGCATCTACGTCCACCACGAGATCGCCGACGACTTCACGCACAGGCTCATCGCTCGCGTCGAAAGATTGCGCACCGGCAATCCCACGTTGAAGGAGACCGAGGTTGGCCCACTGATTCTGCCACGAGAGGCAGACCGGGTCGCGGAATGGATCGAGGAGGCGGTCAAGGGCGGCGTCAAGCTCGCTACCGGCGGAACACGCCTCTCTGAGACGACGCTGCAACCTGCGGTGCTGCTCGATCCCCCTGTCGACGCACGGGTATCCCTGCAAGAGATCTTCGGCCCGGTGGTCGCGGTCTACCGCTATAGCGATCTCGACGAGGCGATTGCGCGCGCCAACGCCCTGCCCACCGCATTCCAGGCCAGCATCTTCGCCCAAGACATTGATATCGCCCTGCGCGCGGCCAACCGTCTGGATGCCTCGGCGGTGATGATCAACGACCTTACCGCCTTTCGCACCGACTGGATGCCTTTCGCTGGCCGCAAGGAATCCGGGTATGGCACCGGCGGCATTCCCTACACCATGCGCGACATGACTCAGGAAAAGATGATCCTCATGCGCAGGAGCTGAGATTTCCAGAAGCCTTCGCAGCTGCAACCTGCGGCTGCATTCGGCCCGCACCATAGAGATCCTATCCGAGCGACTGCACCGCTGTATCGCGCGGCACGGCAAGCCCCAGCTTCATCGAAGACCACATGCTTACAAACGGCATGGTACTCATGGATGAACACAGCGAATGCGGGCCGAACATGTGTGAATCAGTGTCGCTGACGCCAGCGCTCACTTAGGCGCCGCGAGCCAGGCGAGCAATTCTTCCAGCGGAGCGGGTCGTGCGATCAGGAAACCCTGGACACTGTCGACGCCATGCCGCTTCAGCCATTCCAGCTCCTCCTCGGCTTCTACGCCCTCGGCCACGATGCCAAGGCCGAGGCCGCGCCCAAGTGCTATCAATGCCTCGCATATCGATGCGTTCCTCGGATCGCGGTGCACGTGGCGGATGAAACTGCGATCGATCTTCAGACAATCCACCGGCAGGTCGCGCAGGTACGTCATGCTTGAAAAACCGGTGCCGAAATCATCGATGGAGATGAACACGCCATCGCGTTGCAATTCCTCCATCGCCGCCCGTGCCATATCGGGGCGGCGAAGCATGACACTCTCCGTCAACTCGACATGCAGGCTGCCAGGCGGAAGGCCGTAGCGCTCGTGGACACTCCGGAGGAGACGGGGAACGGTCCCGGACATGAATTGCACAGCGGAAACATTCACCGCGATGGCCATTCCCGGGAACCCCGCCGCCGCCACCGCCTGATATGCCTGTGCCGCCTTGTCGATCACCCAATCGCCGATGGGCACGATGAGGCCCGATTCCTCGCTCAAGGGGATGAACCTGTCCGGTGCTACGTAGCCACTCGGGGTACGCCACCGCAACAGCGCTTCGACTGCAAAGACCGCACCGTCTTTCAGCCGCTGGATGGGCTGGAAGAAGAGCTCGAACTCATCGCCCGGCAGCGCCCGTCGCAGGCGATCGATCATAGCGAGTCGTTGACTGGCATCGTCCGCCATGCTGTCGGTGTAGTGCATCGTCCTGCTGTTCTCGGCGCGGGCCTGCAGCGCGGCCAGCGATGCATGCGCCACGACCTCTTCCGCCCCCTGGTCGGGGGCTTGCCGGAAGGCGATTCCGATCCATGCTTCCATGCGCTGGCTTCCACTTCCCGACTCGACGGGCTCGGAGAATGCAGCCAGCAGCTCGTCCACCAGTTCGTTCCAGTCGGCCGCATGGCGCGTCACGGCGACGAAGGCATCGGCAGGCACATAGGCAAGCGGCCCGTGCCGACCCGCCACGGCAGCGAGACGCCGCGCGATGCCATGGATCATCTCGTCGCGCGTACGGTGCCCGAAAGTGGGCGAAACGAACGCGAGATCGCGCAACTGCACGTAGGCGACAGCATAGATCCCGCTGTTTCCGGCCGGTTCCGGCGGCTCATCCAGCTGTTCGACGAACGTACGCAGATTGAGCAGGCCCGTGCCCTCGTCATGCGCAGCCCGCCATGCAAGATCCTTCTCGTGGGCCACCCGGTCGCTCACGTCCTCGGCGAGCACCAACCGGGCTGCACGCCCATTGAACATGATGCTGCTGCTGTGCACACGGACATGCATGGGCGTTCCGTCGCGGCGGACATGAATCCATACAGGCGAGGCGTCGCGTGGCTCGGCACCGTCATTGACCGACGCGAGTACCGCCTCGACCTCTCCAGCCGGGCGGATCTGCAGGATAGTCATCCCCAGGAACTCTTCGCGCGAGTATCCGTAATGGGAAATGGCGGCGGCATTGACTGCCAGGAACCGGAGCGACTCGATATCGAATACCCAGAACGGCAGTGGATTCAGGTCGAACAACTCGCGGAACTGGATCTCCGCGCGCTTCAGCTCTTCCTGCCGCGCCATGCGCTCGGTGATGTCGACGATCGTGCCCGTCATGCGTGGCCTGTGGTCTTCACCCTCGATCAACGCACCCTGCGCACTTATCCAACGGCACTGTCCATCCGGCATGACAATGCGGTACTCGGAGCGGAACGGCTGCCCGTTTGCCCGCGCCTGTTCGAATTCGCGTTCGACCCTCTGCCTGTCCAGTACGTGCATGCGCTGGAAGAACTCCGCCAGCGGCAACATGCCCGCGACAGGGGCAAAACCGAACAGGCTGGCGGCATGCGCGGAAGCGCGGACGCGGTCATCGCCAAGTTCCATCGCCCATACACCTGCGTGCGAGGCTTCCTGGGCCTTCGTGAGCCAGTCGGCATGCCGCCGTAGTTCATCGTGGACTCTACGGCGCGCAGCCTCGGACACCGACATCCTCCGCATCAGGTAAGACATCCCCAGCCAATAGAGCACCAACAGGCACCCTGCGATGACCGCATAGCGCCACCAAGGTGCCATCGCGTCCTGTTTCGAAAGACCGACTGCCACAACGAAAGGATAGTCACTGGTCGAGGTGAAACTGGCGAACCGCTCGATGCCATCCAGTCGGCTCACCATATCCAGCTGCACCGTGGCGCCCGGCATGAGGTTTGCAGGCAACGGCACCTGCCTGCCCACGTGGGCGCCGCTGATGCCTTGGCGCGCCAGCACCACGCCATTCCAGTCTAGGATTCCCGCGCTGCCCCGCCTACCTATGTCCAGACCCTCCAGCATGCGCTGCAGCTCCGACGTGCGCAGCCATGCCACCAGCCAGTTGCCTTCGGGCGTGCGCAGCGCCAGGGGGATGATCGGCTCGCCATGGCCCTCCTGCTGCAGACGCCCCACGCCCAGCCCCCCGCCAGGCCCGGGAGTGTATGCAGGGTGAGCTGGGCGTTCATGCGCACCGACACCATGATGGATCGCGCGCCCCTCGGCGTCGTACAGATCGATGTCCTGAAGTTCGACATGTCGCGAGACTACCCCGCGGATTGCTGCCGGCAGGTCCCACCGGCTGCGCTCGGGATGGTCTTCCACGTAGCCATCCGCTTCGACCGCCATGCCTCGCAACGCACGCTCGAGGTTGCGGAGCTCGTAATGGAGCAGGCGATCCACACCAATGGCCACGGCCGTGCTCTGCCGCCGCGCTGCTTCTACGCGTGCAAGCCGATCCTGCACGACCGTCAGAACCAGCCCAATGCTGATGAACAGGCCCAGGCAGGTGCCGATCCAGCGCACGGTGGATGGGGAGGCCGCGGTTACCCGCGTCAGCGCCGCTCTCATGGCGTCGTCACCCCTGCCATACTGGACATCCCTTCGACGCGCCGATCATGCACGCGCCGCGACAGCGGTTCCAGCGGACACGTCCATGGGTCGGCCGCACAGGTGCCTGCGGAAGGACGGTTGGATGCCTACGCAGACACATTGGGGGCGGACTGCTGCGGACGCGATGCACGCGCCATGGTCAGATGGAACCGATTGCGCCCCTGCTGCTTTGCTTTGTACAGCGCCTCGTCCGCCGTAGCCAGCAGGTCGTCTTCCTCCACAGGCGATGGCGCGAACGCGATCCCGATACTCGTGGTGAGCATCAGCGAAATTCCTCCGAAGTACATGGGTGCATCGACCGATGCCAATATGCGTCGTGCCACATCCTCGACGGCCGCTACCGTGATGTTGCCATCTAGCAGGATCACGAACTCGTCCCCACCCAAACGGACCGCCAGGCCCTTTTCCTCGTTCGCCACGGCTTGCAGGCGATCGGCGAAGCAGCGGATCACGCCGTCTCCTGCCGCATGACCATGCGTATCGTTCACCTCCTTGAAGTGATCCAGGTCGAGGAATAACAGCGCGATGGCGCCACTGCCCCTGTTTAGGCGTGCAATGGCCAGTGCAAGCCGGCGTTCCAGTTGGCGTCGATTGGCCACTCCGGTCAGGGAATCCACCAGACTCAGGCGCTCCAGTTCGAGTCGGCTCTTTTCCAAGGCCCGCTCAGCGGCCACTCGCTTGCTGATATCTCTCCCAGATAGGATGAGGTCTACTGGGACCGAGGGATCGCGGCCGGGAACGGATCGCATGACCACTTCCACCCATACATATTGGCCGTCGCGGTGCCGGATCCGGAAGCGATGCGTCTGCGGAAGGCCGGACGCGACCACTTCCTTCATCGCCCGCCGCTGTCCTTCGCGATCATCAGGATGCATGAGGTGCCAGCGGGATCCCCGCATTTCTTCAGGGGACCAACCCAGCATTTCTCTTGCGGAAGGCGACACGTAGGTGCGCTCGCCCGATTGGTTCAGTCGCACCACGAGGTCGCCCGAGAAATCTGCCAGCAGTCGGTAGCGCTGCTCGCTGTCCCGCACGCGTGCGGTCAACCGATCGCGCTCCGCCATTGCCAGCACCACGGGGATGGTCAGGAGGCAGCCGCCCGCCAGATAGAGCTGCAACAGCACGATGCCCACCGCGGGGTGCGAGGTGGAAATGCCAGCGAGGGGACCATGGCCGGTGGTGGTGAGCGCTATGCCGATTACCGCAAGCAGCGTCACGCCGATGGCGACACCCGCAAACCGATGACGGAACGCACCCAGCAGCAAAGGCGGATACGTGAGAAAGAGCACCGGATACGGATGGGTGAACACTGCCAGTCCAACGCTTGCAATCAATCCCATACTGACTGCGAAGCGGGTGCGCCGGCCGCGTGGAGCCAATGCGCGCAGGCCTTCGACGTGCAGCACGAGGGTGGCGGTACCCACGATGACCATGCCCAACACGTGCGCACCGTACCAGGTGGCGAACGCGACACCGAAGTCTGCCTTCATGACGTGGTGTGCCAGTGCGGCAGCGAGGAGGCCCGAGACCGCGCAGGCGAGCAGTGTACTGACCGTCGCTACGCCACCCAGATGTATCCAGTGGCGGGGGTCGCGGATGTTGGGAATCTCGCGGCGGATGAAATATGCCACGCCCACCACTTCGATCCCCTGGCAGATCGACAGGGCGATGGCCACGGAAAGCGCCGTGCCGGCCGCCCACTGGCCTGCGATATCGGCGAAGCCGCCCACCACGCAATACGCTACCCAGGAGGCGCTGGGCCGGAGCAACAGCCATGCACAGAGGATGCCTCCTGAAATCCAGACAGCAGACAGGTCCCCTGGGCGTCCGCCCCAGGTGTTGGATAACCATGCGCCTGCCGCGACCAACACGGCAACCAGCGCGAGATCAGCCGCCGCGCTCCTCCGCTCCTGCATGGACACATCGCGTCCTGTCAGCCTCATGCCACGCGGATAGTGGAACGGACAATGTAAGCATCGCGTGCACGGCTGCGAACGCCGGGCTGTTCATTGATGCTGCAGTGCACTGCAGGCGGCATGTGCTCGACGGTGCTTCGGAGAAGGCGCAGGGCAACAGCAGAGCAAGGCACTGTTTAGGATAGGTGGACCCTTGAAGATGAGGCTATCCGGAGAGAAGTTGTCATTGATCGGGGCATGGCCCCAACGGGCACCTGTCATTGACCGATAGTGGCCACGTGCGTGAACTGCCAACGATCTGCAAAGATCAGTTCGACGTAAGGACCATCCCCCTCCCCCGTCCGGATGTTCGCGTCATCTATTCTTGCGCTGCTTCCCTTGCGCCTTGGGGACTATCGTGTCGATCAGGCGCATTGCGCCATCCAAGTCCTGGTTGACCTTCGTCCAAGCCTCCCAAGGATGGGCCTTCATGCGCTCCATGCGGCGACGCGCCGACACCAGGTCATAGGCATCGCCTGCCTTCACACGCCCCAGTTCGTTCCAGCGCAACGGCATGGCCACGGGCGCTCCCGGCCGGGCACGCAACGAGAACGAGGCGACGCTGGTGGCACCGCGGCCGTTGCGCAGGTAGTCGATGAAGATGCGGCCCTTGCGGAATTTTTTGCTGGCCGTCGCAACGTACGCCAGCGGTTCCGATGCGGCCATCGATTCGGCGAAAGCATGCGCGAACGGCTTCACCTGCGTCCATGGGCACGCCGGCTTCAGCGGCACCACCACATGCAGGCCCTTGCCGCCCGATGTCCGCACGAACGAATCCAGTCCCATCGCTTGCAGCCGCCCGCGCACCTGGCGCGCGGCTTCCACCACCTGCGGCCATGCCACACCCGGGCCGGGGTCCAGGTCGAAGACCATGTAGTCCGCCTTGTCGGGCGAGGCCGCGGTGGCACCCCACGGATGGAATTCCAGCGCATTGAACTGGACCATCTCGAGCAATCCGGTGCCCTCTTCCACCACCAGGTAGTCCGCGCGCTCGCCGCTGTCTTCCTCGATGCAGACGGCGCCCACGTGCTCCATGCCGGCCGTGTGGTGCTTCTGGAAGAAGCACGGCCGGTCCGCGCCCTGGGGGCAACGCACCACCGACAGTGGCCGACCCGCCAGCTCGGGCAGCAGCCAGGGCAGCATCGCCTGGTAGTAATCGAATACCTGCGCCTTGGTGATGCCACCTTCCGCGAACACCACCCGACCAGGACTGCTCAAGGTCACCGCGGAAGCCGAGCGCTTCTTCTTTTTTTCCGTTGGTGAGGGCTGCGGCTTTTCCGTCGGATTGCGCATTCCAGCCTCCTGCAGATCGTCTGCCGTCTTGTCCGCGCGGATCGCTTTGAGCGAAGACTGCCGCAACAGCCCCTGGCTACCCCAGCCATGGAAGAACACTTCCGCCACGTGGCGCGGCCGCACCCATCGGGCGTGGCGCAGCTCGGGATCATCCACCGCGACGTGCACCATGGGCTTGGCGTGCGCATCCCGGCCGAGTCTGGTCGGCAGGTCGGCCAGCAGCTGCGCATTGAAGCCGGTTCCCACGCGACCCACGTAGCGCCATACATGGTCGGGATCCGGTGTGGCAAGCAACAGGGCGCCCAGGCCCGCGCGGCTTCCCTTGGGCGAGGTGAAGCCGACGATGGCGAACTCCTCCGCGTTGCGCTGCTTGATCTTGCGCCAGGCATAGCCACGCCCGCCGTGGTAGGACGCATCCGCGCGCTTGGAGATGATGCCTTCCAGGCCACGTTCGATGGCCATGGCCAGGGCCTGCTCGCCACGGCCGATGATGTGCGAGCTGTAGACCAGGTGCGGCGGCGGCTTCTTCAGGATTTCCGCCAGCAGCGCCTTGCGCTGGTACTGGGGACTGCGCGAGAGATCCACGCCGTCGATCTGCAGTACGTCGAACAGCAGATAGGACAGCACGGCATTGCGCTCGCCGGACAGCACGGCCTGCAGCAGGCCGAAGTCTTCCTGGCGCCCTGCCCCCGCCACCAGTTCGCCATCAAGCACGGCGTCCTGCAGCCCCAGCGCCTCCAGCGCGCCGACAATCTCCGGCACCTTCTTCGTCCACTCCAGTTCGTTGCGCGACCACAGGCGCACCTTGCCGCGGTTGATCTGCGCGATGAGGCGATAGCCATCCCATTTCGCCTCATGCAGCCACTCGTCGCCCGCGGGCACGGTAGCGCTCAGCTTCGCGAGCTGCGGCGAACGGAATGACGGCGGATCGTCCGTCGCCCTGGCACCCTGCAGCTTGGCGGCGCGTGCACCCCAGGGGTCGGAGCGTTTCGGCGACCCGCGCGAAGACGAAGACGCCTTTGCTCTCTTTGCCACCTTTGCCACCTTTGCCGCTTTTCCCGCCTTGGTCCGCGCAGGCTTCGCCGGCGCGCGGGCGACATCCTCCAGCAGGTCGTCGGCCTCCTGCTTGCTGGCGTAGCGGTCACGCTCCTTGAAGAGGAGCCATTGCGGCGTGCGTGCAGGCTTCTGCGTCCGCACGAGATGCCAGCCGCCTTTCAGCTTGTCGCCGAACATCTCGAAACGCAGATGGCCCTTGGCAAGCTGTTCCTCCGGATTGCCCTCGGTGGTCCAGAGACCCTTGTCGAATGTCGCCACATGACCGCCGCCATACTCGCCCTTCGGTATTTCGCCCTGGAAATCGGCATAGTCGACGGGGTGGTCTTCCACTTCCGCCGCCAGGCGCTTGACCGCCGGATCCAGGCTGGGGCCCTTGGGGACTGCCCAGCTCTTCAGCGTGTTCCCGACCTGCAGCCGGAAATCGTAATGACGATGGCTGGCGTGATGCAGCTGCACGACGAAGATGGGGCGGCGCCCGCGCGGCGAGCGGTTGCCCGGCGCAGGCTCGGGCGTGCTGTCAAAACGGCGCTTGCGCCGATATTCCACCAGGCTCATCACCGCCTCCTTCAACGCCCCTCTTTATGCGACGCGGGTCGTCAACGCGATGTGCATGCGCGTGCCTGTGCCGTCTTCCTGCTCAGGGAGGCAGCAGGCTGCTGCGCCGGTGCCAATCGCGCAACGCAGCGGATACGACATCGGAGAACTCGACTTCCAGCGCACGACAGGCATCAAGGCTGTCGCGGACGGCCGCCAGCGGCGTGTGCTCCGCCTGCCAAGGCCAGAACTCGATCGCGCCCCATGTTGCCACCGCCGCCTGCTCCATTGTCGCCAGTCGCCCCCGCTCGGCAAACAGACGCTCCCGGGCCCAGGTCCGCAGGCTCGCATGCACGGTGAACCCTTGCTGGATGAAGTCGTCACGCGCCGCTTCCAGCGCGGCCTGCGCCCCGCGCAGCCATTCGGTATGGCCCGCCGCTCGACGTGGCACGAGCAGCGGCGGGGGTGCGGCGTGGGCATGCAGGTGCCGGTGCAATCGGGTTTCCCATTGTCGCGCCTCGCGTACGGCGTCCGCCCGCACCAGCCAGCCACGCTCCAGGTCGAAGAACTCGAAGTAGCGGGGTGCGAAGGCGGACAGCCGGGCGAACGGCTCCTTCGAGATGCCGAGCTTGGCGTAGTCCTCGTAGGCGCACGGGAACACATAGAGGAACGCACCGCCCGACGCCCCTGTGCCCACGCCATCCAATGGGACGATCGTGCGTCCGGCCATGACGCGGCGTCAGCGGCGGATGAGGATGCCGACCAGCTTTCCGCCGTGGTCCACCACGGGAAGCCGGTTCGATGCCAGCATCGCCATTCGCGAGAGAACGTCATCAACGTCTTCGTCGTCGATGCAGTAGATCGCCCTCGATGTCATGACGTCACGGACGCAGGTGGATGCACTCCGACCCTCAGCGACGACATTCAGGGCGATGTCTCGATCACTTACCACACCGGCCAGCTGACCTTCGTCGAGTACGGGCAGACTGGCGATGTCATTTTCGGCCATCAGGGTGGCGGCCTGCTGCGCGGTGTCATCCAGGGAAACCACGCAGGCATCCGGATTCATGACATCACGCACCTTCATGCGAACCGTCCTTCGTTTCCTTGGCCATGATCTTGTCGCATCCGTCCATTCGGGCATCACTACTGCCTACTTCGCCGCCGCACGCTTCGTCGTCCGCTTGGCAGGAGCCTTCTTCTTTGTAGCCTTGCTTGTCGGCGTCTTGCGTGCGGCGGTCTTCTTCGCGGGCGTCCTGCTCTTGCTGTCCAGGCTCTTCTGCAACAGGGCCATGAAGTCCACGACATTGGTCGCCGCGTCGTCATGCTCGACGGGAGCATCGATGAATTTCGTGGTCGCGCCCTTCGCCTTGATGCGCTTCTTGATGATCGCCTCAAGACGCTTGCGGAACTCGTCATGGTAGGAATCCGGCGCCCAGGTCGCCTCCATAGACTGGATGAGACTCTTCGCCATTTCCACTTCTTTGGCCGCGATGCGGTAGTCGGCGGCCTTGCCCGAGGGCAGCTTGTACTCTTCCGGATCCACCAGCTCCTGTGGGTAGCGGAGCATCATGAGCACCAGCGCGTCGCCTTCGGGGATGACCGCACACAGGTATTCGCGCGTGCGGATGACCACGCGGGCCACGCCGATCTTCTTCGTGCTCTTCAGGGTTTCCCGCAACAGCACGTAACCCTTCTCGGCCTTCTTGCCCGGAACGAGGATGTAGGGCTTTTCGTAGAAGCGGATGCCAATGCTGTCGGCATCGACGAAGGCCTCCACGTCCACGGACTCGTGCGTCTCCGGGGCAGCGGACTGGATGTCCTCCTTCTCGACAACCACGTAACTGCCCTTGTCGTATTCGAAGGCCTTGACGATGTCCTTCCAGGGCACCTCCTCGCCGGTCTCCGCGTTCACCCGCTCGAAGCGGATGGGCTTCCTGTCGCGCGAGTCCAGCATGCGGAAGCTGATGTCCACCTTCCGTTCGCCCGACATCAGCGACACCGGAATGTTCAGCAGGCCAAAAGACAGGGTTCCGGTCCAGATGGGACGTGGCATGGCAACACCTTGGGCGCTACGGCTGAGGCCCTGATCTTCATGCGTGCGTAGGCAAGATCGTGTGAAGCGGGACGGTGCGGCTGTCCGCGCGCTCCGACCAGATGCTCGGCAGCCTCAGTTGCCCCGTCTGCCGGGGGGGCTGTGTACGACGAGAACGACAGCAGAGCGCTGACGCCGCAGCCCACCATCCCGCAAGGCTCACTGGTCGGGTCGTGCAGCCATTCGCTGACACGCGACGCCACCCAGGTTTGCCCCCGACTTTTTTCCGGCCTGCGCAGAACCCCCTACCTGACCCGCGAAGTGAATGAAATACATGCCTCGCCCATCGTAATGGCGACGGCGCTACCGTGGCCCAGCTTCTTCCCGCTTGCGCGCACGGTGATCGCTCAGCAGTGAGCTGACAACGATCCCGCAGCCGAGCATTACGCCGACCAGGAACAAGACCAACGCCACTACGGGATATCCCCAGACCGTGTGCGGAGTCGAAACACGCATCATCAGCGACGAGGCCATGATGAGTGCTGCGGTAATGACACCGACCGAAATGCGGTTCGCGATCTTCTGCAGGTTCTCCATCAACCGCGACTCTTCCAGCCCGGTGACGCGCATCTGCAAGCGGTTCTCAGCGACGAGCGACAGGATGTCGGATACCTTGCGCGGCCCGTCGCGCATAAGCGCCTGCACCTCCATCATCTCGCTGGCCAGATTGGGCGAGGACAGGGACTTGCGCAGGCGCGCACGCATCACGTGTTGCAACTGGTCTTCCACCAGCCGCTGTGTGTCCAGCCCGGGGGCCAATGCATGGCACACGGTATCCAGATTCAAAAGCGTCTTGCCCAGCAAGCTCAGTTCCGGCGCCGTACGCAGACCGCACTGCGTCGCGATGCGGACCAGTTCCAGGACGACACGGCCCTCCGACATCGAGGCCTGGTGCGCGCTGTACCGCGAGATCAACTGCCCTACCTCGCGCAGGTAGCGCGGCTCGTCGTAGTCATCAAGGCGGACTCCCAGCGAGATGCTCTCCTCGGCGACCTGCTCGCCCCTGCCGTCCACGGCGGCGAACAGCAGCTTCAACAAGCGGTCGCGCTGACGCGGAGGGACATTGGCCACCATGCCCAGGTCGAATATCGCCAAGCGTCCGTCATCGGTGACGCGCAGGTTGCCGGGATGGGGATCGGCATGGATCTCTCCATGCACGAAGATCTGGTCCAGATAGCCGCGCAGCAGCTCCTCGGCCAAGGGTGTCATCGACTCCTCGGTGCGGCGCAAGCCGGTGATCTGGTCGACCCGCGTGCCCTGCGCCAACTCCATCGTCAGCACGCGCTTGCTGGTGTAGTCCCAGATCGGCGCGGGTACCCACAGCCGTTTGAATGGCAGCAGGTGCTGGCGGAACCGCTCGAGGTTCTCCGCCTCGGCAACGTAGTCCAGTTCCGCCATCAGCGAACGTGAGAATTCCGCCAGCCACTCGGAGAAGCGCACGTGCCTGCCCAGCTCGGTCATGCGATCCGCGGCGTCGGTGACGCCCCGCAGCAGTTCCAGGTCACTAAGCAGTTGCTGCGCAACGCCAGGCCGCTGGACCTTGACCGCGACCTCGCGCCCATCGCGCAAGGTCGCGCGATGCACCTGCGCTAGCGACGCGCATCCCAACGGTGTTTCATCGAAGGCTTCGAAAGCCTTGCTGATCCGAACACCCAGCGCATCCTCGACCTGTTCACGCACCAGATCGTAAGGAATCGGCGCGACGTGTTCCTGCATCCTCTCCAGTGCGGCGGCGTACGCAGGTGGCACGAGGTCGGGGCGCGTGGAGAGCATCTGGCCAAGCTTCACGAAGGTCGGACCCATCGCCTCCAGCTCGTCGGCGAAACGTTCCGGGCTGCCTTCCTCGGCTACGTCCTCCTGTTCGAGGTCCGCGTCCAACGCCAGTCCGTTGAAGACCCCGGATTTCCGGTAGCGGAACAGGAACCGCAGAATGGTGGCGCGCCTTGCCAGCCGGCCGGTCTGCGGAGTCGATTCTGTCTCACTGCTCATGCCGAACCTCAATGTTGCTGTTCCGGATTGTGATGACCGAGGTAGTGAGCTTGTCGTGAACGAACACGCGGCATGATCACGTTCCGATAACCGCGGGGGCATGCTCAATGCGTATACGCCCGTTCCGGGCTCTGATGAATGTAGGCACCCATATGAAGCGGACCCCCACGCATCGCGATAACGCTCACAGCGATAGCGCCAAGGCGGACACGCCCGACAAGCACAGGAACGAGAGGGCACGCTGGAAGGAGCACGATCAACTCCAGGATCGGGACAGCCCAAAACCCGATCCGGAACGAGACTACCCGCGGGCACACGACGTAGCACGGCGTTGAGAGCGGCCTCAGGTTTCGGTGGGTGTCGTGTCATGCTCGCTACCCGCCTCACTTGGGAGCGCGCCATGCATGCCGCCGCCGACAGCGTTCCCAACCGACCGCCAGAAGTCGCATTGACGAGCAGTGTTGAGGCACGGGCCGACTGGCTGAGCATCGAGTGGTTCGCATGTGGACACGGTGAATGACCTGGTCAGTACGACCCGGGCCGTTGAGTATTGGTGTCCGTTTCACGCAGATCGTCCGGATGCCGGACCTGCAGGATGAGGCGCCGACAATCCACTCCGCGAACGGCGGCGGCTAACTCGTTCCTACGAAAGTGGGCGACGCTGCCCCAATACATGAGCTTCGCCACGGCCTAGGACATCTGCGTCAGAACTTCGATGGCTTGGGAAGCACGCACACCGTCTGGGCGCGCCGCGGCCGATGTGGAGGCAGCATTTACGGCGGCCCTACCGATATCCCGGCCTCCGTCTGCCGTACCGGCTTCAAGGTCCCGTCGGGGTTGTACTGCAGATACTCGACCGTGACCCCGCGCCGTCCGATCGCGCCGTTCTGGTCGCCGATGGCGAGTGCGGCGTTATGCAGGAACAGGTACCAGCGTCCCTTGAACTCCGCGATCCCCGGATGGATCGTGAAGCTGTACTTGCCGGAGCCCGTCAGTTCGCCGCGGTACGTCCACGGGCCGGCCAGCGATGTCGCCGTGGCATAGGACACCTTCTCGTCGCGGTGCGTGGCACGATCCAGCGAGGCGTACGTGAGGTAATAGAGGTCGCCACGTTTGTGCAGCCACGGGCCTTCTTCGAAATGCGGTGGCGTGATCTCGGTGATCGGGCCATCGAGCTCGATCATGTTCGGCTTGAGTCGTGCGATGTAGCACTGCCGGTTGCCCCATGCGATCCAGGTGGTGCCGTCGTCGTCGGTGAAGACCGTCGGATCGATGTCCTCCCAGCTGTGCGTGCCCTTGGGCGTCATCTGGTTGGTGATCAGCGCTTCGCCCTTGGCATCGACGAAGGGGCCCGTCGGGCTGTCGGCCACCGCTACGGCGATGGCCTTGCCTGGATGCGACTCGTCATGTTCGACGGCTGCGTAGAACCAGAAGCGGCCGTCCTTCTCGATGGCCTGCGACGCCCACGCATCCGCTTTGGCCCAAGCGAAATCGGCCACCTTCATGATCGGTCCGTGATCGACCCATGTCGCCATGTCCGTGGTCGAATAGACCAGCCACTCGCGCATGTTGAACATCTCGTCGCGCTGCGCCTGGTCGTGCCCGACGTACAGATAGAGACGGTCGCCGACCACGAGCGGCGCCGGATCGGCGGTGAACTTGTCGCGGATCAGCGGGTTCGACCGCGGCGTGACGGCAGGCGTCCCCTCCCCGGTCGCCTGCGATGCCAACGGCAGCGGCAACAGCAACAGGACCCCCAACAGCGATGCACATGCCAAGCAACGGAACATCATGGCGTCATTTCCTCCTCGGTCCCGGGTGCACGCCCCTGCCCGACCCGCGCCAGCCAGCCGTGCATCGCCATCCAACTCGCGAACGCATCGAACCAGCCCGTGCTCGTCGTCGGCTTGCGATACATGCCGAACCCGTGGCCGCCCTGTTCGTAAAGATGGAATTCCACCGGCCGCCGTGCGGTGCGCCACCCTTCAACCAGGCCGAAACCACCATCGGCGAACAGGCCGTCGTCGGCCGCGATCGCGACGAACAGCGGCGGTGCATCCGCCGGCACCGCCATCGCGGCCAACGGACCATAGATCGTGGCGATGAAAGCAGGCTTCGCATCTTCGACGGCCAGTGTCGTGGCGAGCGTCAACATGGCGCCCGCGGAGAAACCGACCATGCCGATGCGGTGGGGGTCCACGCCCCACTCGGCTGCACGGCGGCGTACCAGAGCGAATGCGGCACGCGCATCGGCGAGTTGCAGGCCTAGTCGCGGAATCGAGGCCGTAGGATCCACGCGGTGCGATGGTGCGGGTCCGGACAACATCGCCTGCATCGATTGCGCGAAGCCATCGAGGTCTTCGGGCGTCCGTTCCAGCCGGTACTTCAGGACGAACGCGGCGACACCACGGTCCGCCAATGCGCGTGCCACCTCCCACCCTTCGTTCTGCATCGACAACGAACGGAAGCCTCCGCCCGGCGCCACGATCACGGCCGTCCCGGTTGCCTTGGCTGGATCCGGCAGGAACGGCGTGAGCGTGGCCCTACCGACATTGCGCACGAACACGCTGCCGTATTGGCGGTGCCAGGCTTCGGCATCGTTCCTGTCGGACGCTCCAGGGGAAACCAGGGGGATAGCCGTGGGCTGTGGCGGCGTGGCAATGGCGGTCATCGCGTCGTCCTGCGCGTGCGCGGGGATGGCAAGCATCCACGTCAATGACGCGAGCGCGACACGGCGGACGACATCGGTGCCAGCACCGCATGCGAGCGGACTGATGCGAGAAAGCCACCGCAGGCGCGGCGTCATGCCGCCCTCCCCTCGCCCCTCTGCCAGGCGAGTTCGAACGTCAGGTGCAGGCGCTGGCCGGGCGACAACACGCGCGGTGCAAGTCTGAATGCATCGGGTGGTCCGGTCTGGGGTTCGACGCAGGTCGAATGCACGGCACCGTCGTACACCACCCAGTGATCGGTGTCGGCCCGCAACTGCAGCACCTGGTCGGCCCGATGCAGGGCGATCTCGCCGCCCGCCACGAAACAGTCGTCCCACGGGCCAGGGCTGGGCGGTATGCGCGGCAGCGTGGCGATACCGTCGGCGTCGCGCGGATACATGGCGTCGGGTTCGAAGACCAGCCGATCGGGTTTGCGGAACCACGGGTGCCAACCGAGCACGGCGGGCATCGCCTGCTTCCCCGCCTGCACAGCGAGTTGCAGGAACAGCCGGTCGCCTTCCAGGCGCACCGATTGCGTCGCGGTGCCTCCGAAGGGCCAGTAGTCATCTTCCGGAAGCGCGAGCGACATCTCCGCTCGGTCCGCATCGAGGACATCGACCTGCCAGGGCCGCGAGAATCCGATGCCATGGATCGCATGACCACCGAAGTTCACAGGCACGGCGTGGGCCGTGCCGTCGAGATCGAAGTGTCCGCCGCGCAGACGTCCTGCCCAAGGCACCATCGGATAGCAGCCCCAGGCGATGGTCGCGGGCCAGCCTTCGTCCGGTCCCACCAGCCAGTCCAGTCCGTCGAAACGGATCTGCGCGAGGCGGCCACCGGCGTCCGGCGCAAGCGCGACCTGCAGCTGACCTGCGCGCAACCAGTGCAACGGACCGGCCAGCATCGGTGCGAGCGCATCGTCGCGCGGCGACAGCCGATCAGCCGCCATAGGGATCGATGGTGCGGATGCTCCCATCCGCTTCGTGGTGCAGCACGGTGCACTTGGCGGAACGCAGGTGCGTCACGCCGCCCGACATCAACGCATCGTGGTAGAACAGATACCACTGCCCACCGAAGGCACAGATGGAATGGTGGGTGGTCCAGCCGACGACGGGCTTCAGGATCACGCCGACGTAAGTGAACGGGCCGTACGGACTGTCGCTGACGGCATAGCACAGCAGGTGCGTGTTGCCGGTGGAGTACGACAGGTAGTACCGGCCTTCGTACTTGTGTACCCAGGGACCTTCGAAGAACCGGCGCGCGTAGTCGTCGGCGCGCAGCGGCTGCCCGTGCTCATCCAGGATCACGATCTCACGCGCGGCTTCGGCGAGCGTGGTCATGCCCGCGTCCAACCGGCCGACGCGCGGCCCCAGCGCGGGCGCGTCACCCACCGGCTCCTCGTGCGCGACGTCGTAGAGGTTGTCGCGGTACTTCTGCAGCTGGCCACCCCAGATGCCGCCGAAGTACAGGTAGTGCGTTCCGTCGTCGTCCTCGAATACGGCCGGGTCGATCGAGTAGGCACCCTCGATGGGATCGGGTTCAGCGGTGAACGGACCTTCCGGTCTCTCCGCAACCGCAACGCCGATACGGAACAGGCCTCCGCCATCCTTGGCAGGGAAATAGAGGTAGTAGCGACCATCGCGGCTCGCGGCATCAGGTGCCCACATCTGCTTGTCGGCCCACGGCACATCGCGCACGTGCAGTGCCATGCCGCAGTCGGTGGCCTCGCTATCCGGCGTGTCCATCCGCAGCACGTGGTAGTCCTCCATGCCGAAGTGGCCTCCCTCGTCGTCGAAAGCCCCGCCGCCATCGATGTCGTGCGAGGGATAGATGTAGAGCCGCCCCTCGAACACATGTGCTGAGGGATCGGCCGTGTAGATATGGGTGACCAGCGGTTGGGAGATGGCGCGTTCCGCCAGTTGTCCGAGCTCGGCTTCGCTGAGCTGGGTTTCGTCGTGGATGGATGTGTCGTTCATGGTAGAAGAGATGTGGGTCACGCGGCTGCGCCTGCTGCGCGGCGACGCTGGTCGAGGTCGTGTTCGATGCGCGTCTCCATCCGCTTGTCGATCTGGTAGATGAAGAGCAGCGCCACCGCGACCAGGAAGGGAATAGAGCAATAGACGCTGACCGTCAGCCGGATGCCGTCGACGACCGCATCCGGCTGGCTGGCGGCACCCGCCTGGTAGCCGTAATGCGCCAGGATGCCGGCCACCAGCGCGCCGCCGACGCTGAGTCCGATCTTCAGGCCGCACAACATGGCGGAGAAGATGATGGCGGTGGCACGACGGTGGTTCTTCCACTCGGAGTAGTCGGCGACATCGGCGATCATCGCCCACAGCAGCGGAATGGTGATGCCGTAGAAGAATCCATGCAGCATGAACGCGCCGAACGCCAGCGCTACCGCCGTGGGAGGAAACACGTAGAACGCAAGCAGGAACAACGTCGACACGAACAGCGCACCGCCGAAGACATCCCGCTTGCCGAAGCGGTCGGCCAACCGGCGCGAGAAGCCGATGCCCAGAATCATGCAGATGATGCCGCTGCCGTTGAAGAGACTGAAGGCCGACGTGGCCGGATCCTCGGGCCAGGTGAACCCGGACAGGCCCATGCCGGTGAGCGCTGCATTCAACGCCGCGACGAAGCCGTTGAAACCCGAGTTGTCGAGGAAGCCCGACAACGCCGGTTCGCTCATGTAGTACTGGAAGTAGTAGATATACGTGCCGCCCTTCAGCGCCAGGTTGATGAATACGAGTACGGTCAGCGCCAGCATCACCTGCCAGGGGCGGTTGCGTAAAAGATCAGCGAGATCCTGCATCACTCCGCCGGACTGTGCCTTCGTTGGCACGATGCGTTCGCGCGTGGTGGCGAAGGTGATCAGGAAGAACACCGTACCCACCACGGCGAAGACGGTCATCACCCGCTCGAAGCCGAGCACGCGATCGCCGTCCCCGAGGATCAGCACCAGCGGCATCAGCAGTACCTGGATGATGAACTGCGCGATCATCACCGCCACGAAGCGATACGCCGACAGGCTGTTGCGCTGGGCCATGCTGCCGGTCAGCACGCCGCTGAGCGCGGAGTACGGAAGATTGTTGGCCGCGTAGACAAAAACGAGCAGGCTGTAGGTCAGCAACGCATACACGACCTTGCCCCGTTCGCTGAAGTCCGGCGTACTGAAGGCCAGCAGCGACAGCACGCCGAACGGGATCGCCGTCCACAGGATCCAGGGACGGAACCTGCCCCACCGTGTCGCCGTACGGTCTGCCGCGATGCCGATAAGAGGTGTGAACACGAATGCGCCCAGCATTCCCACCACGAAGATGATGGTCGCCGCCGTTGCCGGTGGCAGCCGGTAGACATCGGTATAGAAGAACGCGAGATAGGTGATCAGCGTCTGGAAGATCAGATTCGCCGCCAGGTCGCCCAGGCTGTAGCCCAGCTTTTCCCGGATCGATAGCGTGTGGTCAGTGCTGGCCATGCGGCGGATGTCCTGGAAGGCGTGGATGGGCGAAGAGAGGGAAGACGCGAGACCTGTCGCTCATCGCGCCCTGACCTCGAAGGGTGCATGCACGCGGATATCGGCACTGGACCCGCCTATGCGCACCTCGTAACGACCCGGTGGCACGACGTATTCCCCACGGGCTTCGTCATAACGGCGCAACGCGTGCTGCGGTTCCAGTTCGAACGTCACGGTACGCCGCTCGCCGGGCGCCAGGTGGATGCGCTGGAAGCCGCGTAGGTCCTGCTGGGCATCGCCGGCCGCGGTCTGCAGCGGACGCACATACAGCTGCACCACTTCATCGCCCGCACGCTTGCCAGTGTTCGCCACATCCACCTGCACGCGCAGGCGACCGTCCGCGGCCACGGTGCGCGCGTCGGTGCGCAAGTCGCGGTAGTCGAAGCGGGTGTACGAGAGGCCGTGCCCGAACGGATACAGCGGCGTCCCACGGAAGTATCGGTAGGTGCGACCTTCCATCGTGTAGTCGTCGAACGCCGGCATCGGCTGGCCCGCGGTGTAGAAGGTCACCGGCAGACGCCCGGCCGGGTTGACGTCGCCGAACAAGGTCTCCGCCACCGCGGTACCGCCGCGCTGGCCCGGATACCAGCTCATCAGGATGGCCGGCAGATTCTCCTGCGCCCAGTCCACCGCCAGCGCGGAACCACCGGTCAGCACCAGCACGACCGGCTTGCCGGTGGCATGCAGTGCCTCCAGCAGGGCGCGCTGCGTGGCGGGCAGGCGCAGGTCCGTGCGGTCTCCCCCGGCGAAGCCCGGATAGTTGACGGTCATCTCCTCGCCTTCCACATCGCCCGTCAGACCACCCACGAACACCACCACGTCGGCGTTGCGGGCGACATCGATCGCTTCTTCGAACGGCGGCTTCGCACCCGGCATGCGCCAGGCCAGGCGCACGCCCGCATCGCGTTCGGCATCGTAGTACTCCAGCCGCAGGTCGTACGCCCGCCCTGCCTGCAGGTCAAGCTCCACGCCATCGCTGCGCAGGCGGTCGCTGTTGGTCCAGTGGTCGAGCACGCGCTTGCCGTCCACGTACAGGCGATAGCCGTCGTCGGCCGCGGCTTCGATCCGGTATTTCCCCGACACCGGCGGCAGCAACTGGCCACTCCAGCGGATGCTGAAGCGGTCGTTCGGCACGCCCTGCCCTGGGCCCGCCTCGCCGCGTGCCTGCAGGTTGTCGGTCGGCGAACCGCGGTCCCAGCGGAAGCCTATCTGCGCATCGGTGCGCACCAGCGCGGGGGATCCGGACAGATCCTGCGTGCGGAAATACTCGCCGCGCAGGCCGCGCTCCGGGGAGTCGGCTGATGGCCGCAGGTAAGCGGCTTCGATCAGCGGCGTTGCGGCAGGATCGTCGCGCCCTTCCACCAGGTCCACGCCGCGCGCATAACTCACTTCGATGCCCTTGGCCGCCTCGCGGATACCCTGCAGCACGGTCACCGGCGCGGCCGGCGTACCGAAGTAGTTGCCGAGCAGCGCCATGGTGTCGTCGGCGGTCGGGCCGACCACAGCGATGCGTTTCAGGTTACGCGACAGCGGCAGGATGCCGTCGTTCTTCAGCAGCACCAGCGAGGCGCGTGCCGCCTTCAGCGCGAGCGCATCGTGCGCAGATGCCTGGTTCACCGAATAGGGAATGCGCGCCCAGCGCACGCGCTCCGGCGGATCGAACATGCCCAGCCGCATGCGCGAGGTGAACAAGCGGGTCACCGCGTCATCGATTTCGGCTTCAGTTATCAAACCCTGGCGCACCGCGGCAGGCAGCGTGGCGTATTCCTCGCCGCATTCCAGTTCCGTACCGTTCTTCACCGCCAAGGCGGCGGCCTCCTCGCGCGTGGCGACGATCTTGTGGTTCTTCCAGATGTCGACGATGGCCCAGCAGTCCGACACCACGTAGCCCTTGAAGCCCCAGTCGCGACGCAGCACGTCGCGCAGCAGGAACCTGCTCGCGCTGGCGGATTCACCGTAGACGCGGTTGTAGGCGCCCATCATCGCGTCCACGTCGCCCTCCTTCACCAGCGCCTCGAACGCCGGCAGGTAGGTGTCGTAGAGGTCCCGCTTGCTTGGACGCGCGTCGAAGTGGTGGCGGTCGGCCTCGGGGCCGCTGTGCACGGCGAGATGCTTGGCCGTGGCATCCAGCTTGCGGTAGGTCGGATCGTCGCCTTGCAGGCCGCGCACGAAGGCCACGCCCATCCGCGCGGTCAGGTAAGGATCCTCACCGTAGGTTTCCTGTCCCCTGCCCCAGCGTGGATCGCGGAAGATGTTGATGTTCGGCGACCAGAAGGTGAGTCCCTGATAGCGGCCATGCGAGCCGTCGCGCACGAACTGGTGATGCTTGGCGCGCGCCTCGTCGCTGATGGTGGTGGCCACTTCGCCCATCAGCGGCACGTCGAACGTCGCGGCCAGGCCGATGGCCTGCGGGAACACCGTCGCCTGGCCCGCGCGCGCCACGCCGTGCAGCGCTTCGTTCCACCAGTCGTAGGCAGGCACGCCCAGGCGCTCGATGGCAGGCGCGGCGTTCTGCATCTGCGCCGCCTTTTCTTCCAGCGTCATCTGCCCGACCAGCGCAGCCGCGCGTGCCTCGAAGCTCTTCGACGTATCGAGCCAGGGCTTTGCGTCCGCCGCCCATCCGGGCCGCGCCACCAGCGCGAAGACACACAGCGCCAGCGCGCACAGGCCGGGGCGGGCACGCCGGTAGGCAGGAAGGGGACGGCTCACGGTCTTCATCATTCGCTCCTGCTCAAGGGACGTTCATCGCGTGCAAAAGGGCCCAGCAGCGTGCCGACGAAGCCGCCGGCGCGATCGGTGCTCAACACGGTGCCATCGACATCGCGCGCCAGCGATTGCCAGCCCCGGCCATCGCCGGTATCGAACGCGAAGCCGTAGGCACCTTCATCGCCTTCGATCTTCAGCCGCAGCGTGTCGCTGCCCTCGACCTCGCGCGTGGCCAGCGTGTGGGTGATGCCACTGCCGTCGCGGCTTTCGAGGAAGACCGCCGTGCGCCCGCCGGCCATACGTCGCACACCGAGGAAGTACCAGTACGCCTCGCTCTGGAACGCCGCGAGGCCGGCCGCGACACCGGGCGCCGGCGGCGTCATCGCCGTGCTGGCCTCGAAGCGCAGATGCTGCTGGCGGCGACCGAGGAACGCCGGGTTGCGCAGCGTGTCAAGGCCTTCCGGCAGCGGATGCACGGCGAGCGCGCCGGGCCGCGCGGCCAGGTCGGCCCATGCCTGCCTGGGCACGCGCACACGCAGCCACTCGGGCCGCAGCGTGGTGCCGTCGAACTCGTCGCGATGCACGAAGTTGCCGGTGAAAGGCGCCTGCGTGGCCTCCCCGCGCATCCATGCGGGCGCGGCGGCGATGTAGGGGATGGTCTGCCCCGCCGGCAGGATCACCGGCCAGCCATCGCGCCACTGCACCGGCAGCAGATAGGTTTCGCGCCCGGTGTTGTAGTGGCGCTGCTGGTAGTTGCGGCTGGCCAGGAACACCGCCCACCACGTCCCGTCGGGGCCTTCGACCAGATCGGCGTGGCCGGCATTGGTGATCGGCAGGCGCCGATCCGGCGGCAGGTCGCGCTGGGTCAGGATCGGATTGCCGTCATACGGCGCATACGGTCCCCAGACATCGCGGCTGCGCAGCACCACCTGCGAATGCTGCGGCCCCGTGCCGCCTTCGGCATCGGACAGGTAGTACCAGCCGTCGCGCTTGTAGATGTGCGGCCCTTCGATCCAGATCGGATTCTTCTCGGGTTCCACGCCACCATCGATCAGCACCTTGCGCGGGCCGATGGGCTGGAAGCGGGCGATGTCGATCTGTTGCATCCAGATGGCGCGGTGGCCGTCATAGCGCGCCGGCCCGGGCGGCTCGTCGTTGTTGAGCAGATAGACCTTGCCATCGGTGTCGAAGAACAGCGACGGGTCGATGCCCCCGATGGTCGGCAGCCAGTGCGGGTCGGACCACGGGCCCGCCGGATCACGGGCGGTGGCGATGAAGTTGCCACCACTGTCCGTGGCCGTGGTCACCAGATAGAACATGCCGTCATGGAATTCGATGGCGGGCGCGAAGATGCCCCGCGACACGCTCAGGCCGTCGAAGTCCAGCTGCGAGGGCCGGTTGATGACGTTGCCGATCTGCTTCCAGTGCACCAGGTCCGTGCTCTCGAACACCGGGATGCCCGGGAAGAAGGTGAAGCTGGAATTGACCAGGTAGAACTTGCCGTTCGCGCTGACGATGCTGGGGTCGGCATGGAAGCCGGCCAGGATGGGGTTGCGGTAGTGGCCGGACGGTAACGGCGGTTCGAATGCCACGTCGCGACCGGTGTATTCGAACCAGTCGAAGTAGACGGGCGGCGCCTGCTCTTTCGACTGAGCGTTGCCGGTGACCGTCAGCAGCAGGAGCGCGGCGACCAGCACGCCACGCGCGGCGTTGCGGGACGTGGCCCACTTGCTGGCTTGTCGGCGGTCGTCCTGATGGCGACGCAGGGAGAACAGCTTCATCGGGGCACCTCGACGGCAGGGACGGGAAGTTCGAAGGGACCGGCCGGCAACCCGGCGGCATCGCGCAACGTGCATACCGGGCCATCCGCCCAGCAGTAGCGCACGTACAGGGCGTTGGCGGTGCGCGGGCTGCGCAGCACGACGTCTCGGCCGTCTAGGGCGGCATCCGCGTATTCGCAGCGCTTCGCTGCATCGCAGATCTCGAAGCCGATGGGGCCGTTCGCGCCGGTCGTCAGCAGGGCACCGGTGACATCGTCGAACGCCACCCTCACGCCGTCCGTCGTGCGCGCTGCGTCGCGTGCCGTCGGGCCGGTCGGTGGCAGCGCACGCTCGCCGTAGATGGTGTGGCGCGCCACGCGTGCCAGGCGGCGACCGAGTTCCTGCTTGTTCGGCGGATGGATGTCGTAGGCGTCACCGATGTCGATGGCGACCACCAGCCCGGAATGCGGATCTTCCGCGACGACACGCCGCTGCGCCTCGCGCACCTGCGCCCAGCCACTTTCCACCGGCGCCGCCGGTGGCATGCCATAGCCGGCCAGCTGCACCACCAGCCACGGCACCTGTGCGCCGAAACGCTGCCGCCAGTCCTCGCGCAGCACACGCAGCCGCGCGGCATAGGCAGCGCCGTCGCCGGTGTTGGATTCGCCCTGGTACCAGAGCATGCCGCGCAGGCCGGCATGCCCGAGCGGGGCGATCATCCCGTTGTACAACGTCGACAGGCCGGCCGCCGCCTGCCAGGGCGCACGCGGCGGCTCGTCGGCGCCGGGCTCGGGCCGGTAGCGCCAGCGGTTGTCCAGCACGACGCGTGAGCCATCGTCGAAGGTCAGCGCGTGTGCACTGGCCGGGCCGGCCAGCCCACCGTCGCGATAGGTGTCCAGCACGTTGACCACCACCGTGTTGATGCCCGCCTTCAACAGTCCGGACGGCAGCGGGTAGCGACGCGGCTCACCGGCGCCGTAGCGGCTGCCCACGGCGGTACCGTTCACCCAGGTCATGTCGGTCTCGTCCGCGGGCCCGAGTTCCAGCGTTGCGCCACGGGCCGCCTGCGCCGCCGTCAACGTCACCTGCGTGCGATACCACACCATGCCGTTGTAGTCCTCGAGCGCCGGTACGCCCCAGCGCTCCCATGCACCCAGCGTTGCGGGCGCCTTGCGCCAGTCGGTGTCGCGCACATCCGCACGCCAGGGGGCGTCGCCCGTGGCACCTTCGCGCGTGGTCCACCAGCGCTCCCAGTGACGTCCCCATCGCGCGAGCGCGGCAGGTGTATCCGTGGCGTAAAGCGCCAGCACGTCGAGCGCTTCATCGCTTCCCCCACCGGCACGCAGTGCTGTGGCGCTGGTCCAGGCTTCGATCCGCGAACCGCCCCAGGCCGCCTGGATCAGGCCCATCGGCACGTCGACCGTCTTCTGAAGTTCCCGCGCGAAGTAGAAACAGGCGGCGGAGAAATCCCGCACCGAATCCGGCGACGCCACCTGCCAGCGGGGATCGCCCTGGAAACGGGACTGTGCCGCGACGGCGCTTGCCTGCGGCACCGTGAACAACCGGATTCGCGGATGCGCCGAGGATGCGATCTCCGAACTCGCATCCAGTGCGCGCCAGACCGGCAACTCCATGTTCGACTGCCCGGCGCAAAGCCAGACGTCGCCCACGTACACGTCGCGCACCGTCTGCACGCCCGCGCCGGCTTCCACCACCAGATCGTAGGGTCCGCCGGCGGCGCGTGCCGGCAGTGCGGCTTCCCAGGTGCCATCGGCCGCAGCACGCGCACGCGCCTTCGTGCCGTCCAGCATCACGCTGACGTCTTCAGCCGGCTTGGCGTGGCCCCAGACGCGGATGGCCGCGTCGCGCTGCAGCACCATGTGGTCCTGGAACAACGCATGCAGCAGTCCGCCTTCGGATTCCACGGCATGGGCGACGGGTGCACCCATCACGAGCATGGCGACTGACAGCACAAACCCGGTGATGCTGGGTGCCTTCATCGGCCGTCCCCCGGGGCATAAGGGAACTGCAGCGCTTCGTAATACGCCAACGGGTGCGGCGGCGCCGCCTGGCCCTCCGGCAGCGGGCGACGCGCGAACGTCTGGAAGTACGCGATGCTGGCGTCGCGCCACCACTGCGCTTCCTTTTCCTGGATGCCCAGGAAGGCCGCCACCTGCGCGTGCCGCGGCACATCGACATGCGACGACACCCCGTCCCACGTGGACCGCATGCCGCGCACGTAGTCCACGCCGCGGGCGTAGCGCATCACCAGTTCGTCCCACAACGGCCGGCCCGACGCCATCGGATGATCCCAGGGCACGTGGTGGAACCACAGGAGGAATTCCTCCGGCACGCGTGCGACATCGCCGAACTGGCGCGCCACCGGCGGGAAATACTGCGCCACCGCGTTGCTCCCCGTCGCGGAACGGTCAAATCCGATACCGTCCTGGTCGGCCCGGTGGTAGTACACCGATGTCCAGTCGGCACGAGGGCCGCCCTGCACCCACGGCCCTGGGCCGTAGTGATGGCCACGCCCCATCAGGTGATGCAGGCCCAGCGGCGTCATGTAGTCCACGGCCGCCTCGCGCGACCCCATCATCATCTCCACCACGGGCGCCACAAGGCGATCGTCGTTCGAGAAAGTCATGCGCACCCATTCTTCCGCGATGCCGCGCGAAGACAGCGACGGATCCCACGCCAGCCGGCCGTATGCATACCAGTTGGCCTGGTCGAAGTGCGATCCGCTCCAGTTGCGGTCCGCGCCGATGTTCGCCACGCCGGCCATGCCGGTGAGCGTATGCCCCTCCAGCGTGCCGTCGATGACTTTCCTGACGGTGGTACCCGTGCCGCGCGCATGCGTATCCGCGGCGAGCACCTCTTCGTACATCGGCCCCAGGTAGACCAGATGGGTGGCGAACCCGAGATATTCCTTGGTGACCTGCAGTTCCAGCATCAACGGCGTGCGCGGCATGGCGCCGAACAGCGGATGGAACGGCTCGCGCGGCTGGAAATCGACGGGGCCGTTCTTCACCTGGACCAGGACGTTGTCGCGGAACTTGCCGTCGTAAGGCACGAATTCCGTATACGCCTGCCTGGCGCGATCGTCCGGCGTTTCGTGCGAATAGACGAAGGCGCGCCACATCACCGTGCCGCCATGGGGTGCCAGTGCGTCGGCGAGCATGTTCGCCCCGTCCACGTGCGACCTGCCGTAGTCCTGGGGGCCGGGCTGACCCTCGGAGTTCGCCTTTACCAGAAAGCCGCCGAAATCCGGAATGAGGCGGTAGATCTCGTCGGCCTTCTCCCTCCACCAGCGCCGCACGGCCGGGTCCAGCGGGTCGGCCGTCTGCAGTCCGCCTATCTCCATCGGCGCACTGAAACGGGCGCTCAGATGGACGCGGATCCCGTACGGACGGAACACGGACGCCAGCGCCCGAGTCTTCTCCAGGTACATCGGCGTCAGGCTCAGCGCATTGGCGTTGACGTTGTTGAGCACCGTGCCGTTGATGCCCAGCGATGCGTTGGCACGGGCGTAGTCGGTGTAACGCGGATCCAGGTAGTCGGGCAGCGTGTGCCAGTCCCAGATCGAAGCACCCGCGTAGCCGCGCTCAACATACCCGTCGAGATTGTCCCAATGGTCCAGCACGCGCAATTTCACCCGCGGCGATTCGCGCACGTCCAATGCATCGATCGCCTGCCCGGTCTGCAGCAGACGAAGGAAATGGAAGCAGCCGTAGAGCACGCCGACATCCGTGTTGGCCGTGATCACCGTGGCCGCATGCCCACCCACGCGCACGCTGCGGATCAGGTAGCCCTCATGTCCCAGCGGGCGTGTGTCCAGCCGCAGGCCGGCGACGAGGGCAGAAGAAGCGGCCGTGCCCGCCACAACCGCACCATCGCGCGTGGCCGCCGCCGCGGTATCGGGTACCTGCCCGGTCAGACCGTCCAGGCCACGCAGCAGCTCCGTGTGCGCGGCGGCCAGCGTGGCCGATGGCGCCGGCATCACCAGCTGCGTGGTGCGTGACCGGTAGTGCTCCACCGTTGCCGGTGCGGCGGGCGCGTAGCGCAGCCAGAGGTCGTAGCCGTCTTCCGCCTGCGCGCCGGCTGCCTGCACGCACATCAGGCAGCCCAGTACGAACATGGGGAGGCTTCGCCGCAAGGCACGCCCCTCGTCGCCCCGCCGCGTTGGCGATACCATGAGGCGCGACAGGAAAGCGGGCCAGCGTGCGGATTTCATGACCGTCCCCGCGTAGGCCGCTGCTGGGCGGAGTGGCCATGGGTCGACCGCCTTCCGTCCCCTGAAAGGAAAGCGTTTTGGAAAAGCCGACAAGAGCCGTGCGACGCAAGAGCCGCGGCGTCACCATCGACGAAGTGGCCGCACTCGCGGGCGTTTCCCCGATGACCGTGTCGCGCGTGATCAACGGCAAGACGAAGGTCAAGGATGCGACGCGCGAACGGGTCATGCGCGCCGTCCGCAAGCTCGACTACACGCCCAACCTGGCGGCCAGCTCGCTGGCGGCCGCCCAACACACCCGCATCGCACTGATCTATACCAATCCCACCGGCGCCTACCTGCGCGAACTGCTGCTGGGCCTGCTGCGCGTCGCCTCGCGGACGACCATCCAGCTGGTGAGCGAATACTGGGAAGACGTGGATGCCGAATCCGAGCGCAAGGCGGCGCGCGAACTCGCCAAACGTGTCGATGGCGTCATCCTGCCGCCGCCCCTGTGCGAATCCCGCGCGGCGGTGAGCGAACTGGTACGGGCCGGCGTCCCGGTGGTCGCCATCGCGTCGGGACGATTCAGCAACGAGATTTCCTGCGTGCGCATCGACGACTTCCGCGCGGGCAAGGAAATGGCCGAACACCTCATCGAGCACGGCCATACCCACATCGGATTCATCAAGGGCCGGTCCGACCTCAGCGCCAGTGCGCGACGTTTCGAAGGCTTCCAGGCCGCCCTGCATGAAGCGGGCCTGGCACTGGAACCCGGCCTGGTGCAGCCGGGCGACTACACGTATCGGGCGGGGCTGAAGGCCGCGGAGAAACTGCTGTCGCTGCGCCGGATGCCCAGCGCCATCATCGCCAGCAACGACGACATGGCCGCCGCCGTCATCTCGGTGGCGCACCGCCGCGGGCTGGATGTGCCGCGCGACCTGTCGGTGGTGGGCTTCGATGACACGTCGGCCGCCACGACGGTGTGGCCGGAACTGACCACCATCCACCAGCCCATCGCGTCGATGGCCAACGACGCCATCGACGTCCTGCTGCGCAGCATCCGCCGACAGGACGGTACCACCCGCGTGCTCGCCGACCACGTCGCGGCACACCGCCTGGTGGTGCGCGACTCGGTCTCGGTTCCGCCCAAAGCCAGGCGCCGCTGAAACGCCACGGGCCCGCCGTGCGGGTAGCGCGATCGGACGACCGGCGTGGCGCGCCACGGAAGGCATGCTCCGCTCCTAGCCTTCCATCTGCTCGAGTTCCCTGCCCTTCGTTTCGTGGACGAACCTCAGCACGAAGAAGACGGAGATGATGGCGGCCAGCGTGTACAGGCCATAGGTGGCGGCCAGCCCGATGCCGGCCAGAAGCATCGGGAAAGTCATCGTGACCAGGAAGTTCGCGCTCCACTGGAACAGGCCCGCGACAGCCAGTCCCGAACCGCGGATCTGGTTCGGGAACATTTCGCCCAGCATCACCCACATCACCGGGCCCCAGGACAGGTTGAAGAACACCACGTACAGGTTCGCGGCCACCAGCGCCAGCACGCCCATGC
>CBIHLJ010000025.1:0-59472 GCA_966210745.1 uncultured Pseudoxanthomonas sp.
GAACCTTGGCGGCGGGCGCCGGGGCCTGGGCTGCCGCCTTCGGGGCGGGCGCAGGCACGGGAGTCTTGGTCGCAGCCGCGGTGGGGGCGGACTTTGCCGGAGCCGGCTTCGGTGCGGGCTTCGGTGCGGGTTTGGGAGCGGGCTTCGCGGCCTTGGCCGGCGCCTTCACCGGGGCCGCCTTGGCGACGGGCGCCTTGGTGACCGGTGCGGGCGCAGGCTTCTTTGCAACTGCGGGCTTGGTTGCCTTGGCAACCGCCTTCTTGACCGGTGCCGCCTTTTTGGCCACCGGCTTGGCAGCCGGCTTCTTCACCGGCGCCGCCTTCTTGGCGACGGGCTTCTTGGCAACAGGCTTCGGCGCCGCCTTCTTGGCCACCGGCTTGGGGGCCGGCTTCTTGGCGACAGCCTTCTTCACGACAGGCTTCTTGGCGACGGTCTGAGCGGGTTTCTTGGCGGCCTTGGCGGCCTTCTTCGCAGGTTTCTTTGCAGCCACGAACAGCGCTTCCTTGTTCTTCCCGAGCATCGGGAAAGCGCGCTTTTATAGCCTACCCGGGAGGCAGCGGCAACCCGACGCGGTATCATCGGGCCATGCTCGCCCGCCTGCTCATCCTGCTGCTGAAGGGCTACAAGCGCTTCATCAGTCCGCTGCTGGGGCCTCGCTGCCGCTTCGTGCCCTCCTGTTCGGAGTACGCCATGGAGGCCATCGGCCGCTTCGGCCCGCTGAAGGGCAGCTGGCTGGCGGTGCGCCGGATAGGCCGCTGCCACCCGCTCCACCCCGGCGGCCACGATCCGGTCCCTCCCAGGGACGGCGCCGACCTTCCCCACTCCTGCACAGGAAACCACTGATGCCCGCCACCGTCATCGTCAACGCCCGCCTGGTCAACGAGGGCCGCGTCACCGAGGGTGACCTGCGCTTCGAGAATGGCCGCATCGCCCGCATCGCCGCCGAAATCGTGCCCCAGGGCGGCGATACCGTCATCGATGCCGCCGGCCGCTGGCTGTTGCCGGGGATGATCGACGACCAGGTACATTTCCGCGAACCCGGCATGCCGCACAAGGGCGACATGGCCACCGAATCGGCAGCGGCCGTGGCGGGGGGCCTGACCACGTTCATGGACATGCCCAACACCAGCCCGCCGACGCTGGACGCCGCTGCGCTGGAGGACAAGTACCAGCGCGCCAAGGGCCGCGCCTGGGGCAATTACGGCTTCTACATGGGTGCCAGCAACGACAACCTGGAGGCGATCCGTACCCTGGACCCGAAGACCGCGCCGGGCATCAAGGTGTTCATGGGCGCCTCCACGGGCAACATGCTGGTCGACAACCCGGACACGCTGGACGCGATCTTCCGCGAGGCGCCCACGCCGATCATCACCCACTGCGAAGACACGCCGACCATCGACGCCAACCTGGCCGCGTTCCAGGCCAGGTACGGCGATGCGCTCAGTGCCGAGCATCACCCCGACATCCGCAGCCGCGAAGCCTGCATCAAGTCCACCCGCCTGGCGATGTCCCTGGCGCGCAAGCACGGCACCCGCCTGCACGTGCTGCACATCTCCACCGCCGATGAACTGGCGTTGTTCACGCCCGGCCCGCTGGTGCACGCGGACGGCGCGCGCAAGCGGATCACCGCCGAGACCTGCATCCATTTCCTGCGCTTCGACCGCGCCGACTATGCCGCGCTGGGCAACCTGATCAAGTGCAACCCGGCCATCAAGGACGCCAGCGACCGCGAGGCACTGATCAGGGCGCTGGTGGACGACGTGATCGACGTGCTGGCCACAGACCATGCGCCGCACACGCTGGAAGAAAAGGAAAAGCCGTACGTGCAGGCGCCTTCCGGCCTGCCGCTGGTGCAATACGCGCTGGTCGCCGCATTGGAACTGGTGCATGAAGGCCGCATGGACGTGACCCGCGTGGTGCAGAAGTTCGCGCATGCGCCCGCGCAATTGTTCGACGTCAAGGAACGCGGCTATCTGCGCGAGGGTTACTTCGCCGACCTGGTGCTGATCGACGACGAGCCGTTCACCGTGAAGCGTGAGGACGTGTTGTCCAAGGTCGGCTGGTCGCCGTTCGAAGGCCGCACGTTCCGTTCCCGCGTCGGCGCCACATGGGTCAATGGCCGCATGGTCTGGAACGGTGAGCACCTGGTGGGTACACCCGTGGGCCAGCGCCTGGAGTTCGCACGTTGAAGCTGGCGGTCGCGGCGCTGCTCGCCGCTGTCTGTGCGGGCTGGATTCCCCTGGTTGCCGCGCAGGATGTGGCACCCGCCGCTCCCGTTTCGCAGGAAGAACGCGTGGTGTTTCCTGCCAGCGTGTCGCAGGGTGCGCTGGTATTCGGCAAAGTCCCACCGGGCAGCCAGGTACGGTATCGCGACCGTCTGCTGCGCACGACGGGCTATGGCACGGTGGTGCTTGGCGTGGGCCGCGATGAAACCGGGCCGCTGCAGGTCTCGGTCACCACGCCCTCCGGCCGCAGCGAATCCGTCAGCATCCCCGTGGCTCCACGTGACTGGCCGGTGGAAAACGTCAACGGCGTGCCGCCCAAGACGGTCAATCCCCCGCCGGAGATCGCCGCGCGCATCCAGCGCGAACAGGCGCTGGTCACCGCGGCGCGCGCACGCGACGACGAGCGCGCCGACTTCGCCCTGCCCTTCCAGTGGCCGGTCCAGGGCCGCATCAGCGGTCGTTTCGGCAATGCCCGCGTCTACAACGGCCAGCCCGGTGCGGGGCATTCCGGCATGGATATCGCCGCGCCGAACGGCACGCCCGTGAAGGCGCCCGCCGGTGGCGTGGTGACCTTCGCCGCCCCCGACCTCTACCTGACCGGCGGCACGCTGTTGCTGGACCACGGCCATGGCGTCAGTTCCAACTTCCTGCACCTGTCGCGCATCGACGTGAAGGTGGGGGATCGCGTGGAGCCAGGTCAGGTGATCGGTGCCGTCGGTGCGACCGGGCGAGCGACGGGGCCGCATCTGCATTGGGGGATGAACTGGTTCGATGTGCGCATCGATCCTTTGCTGGTCCTAGAACGCGGAAAGTAGACGCGAACGTTCACCACCCGGACGCGTTGCGACGCGCCACGATCAGCGGTCGCCTTCAGTTTCAGGAGGCGCGGTTCGATGTCCGCATCGATCCCCTGCTCGTCCTCGAACGCGGAAAGTAGACGCGAACGTTCACCACCAGGACGCGTTGCGACGCGCCACGATCCGCGGTCGCCTCCAGTTTCAGGAGGCGCGGTTCGATGTCCGCATCGATCCTTTGCTGGTCCTCGAACGGGGGAAATGATGTTCCCTGGCGCGGGAGCGACGTGAGTCGCGATCCAGATGGCGGCCCCTCTAGAGGCCTGCGAGTCAGTCGCGGAATACAGCTCTCGCGTCCGATCCGAAAAACACCCGTCGCGACTCACGTCGCTCCTACATCCCTCCCCTGGGTTTCAGTCGTTGCTGCCACTCACGCGGGCCACCGCGTCGTGCGGGTGCAGACTCTCGTAGTGCGCCACGGCGGCGTCGTAGCGGGCAATGCGGGCGTCACCCGACAGCACCGACGCCACGCGACGCGCGGCGTCTTCGCAGAACATGAGGTTCTCGGCATTGAGGCGTGCAAAGGCCTGCTCATCCACGCGCTTGACCGCCGTCTGCACCGGGGTGCCGAGCGCGGCTTCGATGGCGTCGACCAGGGCGACAAGGGGCAGCTCGTCGAACTGCGGGCGCAATTCCACCCGCACGCTGGCCCGGCTGCGCTGCGCGTGCGGCGTGGCGGCCAGGCCGCGCTCGGAGGCCAGCCAGTCGTGTACCACGTTGACCGACAACGGATGCGCAGCGGAAAAATCTCCTGCGAAACGCTCCGCGTTGGCCTGCCGCGACAGTGCGGCCGACGCAGGGCAAGTGCTGGAGTACTCCACGGCGAACGACAGCGCCAACTGCAGGTGGCCGTCGACGAGCGTGGCGTCGATCTCGACGGGGTAGCGCTTCCAGCCGGCGTAGTCGCTTTCCAGCGCCTTCCGTTGCAGCAGCGCTTCGTAACGGATCTTCAGGCGCGCCTGCGTGGCCAAGCCGGCCTGCGAGGCCACGCTGTCCTGCAGCAGGTGCCGCAGGCCCGCGGGCGTGATCGCTTCGCGCGCCAGTCCGTCCTGCAGTTGCAGGTACAGGCGCGACATGTGGATGCCGCGCGCATCCGCGTTTGCCAGGTTCACTGACAGATCGATGCTGGCCGCCACCTGCAATTGCCCGCCCTGCCCATCCGTGATGCGGACCGGCAATGCGATGTTCTCCATGCCGACCCAGTCCAGTGGACGCGCCAAGGGCACGCGCTGGTGGGCGACATCGGGGAGGTCGGCGCGGGGCGCCTGGGGAAGCGAGGAAGACATCGTCATGCACGGGGGAAGTGGATGCCGCGCATTGTACCCCCTGCCCGGAATCCCCAGATGAAACAGTCCGTTACGTCGGTTTGCGACTGCTATCGCAGCGATCCACTGCGCCTTCAGTCGCCGCGTGCGGCGCGCCATCCGGTGAACAGGAGCGAGGCGCGCGATGGCAGCGTGCCGGGTTCGCTCCGCTGTGCAAGCCGGCGCAGGCGTCCGTGCGCGAAGGCCGACACCAGGCGGCGTTCGCGCGCGCCCTCGCGTAGCGTCCATTGTCCCAGCAGCCAGTTCGCCCACGCACGCGCCGCATGTGCGTCGTTTCCGCCCTGCCTGAGCTCCATGGGAATACCCGCCGTGCCGGCCTCCGCCAATCGCATCGCGAGCGCCTGCGCGACGATGCTGCGTGAAGCGGGCGCGCGGCCCAGCACCCCGGCTTCCACGGCCGCGACCGCATCGCCGTAGCGCGAAAGCGCGGCAAAACCCGCATTCCGGTCCAGCGGTTGCGCGCGTGCTTCCGCCAACGTGGGCAGCGCCTCCGCGAGCCTTGCCCAGTCGGCGCGCACGGGTTCGAGGCGCCGGCCGAGCGGGTGGCGCGAGCGCTGTCCTGCCCAGCCACGCAGCTCCTCGCCCCACCACGCCAGCTTGGCATCCGCCGGCAGCGGATCGCCGGTGAAGTTCAGGGCGTCCTCGAACTCCTGCAGCAGCGCGAACCATGCCACCGCGATGTCGCGTCGCGCGGGCGCGACGAACACCTCGGCCACCGACCACTCGGGCCAACGCGCACGCCATTTGTCGAGAAAGCTGTCGAGGGCGGCGGAGTCGGACATGCGTTGAAACCCTGTAGGATCGACGTAAGTCGCGACCATGATGCCCGGGAGCTCGGGAAAACGACCACGACACTGTGGGGAACTGCCAGCGGAAAGACTGAACACCGCAGCCGTGCGGTCGCGACTTACGTCGCTCCTGCAACAAGCCGCGCTGTGGGCCAGGCCGACGGCTCGACCAGCGTCACAGGCCATTCGACCATCACGTCCGCCAGCCACAGCGCAGGTTCTTCGTGCGCCTGCCGGTACCCCCACAATGCCGCGATGGACGGCATGCCGGCGGCACGCGCCGACTGGATGTCGCGCTCGTCGTCGCCCACGTACACGCAGTCTGCGATGGCGATGCCGATGCGTTCGGCCGCGGCCTGCAGCGGCAGTGGATGCGGTTTCTTCTCGGCCAGCGTGTCGCCACCGATCAGTACGGCGCAGCGGCTCTCCCAACCGAGTTGCGGCAGAATGTCGCGCGCCAGGTATTCCGGCTTGTTGGTGACGATGCCCCACGTACTGCCTGCGGCCTCGAGCGCTTCGAGCATCTCCGCCACGCCGTCGAACAACACGCTGTGGCGGCCGAGTTCTTCCTGGTAGATCGCCAGGAATTCAGGCACCAGCGCTTCGCGGGATCCCTGCTCCATCTCCGGGAACGCGGCCGCCAACATCGCGCGCGCGCCCTTGGAGACGTGGGGCCGGAGGACATCGAGCGTCATCGCACCAACGCCGCGCGATGCGCGCATCCGGTTCGCGGTGGCCAGCATGTCCGGCGCGCTGTCCAGCAGCGTGCCATCCAGGTCGAACAGCGCAGCGCGCGGGAAGACCCCCGCCGTCACGGCTTCACCGCACTGGCGAGGTAGTTCACGTCGGTGCGCGAGGTCAGCCGTGCGCGCTGCCGCCATGGTTCATAGGCCAGGCCAGTGACGTCCTGCAATTGGAAACCGGCATCGCGCAGCCATCCAGCCAGTTCGGACGGCCTGATGAATTCCTTGTAGTGATGCGTGCCCTTCGGCAGCAGCCGTGCGATGTACTCGGCGCCGACGATCGCCAGTGCGAAGGCGGCCGGCGTGCGGTTCAGCGTGGACAGGAACAGCTGTCCGCCGGGCTTCAGCAGCGTGTGGCAGGCACGGATGATGGCCGCCGGATCCGGCACGTGCTCCAGCATTTCCATGCAGGTGACCACGTCGAAACTGCCGGGACGCTCTTCGGCCAGCGACTCGACGGAACGCAGCTGATAGTCCACCTGCACGCCCGATTCCAGCTTGTGCAGGCGCCCCACCTTCACCAGCTCGGGCGCCAGATCGATCGCGGTGACATGCGCGCCCTCGCGCGCCAGCGCTTCGCTCAGCAGTCCCCCGCCACAGCCGACATCCAGTGCGGTGGCGCCCGGCAGGCGCGCACGGTCACGCACGTACTGCAGGCGGACCGGATTCAGCGCGTGCAGCGCCTTCTGCGGACCATCGGGGTCCCACCAGCGGTTGGCCAGGGCGCCGAACTTGTCGAGTTCGGCCTGGCTGAAGTTGTCGTCGCGGGGCGAAGTCGTGGTCGTCATGCCGCCATTGTAGAGCGGGCTGACCCCGCGAGGCGCCAATTCCGTCGTCCCAGCGAACGCTGGGATCCATCTTTCGCTTGCTCGGAGCAGCATCGGAAACAGCAAACACAACGTCCACATGGATCCCAGCGTTCGCTGGGATGACGCTGTCAAGACAGCCGGATACCGGCGATCCGTTCGCGCCACTGACGCGCATTGGCGATGACGCCGTCGATGTCCATCTCGACCAGCACGCGCTGCCGCAGCTTCGCCTTGCCGGCGATCCACACATCGCTGACCTGCTGGCGGCCGGTGGCATAGATCAGCTGCGACACCACGTGGTGCAGCGGCTGCGTCTCCAGCGCGGACAGATCCACGCAGACCAGGTCGGCCTCCTTGCCCGGCTCAATCGAGCCGATGCGGTCGTCGAAACCGATCGCCTTCGCGCCGCCCAGCGTGGCCGCGCGCAAGGCACTGAACGCATCCAGCGCGGCGGCATCCTGCGCCACTGCCTTGGCCAGCAGCGCCGCGGTGCGCGTCTCGCTGAACATGTCCAGGTCGTTGTTGCTTGCACAACCGTCGGTGCCCACCGCCAAGGTCACGCCTGCACGCTCCAGCGCGCAGGCCGGACAGAAACCGGACGCGAGCTTGAGGTTGGATTCCGGGCAGTGCACCACGCTGACCCCCCGTTCGGCACAGAGGTGGATCTCCGCCTCGGTGAGCTGGGTCATGTGGATGGCGATCAGGCGGTCGTTGACCAGCCCCAGCCGGTCCAGCCGCGCGATCGGGCGCTGGCCGTGCTTCTCCAGCGACTGTTCCACTTCCTGTGCGGTTTCGTGCAGGTGCAGGTGCACGGGCACGTCGAGCTGGTCCGACAGCATGCGCACGCGTTCGAAATTGGCGTCGTTCACCGTGTACGGCGCATGCGGGGCGAACGCGGTCGCGATCAGCGCGTCGTCCCGCCATTGGTCGTGCACTTCGCCGGCCTTCTCGAAGTACTCGTCGTCCGACGCCGCCCAGGCCGTCGGGAAATCGATCACCGGCAGCCCGACGCGTGCGCGGAAGCCGTGGCGCTTGTACGTCGCGGCCTGCACGTCGGGGAAGAAGTAGTTCTCGTTGACGCAGGTGGTGCCGCCGCGGAGCATCTCGGCGATCGCCAAGGTGATGCCGTCGGCCACGAAGTCCGGGCCGATCACCGCACCCTCGATGGGCCAGATGTGCTGCTGCAGCCAGACCTTCAGCGGCAGGTCGTCGGCAACGCCGCGCAACAACGTCATGGGGTTGTGGGTGTGCGCGTTGACCATGCCCGGGATCAGCGCGGCATCAGGGCGCGATACCGTCTCGCGCGGGGCGAAGCGCGTACGCGCCTCGTGCACCGACAGGATCGCAACGATGCGGCCGGCGGTGACGGCGACCGCGTGGTCTTCCAGCACGACGCCGTGCGGGACGACCGGCACCACGAAGCCGGCTTCGATCAACAGGTCGCAGGCTTCGGGGATACGGTCGCTCATGGGGCCTCGGCTCAGAATCCCAGCGTATAGGTCAGGCCGATGGCGCCGGCGCCGAACAGCAGCCAGCACAGCAGCATCAGCGCCAACGCGCGCCCGTAGTTCAGCCGCGGCACGCTGGGGAACAGCCGCGGCAGGGTCACATTCCAGCAGAGCATCACGCCCAGTGCGGCGATCAGCACGCCGACGGCCCAGACGCCCAGGTAAAGCGCCAGCTGTTCCATCACTTCACGCGGCTGACGTATTCACCGGTGCGGGTATCGACCTTGATGATCTCTTCCTGGCCGACGAACAGCGGCACGCGCACGACGGCGCCGGTTTCCAGCGTGGCCGGCTTGCCGCCGGTACCGGCGGTATCGCCCTTCACGCCCGGGTCGGTTTCGGTGATCTGCAGCTCGACGAAATTCGGCGGGGTCACCTGGATCGGGTTGCCGTTCCACAGCGTAACCACGCAGTCCTCCTCGCCCTTCAGCCACTTCTCGGCGCCGCCCATGCCGGCCTTGTCGGCCTGCACCTGCTCGAAGGTTTCCTGCTGCATGAAGTGCCAGTACTCACCGTCGGAATACAGGTACTGCATATCGGTATCCACCACGTCCGCCGCCTCGACCGAGTCGGTACTCTTCATGGTGATTTCCTGCACGCGGCCGCTCTTGATCAGGCGGTACTTCACGCGGGTGAACGCCTGGCCCTTGCCCGGCTTGACGTATTCCGTGTCGCTGATGATCGCCGGCTCGTTGTTGATCAGGATCTTCATCCCGTTCTTGACGTCGTTCATGCCGTAACTGGCCATGCTGCTGCTCCTGGAGGTAAGCCGTACCCGCCGCGCAAGGCGGCCGGCCGGATAGAATGTCGGGAACCCGCCGGACCCGGCGGGTGCTTGTTTTCAGACCCGCCATGATAACCGCAGCCCCCGAACCCCGACAGTCCGTCCCCTGGCCGGCCCCCCGCTGGCAGCAGGCGTGGCGCGACGCCGTGCGCGACCCGCGCGACCTGTTGGCACTGCTGGGACTGGGGGCGCTGGCGGACCGGGTGTCCGACGAAGCGGCGGCGCAGTTCCCGCTGCGCGTGCCGCGTGGCTTCGTGGCCCGCATGCGCCATGGCGACCCGCACGACCCGCTGCTGCGCCAGGTGTTGCCGCTGGATGACGAGATGCATCCGGCCGCCGGCTATGGACTGGATGCCGTGGGCGATGGCGCGGCCAGGACGGGGCCCGGCGTGATCCAGAAATACCGCGGCAGGGCGCTGCTGGTGGCGACCGGCAGTTGCGCGATCAATTGCAGGTACTGCTTCCGCCGCCACTTTCCTTATTCGGACGAGACCGCGGCACGCGACGGGTGGCTGGCAGCCGTGGACTTGATCCGCGCCGATGCTGGCGTGGAGGAAGTGCTGCTGTCCGGCGGCGATCCATTGTCGCTGTCGAACGCCAAGCTGGCCGAGCTCACCGACGCGCTGGCGGGGATTTCCCACCTGCGCCGCCTGCGCATCCACAGCCGCCTGCCGGTGGTGCTGCCCGAGCGCATCGACGATGGCCTGCTGGCCTGGCTGTCCGGCCTGCCCTGGCCGGTGACCCTGGTCATCCATGCCAATCATGCCAACGAGTTCGACGACGCCGTCGACGCGGCACTCGGGCGCCTGCGCGGTGCCGGCGTGCACCTGCTGAACCAGGCGGTGCTGCTGCGTGGCGTGAATGACGATGTCGAGGCACTGGCGGACCTCAGCGAGCGCGGCTTCGCGGCGGGCGTGCTGCCCTACTACCTGCACCAGTTGGACCGGGTGGCCGGCGCGGCGCATTTCGAGGTCGACGACGCGCGGGCAAAGACGCTGCATGCGGCACTGGCCGCCCGGCTGTCCGGGTATCTGGTGCCGAGGCTGGTACGGGAAGTCGCTGGCGATACCGGCAAGCGCCCGCTGTGACCCGCCGACGGCAGGCCATGTCCGCATCTGCGACGCCTGCATTGGACTCACCTGTCGCGTTCAGGTATTAAACGCGCACCCCTCGCGGACACGCTGCATGCAGATCGGCAAAGACACCACGCTACGACTGACCCTGGTGGACGACAGCGCGGAGGACGCGGAAGCCATCGTCTCCACGCTGCGCAACGGCGGCATCGCCGTGCGCCCCCTGCGACCGCTCGACGCAGCGGAGCTGGGCCAGATGGTAGCGGCACAGCCCATGGACCTGCTGCTGGCCTCGCGCACGGCCAAGGGCATCCCCCTGGCCACCGTGCTGGGCCAGGTGGATGCCAGCGGCAAGGACATCCCGGTCATCGTGCTGGCCGACGCGATCAGCGAAGCCGAGTTGCTGGCCGACCAGGCTGCCGGCGCGCGCGCGATCGCGCTGCGCGGGCGCCCGGAACACGTGCTGACGGTGCTGCGCCGCGAATGGGCCGACCTCGACGCGCGCCGTTCGCAACGTCGGCTCGAAGGCCAGATGCGCGAGACCGAGCGTCGCTGCGACGCCTTGATCTCGTCTTCGCGCGACCCGATCGCCTACATCCACGAAGGGATGCACATCCGGGCCAACGACGCCTACCTGGAAATGTTCGGCTTCGAGTCCTTCGAGGATGTCGAAGGCCTGTCGCTGCTGGACCTGGTGGCCCCGCAGTACGTCAACGACTTCAAGGCCCTGCTGAAGAAACTCAGCAAGGGCGAACCGCCGCCGGCCCGCTTCGAACTGGAGGCGCGCAGCATCGATGGCGACAGCTTCCCGGCCACGCTGGAGTTCGCCACCGCCACCTACGAGAGCGAACCCTGCGTGCAGGTGGTGTTCCGTCGGCGCGAGGAGTTCGACCCGGAACTCGCGCGCGAAGTCGAAGACCTGCGCCAGCGCGACATGGTCACCGGCCTGATGAACCGCCCCACCTTCCTGCGCGAACTGGAGAATGCCGTGACCCAGGTGGCCCGCGGCGAGGACCAGTACGCACTGCTGCTGGTCGAACCCGACCACTACCAGCGCCTGCTGCAGGACATCGGCATCGACTCGGCCGACGACCTCGCAGCCGCGCTCGCGGCGCGCCTAGCGGAAAAACTCGACGACCAATGCACCGCCGCACGCTTCGGCGAGCGCACTTTCGCCGTGTTGCTGCGTGGCAACCACGCCCATTCCGCCGCGTTGGCCGACAAGCTGCGTGCTTCGTATGCCTCGCACGTGTTCAACGTGGGCGAGCGTTCGGCCTCGGTCACCGCCAGCATCGGCGGCGTGCAGATCGGCGAAAAGATCGCCAGCATCGGCCAGGTGCTCACGCGCGCCACCGACTGCCTGCAGGCGGCCACCAACCTGGGCGGCAACCGCTTCGAGATCTTCGACCCCGGCGCCGTGGACCGTGCCGAGGAAGAGCGCGTGCAGAACTGGATCAAGCGCCTGCAGGAAGCCCTGCAGGACGGCAGTTTCCGCCTGCACTACCAGCCCGTGGTCAGCCTGCAGGGCGAGCCCGGCGAGGTCTACGAGGCCCTGCTGCGCATGGAATCCAATGGCGAAACCGTGCTCCCGCAGTCCTTCATCGGGATCGCCGAGGACAACGGCCTGCTCGATGCCATCGACCGCTGGGTGGTGAACCGTGCCATCGAAGTGCTGGCGGAACGCAAACGTGCCGGCCACGACACCCGCCTGGTGGTGAAGGTCAGCCCGGCCTCCTTCGCCGACAACCGCCTGCTCGACCTCATCGCCAGGGAACTGGCCGCCCATGACGTGCCCGGCAGCCGGCTGTGGCTGCAGACGCCCGAGGCCAAGGTGTTCACCCACCTCCGCCAGGCGCAGGCGTTCCAGTCGGCGGCGGCCAAGCTGGGCTGCCAGGTCGGCCTGGAACATTTCGGCGCAGGCCTGGATTCGTTCCAGTTGCTGTCGCACTTCCAGCCGACCTTCCTCAAGATCGACCGCGTCTTCAGCGAAGACCTGGGCAAGAACACCGAGCACCAGCAGAAGATCCGCGAGATCGCAGAGCGCGCACAGGCGCTGGGCATCCTGACGGTGGCGGAGCACGTGCAGGACGCAGCGACGATGTCCTTCCTGTTCACCGCCAGCCTGGACTACGTGGAAGGCAACTTCCTCGCAGCGCCCGGCCCGGCGATGAATTACGACTTCAACTGACATGGCGACTGCCTCTCCCCCCAAGTGGGGAGAGGGGGACTGCCTCGCCGTGCTTGTGCCTTGAAGAAAACGACGCGCTTGTATCCTTCTCCCCGCCTGCGGGGAGAAGGTGCCCGAAGGGCGGATGAGGGGCGCTCCTGGCGCCGATCCTTCCGAAGCGCAGCGACCGCAGGTTGATCGAATACTGGATGTCCACGGAAAACTTCCTCGTCCTGTTGCGCCTGAATCAAGACAGTTGCTCTCCCTTCCGTGCAGGAAGAAGCAAACAAAAAACCCGCCAGAAGGCGGGTTTTTCGTTCAAGGTTCGCTGCCCGGTCGCTCAGGCCATCGTGCCCTGCTGCGCGCGCAGGGCGGCGATGCGCTGCTCCAGCGGCGGGTGGCTGAGGAACAGCTTCTTCATGCCCTGGCCGATGCCACCGGCAATGCCGAAGGCCTCCACCTGCGCCGGCAGCGTGCTCGGACTGTGCTGCCGGCCCAGGCGCTCCAGCGCGGCGATCATCTTCTGCCGGCCAGCCAGCGTGGCACCGCCATGGTCGGCGCGGAACTCGCGGCGACGCGAGAACCACATCGCGATCATCGTCGCGAACAGGCCGAACACCACTTCCAGCACCATCACGATGATGTAGTAGCCAAAGCCGCGTCCACCGCCCTCACGGTTGCCCGACAGGAAGCCGTCGACGATGCCGCCCACCACGCGGGCCAGCACGATGACGAAGGTGTTCAACACGCCCTGCAGCAGCGCCATGGTCACCATGTCGCCGTTCGCGACGTGGGAGATCTCGTGGCCCAGCACCGCTTCGGCTTCGTCCTGGCTCATCGAACGCAGCAGGCCCGTGGACACCGCCACCAGCGCATTGTTGCGGTTGGCACCGGTGGCGAAGGCGTTGATTTCCGGTGCGTCATAGACCGCGACTTCCGGCATTCCGATACCGGCGGCCTGCGCCTGGCGCTTCACGGTAGCCACCAGCCAGCGCTCCAGGTCATTGCGCGGCTGTTCGATCACCTGCGCGCCGGTCGCGCGCTTGGCCACCCACTTCGACGTCAGCAGCGAGATCAGCGAACCACCGAAACCGAAGATCGCCGCGAATACCAGCAGCCCCCCCATCTGGCTGGAGTTGACGCCCAGGAGGGACATGACAACGCTGGCAAGCGCCAGCACGGCCAGGTTGGTGGCAAGGAACAATGCAACACGCGTAAACACGAAGGACTCTCCGGTTGAACTGGCACGCTGGTGCCCGTGGACGCAGAATTGCGGTTGCGACGCGTTGAATTCAAGCAACTGGCTGACCACGCCGTTCAGCTTTCCCTCCTTTACGACGAATGACAGCGAACGATCCCCCTCCTCACTACTGCGGCCGCTTCGCGCCCTCGCCCACCGGCCGCCTGCATTTCGGGTCGCTGGTCGCCGCGCTGGGCAGCTGGCTGCTGGCACGGCACCACGCGGGAACGTGGCTGGTGCGGGTGGAGGACCTCGATCCGCCGCGCGAAGTCCCGGGCGCTGCACAGCGGCAGCTCGACACGCTGGCGGCGTTCGGCCTGGTGCCGGATGCACCCGTCGTGTGGCAGAGCGCGCGCCAGGATCTTTACGCCAGCGCGCTGACACGATTGCTGGACGACGGCAGCGCGTTCGAATGCCGCTGCAGCCGCAGTGACCTCGCGGCGGCAGGCGGCATCCACCGCGCGTGCGTCGCCAGCGATCCCATGCGTGCGCCCGCCATCCGGCTGCGCGTGCCCGACGGGACACGCGTGGCATTCGAGGACGGCCTGCAGGGCGCGATCGAACAACAGGTCGACCGTGAGGTTGGCGATGTCGTCCTGCGCCGCGCCGACGGTTTCTGGGCCTACCAGCTGGCGGTGGTCGTGGATGATGCCGACCAGGGCATCACGGACGTCGTACGCGGCGCGGACCTGCTGGATTCCACGCCGCGCCAGATCCTGCTGCAACGCGCACTGGGGCTGCCCACCCCGCGTTACCTGCACCTGCCGCTGATCGTCGATGCGCAGGGACAGAAACTGTCGAAGTCGATGGCCGCGTTGCCGATCGACGATGACGCCCCGATGCCCGCACTGCTGGCTGCCTGGCAGGCGCTCGGCCAGCCGGTGGAGAGGCTGGCTGGCATCGGCAGCGTCTCGGCGGCGGTGCAGGCCGCTGCCCGCGGATTCCGCCCGGATCGTCTGCCCAAAGTGACACGCATGACGTTCGCTGCATCGCACAACAAGCCTGTCGCAGGCGCTGTCTAGAATCGGACGGCCGTCGGCTTGCGGCGGTACAAGGAGATTCCCCACATGACATCGCGCGTCGTCCTGGTCACCGGCGGCACCGGAGGTATCGGTACCGCCATCTGCAAGAAGCTGGCCGACATGGGCCACAAGGTCGCCACCAATTACCGCAACGAAGAAAAAGCCCTCGCCTGGCAGGCGCAGATGAAGGCCGACGGCTACGAGATGACGCTGGTGAAGGGTGACGTGACTTCGCCCGACGAAGCGCAGGCGATGGTGAAGGAAGTCGAACAGAAGCTCGGCCCGGTCGAAGTGCTGATCAACAACGCCGGCATCACCCGCGACGGCACCTTCCACAAGATGTCCTCGTCGCAGTGGGGCGATGTCATCAACACCAACCTCAATTCGGTGTTCAACGTCACCCGCCCGGTGATCGAAGGCATGCGCGACCGCAAGTGGGGACGCATCATCCAGATCAGTTCGATCAACGGCCTCAAGGGCCAGTATGGCCAGGCCAACTACGCCGCCGCCAAGGCCGGCATGCACGGCTTCACCATCTCGCTGGCGCGTGAAAACGCCAAGCTCGGCATCACCGTCAACACGGTGTCGCCCGGCTACGTGGCCACCGACATGGTGATGGCGGTGCCGGAGGAAGTCCGCGCCAAGATCGCCGCCGACATTCCGACCGGCCGCCTCGGCAAACCCGAGGAAATCGCCTACGCCGTGGCGTTCCTGGTCGACGAGCAGGCCAGCTGGATCACCGGCTCCAACCTGGACATCAACGGCGGCCACCACATGGGCTGGTGATGCCGGCCAGCGTCATCCGCGACACTTCCTGCCCCTGATAACGACGCCCCCGCGAGGGGCGTCGCCCGTTCCGATGTTGCGCAGCAACTTCCTTGGCTGAACAGGGCTTCCCTGCCTTGTGGCCTGTTGCAAGGGCTGTTGCGCTGCGTCATGCTGCCGCAATACGCGTTTAGAGCGAAGACTCAATGGCTGCGATCCGCATCATCAAGAAGTACCCCAACCGTCGTCTGTACGACACGGAGATCTCCAGCTACATCACCATCGAGGACGTGCGCCAGCTGATCGTCGATGGCGAGGACTTCGAGGTCCGCGACGCCAAGAGCGGCGACGACCTGACCCGCACCGTACTGCTGCAGATCATCAGCGAGCAGGAACAGGACGGCGAACCAGTACTGTCCACCCAGCTGCTCAGCCAGATCATCCGGTTCTACGGCGATTCGCTGCAGGGTTTCATGGGCAACTACCTGGAACGCAGCATGCAGTTGTTCATGGAGCAGCAGCAGCAGTTCCGCAGCCAGATGGGCAGCATGCTGGGCCAGACGCCGTGGACCATGATGAACCAGCTGACCGAGCGCAACATGGAGTTGTGGCAGGAGTTCCAGCGCAACCTCAGCGGCGGCATGGGCCGCCCGACGACGGTCAAGCCGAAGGATCCGCCGCGCGAAACGCCGAAGACGCGCGCGCGCTGAACCACTCCGTAGTGAAACCCGGCCCGCGCCCCGTTGCGCGGGCCTTTTTTTGACCTCGCGACACAGGGATTCCGCATGACGCAACGCATCGCCGTGGTAACCGGCGGCCTGGGGGGACTGGGGCTGGCGATCTGCCAGGCACTGGCGCGCACCGGCCGCAGAGTGGTCGCCGCCGACCTGCCCGCCTCCGCCGGACAGCTCGACCGTTTCCACGCGCAGACCGCCGGGCTGGATGTCGAAACCGCCACCGTCGACGTGGCCGACTTCGATGCCTGCGCCGCCCTCGTGCGCGATATCGAAGCCCGCCACGGCGCACTCGACATCCTGGTCAACAACGCCGGCATCACCCGCGACGCCACCCTGCGCAAGATGGACAAGGCGCAGTGGGATGCCGTGATCGGGGTGAACCTGGACAGCGTGTTCAACCTCTGCCGCCATGCCGTGGACGGCATGCAGGCGCGCGGGTTCGGACGCATCGTCAACATCAGTTCGGTAAGCGGCCAGACCGGCAACTTCGGCCAGGTGAACTACGCGGCGGCGAAGGCCGGCCTGCACGGCTTCTCGATGTCGCTGGCGCGTGAAGTGGCGCGCAAGGGCGTCACCGTCAACAGCGTCTCGCCCGGTTACGTGGAAACACCGATGACCAAAGCGATGCCCGATGACGTCCGCGACCGCACCGTCGCCGCCGTGCCGGTCGGCCGCATCGGTCAGCCGGACGACATCGCGCGCGCGGTCGCCTTCCTCACCGCCGACGATGCCGGCTACATCACCGGCGCCAACCTGCCCGTCAATGGCGGCCTGTTCATGAGCTTCTGAACAGGAAGCCGCGTCCCCGTCTTCCCGCTCCCTGCGAATCAACACGCACCTTCGACAAGGAATCCCGCATGAAACTGACCCCTCCCACCTTCGGCGTCTGGCTGATCGCCCTGCTGCTGGGCACCGGCGGCATCGCCGCGAAGTTCGGCTATGTGCCGGTGCTGGCCCCGCATGCGTTCTGGCTGGTGGTCGCCGGCTTCGGCCTGCTGGTGGCCGCCACGCTCTTCAGCAAGCTCTGAGCGATACCGCTCGCGTCCCGGGCTTGCCCGGGACATGGTGGCGGCGTACCGTCGCCGGACCACACCGCGTGGTGCACCGGAGAGGATGCATGCAAGCGTTCGTCAGGCTCGCGCTGTACTCATCCGTCCTGATCCTGCCTGCACTGGCGGGATGCGCGACGCACACGGCCGGCGGACAGACGACGCCGCGATGCACGGCGGTCGGCTGCGTCGAGCCGCTCGACCTGGTGGCCGCGGGCCCTGGCTCCACCGTGCTGCTCGTCCAGTGCATCGGCGCCACGCAGACGCAGCGCCGCTATCGCCTCGAACCCGGCGGATGGACGCTGCAGATGTACGAAACGGTTGCGGTCGCCACCTGCTCCGCGCCTCCTGCGCGCTGACAGCCGTTGGAGCTGATCGCGTACCTGCTGGCGGACCTGTGGTCGAAACCCCGGCTGCTCGTGCCGCTGCTGCTGGGGATCGTCGCCGGGCTGGGTCTGTTCCACCTGACCGGGAAGGAGCCCGCCTCGGCCGCAATGGCCGTCGGCTGCGCGCTGCTGGGACTGGTCATCGGCTTCGTGCTGGAATACCTGCGCGAGCCCCCACGCGACATGACGGGCTGACTGCTACTCCATCTCGAAGCGGTCGAACGCGATTTCCAGCGTCTCGAACAGCGTATCCGCCACCGCCGCGTCCATCGGCGAGGTGCGATAGGCCACCGGCCTCGCGCGCAGGAAGCGCCAGCGCAACACCGGGTTGCCTTGCTCGTCCAGCAGCGTCACGCTGATATCGCGCCGCGCGTCGCCGCCGTTGCGCGCTTCGTTCCACCACTGATACCACGACAGCGAACCGGTCACGCCACGACGCAGTACCAGATCGTCGTAGTGCGTCAGCGTGGACAGCTTCATCGATTCGCTGCTCTTGTCGTTCCCGCTGCGGTACTCGTTGAGCTGCAGCCGTGCTTCGGGGAACACCACCTCGGCCACGCCACTGCCGGGACCGTCGTCACCGGTGCCGAGGTCGACGAGGAAGTTCATTCCGGGATAGGGGCGGTCACGTACGTTGGGCATGGCAGGGATTCTCTTCGTGGGGGGAATGCCGGCCACCGGACAGGAACCAGCGCCGCTCCCCTTGGGCAACGCGTGGACGTGCCGCCAGCGGTCAGAGGTGGACGGCCCTGGGCCACGCGCAACGCCCGGCGCCCGCGAGATCACCGCTCCAGCCCGCCCCCGGGGCCCCTCCATGCCGAAGGTGCGCATCGCCCGCCGCCGCGCAAGGCCCGGAGGCTCGCGCGTACGCGTGAAAACGTGATGTATGAACCTGAAACGTTCATCCGCAACACCCGAAAGCGTGCGCGCCAGACGCTGGGGCTCGGCACCGCAAGCCTCGGGAGGCCGTGGATAGAGCTCAATGTGAGATCAGCGAGGCGAACGACCCGGCGCGCGACCCGGCCTATCTTGTGCGCGCGCCTCGACGCCTTGTCCCAGCGATCGGAAATGCGCTTTCGCAAGGCATCGAGACCTGCACGCGAGGTACCGGTGGCGTGCGCATGAACGTGGCGCGTTCATTTGCGCCTTCTCGAAGCCTGCGCGCAAGCCCTCGCAGGTCACGCGCAGATTCCGGAGCCTCGCGTGTCACCTCCGCACGCTCGCGCTCCGGGCTCAGGCGCCTTCGGCCTCGCCCACCTGCCCGATCCACAGCCGGTTGCCGTCAGGATCGTCGATGCGGAACTCGCGCATGCCGTAGAACGTGGTGTCCAGGTCGGGGACGTCCAGGCCATTCGCTCGCGCCTGCGCATGGAAGGCGTCGATGTCGCCGGGGTAGAGATAGAGCACTGCGTTGCGCGGCGTATCCGGGTTCACGTTGATCGACTGGTCCAGCATCACCCGGCAGTCGCCCCAGCGCAGCTTCGCCCAGCCCCAGTCGTCGCGACGGTCTTCGACGGTGAAACCGAGCTGTTCGTAGAACACGATCGCCCGCGGCAGATGGCGGACAGGTTGCATGGGGATGATGTGGGGCATGGAGGCCTGCTCTGAGTAGGATGGGTTGAGCCGAAGGCGATACCCATCATGGTGAACCATAATTTCGCAAGCGATGGGTATCGCCTTCGGCTCAACCCATCCTACGACGCTGGTGTTCGTCGCCTTTCAGAGCATGTCCGAGGCCTTCGGCGAACAAGGCAAGGCACGAGGGGTCGGTGACGATGTGGAACTTGCCCGCTAGTGCGCCGATGGAAAACCCGATGCTGACCACAGGCTTGCCGCGCTCGGCGATCACCTCCTGGATGGGCCCGAACCGGAAACCAAGCATCTGCCCGGGTCCCGCAAGCCCGAACGATGCGTCCAGGCGCGATGAAACGAGTTCCTCCAAGGAGCCACCGAGCCAGGATTCCAGATGGCGATGCAATGACTCAAGTGCCGTTGTGACCAGGATGAACCCGTCCACGGTCACCGTGAAGGGGTGGCCATGGTCGCCATTCCAATCCTCGCCCACGAACACCAGCGCACATTCCCACTCGGCGGTACCGCGTGGGGTCAATCGCATCGTCAGTTCCGATACCCCACGATTCGACCTGAGAACTGTTTTCAAATCCCGTTCTCCTGCTCAACCCTCACTACGCAGCTTCCGCGCGATGGGTGGCCAGCATGCGATCCCGATCAATGCCGCCCCGCACACGAGCAGGAAGGCGCCCAAGCCCATGCCCACCAGCACGCCCTCGGTTTGCCGGTCAAACAGCCACTGCAACTTCCAGCGCAGCCCCTTCAGCATGGTCAGCGTCGCGTCATCGCGAGGGAGCATCTGACGGAGGTCGTGGTACTCCTTGACCAACCCCTGCGCGAGGAACGGTGGGTCCGCAAACAGAGGCCATGCCCATGCCAACACGAGGATGCCGACCAATATCTGAAGAGCACCGACGCAGAGCGCAATGAACACTGCAGGCCCGGCTGCAACTGGAGACTTCGTCAAGGTCGGCATGCGAGCGGCCAAACGTACGCTCTATTCTTCAGCCCACACCACATCGATGCCGTCCGACTCGCCGACCGCCGCGCGCAATAGCGCAATGAAACCCGCGCTGGCACCCAGGCTTTCCAGCGCATCGATGGCGGTGTGTTCCACGTAGTAGTCCTGATCCCTGGAAGATTCCTCTTCCATGTAGTCCACCAGCATCTGCAGGTCCGCTTCCGAGATGCTGCCCAGCGTGCGGCCACTGTCCTTTTCCGACAAACGAATGCTCATGCGGTCTTCCTTTCCTCGAACGTTGGGGTGGATGTCAGCGCGGGGCGCCGTCGGTGCCCTTGCGCAGGAAGGCGGCCAGGCCGCCGAGTTGCAGGCCTTGCACCTTGTCCACGATGGGCGCGAACGTGCTCATGTCATCCGGCGTGTAGCCGCCGGCGCGATACCACAGGGTGATGCGGGTACCGCCGTTCTCTTCGGTGAAGCGCCACTCCAGTGCACCGTGCAGGCCCATGCCCTGCAACGGGCCGAGGCCGCCGGTCATGCGCATGAGCTTGCCCGGATCGGTGAAGGTCACTGTCATGTGCCACGCCTGCTGCGCGCCGTTGATCTCGCAGAAGCAGCCGCCGGCCTTGTCGCTGATGGCCAGCTTCGACGCGTCGCCCCACCAGGTGTGGTCGGCCGGCCACCAGCGGCCGACGTCGTTGACCAGCGCCGCGTACGCCACCTGCGGCGCGACCGGCACCCATTCGGAATTCTCGACGGTGAATCCGCTCGGCTGCGCGTCCTTGATCGCCGCGTGCGCGGGGGTGGCGACAGCCGCGACGGCGAGCAGGACCGCGCCGGCCAGCGTCTTCACTGCGCCGCTCCCTGCGGGCAGAACTTCTGGCGGTATTCCATCGCCTTGGGCATCAGCGCGGTGAGGTTCTGGATGCGCGTGCCGGGATTCGGGTGCGTGGACGAGAATTCCGGCGGCGCCTGACCGCCACTGGCTTCGCTCATGCGCTGCCACAGCGGCACGGCTTCCTCGGGATTGAAGCACGCGGCGGCGGCCAGCATCAGGCCGACTTCATCGGCCTGCGTCTCGTGTTCACGTGCGTACGGCAGCAGGTAGCCGTACCCCATCGCGGCCATCACCATCTGCTGCTGTTGCGGATCCATGCCGCTCATCGCGCCGGCCATCTGGCCGATCTGGGTGAGCTTCTGCTGCGACATGCGCTGCGCGCCGTGGCGCAGCAGCGCGTGGGCAATCTCGTGACCCATCACGACCGCTACCGCGTCGGCGTTCTTCGCCACCGGGATCAGCCCGGTGTAGACCGCCATCTTGCCGCCGGGCAGGCAGAAGGCGTTGGCCTGGTCGGACTGGATGACGTTGACGTCCCACTCGAAGGTCTTCCAGTTGCCACTGGGCTGGGTGCCCTTTTCCGCTGCGATGGCGGCTTCGACTTCGGGGATCTTCGCGATCAGGCGTTGCGCGATGGTGCGCACCTGTTGCGCGATCTGCGAATTCGGATCGACCGGCTGCTCCTGCGAAAGGATCTCCTGGTAAGCCTGCAGGCCGAGCGCCTTCTCTTCCTCCACGCCGATGGAACCGTCGATCAGCACTTTCTCGCCGGTGTACGGATCGACCACGCGATTGTTGAGGTAGTAGCAGCCGCCATACACCAGGAAGCCCAGCAGGATCAGCCAGCGCAGGTTGCCCAGTCCGCCGCCGCGCCGCCCGCCGCCCTGCCCGTATTGCGAGCGCCCGTTTGGATCTTGCCTCATCACCCTCTCCCTGGCGGCTAGATGCCGCGAACGACGCGGAAGCCCACCCGCGCATTAGTCATATCCGAATCCGACGACGAGCGCCACGCGGCACGTGCCTGCGCCGGCGAACTGGCCCAGGACCCGCCGCGCACCACCCGTGACCGGCAGCCGGGATTGAACCACGCCGCCCCATCCGCCGGGGCGCGCCGGTAGCTGGCGTGCCAGCAATCGCCGACCCATTCACTGATGTTGCCGTCCAGGTCCTTCAGGCCGAAGGCATTGGCGCGGAAGCGGCCTACCGGCGCCGGCCCCCAGTAGCCGTCGCCGTAGCCGATGAAGGCGTTGTTCCAGTTGCGCCCGCTGGGCGAGCGGTCGTTGCCCCCGGTCAGATTGGCCACGCCTCGGGGGGGCTGGCCATTGCCCCAGGGGTAGCGGCCCTGCTGGCCGGCACGCAGGGCGTATTCGTATTCGGCCTCGCTGGGCAGGCGGTAGCCATGACCGGTCTGGCCGGCCAGCCATTCGGCATAGGCCTCGGCGTCGTACACGCTGACGTGCAGCACCGGCATGTCGTCGCTGGCAGGCTGGCCGTTGTAGTCCGAGCGCCAGTCCACGCCGCTGCGGCGCACGAAATTGCCGCTGCGCTCGTCATAGACGATGGAATGCCCACGTCGCGTGGCGCGTGGACGGTACTGGGTGGCTTCCACGAAGCGGCGGAATTCGCCCACCGTCACCGGGTGCAGCGCCATCGCGAACCCGCGATCGAACCGCACGTAGTGGGCAGGCTTCTCGGCATCGGCGGCATCCTTTTCTTCCTCGCCCGCACCCATGCTGAAGCCACCATGCGGCACCACCACCATCGCCGGCCCGCGGCCACCATGGTGCAGCGCATCGGTGAAGGCCTGGCCCGGACGGTACAGGCCGTAGTGCGTGGCCAAGTCGATGCGCTGGCGGAAATCGGCCGCCACGCGGTTGCCGGGCTCGGCGATGCGCAACACCTCGGCCAGCTTCACACGTGCGTCCTTCAGCCCGAGTGGCGTGGCCATGTCGCGTACGCCGGCATCGCGCAGTTCGGCGATGCGCGCCATGCGGATGGCCTCCACGCGCACGCGCGCATCGGCCACGGTCTGCGCGTCCTCGCGGACCTTGGCGGCATGGTCCAGCCAGAGGCGCGTGGTAGCGAAGTCGCTGGCCAGCGCCGCCTCTTCCGCGCGGCGGATCATGGCGCTCTCCACTGCGGCAACGCCCTGCATGGCGCGAGGCTGGCCCGGCTTCCACTTCAGCACTTCGCGGAAACCCGCCAGTGCCCCGCCGCCGTTCTCGCCCAGCGTGCCTTCGCGCAGGGCGCGTTCGCTGGCCACGTTGAGCCGGGTGAGCTGATCGGCCTCGTCCACGCGCGCGAGATAGGCGACCACCGCCGGATCGGCCGGGGCCACGGTACGCGCCACCGCGGCGATCTGCCGTGCACGACGGAGGGCCTCGGTGCGGTCCTCGGCATGGCGCATCACCTGCGCGCCCTGGTCCAGCAGGCGATCCAGGCTGCGACCGAGGCCGGTCTTCGCGCGCGCATCGCCGGCATCGAGCCGTTGCAGCGCGAGGTAAAGCGGAATCGCGTCGTCCGGCCCATCGAACAGGCGGCCTTCGGACAACGCACGCGCCGCACGTCGGTGCGCGTCGGCGGCATCGTCGGGCACCAGGGCCACGGCGGGCGGGCGCCAGTTCAGCTCGTCCACGCTGCTGTCATCGCCCGTCACCGTCACGCTGGGCATGCGCACGGCATCGACGGCGGCGCCTGCTTCGTCCGGCGTCGCCGCATCGCGCGAACACGCGGCGAGCCACGGCAGCGAGATCAACAAGGCGGCAAGGATCGCGCGCAAACACCCTCCGTGATGGGAGCCACCGGCCCCCGTGAGAGAATGCCGGCAGACATGACCGGCAGACGATACGGGCTGAGCCCGGACCTTAGGTTATTGTCCCCTGACTGAGCAAACCACGCATCACGCGGAGATTTCGTGCCCCACTGGATCGACACCCCCACCGCGCTGGACGCGCAGCTGCAACGCCGGCCCACGCGGATCGGCCTGGATACCGAGTTCGTGCGCGAACGCACCTATTGGCCGCAGCTGGCGCTGGTGCAGATCGCCATCGACGACGACGTGCTGCTCGTCGACCCCCTGGTGCCGGGCATGACCGATGCGCTGAGGCCGTGGCTGCTGGACACCACGATCACCAAGGTCATGCACAGCGCCAGTGAAGACCTGGTGGCGTTCAAATTCGCCTGCAATGCGCTGCCCACGCCGTTGTTCGATACGCAGATCGCCGCCGCCATTGGCGGGGTGGCCGCCGGCCTGGGCTATCAGAAGCTGGTGGAACGCATCACCGGCGTGGTGCTGCCCAAGGGCGAGACCCGTTCGGACTGGCTGCGCCGCCCGTTGAGCGAGTCGCAGCTGCACTATGCCGCCGACGATGTGCGCTATCTGTTCACGGTGCACGACGCGCTCCGGACCGGACTGGCATCCAGTGGTCGCCTTGCGTGGCTGGAAGAAGACTGTGCCCGCTTCGTGGAGAACGCGGCGCAGGACGAGGGCGAACGCTGGCCGCACCTGTCCATGCGCAGCGCGCAGTTCCTCGACGCCGAGGCGCAGCAGCGGCTGGTGCGCCTGCTGCGCTGGCGCGAAACGCAGGCCCGCGCCAGCGACAAACCGCGCAGCTGGATCCTGGACAACGAGCTGGCGGTAAGCCTCGCCCGCACGCCGCCGATGGACAAGGCGGCGCTGCTGCGCCTGTTCGACACCCAGCCGAAGGCGCCCCGCAAACTGGCCGACGCGATCTGGCAGACGCTGTCCACGCCGCTGGACGACGAAGCCGGCATGCCGCTGGCGCGCAACGCGACCGATGGCGACAAGGCGCAGGTCAAGCGCCTGCAGGATGCGGTGTCCGCCCGCAGCGCCGAACTCGGCCTGCCGGACGGCGTGCTGGCCTCGCGCCGGTATCTGGAGGCGTTGCAGGAATCGGGCCAATGGCCCACTGCCCTGTCGGGTTGGCGGCGCGGCGAACTGGAGCCTACGCTGGCGCCCATCCTGGCCCGCGCGGGCTTGGCACAGGAAGCGGCCGCGGGCTAGAATGGCCCCGCTCTTGTGGGGCCATAGCTCAGCTGGGAGAGCGCGTCGTTCGCAATGACGAGGTCGGGAGTTCGATCCTCCCTGGCTCCACCACTTATACAAAGCCCCGCTCATGCGGGGCTTTCTGTTTTAAGGAGTTGGACGCTTCTGCACCTGGATGCGGATGGTCCTCGTCCAGACATTGATGCGCAGCTTTTCCTACTGTTCCGACTTACAGGGAACTTACGGAAACCGCTTCACGATGCGCGTCCAGCTGACCAAAAAGATCATCTCCAGCACACTACCCCGGGATCGCCCCTATGAGCTCAGGGACGCACAGGTGCGCGGTTTGGCACTTCGGGTGCAGCCCAGTGGGCACATGGCTTGGAACTGGGCCGACATTCACTTTGAGGCCCGAATGCTGACGGTCCGCCGCGAGAACGCCAAAAGCGGCAAGCAGCGTCACATCCCCTTGAACGACGAGGCACTTTCGACCCTCGTCAAGTGGCGTGGCCTGACTGATTCCACCGGTTCGGTTTTCGGCATCAAGGGGCTGAAGACGTCATGGGACAAACTGCTGTCTGCGGCGAGCATCAATGACCTGCGATTTCATGACCTGCGCCACCACTTCGCCAGCCGCCTCGTCATGAACGGCGTCGACCTGAACACTGTCCGGGAACTACTGGGTCACGCTGATCTGACCATGACGCTCAGGTACGCACACCTTGCCGCGGAACATCTAGCCGCAGCCGTCAACAGGCTCTCGGCTCCTGTGACTTCCAAGGCCTAGCCAGGACGCGTGCTCGTGCACCAGCACACCGCTTAACCTAGTCCATGGCGGGCTTCGGCCCGGTCGCGGCACGGCGCCTTCGCCCGGCATGGCTCTCCAGCAAACCCACCGCGTACTCGCGAAGGCCATCCGGAAGTTCGCTGGCAAACTTCACGCTGCCATCGTCGAACAACAGCACAGTCCGGTCGTCGCGGGCCAATGCAGCGTGGAAGACTACTAGATCGTCGGGGAAACCGTCGGGACGACAGGATGCGGCTACGTCGGTCGCATACCAAATATCCAACAGAAGCTCGCCCAGATAAGTCGCTGCCGCACGCCTATCAGCACCCAGCTCGCCGCACTCTCCTGCATAGACCGACACCAGCAGTCCGTCGTCATTTGCCCTTGCCTGCATGTACACCTCGCTAAGTCGTCTGATGCTCATCATCGTAGTATCAAAGTCGACTGACGTCGGCAGGTAGTCTAGGTCGCAGCTATTCGATACATACGTCAGGTAGAGGACGCCGCGCTGCCATCCCCGGCGCTTGGTCATAGACCGGCACCTAGTTGTTCGGAGCTATTCCCTCAAATACCATCCAGCAGCCCCGCTGAGACGTTGTTCCTACCCTGCCCAATCCCCAGCACCCAGACCCTACACGGCGATCAAATGACCGCAGCGCTTTGCTACAAGTGCATCAATGACGCATATCTCAGCGCCGAGCTGAAAGCGGAAGGTGAGAAAGTAACCTGCTCCGAATGCGACAAGTCCCGAAGAGGGATAAGTGTGGAAGACCTCGGCGCTCGGCTCGAGACGCGACTCCGAGAGCTGTATGTGCGGGGCGGCGAATATATGTACGTTCCTCCCGGCGCGGATTACCACGTGATCGGCTACCACGGCGAAGACCTGAGTGATCTTATTCAGGAGGTCCTGGGCGACATGTTTAAGTGTCACGACGAAATCGTCGCCGCCGTTCAAGACGCAGAAGTTTGTTTTCCGCAAGATGGTGATGAACCGTTCTGGGATGACGACAGTTGCTATGTGCCGGCCCGCGTACGTGATGAGCTCGAGGGCAAGTTCGACTGGCGATGGCTTCAGCAGGACATCAAGCACCATCGACGCTTCTTCAGCAGGGCCGCCAAAGCCCTCTTCGACAATCTGTTCGCAGATATCCACAGCCTCAAGTGTTGGGACCGCGAGAGCGGATCTACCCCCATCGCCTACGACTTGCCCGCAGGCACATCCTTGTTTAGAGCCAGGTTGGCGACAACACCCGCTGTGGTAAAGGCGATCCTGCAGGATCCGGCAGCACAGGTTGGTCCACCACCCTCCGAAGATGCTCGCGCAGGCAGAATGAACCCGGAGGGCGTGGCCGTCGTGTATGCCGCGAATGATGTGCAGACGGCCGTCGCGGAGATGCGGCCTGCAATTGGAAGTGACGTAGCAGTCATAGGCCTCAAAACCACTCGACCACTTCGCATCCTAGACTTCACCCGACTGGAACGCGCTACTGACGAAAACAGCATCTTCGACCCGGAGTATGCGGAGAAGCGCGATCGTCATGAATTTCTGCGAGAGCTGCATGACCTCATTTCAGAGCCAGTCGTGCCGGGGCGCGAGTCCGACTACCTCATCACACAAACACTGGCTGAGTACTTGGCCCATGTCCACAAAGGCAAGTTTGAAGGAATTGCGTTCACATCGGCTCAGAATGAAGGGGGAACGAACTTTGTCCTCTTTTCACACATCCCCGACCGCTCGCACCTCCCTGACCTTGAAGCCAGCGTCGAGGAAAGATTCGGCGTTGACTACGTCGCTGAAAGCCTACGCTTCGTGCACATTGAGAAAGTGAGCATCAGCTTCAAGAGGATGGACCACTTCACCAATGAAGAAGGCCATGCCTTCCTCTACGACCCGCACCCCGACGACGATGAGTAGATCTTTGCTCAGCCAGCAGATCCACAGTGTGGCGGTGCCCTACCACTTCAACACCCCTCTATGGCCGTAGCCCGCTTCCGCGACCAGTTGGCCACCCGTCTGAACGATGACTGGTCACGAGCCCGCCCAGAAGTCCGCCACGAGTTCGTGGTCGCCGTGCTCGCCATCTACGACAAGTTTCACCAAGCTTCGCTGGCCGACCGCCATTTCGCGCAGGCCATTGCGACCGGCGGCCCCGCCCAGCACGCTCAACGGTTGGCAGAACTCCTCTTGGCGGACCACCTGTGGAAGAACGGATTTCACCTTTCAAGTGCATCAGAGGGTCCCGACTTTCACGCCACGAAGAACGGCGAATCCGTTTGGATCGAGCTCGTAACCCCTGAGCCAAACGGGATCGACCCCACGCGGCTTGCGGATAACGCCACTGGCGTCTGGTCATTCCCACACAAGGAGATTGCCCTACGCTATACAGCGGCGCTCAAGGAGAAGCACCAGAAGCTCATCGGCCCCCCAGCGGGGAAACCGGGCTATCTCGGTCGCTCGCTTGTCGGGCCTACGGATCGCTACGTCATTGCCATCAATCAGCATCTGCTGCAACGAAACTTTCGGTCGCTGAACGGCATCAGCCAAATCCCTGTGGCCTGCGAAATTGCGTTCGCTGTCGGCCCCCGGCAGCTGATGATTCAGCGGAGCTCGGGACGGGTAGTAGGGAGCGATTATTCGCATCGCCCGGGACTGATCAAGAACCCTGTTGGCGCCCTACCCGTTTCTGTCCCGGCAGATAGTTTTCTGCACGATGCCTACAAGCACGTGTCTGCCATTTACGCTTTGGATCTGATGGAAGAGGTGCTGGTGACCCTGCCCCCTGGCACCTATCTGGCCAGCGAACACCTCTCTGCCGTCGTCTACAACCCCAACGCTACCAACCCGCTACCAACGCGCCCGTTGCCCGCCCAGACCCACTGGGGCGCAACCATGAGGCCGAGCAGTATCGAAGTCCAACAGATCTAGGGCCGTCGCTTGCAGACTCGCGGCCGCCAGTGACATACCGTCCACTGTGGGCGAACTTTGCTGAGGGCATATACGTGATTCTTTGAGGTGCGCCAACAAGGTCACCGCTAAAAACTCTACGCAAACTCTACGTTTCAAGCCTTTTTTGATCCCTGGTACCAAAACACCCGAGAGGCCAAGCGCATGCTTGGCCATTTTTACATTGGTCCCGCAGCGCCGGTCTTGCCCCCGCCCAAAGAAAAAGCCCGCCGGCACAAGGCCGACGGGCTGGGAGAGCAAGATATCGCGTGGATCAGAACTTGTAGCTGACGCCCAGCAGATAGCTGCGGCCCCACTCGACGTATTCCAGCGGACGGTCCTTGGTGCCGGCGTAGGTCTGGTAGGCCTCGTCGGTCAGGTTGCTGGCCTGGAACAGCACGCTCAGGCCGCCGAGCGCATGCCCGTCCGGGAACGAGTAGCTGACCTGCGCGTCGGTAATGTTCTCGCCGACCACGTAACGCAGCGTGCGGTTACCGTTGAAGTTGCCGATCTCACCGATGAAGTCCGAACGCCGACGCTGGTTGATGCGCGCCTCGAAGCCGTTCTTCTCGAAGTACACCGTCAGGTTGTAGACCCGCTTGGACAGACCCGGCAGATCGATGTCGCCTGCACCCACGCTGGACGCACTCTCCGGGTCGCGGATCTGGATGTTGCTGTCGTTGAACGTGGCACTGGCCACCGCACCGAAGCCCTGCAGCGCATCGCTGAACATGTCGAACGGCAGCGACGCCGACAGCTCCAGGCCCTGCAGCGTCCCGCCCTCGCCGTTCACCGGCCGCGAGTAACTGCCCGTCGGGTTGACACCGACGCCCGGGAAGTTCGGGTGCGGCGGGATGTCGGACGTGTAAGCCGACAGATCGTAGAACGGATCGGTCTGGGTGTAGATGTAGGTCTGCAGGTCCTTGTAGAAGTATGCCGCCGCGACATATGCCTTGGTGCCGAAGTACTTCTCGTAGGACACGTCGAACGCATACGCCCGCCACGGATCCAGCAGCGGATTGCCGCCGCTGGCGAAGCTGTTGCGCAGGCCGGTGCCGTTGTTCTGGTCCGGGCCGTCGGACGCCGTCACTTCCAGCGAGGCGCGCAGCTGGTCCACGCGCGGACGCGCCACCTGCTTGGCCAGCGCGACACGCAGGGTCTGGTCGTTGTCGAAACCGAACGCCAGGTTCATGCTCGGCAGCACGTCGGTGAAGGTCTTGCCCATGCTGATGGGCAGCGGATTGCTGCCGCCACTGAGCCTGATCGCATCCGAGGACTGGTCGACGTGCTGGACCTGCACGCCGGCATTGCCGCGCACGCTGACGCCGCCCCACTCGGTGTCGATGTTGCCGCGCACGTAGGCCGTGGTCGTCTTCTCACGCACGTCCCATGCCTTGGCGACGAGATACGGGAACGCGCTGTCGCTCGGCTCGAAGGTCATGTAGCGCGCGACGGCTGCGGGCACGTTCCAGGACGGGATGTAGCCGATGCCGGCGAAGCTGAGGTCGACCGGACGGTACTGAAGATCGGACCCGATCGCCGTGATGCCCTGCGCGCCAAGGTTGATGTTGGCCTCGGGCTGGCGCTTGTTCTTCTCGCGGTCGGCGTAATTCAGGCCGACATCGATGTCGGTCATCCAGGACAGGAACGCCGGCGCCGGGAACGATGCTGCCAGCTTGCCCGTGCGTAGTTCATCGACCACGCTCGGCACCTTGCCGTAGCCCGAGCCGTAGATCGTGCCGGTCAGGTACAGCGACTCCGGATTCGAATAGTCGCGCCCGGGATTGATCTGCGAGAACCCGTTGTTCCTGAGCTGCAGCTGCAGCGTATCCAGCTGCGGCGCCGGCAGCATCTGCGTGTTGTTCTCGAGGTTGAGCTCGTCACGCTTGGCGCGGGACCAACCCACGTCGGCGATGATGCGCACCTGGCCGGTCGTGAACTCGTTGTTCCAACCGAAGGCGTTGATCTCGTCTTCGCGACGGTTGTACATGCCGCGCACCAGCGGGTACACGTTGCCGACGGTGCCGCCGGTGAAGGTGTTGTCGCCGTTGATGACCGGATTGGTGACGTCCAGACGACCATAGCCGCCGTTGTAGTCGCCGATATGCACTTCGAACTGGTTGGCCGTATCGACCTGCTCGGCTTCCGAATGGAACAGGTCCAGCGTGCTGGTCCACGCATTCGACGGACGGAACTGCACCGTGGCCATCACGCCATCACGCTTGGTTTCGCCGGTGCGGCGCAGTGCCTTGATGCCGTCGGAATAGAACGTACCGGCCGGCACGCCCGGGCGCCAGTTGTCGCCGATGGCCTGCCATGGCTCGTACAGGCCCACCTGGTTTTCCTGGATCGGCGTGGTGGTATGCGAATACCCGATCGAGAAGCCGAAGGTGCGCGCTTCATTCTGGGTGATGTAGCTGGCGTTGATGCGCTCGCCGTAGGCGGACGCATCGGCCGCCGCGCCGAGCGAGTTGCGCTGGCCGCGTACGCCGACAGTGCCCACCGGCGCATCGAAGCTCAACGGGCGCACGGTCTGCATGTCGATGGTGCCCGACAGGCCCTGGCCGATGAGGCCGGCATCGGGCGTCTTGTACACCGTCACGCCGCCGACCAGCTCGGACGGATACTGGTCGAACTCGACGCTGCGGTTGTCACCGGTGCTGACCATCTCGCGGCCGTTGAGCAGCGTGGTGGAGAAGTCGGGCGACAGGCCGCGCACGCTGATCACCTGCGCACGACCCGCGACGCGCTGCGCGGCCAGGCCGGGCAGGCGGCCGATGGATTCACCGATGCTGACATCCGGCAGCTTGCCGATGTCTTCGGCGGATACCGCCTCGACGATGGAGGTGGAATCGCGCTTGACCGAAATCGCGCTCTCGATGCCGCGGCGGATGCCCGTCACCACCACCGTTTCCAGCTCGGTGGCATCGGTCGATTGCGTCTGTTCGTCGGCGGTTTCGGCGGTCTGGGCCTGTACGCCCGTCGCGGTGAGCGCGATGGCGGACGCCAACGCCGCGCTCAGCAGGTTGCGCTTGAGTTGCATGTTCCCCTCTCCAAGGACGTTGTATGCGATGAGCCGGGTGCGTCGCACGATGCGATCGCCCGGGTCTGCCACGCCAGGGGCACGTGCCCCGAAACGTGCGGCAATGGTAGTGGCGCGCGCAGCTGCACAATCCGCGCTGCATACGTATTCATGCATATTCCACGCGTTGGCGTAACACGGGTTCCGTGGACGCGGACGACGACGCGCACGCACGATGAAGGCATCGCCGTGGTCGTTCAGGCAACAGGTCGCCGCGCGCGACGCGCGATCATGCGCGCACGCTGACGGTCGGACGCACGCGCGAAGACGCTGCCGTCAGGGCCGCAGCAGGAAGCCCAGCGGCACTTCGATGCGATCCCGCCACGCCGCTTCGTTGTGGGTCGCGCCCAGGTAGCGGTGGCTCAGGAAATCCACGCCGGGTCGATAGCCACGCATCCGCATCCCGCTGTCGACACGCTGCTGGTAGGGCTCGTACATCGCGTCGATGGCCTCGGTGCCGTAGTCGAAGTAGAAGCGGTTGCCGCCGGGCGCAGGCAGGTGCTTCGCCAGGTAGCCTTCGACGATACCGCCGGCGATCGGCCAGTGCGTGGACACGCACCCTGCCCCGCCGAACACCTGCGGGTACTCCAGCACCGCATACGCGGAAATCAGGCCGCCCATGCTGGACCCCATCACGAACGTGTCCGCCGGACCGGTGAGCGTGCGGTACTGCGCATCGATGAACGGCTTCAGCTCGGTGACGAGGAAGGCCAGGTAATCGTCCGCGACGATCTCGGCGGTCGGAAACGGCGGATCGCCTGGCGTAGGGATGAACGTTTCGCCATCGATGGCCTTGCGCGGCATGTATTCCTGCAGGCGCTTGGGCGTGTTCCACACCGCGACGACGATGGCCGCGCGCGCGTGCCCGTTGGCGATCAGGCGCGTCATCGCTTCGTCCACGCCCCAGTCCACGCGGGTGTAGGACGTCGACGGGTCGAACACGTTCTGGCCGTCGTGCATGTAGAGGACGGGATAGCGTGTACCGTGCGCTTCCGTGTAGCCCGGTGGCAGCCAGACGTCCACGTTCCTCGCCGCGACATGGCGGGAAGGGAACTGCGCGTGGCGCAGCAGCGTGCCGGTGACGCCTTCGCCCGTCACCGCCTGCGCGGCGACGACGGAGGCTGCGCGCTCCCGTGCCTGCGCGACGAGCGAGGCCGCGGCCAGCAGCAGCGTGATCCCGATCCTGCCCATGCAAGTGCCCATCTTCGTACCCCGTCGTGTCAATCGATGACGGCGTAGTACACGCCACGGGGCGGCAGCATGAGCCGGCCATCCTGCAGGGTGCCGGACGGCAGGCCGTGGCTGTCCACCGCGCGCGGCACGATGCTTCCCGGCAACGCCCACGAGACCTCCTGCGACGACAGGTTGAACACCACCAGCATCGCAGCGCCTTCGGTCTCGCGCACGAAGGCGAGCACCGGTTCGGGGGCATCCAGGAAGCGGATGCTGCCCACGCGCAATGCAGGCTGGCTGCGTCGCCATGCGAGGAAGCGCCGCACCTGGTTGAGGATGGAGCCGGCATCGGCTTCCTGCGCGGCGACATTGATCGTGCGGTGTTCTGCCGGGATCGGCAACCACGGATTGCCGTGGCTGAAGCCGGCCTGCTCACCCTCGTTCCACGGCATCGGCGTGCGGCAGCCATCGCGGCCCTTGAAGTTCGGCCAGAAGGTCTTGCCGTAGGGATCCTGCAGCGCTTCATACGGCACGTCGGCTTCGGGGAGCCCGAGTTCTTCGCCCTGGTACAGGCAGACCGAGCCCCGCAACGAACACACCAGGGCCACCAGTTGAGCCGCCAGTGCCGGCGATGCATCGCCGTTGCCCCAGCGCGTGACCGCACGCTGCACGTCGTGGTTGGAGACCGCCCAGCACGGCCAGCCTTCGACCATCGCGGCTTCCAGCCGCTCGACCGTGTCGCGGATGTAGGCGGCGCTGCCATCATCGGTCAGCAGTTCGAAGCTGTAGCCCATATGCAGGCGCTGATCGCTGACGTACTCGGCGGTGGTGGCCAGCGAATCCTCCGACGAGATCTCGCCCAGTGCGGCCGCATCCGGATAGCGATCCAGCAGGACGCGCAGGCGCTCCAGGAACGGGATGTTCTCCGGCTGTGTGTTGTTGAAGTAGTGGTACTGGTACGCGTACGGATTGTCGGGGCTGAAGCCGCGCCCGACCCGCTTCTCCTTCGGCTTGGGCGGGTTGTCGCGCAACTGCGCGTCGTGGAAGCAGAAGTTGATCGCGTCCAGCCGCAGGCCGTCCACACCCTTGTCGAGCCAGAACTGCACATTGTCCAACGTGGCCTGCTGCACAGCCGGGTTGTGGAAATTCAGGTCTGGCTGGCTGGCAAGGAAGTTGTGCAGGTAGTACTGCTCGCGGCGCGGCTCCCAGCGCCACGCGACGCCACCGAACAGCGACATCCAGTTGTTCGGCGGCGTGCCGTCTTTCTTCGGATCGGCCCATACGTACCAGTCGGCCTTGGGGTTGTCGCGGCTCTCGCGGCTCTCCTTGAACCAGGCATGGTCGACCGAGCAGTGGCTCAGCACTTGGTCGATCATCACCTTGACGCCCAGCGAGTGCGCCTTGGCGAGCAGGCGGTCGAAATCCGCCAGCGTGCCGAACAGCGGGTCCACATCGCGGTAGTCGGCGATGTCGTAGCCGAAGTCCGCCATCGGCGACTTGAAGAACGGCGAGATCCAGATGGCGTCCACGCCGAGACCGGCGATGTAGTCGAGCTTCTCGACGATGCCCGGCAGGTCGCCCACGCCATCCCCGTTGGTATCCAGGAAGCTGCGGGGGTAGATCTGGTAGATCACCGCGCCACGCCACCAGTTGTTCTTCGTCATCGATGCACCCGTCCGCAATGCGCGGCACACCCCTCCGGTGCGCTCGGCGGGCGCCACTATTCCACGAGCCACCGGCATGTGTGAGCGGAGGTCGTCATGGGTGTCCATGAATACGTATGCAGATGATCGGCCGAGCGCACGCGGCACCTATCACCCCCGTGATGGTCGATCGCGCATCCGAGCGCGCGAAACGCAGGCGTGTCAACGGTTTCCTTCGCTGCCACGCGCCGTGGCGATGCTCCGGCGCAGGTGTCTTCGCGCATCGGCATTGTTTGCGGTGCAGCATGGAATCGGACGCACATGTCGGCAAGATGCCGCGACGCTCGCCATCGGGTGCGCGCACTCCGACCGCATCGCACCGCCAGGGATACCGAATGACCGCCAAGCCCCGCCTGTCCTTCTGGCAGATATGGAACATGTCGTTCGGCTTCCTCGGCATCCAGTTCGGCTTCGCGCTGCAGGGCGGCTTCATGTCCCGCATCTTCCAGACATTGGGCGCGGAGAAGGACGCGTTGCCGCTGCTGTGGATCGCCGCACCGCTGACCGGCCTGCTGGTGCAGCCGGTGATCGGCTATCTGAGCGACCGTACCTGGCATCCGCGCCTGGGGCGCCGCCGCCCGTTCTTCCTCATCGGTGCCATCCTCAGCTCCATCGCGCTGGTGTTCATGCCGCACTCGCCCACGCTGTGGATCGCGGCAGGCCTGCTGTGGGTGCTGGATGCCAGCATCAACATCAGCATGGAGCCGTTCCGTGCGCTGGTGGCCGACAAGCTGCCGGAAGAGCAGCGCTCTTACGGCTTCGTGCTGCAGACGCTGATCATCGGCGTGGGCACCTGGGTGGCCAGCAACCTGCCGTGGTTCATCACCCAGCTCGGCGTGCCGAACGAAGCCGGCCCCGGCGTGGTGCCGCCTTCGGTGAAGGTGGCGTTCGCGATCGGCGCGTTCGTGTTCATGGCCAGCATCCTGGTGACCATCCTCACCACGCCCGAATACCCGCCGGAAGACCTGCAGCGCTTCCGCGAGGAACAGAAGCGGCGCGGCAACTTCGCCGGCGAGATCGTGCACCATGTGATCAACATGCCCGCGCAGATGCTGAGGCTCGGCCTGGTGCAGTTCTTCAGCTGGCTGGCGTTCTTCGCCATGTGGAGCATGGCCACACCCGGCCTGACCGAGCATGTGTTCAAGGCCCCCGCACCCGACCCCGCCGCCTTCGACATGGCGGTACCCGCGCAGGCTGCGGCTTTCCAGTCGACCAATGCCGCGTTCCAGAATGCGGCGGACCTGGTGGGTTCGTACATGGGCTACTACGGGCTGTCGTCGATGCTGGTCGCCTTGCTGCTGAGCTTCTATGCGGCGCGCTTCCCGCTCAACCGCAAGGCGGTGCATGCGGGCTCGCTGGTGCTGGGCGGCATCGGCTTCCTGTCGATGTGGTTCGTGCCACACCCGGCCTGGCTCATCGGCTCGTTCGCGCTGGTCGGCGTGGCGTGGGCCAGCATCCTGTCGATGCCGTACGCCCTGCTGTCCAGCCATGTCCCGGCGGAGAAGATGGGCATCTACATGGGCATCTTCAACATGTTCATCGTGGTGCCGCAGATCGTGGCCGCCACGCTGCTCGGGCCTTCGCTGCGCACCTTCTTCGCGAACGAGTCCGTGTTCGCGCTGGTCATCAGCGGCAGCAGCCTGCTGCTGGCCGCCGCCGCCCTCGTCTTCGTGCGCGAGCCCGCGCACAGCCCCGCTCCCTTTTCCTCGCAGGCCCATTGATGAAGCACGCCCGCCGCCCCCTCGCCATCGCGCTGGCCTCGCTGGTCGGCATGCCCGGCGTCGCGCTCGCAGCCGACGCCTTCTACGGCACCACCGAGCCCTTCGCGAAGGAAGCCGTGTACTTCGTGCTGACGGACCGTTTCGTCAATGGCGATCCGTCGAACGACCATCGCGACCAGGGTGGCAAGAACCCGACCTTCGATCGTCCGACGCCGGGCGCGCCGGCAGGCCAGACCGACAACGTCGGCTACCTCGGCGGCGACTTCAAGGGCGTGCTGGACAACGCCGGCTACATCCGCGACCTCGGCTTCACCTCGGTGTGGATCACGCCGATCATCGACAACCCGGACGAAGCCTTCACCGGCGGCGAAGAAGTGAAGTGGGCCGGCATGTTCACCGACCGCGGCAAGACCGGCTACCACGGCTACTGGGGCATCAACTTCTACAGGCTGGACGAGCACCTGCCCAGCGAAGGACTCGATTTCGCCGGCTTTACGAAGGCGATGAAGGAGCAGAAGCTCGACGTGGTGCTGGACATCGTCGGCAACCACGGCTCGCCCGCGTATTCGATGCCGAAGATGCAGCCGCAGTACGGCAAGATCTGGGACAAGGACGGCAAACTGATCGCCGACCATCAGAACCTCGACCCCGACAGACTGGACCCGCGCGGCAAGCCGATGCACGCGTTCTACAACACCGGCGGCGGACTGGCGCAGCTCTCGGACTTCAACGAGAACAACCCGGCGGTGATGGAGTACCTGGTCGGCGCCTACGAGCAGTGGATCGACCAGGGCGCGACCGCGTTCCGCGTGGACACCATCGCCTGGATGCCGCACGCGTTCTGGAAGGAATTCGCCGACCGCATGCGTGCGAAGAAGCCGGGGTTCTTCATGTTCGGCGAGAACTTCAACTACGACGCCGCCAGCATCGCCGGCCACACGTGGGTGCGCAACGGCAGCTACAGCGTGCTGGACTTCCCGCTGAAGGGGAAGCTGACGGAGGTATTCGAGAAGCCCGGCACCAGCTACGAGGAAATCGGCAAGGCGTTGTACCTGGAGGATGGCCCGTACGCGAACCCGTACGACCTGATGACCTTCTACGACAACCACGACATGGCGCGCATGAACGCCACCGACGAAGGCTTCATCGATGCGCACAACTGGCTGTTCACCGCACGCGGCATCCCGGTGATCTACTACGGCTCGGAAACCGGCTTCGAACGCGGCCATGCGGAACATGCCGGCAATCGCAACTACTTCGGCCAGGAACGCATCGATGCCGCGCCGCAGAGCCCGATCTTCGCGCCCTTGAAGCGCATCGCCCAGTTGCGGCGCGACACGCCGGCCCTGCAGCGCGGCCTCCAGCTCAACGTGCGCATGAAGGGTGACCAGGCGATCTTCTACCGCGTGCTGCAGCACGAAGGCACCACCCAGACCGCGCTGGTGCTGCTGAACAAGGCCGATACGCCGGCGAAGCTGTCGGTATCCGATCACCTGCAAGCCGGCACCTGGCGCGATGCGTTCACCGGCAGGACCCAACGCGTGCGCAACCGCCTGCAAGCGGAAGTGCCGGCGCACGGCGTGCGCGTGTTCCTGCTGGACGCGCCGATCACCCGCGTCGATACGCGCGCGCGGCTGGCCGAGTTGATGGCACGCAAGGCGCCCAAGGCGGATTGAGGTCAGTGTCTTCTGTACTGTAGGAGCGACGTAAGTCGCGACCGCCCACCTTGGGTCCGCATCGGCGCAGGGTCGCGCGATAACCTGTAGGTGCAGAAAGCTGGCGTTATCTGGATTTCCTGACGCGTGTGGGCGGCGGTCGCGACTTACGTCGCTCCTACAACCGCAAATTCACTTTGCAGCGGTCGACCCGCGCAGCGCCAGCCGCACCGGGATGGTCTGGCTTTCCGCCGGTTCACCATTGATCAGCGCCAGCAATGTCTCGACCAGCAATGCACCCGCGCGCTTGGTGTCCTGCTGCACCGTGGACAGGCCGGGGTTGACGAAGCTGGCCAGCGGAATGTCATCGAAACCGGCCACGGCGATATCTTCCGGCACCCGCAGGCCGCGCTCCAGCAAGGCCTTCATCGCGCCCGCCGCGATCAGGTCGCTGGCCGCGAAGATCGCATCGAACGGCGCGCCACGCGCGAGCAGTTCGCAGGCGGCTTCGTGGCCGGACTGCTCGGTGGTGATGGCATCCACCTGCAGCGCGGTGTCCGCCTCGACGCCTGCGGCGTCCAATGCCTGCCGGTGTCCGAGGTAGCGCTCGAAGAACTCCGGATAGTGGTTGGACGCGTGCCCGAGGAAGGCGATGCGGCGACGCCCCTGTTCGATGAGGTGCGCGGTGATGTCGTGGCCGCCCTGGGTGTTGTCGCACCCGATCGACACCCCCGGCGTACCCGCCTGCACGGCGCCCCAGCGCACGAAATGCGTACCCTGCTCCACCAGTCTCTCCAGGCGACCACGCGATTCAAGGTAATCGCCATAACCCAGCAGGATGATGCCGTCGGCCTTCTTGCTGTCCTCGTAGTCGGCCTGCCAGTCGGTCGACAGCTGCTGGAACGAGATCAGCAGATCGTAGCCACGCAGCGCACAGGCGCGCGTGATGCTGCCCAGCATGGACAAGAAGAACGGGTTGATGGACGACTCGTCCGGTGTGGGATCTTCGAAGAACAGCAGCGCCAGCGTGCCGGAATGCTGGCGGCGCAGGTTGGAGGCGTTCTTGTCGACCTTGTAGTTCAGCTGCTCGGCGATGGCCAGGATGCGCTTGCGCGTCTCTTCGTTGACCATCGGGCTGCCGCGCAATGCGCGCGAGACGGTGGGCTGGGACACGCCCGCCAGATGGGCGATGTCCAGCGAGGTGGCCTTCCCCTTGATGGGCGCGATCACGGACGGCTTCGGATACGGACGGCGGAGGACTGGATCATGCCACGCCCGACCGCTGGCGGCGATCCGGGAGCGCGGGGCGTGCGCGGCCCTTCCCCTCCCTTGTGGGAGCGACGCAAGTCGCGAAGGGGCAGCGGTAACGCTTCATCGCGACTTGCGTCGCTCCCACAAGAGCAGCCAGCCTCAGGACTCGCCGTGGTCCGCCCGCGCGGTGCCATGCAGCTGGACGCCGTCGGCGTCGGTGATGCTGACGGACACATCGATGCCGTGGCGGACGCTTTCCGTCACCACGCAGAAGTTCTCGAACTGGGCCAGGATGCGCTCCAGCGAGGCATGCGCCGTACCAGCTTCTGCAAGCCGGATGTCGGCATGGATGTGGCCCACGCGCAGCCGCCCCTGTTCGTTGCGAACCAGTTCGGCCGTCGCATGCGTCACCAGCTTGCCTGGTGAATTCTTGAACTTGCGCAGTGCGAACAGCAGGCTGGCCGACAGGCAGTTGGCCACGGCCGACACCAGCAGCCGCGTCGGGTTCGGACCCTCGCCCTTGCCCAGCGGCTCGGGTTCGTCGGTCATCAGCTCGGCGATGGTGGTGTCGTCGAAGCGGATGCGGAAGCTGTAGTCCTCTTCCTGCTCCAGGGTGATGCGGATCGGTGCGTCGGTACTCATCGCGTAGCCTCGTCGGGAGTGTGGGCAGCGGCGGGCACTTCGACCCATAGCCCGCCGCGCAGGTCGCCCACCGCGAAACCGGTGGCCGCATCGTCAGGATAATGCGTCGCGATGGCCGCGCGGACCTGCGGGGCCAGCTGCGTGCCATGGCAGGCCAGGCAACCGGGCTCGGTGGCGATGCCGCGCATCATGCGCAATGCGACGCCCTCGGGAAGACCTTCGCGGATCACTGACACCTGCCCGGCGGCGGGCGCGCCCGCCAGGACGGCCTGCTGGAAGGCCTCCAGCGTGGCGAGCTGCCAACCGTCAGCAACATGTCCGGCGTTGCGGTTGCGCCCGGGCAGCGCGACGCGGCCCAGGCGCACGCCGTGCTCGGCCATCACCGCGTCCGCGATGGCCGGCGCCTCGGCCTGGCAGACCCCGACGGCAGCGGTGGGTCCACCCGCCTGCATCGCGGCCTGCAGGCGGCCGCGCAGGCGACCGCTGAAGGCCTGTGCGGCCGCCTTCGCGCGGTCGAGATCGGGATCCGCCGACGACGCGTAAGGCATTGCATCGGCCGCTTGCCCTGCAACGTACCGCGGGTCGCCCCGACCGGCGTCACCTGCTGCGGATGTACACGCGGCTGCTGAACATGCAAAACATGCCACCCACCACAGCCGACGGAACTTTGAAGCACTCATGCGGTGGCCGCCTTGTGCGCGCGATGTTTAAGCCCGTAGTACAGCAGCGGAATCACCACCAGCGTCAGCACCGTCGACACCAGGATGCCGAAGATCAGCGAGATCGCCAGGCCATTGAAGATGGGATCGTCCAGGATGAAGAACGCACCCGCCATCGCTGCCAGTGCGGTCAGTGCGATCGGTTGCGCGCGCACCGCGCACGCATCGACGACCGCAGACTCCAGCGTCTGCCCGCGCTCGATCAGATGATTGATGAAGTCCACCAGCAGGATCGAGTTGCGCACGATGATGCCCGCCAGCGCGATCATGCCGATCATGCTGGTGGCCGTGAACTGCGCGCCCAGCAGGGCGTGGCCCGGCATCACGCCGATCACGGTCAACGGGATAGGCGCCATGATCACCAGCGGCACCACGTAGTTGCGGAAGTAGGCCACCACCAGCAGGTAGATCAGCACCATGCCGGCCGCATAGGCGATGCCCATGTCGCGGAAGGTCTCGTAGGTGATCTGCCACTCGCCATCCCACTTGATGCCGAAGGCGGTGGTGTCGGGGGGCTGGCGGATGAAGAACTGCGCCACCTGCTGTCCGTCGATGGCGTTGTCGGCGATCTGGCCCACCAGGTCGAACATGCCGTACAGCGGACTGTCGACGGTGCCGCTCTCGTCGCCCATCACGTACACCACCGGCAGCAGGTCCTTGTGGTGGATGGCGCCATCCCACCAGGTGGAACGCGCCTGCACCAGTTCCGACAACGGCACCAGCTGACCATTGCCGCCGCGTACCCGCAGCGCGAGAAGTCCGTCGAGCGAAGCCTGGTCGGCCACCGGCAGGCGCAGGCGGATCGGACGCGGATACTTCGAGCCGCCATCGATCACGTGGGTCGCGTCCAGCCCCGACAGGCCCGCGGCGATCGTCTCGGTGATCGCCGACTGCGGCACGCCCAGGCGTGCAGCGCGCAAACGGTCGATCACCAGGATGTCGCGGCGCGCATCGGCTTCCACGCTGGTGTCCACATCCACGATGCCGTCGGTAGCCAGGAAGCGCTGTTCGAGCGCCCGCGCCACCTGGCGCTGACGGGCATAGTCGGGCCCGTACACTTCGGCGACGATCGGCGACAGCACGGGCGGCCCCGGCGGCACTTCGACCACCTTGACCGACGCGCCATGGCGACGGCCGATCGCGTCCACCTGCGGGCGCAGGGCGACGGCGATCTCGTGGCTCTTGCGGTCGCGGTCGTGGCGGTCCACCAGGTTCACCTGCAGGTCGCCGACGTTCGCACCCTCGCGCAGGTAGTACTGCCGCACCAGTCCGTTGAAGTTGATCGGTGCGGCCGTGCCGGCATAGCCCTGGTAGTGCAGGACTTCCGGCGTACGGTCCAGCACGCCGGCCAGTTCGGCCAGCAGGGCGTTGGTGTCCTCCAGCGCGCGACCTTCGGGCAGATCGACCACGATCTGCAGTTCGGACTTGTTGTCGAACGGCAGCATCTTCAGCACCACCAGCTTGAACACCGCCAGGCTGGCGGCCAGCGCCACCAGCGCGGCCATGGCGATGAACAACAGGCGCCGGCGCCGCGCACCCGCGCCGGCATCGAGGAACGGCGACATCACGCGTTCGAACAGGCGGTGCAGGCGCGCCGCCATCGTGCCTTCCGCATGCCCGTGGACAGCGCCCTCATCCGCGTGCGCGAGCGCATGCCGCTTGAGCAGCTTCAACGACAGCCACGGTGTGACCACCAGCGCGATCATCAGCGACAGCAGCATGCCGACCGACGCGTTGATCGGAATGGGCCGCATGTATGGCCCCATCAGGCCGCTGACGAAGGCCATGGGCATCAGCGCCGCGATCACGGTGAAGGTGGCCAGGATGGTCGGACCGCCCACTTCGTCCACTGCCGGCGGAATGGCCTCCGCCAGCGACTTGCCGCCCTGCGCCATGTGCCGGTGGATGTTCTCGACCACCACGATGGCATCGTCCACCAGGATGCCGATGGAGAAGATCAGCGCAAACAGCGACACGCGATTGAGGGTGAATCCCATCGCCCACGACGCGAACAGCGTGACCGCCAGCGTCAGCACCACCGCGCTGCCGATGACGATGGCCTCGCGACGGCCCAGCGCGAACAGCACCAGCAGCACCACCGAGCCGGTGGCGAAGACCAGCTTCTTGATCAGCGTCTGTGCCTTGTCACTGGCCGTGAGGCCATAGTCGCGCGTGGTCTCCACCTGGATGCCGTCGGGAATGATGGTGCCACGCAGGGCCTCCACCCGCGCCAGCGCAGCGGAGGTGATGTCGGCCGCATTGCTGCCCGGCTTCTTGGCGATGGCCAGCGTTACCGCGGGCGCCACGCCACTGGAAGGTCCTGCGCGTTTCGTGGGCGCACCGTGCCAGACATAGCTCGATGGTGCGTCGGCCGCATCGCTGACCGTCGCCACGTCTTCCAGTCGCACCGGCTGGCCACCCGCCACGCCCAGCACCAGGCCGGCCACGTCCGCGCGGTCGGCCAGGAACTGGCCCGAAGTCACCTGCACCACCCCATCCGTACCGACGCGCTCACCCGCCTGCCGCGCCAGGTTGGCGGCCTGCAGCGCTGAAGAGAGATCGTTCACCGCCAGGCCATGGCTGGCCAGGCGCGCCGCATCGAGCTGCACCATCACCGCCCGCTCGGGCGCGCCGAGGGTGAACACGTCGCGCGTGCCGGGGATGCGCTTGAGTTCGGTTTCCAGCGTGTGGGCCACCTCCGCCAGGTCGCGCGCACCGCGCTGCGGATCGTCCGTCCACAGGGTCAGCGCCATCACCGGCACGTCGTCGATGCCCTTGGGCTTGATGATGGGCTGGCCCACGCCGAGGTTCGCCGGCATCCAGTCCTGGTTCGAGAACACCTTGTCGTACAGGCGCACCAGCGCGGGTTGGCGCTTCACACCCACGTCGAACTCCACCGTCAGCACCGCCATGCCGGGCCGACTGATCGAATAGGTGTGCTTGATCTCCTCGATCTCGGACAGTTTCTGTTCCAGCGGATAGGTCACCATCTGCTCGACCTGGCGCGCATCCGCGCCCGGGAACGGCACGATGACGTTGGCCATGGTGACGTCGATCTGCGGCTCTTCCTCGCGCGGCGTGATCATCACCGCCACCAGCCCCAGCAGCAGGCCGAGCAGCGCGAGGATCGGCGTCAGCGGATTGGCCTGGAAGCTGCGCGCGATGCGGCCGGAGATGCCCAGTCGCGGCGGTGACGTCAGCGGAGCCATGTCAGCGCTCCTTGCGCGCGGCGACCAGCGCCTGCTGCGCGGCCACCGGATCGGCGGCGACGACGTCGCCGGGCTTGAGTCCCGAGATCACGTCGACATGCTCGGCAGCGACATCACCCAACCTGACCTGACGCAGCGAAAGCCGGCCATCGACGAGCACGTAGACGGCCGCCACCTCGCCGCGGCGCACCAGCGCGCTGGTGGGCACGCGGGGGAACGCGGCGCCTTTCACCGCCGGAAACGCCACCTTGGCAGTAGCCCCCGGTTGCGGCGGCGCATCGAGCGCGGGAAGTTGCACGCGTACGCGCACGGCATGGGTAGACGCGTCGGCTGCGGGAAAGACGGTGACGTCATCGGCCTGGATCTGTCGCCCGCTGTCCAGGGTGACGGTGGCCACCGGGGCGGCGCGTATCGCCTCGGCTTCGGACTGGGGCACGGCGACGTCGATGCGCAACGCATCCGGTGCGAACACGGTCATCAGGGTCTGACCGGTGCCCACGCTCTCGCCCGGTTCGACATCGCGGGTGGCGACGATGCCCGCATAGGGCGCGCGGATGGTGGTGTAGTCGGTCTGCTGGCCGGCATTCGCCAACTGGGCACGCGCGGCGTCGCGCGCGGCGAGGGCCGAGTCGCGCGCCATCCGGGCCTGGTCCAGTTGCGCCCGGGAAACGAACTGGCCCTTGGCCAGATTGGCGAAGCGCTGGTAATTGGCTTCCGCTTCGGTCGCGGACGCTTCCGCCGCGCGCACCTGGGCGCGTGCGGCGTCGACACCGGATTGCTGCTCGACCGCGCTGAGCCGCACCAGCACATCGCCAGCGGCCACGCGATCGTTGACATCACGCGACACGGCGATGACGCGCCCGTTCGTCTGCGCCGACAGCGTGGCCTGGCGCACGGCCTCCACCACGCCTTCCCAGGCGCGACCGTCCGCCGCGCCGGCAGCATGCACCTGGAAAGTCTGCAATCCGTCGATGCGCGCGGGAGGCGCGGCGGGCTCTTCATGCCCGCACGCGGCAAGCGTGACCATCAGCAACAGCGGCAACAACGGGCGCGACGACATCACGGTTCGGCTCACGGCAGGCCCCACACTCACTTGAATGCGCAGCCGGCGCGCACGCCCAGCTTGCGGAAGACGATGGCCGCCGGACAGAAGCCGGTGACGCTGGCCTGCAGCATGTTCACGCCGATGAAGACGGTGAACCAAAGCCACAGCGGCGAAACGAAGTGGGCCAGCGCCAGGCTGGCGAGGGTCATCACGCCGGCGAAGGCGAGGACGGCACGGTCGAGGTTCATGGGGGTGTTCTCCGGAAAGGTTCGGGGGCGGGCATCAGCGGGTGCGCATGATGCCGAGCAGCTTGAGGACGTACTTCTCGTAGATCGGTTCGGTGTTGCCGGACTTCATCTTCATCAGGAAGTACTTCTCGAACGCGATCTTGGCCACGTGCACCCACTTGCCGACCTTGGCCCAGGTGACGTTGCGGGGCGGCATCTGCGGCAGTGCCACGAAGGCGGCGCCGGTGTCGCCCATGTCGGCCAGGCAGATCGCATTCCAGGTGGCTTCGGCCGTGGCGGGCGTGCCGGCCAGTTCGGCCTGGATGTTGTGCGCCACCGCCGTGACCATGGACTCGATCATGAAGCCGGTCTTCGGCGCGCCCGTCGGCACCGGTGTGGCCTCCACCGGCGGGATGGCCACGCACACACCGAGCGAGAAGATGTTGGGATAGGCGGGGTTGCGCTGGTGCTTGTCGATCAGGATGAAGCCGCGCGGATTGCACAGCCCCTCGCCCTGGCGCACGGCCGGCACGCCGGTGAACGCAGGCAGCACCATCGAATACGTGAACGGCAGCGTGTGCGCCTTCTTCGGCTGGCCGGCGTCGTCCATTTCGGACACGTCCATCTCGCCGTCGCGCACCGCCGTGATCTTCGCGTTGGTGATCCACCGGATGTGGCGTTGGCGGAATTCCGATTCCATCAGGCCCTTGGAATCGCCGACACCTCCAAGACCCATGTGTCCGACGTACGGTTCCGGGCTCACGTAGGTGATCGGCACCTTGTCGCGCAGCTTGCGCTTGCGCAGGTCGCTGTCGAGGATCATCGCGAATTCGTACGCCGGACCGAAGCAACTGGCCATCGGCGCGGCGCCCACGACGACCGGACCCGGATTTTCGAGGAACGCCTGGTACGCCTGCCATGCAGTGGTCGCATGCGGCGTGGTGCAGATCGACTGGGTGAAGCCACCTTCAGGCCCCAGGCCCGGCACCTCATCGAAGGCCAACCGCGGCCCCGTCGCGATCACCAGATAGTCGTAATCGACGTAGCGCCCGTCGCGCAGCAGCACGCGGTTGTCGCCCGGCTCGACCCGCTCGGCGCCGGCGCCTTCGAAGGCGATCTTCTTCTTCGCCAGATAGCGGGCGACCGGCATCTCGACATCGGACGGCTTGCGCCAGCCCACGGCGACCCAGGGATTGGACGGCGTGAACGAGAAACGATCGCCCTCGCCGATCACGGTGATCTCCGGGCCCTGGCCAAGCGTGCCGCGCAGTTCGTACGCGGCACTCATGCCGCCGATGCCTGCACCCAGTACGACGATGCGTGCCATGTCTTCCCCTCCAGGTCGGATGGCGCCCCCGGCGGGAATGCCGGTCGGCTTGCAATGCAAATTAGCATTTACTAATATTAGCGTCAACTAATGTATTGGAGGCATCCATGGCACGCACCGTCCAGGATCTGGTGGCCGAGGCCCGTGGCCGCATCGAAGAGATCGCGCCCGACCAACTCGCCGTTGACGAACACAGCATCGTGATCGATGTACGCGAGCCCGCGGAGTACGCGCAGGGCCATTTGGCAGGCGCCATCAACCTGCCGCGTGGCGTGCTGGAGTTCCAGATCCACGCGCATCCGGCGATGGCCTGCGCCACCAGCGAGGCGCTGGCTGCCCCCGATCGCGACGTGGTGCTCTATTGCCTGACCGGAGGCCGCTCCGCGCTTGCGGCCGACAGCCTGCAGGCGCTCGGCTTCTCGCATGTCCGCTCGCTTGCCGGCGGCCTCACCGCATGGCGCAATGGAGGCCTGCCCCTGACCACGGAGTCCGCATGACCGGCAACCCTCCCACGCCCACGTTCGACATCGCCGCCATGCAGGCGCATGCGGGCGACGCCGCGCAACTGCTGAAGGCGCTCGCCAACGAGAAGCGCCTGCAGATCCTGTGCCTGCTGGCCTCGGGCGAGCGCTCGGTGGGCGAGATAAACGCCCTGCTCGACCTGAGCCAGTCGGCGTTGTCGCAGCACCTGGCCGTGCTGCGCGAAGAAGGTCTGGTACAGACACGGCGCGAGGCGCAGAACGTGATTTATACGCTGATGCCGGGACCGGCGGCAGAGGTCATGCAGACGCTCCATGGCATTTATTGCGCCCCCGCCGCGCCGCCGCGCAAGGCCGCCAGGACATCCCGATGATCGCGATGCTGAAGGCCCTGTTCGGCGTTGGAGCCCCGCAGGTTTCACCGCGTGATGCCTTGCAACGGATGAACCAGGGCGCGGCGCTCGTTGACGTGCGCGAAGCGGGCGAGTTCGCCGCGGGGCATGTGCGGGGCGCGCGCCACATCCCGCTCGGCGACCTGCGTGCCGGCGGCCCCGCGCTGCTGGACGCCCGCCTTCCGGCCGCCACGACCGAGATCCTGCTGATCTGCCAGAGCGGCATGCGGTCGCGTCTTGCGCAGTGGGGCCTGGTCGGCAAGGACGCACGCACCTATCTGAACATCGCCGGCGGCATGTCCGCGTGGCGCGCCGAAGGCCTGCCGGTATCCCAGCAAGGCTGACCCTCCGCTATCGAGAATCCCATGTCCAGTGCAGACCGCTACCAGGAACTGACCACCCGCATCAACCGCCACCTCGCTCCCTTCCGCACAGCCGCACCCGCGGTGATGCAGGGCTTCGGCGCCATGGCGCGTGGCGCGATGGCCGCCGGCGCGCTGGACGAAAAAACCAAGGAACTGATCGCCATGGCCATCGGCGTGGCGTCGCGCTGCGATGGCTGCCTCGGCTTCCACGCCAAGGCGCTCGTAAGGCTGGGCGCCACGCCGGAGGAGTTCCACGAAATGTTGGGCATCGCCGTCTACATGGGAGGTGGCCCCTCGCTGATGTACGCCGCGCACGCGCTGGAAGCCTTCGAGGAGTTCTCGCAGGCGGCCTGAACCCGCTTGGCCTTGCCCGCTCCGACTGCGATCATCCGCATTCCGCCGCCTGCCGGCCTCGCGACACCGGGAGCAGCGTCATGTCGACCCCCTCCGTCCACGCCCAGTTCGATGAAAGCACCAACACCATCAGCTACGTGGTGTGGGACCCCGCCACCGCGCAGGCGGCCATCATCGATCCCGTGCTGGACTACGACCACCGTTCGGGCCGCGCTTCGCACCGTTCCGCCGACGCCCTGCTCGCCTTTGCCGCGGAACAAGGGTTGTTGGTTGCGTGGATCCTGGAGACGCATGCGCACGCCGACCATCTCAGTGCAGCGCCTTGGCTGAAAGAGAAGACTGGTGCGCCGATCGGCATCGGAGAACACATCCGCGACGTGCAGCGCACTTTCGCGCCCCTGTTCGGACTGGACGATGTCAGCGGCGACGGCCGTGAATTCGACCGGCTGTTCCACGATGGCGAGACGTTCGCGCTCGGCGGGCTGCAGGTCCGTGTCGTGCATACTCCAGGCCATACCCCGGCCTGCGTGTCCTACCGCATCGGCGACGCGGTATTCGTCGGTGACACATTGTTCATGCCCGACTACGGCACCGCGCGCGCCGACTTTCCCGGCGGCGATGCGCGCACCCTGTACCGTTCGATCCATGCCCTGCTGTCGCTTCCGGACGACACGCGCCTGTTCCTGTGCCACGACTACAAGGCACCGGGGCGCGATCACTATGCATGGGAAACCACGGTCGCCGACGAGAAGGCGCGCAACGTGCACATCGGCGGTGGCGTGCCTGAAGACGACTACGTGAAGATGCGTGAAGCGCGTGATGCCACGCTGGCGGCACCCGTGCTGTTGCTGCCATCGCTGCAGGTCAACATCCGGGCGGGACGACTGCCCGGGCCTGAAGCAAACGGGCGGCGCTACCTGAAGATCCCGCTGGATATCTGAGCAGCGTCAGCCACCCGCACCCGACGGCGCGGGACGCGCGGCCACGCCTTGGCCACAGTCCGCGCCCAGCAGGCGCGACTGCTTCAGCCAGGCGGGATCGGGGTAGTACGCGAACACGAACGAGCCGCCGCGGATGCTGTCGATCAGCGGCTGCGCCACGGCCGCGCGGACGGCCGGACAACCAAGGCTGCGCCCCAACCGTCCCTGCGCGCGCACCAGCGCGTCACTGACATAGGGTGCGCCATGGATGACGATGGCACGTTCGCGCGCGTTGTCGTTGAAGCCCGGCTCCAGTCCCTGCAGGCGCAGCGAGTAGCCGTTGGCACCGCGATAGGATTCCTGGGTGACGAACGCGCCCAGGCTGGACATGTAGCTGCCGGTCGCATTGGAGAACCGCGTCGCCAGGTTCTCACCGGTATTGCGACCGTGTGCGACGCGCTCCTCGAACAGCAGGCGGGCCTTTTCCAGGTCGAACACCCACAAGCGCGGCTGGGTGGAGGGCCGCGAATAATCGATCACGCTGAGCCGACGCATCGGCACGGGTTCGCCACGCCGGATCGAACATGTCATCGCACGCGTCGCCATGGACAGCACGTTGCGGTCGAGCGAGGGCGCCGCACGATGCAGGACATCGACCATGCGCTCCGTCGATACGGGCGGCGGGGACTCAGCGAGCGCAGCGCCCGCCGACGGAATGACCACGGCGGCAAGGCACAGCGACAGCAGGCGGCGGAATGGGGTCATGACGGCATCCGGGTATCGGTGGAGAAGCGCCAGCGTCCCGATTCCGTCCGCAAGGCTCAGCGCACGGCCGTTGTGGGGCTGGCTTCGTCCGATTCCAAGACCGGCACGGACGGCTGGTCATCGGGCGTTGCGCGTACGCCGGGCAGGTCCGACAGCAGCACCGTGGTGCCCGGCTTCAGCACCGCGTACAGACGGCGCGCGAAATCCTGCGGAATCCAGAACGCATCCCCGAGCGAACGCAGCGGCGGCATCGATGCGCCCTCTTCGCCCAGCACGCGGTGCGCGACCCAGCGATGTTCCTTCTGCTGCGGATCCAGCAGGCTGGGGATGTCCTCCATTTCGGTCGTCATCACCAGCAATACCGTGCCGTTGAGCGCGAAGTCGCGGACCATCTGCAACGGCGCCGCGCCGATCAGCACACCGTTGCGCAGCACCGACACGCGCTGGTCGTACAGGCTCACGAGGATGCTGACAGGGCCCTCCGGCGATGCGGCCTCGTTCCAGTACACCTCGTAGGCCGACAGCTCCGGATGCGCCGCCTGTCCGCCCGCGGTCACGGGTGCCAGCACGGCGGGGTGCACCAGGCTGGCCGGCGATGCCTTCGCGTTCGCCACCACCACCGAGTCGCCGAAGCGGGTGATGCCGAACAGCTTCTCGGCGAAGGCCTGCGGCAGGCGTACACAGCCGTGCGACGCCGGATAGCCCGGCAGGTGGCCGCCATGCAGCGCGATGCCATCCCACGTCAGCCGCTGCATGTAGGGCATCGGTGCGTTGTTGTAGAGATTGGACCGGTGGTCCTTGTTCTTCTGCAGGATGGTGAACACGCCGGTCGGCGTGTCCTTGCCCGCTTTGCCCGAACTGATTGTCGACACCCCGATGGCGATGCCGTTGCGGTACACGTAGGCACGCTGTTCGTCGAGGCTGACCACCAGCACCACGGGACCTTCCGGCGCAATCTGCGGATACCACAGGAATTCGCCCGGCTTCAGCGCGCGGACGTCGGCCTGCGGCACGGCGGACTGCGCGTGCGCGGCGAAGGGGGCGGCACCGGCGAGCAGGCTGGCCAGCAGGAGGGTCGGCAACAAGGTGCGCTTCATGGGCGAGAGCTTATCGCAGGTGGGTCGTGCATCAAGGACGGCGACGCCATCCTGTAGGAGCGACGTCAGTCGCGACCGTGCACCGGCGACCGCTCTGAAGCCCTCTCCCCCTCATCCTTGGCGCGCATGAGGACGCCGACCACTGCATCAGGCCGTGCGGTCGCGACTGACGTCGCTCCTACAGGGGTGATCTGCAGCCAACTACGCCAGCAGGCGCTCGCGCAAGGCGTCGTAGTCGGCGGGAATCGGGTCTGCCTGCGCAGGACGCGCCAGCAGGTCCGCCAGCGCGGGCGGCACCTCGACCTCGCGGCCGATCAGCGGCTCCACCACGCTCTCGAACTTGGCCGGATGCGCCGTGGCCGCGACCGCCCAGTCGCCACGCTCGCCCTGGGCGCGCAGGTCTTCCAGCACCTTCACCGCTGTCGCCGTGTGCGGGCAATGCACTTCGGCGTGATCGCGGAAGCGACGGGCGATCACCTCGCGGATGGCGGCGTCATCGACCGTGGACGCGCTGAACGCCGCACGCAACGCCACATCGTCGCCCGCGTAGAGCCAGCGCAGACGCTCAAAGTTGCTGGGCGCGCCGACATCCATCGCGTTGGCCAGCGTCGCCACGCTGGCGGCTGGAACATAGTCGCTACCTGCGAAAAAGTCGGGCAGCACGCGGTTCGCATTGGTCGCCAGCACGATCCTGCCGAGCGGCACGCCGAGCGCACGCGCCAGGATGGCTGCCATCGCGTTGCCGAGGTTGCCGGTGGGGATGACGACGTTCAACCCCCGCCCCGTCTCCGCCCGGTGGGTCAATGCCGCATGGGCGTAGTAGCTCATCTGGGGCAGCAGCCGCCCCAGGCTGATGCTGTTGGCCGAACTCAACGGCGCCTGCGCCTGCAGGTCGGCATCGTTGAGCGCGCGCTTCACCAGCGCCTGGCAGTCGTCGAACGAACCCACCACGCGCAACGCCGTGATGTTGTCGCCGAAACAACCCAACTGGTGCGCCTGGCGCGGCGACACGCGCCCGTCCGGATAGAGCACGACCACGCGCAGGCCCGGTTGGCGATGGAACGCTGCGGCCACCGCCGCTCCCGTATCGCCGGAGGTGGCGACGAGGATCGTCAAGGGCGTGGCTTCATCGCGACGCAGCCGCGCCATGCTGGCGGCAAGGAAACGCGCGCCGAAATCCTTGAACGCCGCCGTCGGTCCGTGGAACAGCTCCAGCACATGGTCGCCCGGCGTGCCCAGCGACCGCAGAGGCGCCGGGAAGTCGAAAGCCTCGCGGCAGATCGACGCCAGCTCGCCCTCCAGCGCATCACCGGCGAAGAACGGCGCCAGCAGGGCCGTCGCCGTCCCGGCAATGTCGCGTCCGGGTATCAGGTCGCGGGCGGGCGGCAGTGCCTGGGGGACGTACAGGCCGCCGTCCGGCGCCAGTCCGGCGGCGATCGCCTGGCTGAGCGTGACGGTGGGCGCGGCATTGCGGGTCGAGATGAAGTTCATGGTCTGTCGTCAGGAGAGCGGCACGCACGAAGCGCGGCCGCCGGAAGGGAAGTTCAGTTGGGTGGTAGCAGTTCCGCGCCCGTCGCATTGATCGGCGACACCCAGGCCTGGCTGTCGAAGCCTGCGGATGCGAAGGCTGCCTGCACGGCAGGTGCCGCGGCTTCCGCTTCGCCGCGCGACTCGAACCAGGCGAACACACTGGGGCCGGCGCCGGAGATGCTTGCCCCCATCGCGCCGGCCTCCAGCGCCGCCTGTTTCGCCGCATCGAAGCCGACGATCAACGGCGCGCGGCGAGGTTCGACCAGCACGTCGCGCAGGCCTTCGCGCACCAACCCGGCATCGCCGGCATGGCAACCGGCAAGCACCAGCGCAAGGTTCGCGCTCTGTGCCACGAAGTCCTTCAGTTCGTACGCGCCCTGCAACGCGGCGCGCGCGCGGCGCGTCTCCAGGATCGCATCCGGATGCACCAGCACGCTGTGCCAATGCTCAGGCACGGGAACGCGTACCAGCCGCTCCGCCGTGGACAGCACCAGACCGCCCAGCAGCATCGGGCCCAGGTTGTCGCCATGCCTGCCTCCACTGGCGACGGCCTCGCCGACCAGCGCGTGCGGGTACAACTGCTCGCGCGTCAGCGGCTCGTCGAGCAGGGCATTGGCTGCGACAAGCGCGGCGACGCAGGATGCGGCGGAACCGCCCATGCCGGAGCCCAGCGGAATGCCCTTCTCGATCTCCACCTCGAACCCGAACGGCAGCGCCAAGGCATCGCGCAGCGAGATCAACGCTGCGCCAGCCGTATTGCCCGGCGCATCCAGCGGCAGGTCCACGGTGGCGCCGCGGATGGCGGCGATGCGCACGTCCAGCGATTCCGTCCGGCGCACGGTCACCGTGTCGCCGACGCCTTCGATCACATGACCCAGGATGTCGAACCCCACGCCGACGTTGCCCACCGATGCCGGCGAAAACGCACTTGCCTGCTGCCTCATGCCCACTCCATGTCGTTTATGCCCGGATGCGTCACAGCTTCGCGCCCTGCCCCGCCGCCACGCGCAGCACGTCGGCGAACACGCCGGCCGCGGTGACTTCCGGGCCTGCGCCCGGCCCCTGCACGATCAGCGGATTGTCGCAGTAACGGCGCGTGGTGAACTGCACGATGTTGTCGGTCAGGCGCAGGTTGCCGAATGCATGCGCCGCCGGCAGTTCGACCAGCCCCACGCTCGCACGCCCTTCGGCGTCCAACCGCGCCACGTAGCGCAGCACATGGCCGTCCGCACGCGCCTTCGCCAGCCGGGCATCGAAACCGGCATCCACCTCGGCCAACCGCGCCATGAAGTCGTCCACGCTGGCCTGTCGCAGCGCTTCCGGCACCAGGCTTTCGACCTGCACGTCCTCCAGCGCCAGTTCGCGGCCCGCTTCGCGTGCCAGGATCACCAGCTTCCGCGCCACGTCGGTACCGGACAGGTCATCGCGCGGATCGGGCTCGGTGTAGCCCAGGCCGCGCGCCTCGGTGACCAGGTGCGAGAACGGCACGCTGCCGTCGAACTTGTTGAACAGCCACGCCAGCGTGCCGGAGAAGATGCCTTCCACCGATACCACCGTGTCGCCGGTATCGACCAGGTCGCGCAGCGTGGAAATCACCGGCAAGCCCGCGCCCACCGTGGCTTCGTAGCGGAAACGGGCACCGCTGGCCGCCGCCGCGTCGCGGATCGCGTGGTAACGCGCCAGGGGACCGGCGCCGGCCTGCTTGTTCGGCGTGATGACGTGGATGCCGGCGGACAACCACTCGGCGTAGTGGTCCGCGACCACCGGACTGGCGCTGCAATCCACGATCACCGCATGCGGCATGTGCGCGGACAGGAGGTGCTGGGTGAAGCGCTCCAGGTCGGCAGGCTGCGGGCTGCCGTCGAAGCGCGCGCGCCAGTCCGCACCGATGCTGCGCTCGTCCAGCAACATGCGCTTGCTGGAGGCGATGGCGCGCAGGCGCAGGTCCACATTCGCCTTGCCCAGGAGTTGCGGTTGCGCTGCACGCAGCTGATCGATCAGCGCGCCACCGACGTTGCCCGGTCCGATCACGCCCACCGCGAAGGTCTGCGGCGACAGCCAGAAGCCCGCATGCGCCGCGCGCAGCGCCTTGGTTGCGTCGGCACTGTCGATCGCCACCGAAATGTTGCGCTCGGACGAGCCCTGCGCGATCGCCAGGATGTTGACCTGCGCGCGCCCCAGGGCACCGAACAGGCGGGCCGATACACCCGGCGTGCCGGCCATGCCATCACCAACCGCGGCCAGCACGCTGACGTCATCGCGACGCTGCACGCGCTGGATCTGCCGGGTATCCAGCTCATGCGCGAACGCATCGAGCAGCGCCGCCTGACCCTTGCCCGCCTCGCTGGCCCTGACCACGCAGCAGATCGAATGCTCCGACGAGCCCTGCGAGATCATCACCACCGATACATGCGCATTGCGCAACGCCGCGAACACGCGCTCCGCCGTGCCGGGCACGCCGATCAGGCCGGTGCCTTCCAGGTTGAGCAGGGCCAGGTCGGCACTCAGCGTCAGGCCCTTCACCGGGCCCACGGCGTCGCGCTCGGCGGTGATGCGCGTACCGGGATGTTCCGGATGGAAGGTGTTGCGGATGATGATGGGCAGCCCGCGTTCCATGGCCGGCGACATGGTCTGCGGATGCACGACCTTGGCGCCGAAGTACGCGAGTTCACAGGCCTCGTCGTAGCTCAGGGCACCCAGCTGCACGGCTTCGGGCACCACGCGCGGATCGGCCGACAGCACGCCATCGACATCGGTCCAGATGTGCAGTTCGGCCGCGTCGTACAGCGCAGCGAAGATCGCACCGGAATAGTCGCTGCCATTGCGGCCCAGGGTGGTGAAACGGCCTTCGCGATCGCGCGCGACGAAGCCGGTGACCACCACGCGCCGCTGCGGGTGCGAGGCCTGCCACGCCGCCAGGCGTTGCGCGCTGGTGTCCCAGTCGACCACCACGCCGAGTTCGCCGTGATCGACCCGCAGCACGTCGCGCGCGTCCAGCACGGCGCAGTCTTCGCCCTGCAGCGTCAGGTATTCGCCCAGCAGCCGCGCGGAACACACTTCGCCCAGTCCCTGTACGCGCTGCAGTACCAGCTCCGGCAGGCCGCCGATGACGATCAGCGCGTTGAGGATCTCCTCCAACTTGCCGAAGCGTTCGTCCACCCATTCGATCACCGGTCCCGCCGCCTCGCCAAGCAACGCCACGGCGGCGCCGCGGTGGCGTGCTCGCAGCGCATGCCAGCTTTCGTGCCATTCCGGGCGGTTGGCCGCCGCCAGCTCGCACAGTTCGATCAGCGCGTCGGTGACGCCCTTCATCGCGGAGACGACGGTGACCTGCACGTCCTCGTCGCGCGCGAGCAGCAACTGCGCCACATGGCGGTAACGGTCGGCATCGGCAACGGAGGTGCCGCCGAACTTGTGGACGACGGTGCGGGGCTTGGATTGTTCGACTTCGGCGCTGCGGGACGACATGGGTCAGGAACCTCGGTAAGGAGGCCCGGCACGCATCAGGAAGTCGGGTGGCCCTGCATCCTGATCCGGGTGCGGGGCCGTGGTTTGCGAGTTACGCGAACACAACCAACCGCACCCGACGAGTCAGGGTGGTAATGGTCGTAATCAGGGTCGTGCGTCCACCGCACGCAAGCGTCGACGCCGCCATCAAGGCCGGGGGCATGTCCGCGGGAGCGTGGGCAAAGGAGCGCATGGATGAAGAAAACCACGACACCCCCGGGGGCTGTCAAGCGTTGCGATGCAACAAAGCCAATGATTTCAGATGGATGCAACTGAAACCAATGCGCACCCTTAGAGCACGCGGGTCATGAAAACGCTGTTCGAGTCTTCCGCATAGTCACCGAAGGGCGCACAGGCGGTGAAACCGGCGCGCGCATACAGCGCGCGTGCGGGTGCGAAGTAGGCCATCGACCCGGTCTCCAGGCTGAGACGTGCGTAGCCCCGTCCACGCGCCTCGGCCAGGATATGGTCGAGCATCCGCGCCGCCACGCCACGACGCAGATGGGTCTGCGCCGTGCGCATCGACTTCACTTCGCCATGCCGCGTGTCCAACTGGCGCAGCGCACCGCAGCCCGCGAGAGCGTCGCCATCCCAGAGCGCCCAGAAGGTGATGCCAGGCCCGCGCAATGCGTCCAGATCCAGCGCGTGCACGCTTTCCGGTGGCGAGATGCGGTGCATCCAGTCCAGGTGCTCCTGCAACAGCGCGATCACGGCGGGATGGCGGAGGTCGTCGATGCGGATATCCATGCGATCCGGGCGTACGGGGGTACCCGCCACACTGCCATGCGGACGCTCGTCCGGGTATCCACACCCTGCACGGGAGCGTCGTGCGCGAGAGCGCTTCGTGCGAGAATCGCCGCCGATGGCCCCGTAGCTCAGCTGGATAGAGCGGTCCCCTCCTAAGGGACAGGTCGTGCGTTCGAATCGCGCCGGGGTCACCAACTTCCTTTACATGCCGATACCCTGGCGCCACACCGCCCGCTCGGCGAATCGCCGAACGCCGTCATCGCCAGTCGGCGAACCGAACAAACCCCGGCAGCGGATCAACGGCTGCGCCCGCAAGCGCCTGTTTGCGCAAGAACCACTGGAAAAACACGGGCTTACGCGCGGTCCGCCCGGCCCTCTCTGGTAGAATTCCGCTCCTCTTTCGGTGCCGCGCCTCGTTCGGCGGCATCCCGCGCAATGACCCTGGAGCTTCCATGCCTGCTGACCTCCTCAAGGCCCTTGGCCTCGCCACCACCAACTCCGGCACCTACCTCGGCAGTGGCGAGTGGTCCACGACCACCGATGCCGGCCTGCTGCAGTCGATCAACCCGACCACCGACGAGGTGATCGCCGAAGTGCACGCCAGCAGCCAGGCCGACTACGAGAAGATCGTCGAACGCGCCCAGGCCGCCTTCAAGGTGTGGCGCACCACGCCCGCCCCGCGCCGCGGCGAAGCCGTGCGCCTGTGTGGCGAGGCGCTGCGCAAGCACAAGGACGCGCTGGGTTCGCTGGTCGCGCTGGAAATGGGCAAGAGCAAGCCCGAGGGCGACGGCGAAGTGCAGGAGATGATCGACATCGCCGACTTCGCCGTGGGCCAGAGCCGCATGCTGTATGGCTACACCATGCACTCCGAGCGCCCGGGCCACCGCATGTACGAGCAGTACCAGCCGCTGGGCCTGGTGGGCATCATCAGTGCGTTCAACTTCCCGGTCGCGGTGTGGGCGTGGAACTCGTTCCTGGCCGCGATCTGCGGCGACATCTGCATCTGGAAGCCGTCCAACAAGACGCCGCTGACCGCGATCGCCAGCATGAAGATCTGCAACGAGGCGCTGAAGGCCGGCGGCTTCCCGGACATCTTCTTCCTGATCAACGATGCCGGCGTCGAGCTGGCGCAGCAGTTCGTCGACGACAAGCGCATCCCGCTGATCAGCTTCACCGGTTCCACCCAGGTCGGCCGCACCGTCGGCGAGCGCGTCGCGCGCCGCATGGGCCGCAGCCTGCTGGAACTGGGCGGCAACAACGCCATCATCCTGGACGAGAGTGCGGACCTGAAGCTGGCCATTCCCGGCATCGTGTTCGGTGCCGTCGGCACCGCCGGCCAGCGCTGCACCACCACGCGCCGGCTGATCGTGCACGAATCCATCTACGACACCGTGCTGGCCACGCTGGTGAAAGCGTACAAGCAGGTGGAAGGCAAGATCGGCGATCCGCTGGATCCGACCAACCTGATGGGACCGTTGAACAGCCAGGCCGCCGTGCAGCAGTTCCTGGCCTCCATCGAGAAGGCCAAGGCCAGCGGCGGCACCGTCGAGACCGGCGGCACCGCGATCGATCGCCCGGGCAACTTCGTGCTGCCGGCCATCGTCACCGGCCTGAAGAACTCGGACGAAGTCGTCCAGCACGAGACCTTCGCGCCGATCCTGTACGTGATGAAGTACAAGACCCTCGACGAAGCCATCGACATGCAGAACGCCGTGCCGCAGGGCCTGTCGTCGTCGATCTTCACCCAGAACCTGAAGGCGGCCGAGCAGTTCCTGTCGGCGGCCGGCAGCGACTGCGGCATCGCCAACGTCAACATCGGCACCAGCGGCGCGGAAATCGGCGGCGCGTTCGGTGGCGAGAAGGAAACCGGCGGCGGTCGCGAATCCGGCTCTGACGCATGGAAGGTCTACATGCGCCGCCAGACCAACACCATCAACTACTCCGACTCGCTGCCGCTGGCGCAGGGCATCAAGTTCGACCTTTGATCCGCAAGGCAGCCGGCGTGCCCGCATGCCGGCTGCCCCGAACGGGCCAGCATCTGGGATAATCGCGCCACCTTTTACGGGCGGCGCGTTTTTTTTTGCCTGCCCGATCCAGCGCCATCGCCTCCCTGACCCCTGCACGGAGCCCCTGATGAACCAAGCCCGCACCACCAGCAGCCTCGCCATCGCCAGCCTCGTATCGGGCATCCTGGGCTGGACCCTGCTGCCCTTCATCGGCACGCTCGTGGCCATCGTCACCGGCCACATGGCACGCGCCGAGATCCGCCGCAGCGCCGGCACGCTGGAAGGCGACGGCATGGCCATCGGCGGACTGATCCTTGGCTGGGTGTCGGCGCTGGTGTGGGTGGTCGGCATCGCGGTGATCTTCCTGTTCCTGGGCGGGATGGCCTGGCTGGCGACGCTGAACTGAGCCCGCCCGCCTCCATGTATTCCCTCGCCCGACCTTTCCTCTTCGGCCTCGATGCCGAGACCGCCCATGGCATGGGCCTGAAGGCACTGGACCTTGCCTACCGCACCGGCACCACGCCGCTGGTGGCGCGCCCGATCACGCCGATGCCCACCAAGCTCATGGGGCTGACGTTCCCCAATCCGGTCGGCCTGGCCGCCGGCATGGACAAGAACGGCGCGCACATCGATGCGTTGTTCGCGCTGGGTTTCGGCTTCGTCGAGATCGGCACGGTCACGCCCAAGCCGCAGCCCGGCAATCCGAAGCCGCGCATGTTCCGCCTGCCGCAGCACCAGGCCGTCATCAATCGACTCGGCTTCAACAACGACGGCGTCGACGCGCTGATCCGCAATGTCGAAGCCGCGCGCCGCGACCGCGGCCTGCTGGGCATCAACATCGGCAAGAACAAGGACACCTCCAACGAGCGCGCCGCGTCGGACTACCTGTACTGCCTGGAGCGCGTCTACCCGCTGGCGGACTACATCACCGTCAACATCTCCTCGCCCAACACCGCCGGCCTGCGCGAACTGC